>NZ_JAHEVU010000002.1:0-809493 GCF_018597345.1 Enterobacter quasimori | reverse complement strand
ATTCGGACATCGCCTCGCGGCCCGTCAGTTTCCAGAACAGAAGCCCCTCCACCGGGAGCTGAACGGTAATTCGGTTGAGCATAATCTTTATTCCATCTGGCTTATGCGATTCAGAAACGCGGGTCGCATCAGTAACTGAGCGTCATCCTACGGATTCACCAGCCAGGTGCCCGGCTTGGCAATCTCCAGCGTCTGGCCACGCGTTCTTCCGTTGCCCTGCAGTTCAATCTTCGCCTCGCCGGCCGGCAGCTTGAGCGATGCATAGCCGTTGGCTCCCGGGCGCAGCGCCTTTGGCTCGCCGTTAACTTTCAGCGTTTCGCCGTCGAGGATGCGGATATAGACCAGCGCAACAGGGCTCGCGGCAGGCGGTGGCGTCTGTTGCGCCGTCGCCTGCTCGCTCACCTTCGCTGTTTCCGGCTTCACGTCTGGCGCGTTCGCGGCGGTTTCGGTCGAACGCGCCTCTGCCGGTGCCTGTGCAGCCTGCTCAGGCGTATCGTTACTACTGCTGAACAGCATCGCTCCGGCGACAACGCCCACCAGCACGCCCGCGGCAACCATGCCCGGGATCTTGTAGCGGCGCCAGTCGAGTGCCGAAGCTGGCTTCTCTTCCTCAACCGGAACCAGCATGGTGCCGGTTTTTTTGGCGGTCAGCACATCGTTGATACCGGCGACCGGCATCTCAATCAGCGCGGCGAACTCGTCGATGGACTGCGGACGGTCCTCCATGTGCAGCGCCAGCGCGCGGTCAATGGCCTGCAGCAGCGGAATGGAATAGCCCTGCGGCATGATTTCCACCAGCGGTTTGCAGGTATCCTGAATAGAGCGCACCACGCTGACCGGCGGCGGAGAACCCACAATCAGGGTACGCAGCACCGCGCCGAGGGCGTAAATATCCGTCCACGGGCCCTGCTCGCTTTCGTTGTCGTCGGTGTACTGCTCAATCGGCGCAAAGCCCGGACGCAGCATGGTTTCCGTTTCGTCGGAGAGGTTACCGATGGTGCGTCGCGCGGAGCCGAAATCGAGCAGCACCGGCAGGCCGTTATCCTGGATCTGGATGTTATCCAGAGAGATGTCGCGGTGCAGGTAGCCTTCGTCGTGGATGGTCTTGATCGCGCCGAACAGCATCGGCAGCGTGCGGCGGATCCAGGCTTCGTTGATCAGCTCCGGCTTTTCTTCCCGCAGGCGCGACAGCGTGGTGCCGCTGTAAAACAGCGTCCCCATGTAGGCCGTGTCGTTTTGCACCCAGAAGCGCAGGACGTGCAGCAGGTTCGGGTGGTTAAAGCGCGCCAGCAGACGCGCTTCCTGAATGAAGCTGTTCAGCCCCGCGGAGAACGCTTTGCCAAAGCGCTCGCTGCGCAGCACCAGGGTCATGTCGTCGCCGCGCACGGCCAGCGAGGAAGGCATAAATTCTTTGATAGCGATAGTGCGTTCGAGCTGGTGATCCCACGCGCGATAGACAATGCCAAAACCGCCGCCGCCGATCACCTCTTTGATTTCAAACTCGTTGAAGCGGTACCCGACCGGGAGCGCGTTTGGGACAGTCCGATTGTTATCATTATCCGTCATCTTTTACAGTTCTCTTGATGATTATTACGCGGCAAACTGACAGTGAAACTCGCCCTGCTCGCAGGTGACATGCAGACGTCGGTACTGTTCGTCGCTGCGGCTGGCGGTAAGTAAGATCTGGCTCATCTGAGGCAGCAGAGTGTTGGTCAGAATAGCGTCCACCATGCGGCCGCCGGACTCCACCTCGGTACAGCGCTGAACGATTTGTTCCACCACGCTGTCGTCAAACTCAGAAATGATGCTGTGATTCTCTTCCAGACGACGCTGAATGCGCCTGAGCTGCAGGCGAACAATCTGCCCCAGCATCTCGTCGCTGAGCGGGTAGTACGGCACCACCAGCAGGCGGCCCAGCAGCGCGGGCGGGAACACCTCCAGCAGCGGCTGGCGCAGCGCGCCGCTTAACGCGTCCGGCTCCGGCATCAACTCCGGATCGGCGCACATGGCGCTAATCAGCTCGGTGCCGACGTTGGACGTCAGAATAATAATGGTGTTGCGGAAATCAATGTGGCGCCCCTCGCCGTCCTCCATCCAGCCTTTATCAAAGACCTGGAAGAAGATTTCGTGGACGTCCGGGTGCGCTTTTTCAATTTCGTCCAGCAGCACCACGCTGTACGGGCGACGGCGCACGGCCTCGGTCAACACGCCGCCTTCACCATACCCGACGTATCCCGGAGGCGCACCTTTTAAGGTGGAGACGGTGTGCGCTTCCTGGAACTCGCTCATGTTGATGGTGATGACGTTCTGCTCGCCGCCGTACAGAGATTCGGCGAGCGCCAGCGCGGTTTCGGTTTTACCGACGCCGGACGGGCCGCACAGCATAAAGACGCCCACCGGTTTGTTCGGATCGTCGAGCTTCGCCCGGGAGGTTTTCACGCGGCGGGCAATCAGATCCAGACCGTGACGCTGGCCGATAACGCGCTGGTTCAGCGTGTCGGCAAGTTTGAGCACCGCGTCGATCTCGTTTTTCACCATCCGGCCCAGCGGGATCCCGGTCCAGTCAGAGACCACCGCGGCAACCACGTTTTCATCCACCGCCGCAAACAGCAGCGGTTCATCACCCTGTAAGGCGTTCAGCGCCTGCTGCTGTTCCGTCAGCTTGCCGCGCAGCTCAGCGGTATCTTCTTCGCCCGCCGCGAACAGCGCGGCGCGCAGGCGGATAATCTCCTGCACCAGGCTGCGCTCTTCTTCCCAGCGCCGGGACAGGGCTTCGCGTTTTGTCTCATACGCGTCGCGTTCGGCGCGTAACGTTGCTACGCGCTCAGCGTCACCGGCACCGACGCGCGCCTCGCGTTCTGCGATCTCAATTTCCACGTCCAGCGCGGCAATATGGCGCAGGCAGTCTTCCAGCTGCGCCGGTGGCGCGCTCTGGCTGACCGCCACGCGGGCGCAGGCGGTGTCGAGCAGCGCAACGGCTTTGTCCGGCAGCTGACGCGCCGGAATGTAGCGATGCGACAGCTTCACCGCCGCGCTGACCGCTTCGTCAAGCAGCAGAACCTGGTGGTGCGTCTCCAGCGGCGACACGGTGCTGCGCAGCATCAGAATGGCTTTCGCTTCGTCCGGCTCGTGTACCTGCACCGTCTGGAAACGACGGGTCAGCGCCGGGTCTTTCTCAATGTACTTTTTGTATTCTGCCCAGGTGGTGGCGCCGATGGTGCGCAGCTGGCCGCGCGCCAGCGCGGGCTTCAGCAGGTTCGCCGCATCGCCGGTCCCCTGCTGGCCGCCTGCGCCAATCAGGGTGTGGATCTCATCGATGAACAGAATAATCGGCGTGGCGCTGGACTGGACTTCGTTAATGAGCGCCTGCAGCCGGGCTTCAAACTCGCCTTTCATGCCTGCACCAGCCTGCAGCATGCCGATATCCAGCAGCCACAGCTGAATGTTCTGCAGCGGCTCCGGCACGTCGCCGTCGGCGATACGCAGCGCCAGCCCTTCCACCACCGCCGTTTTGCCGACCCCGGCTTCCCCGGTCAGCAGCGGGTTGTTCTGGCGACGACGCATCAGGATATCGACCATCTGGCGGATCTCCTCGTCGCGCCCGACAACCGGGTCAATCTTACCGTCGCGGGCGCGGGCGGTCAGGTCCTGACCGTACTGGGCCAGCGTCCCCTGAGCAGCCGGTACTGCACCCGCCGGTGCATCGACGGCGGCAGCGGCCTGCTGCGTCTCTTTACTGTTGGCGCAAATAGCGTCGAACTGCTCAATCAGCACCTCGACGTTAAGGCGGGTAAACTGCGACGAAATGCTTTTCAGCACGTTGGCCAGATTCCAGGTTTTCAGCATGCCGATCAGCAAATGGCCGCCGCGAATGCGGCTGACGCCAAACTTCAGCGAGCCGAAGACCCAGGCGCGCTCCACGGCGCTGTCGATATGCTCGGAGAGATCGGAAACGGAACTCGCCCCGCGCGGAAGCACATCCAGCGCGGCAACGATATCGCGCGTCAGCTGCTGCTCGTCGAGGGCAAAGTGGCGGATGACCTGCTGCAGATCGCCATCCTGCTGCTGCATCAGCTGATGCAGCCAGTGCACCAGCTCAACATAGGGGTTGCCGCGCAGCTTGCAGAACGCAGTGGCGCTTTCCAGAGAGGTAAATAACAGCGTATCCAGTTTGCCGAAAAGCACGGCACGGCTAATTTCTGACATGTTAGTTTCCATTAACAATGATTCGGTATACGGAAGGATTACCGCTCTGCGCGATACACCAGATCGCCGCGCGGGACAGGCTGCGGCTGAAGGCCCAGCCAGGTGTTATAGCCTAATCGCCCGGCACCGCCGAGCGTGGTGCCCTGCACCGCGTCTTCGCGCAGGATCACCCGCGTTTCCCATTCAAACTCCACCCCGGCGTACTGACGCACCCAGTCGCGCAGCTCGGTGACCCACGCTTCACCCGGCAGAAAGCGGCTGTACTCCTCCGCGCTCAGCGGGCCAATCTCGATTCGAAACTTATGCTGCACGTCGCGGACGGCGACGCCGAGAAAGGCGGACTCACCCATGCGCGGCATGCGGCGTCCTGCTCCCAGCTGCGCCTGCTCGCGCGTGGAGAGCGGCATCCACTGGGGCACGTTGCTGACCAGCTTAACCGGCGCCTTAAAATAGCTGCGCAGGATCTTCTCCAGCCCCTCCGGATCCCGTCCGTGACGGGTCAGGTGCCCGGCGTGGGTAAAGCGCGCGTGCGAGCTCAGGCTGCCTTTGTCCATCTGACCCGGCTGGCCCATACCAATCAGCGACGCCAGGTAGCCCTCAAAGCGCCTGTTATCGGCGCGGTCCAGCGAAACGGTGGGCTGGGCATCCGCCCAGGCGCGGTAAAACAGCAGCGCAAGGCGGTGGTGGAACAGATCGGCAAACGCGCTCAGGCTGGTGTCCTGATGATGATAAATACGCTCGCGGGCGTACTCGGTCATGTGGACCGGCAGCGGGCCGTTCGGGCCAAACAGGCCGAAGCTGAGGATAGACACCTCATGCAGCCCGCCGTCCTCCCGCTGACGCACCTGGGCCAGCGTCGACGGGGCAAAACTCATCGACGGCTGCTGGCCGATGCGCAGCGGTTCAAATTTCGGCAGCGGCGCGCGGCCCAGCGGGTAGCGCTCGCCGCCCTGGGCATCAATGCGCCTTAACAGCTGAAACAGATCGTAGCGCCAGGGCGTCTCGCGGACCCCGTGCCAGAACGCATCCGGCAGCTTCGTCAGGCGATGCACGCGCAGCGGTGCAGCGGTGTCACTCATATCAGCGCCCTTTTACCCATGCGCGGCGCCCAGTAGCCAATCTCGCCGCGCTGCTGACTTTTCAGGGTGAACTCCGTAAAGCTGTTGATCGACACCAGACGGGCAAAGAGACGCTCAATCACGCTGCCGAAGAGCCACGGACTGGCGCCGGAAAAGGCTCTCTCATCCACCGTCAGGGTAATGCCGATCCCGCGGGCGAAAACGACCGGGCCGGGTTCAGGCACGCGGCGGTGAACCGGCTCCAGCACGCAGTGACGAACGCCTTCCACCTGACGCGCCACGGGCGTTTCTGCCAGGTTGGCGTACAGCCCTAACAGCTGTCGCAGCGCGGCTGCGCCCTCTTCGTTTTCGCTGTCCATCAGGCTGAGGTAGTTCATCTGCAGCTGGCTGATGAGCCGCCAGGTGCTGAACCCTTCGGCCAGCGCCGGACGCGGCGGCGTCGGGCCTTTACGCAGCGTGAGGGATTTCACCGGCATGGAATCGGCCATAATGAACTGCCCGAGCTCCTGCTGCAGCATCAGCGGCAGATCGCGGCTGGTGCAGAGCACCTCGGCAGAGATATAGCGCAGGTTTTCCTGCCAGGGGGCGTGCTGTTCATCCACCAGCGAGACAAAGACCTCCGAGCCGATATAGCCGGTGCGGGTGCCGTAGCGCAGGGCGTGTTCGGACAGCACGCGCTGTTCGCGGCGCAGGGAAAAATAGGCCCCGTAGTTGCCCGCATCGCCGCTCCAGGTGCTCCAGAACGGACGAAACGTCTGGTCATCACGCTGACCGTCCGCGCTGCCATAGATTTTTTTGACCGCGTAAATTTCATAATCCAGCGGACGGATGTTATCCACCACCAGATGGTATTCATGCTGGCCTTCATTCAGCTTCTGACGCGCCGCGACCTTTGGGAACAGATTGATGACCGGCGTGCAGTGCAGCGCCAGGTGGCTGGCATCGACCACGCGCTCCAGCTGTTCATCCGACTTGTCCAGCAGAATAAAGATATCGAAGGCTTTTTCGTCTTCACAGCGCTGGATGAGCTTGCTCAGGCCGCAGAGGCTAATGAAGCGGAAACGGGCCGGAAAGGCGAAATACTCCTGCAGCAGGCGATAGCCGTCAAAGTTGCGCAGATCGTCCGGAAGCAGCGCCTGGTCAGGCTCAAAGCCCTCCTGGCGCAGCGCATCCGACGCCAGCAGCTGTCGCTGCGGCTGCGGGCCGACCGTCTGACAGACGATCCCGACGTGGTGCTCCATCACCAGCTCCAGCAGCTTCAGCGCTTCAATGTCCGGACCGCCGAGGAAAAATTCCAGACGGTCGAAATCCAGGTGCCCGAGGTTTTGCGGGCCGTCGCAGGCGATGCGGATCCGCAGAGCGCTGCCGATCCCCCGCTGGCTCAGCCCCAGCTGCGCGAGCGGCAGATCGGCGGGCACGCCGCCCAGCTCGACCTTGTCGATTTTCAGCGGCAGCAGGTTGACCTCGTGCGCCGTGGTATAGCTGCATGTCACGCCGGTTTTTTTCAGCGCCAGGCTGTCCATCATGGTACCGCGCGGCACAATGAAGCCCTTGCTCAGGTCACCCCGGCTGCTGTCGGGCTCAATCTCCGCGATCGCCATCGACGGGGTGGGCGCAAGATAGTTCGGCGCAATCATCTCCAGCAGACGCTGGGAGAAGCGCGGAAACTCCGCGTCCATTTTCATCTGCACGCGGGAGGTCAGGAAGGCGAAGCCCTCCATCAGACGTTCGGTATACGGGTCCGCCACCTCGATGCCGCGCATGCCCAGCCGCCCGGCGACCTTAGGGTAGCGTTCGGCAAACTCGGCCCCCATTTCGCGCAGGTAGGCCAGCTCGCGGTTGTAGTATTCGAGCAGTTTACTTTCCATGATTACCCCGCATCTTTCAGTTCAAAATGGCCGTTTTCCAGATCGACATCGGTACGAAACAGAAATTCCAGCGGGTACGGCACGCACCATAAACGCCCTTTGATCTCGATGGAGAGCACGTTGTGCAGATCCAGCGAGGAGGTATCCGACACGCAGCGGACCTGCAGCCCCTGCGGCAAAATTCGCGGTTCAAAATGGATGATGGCCTCGGTGAGCTTGCGCTGAATATCGTGCCATTCGATGTCCGACATTCTTTTCCCGGCCAGCGGTGCGACGCCGAAGTTAACCACCGAGCGGTTCACGTGCGGCAAGGCGCTCAAATCACCGGAGGCATCGTGGTTGATGGTGTTAAACAGCCACTGCAGATCGCGCAGCACGTTGCGGCGCAGGGCGGCGTGGGTGATCAGATTGCTGTTGGCCGACTCGCGCTTTTTTTCCGGGTCGTTATCGGTGAGGCGATCCAGCAGCGAGGGCTGCATTTTGTCGCGCGCCCCCACCTTCTCCTGCTTGCTGCGTGCCTGCCAGCCGCTGCGCAGCAGATCGCCTTCGCCAGCGGGATTACTCATCGGCTCCATCCGTCGCAAACGTCACGAGGTTCAGGGAGAGCAGCGGATATTCGCTTTGTTCGCTCAGCCAGGCTTTCTGGCCCTGGCCTTCATACAGCGTGCCGTCAGCGTCGAGCGTCAACCATTCGGTGGTGCGCCCGAGCATGACGGAATCCGAAGCGTCTTCAGCAAACGGATAGCGCGCCGGGATCTGACACACCTGCTCCGTACCGTCGGTCAGGCGCACCAGGGCGTGACGCCAGACCAGATCGGTCACGCTGGCGGGCACCTGGAAACGGATCTCGGCGATAGCGCTAAACGGCAGCCAGAAATAGCGGCCGTTGACGATGGTTTCGCATACCGGGCCGAGGCGGGCGTCGCCGTCCATCAGCCAGCCAAACGCCTGCGTTTCATCGTTTTCGAGAGTGATATAGCCAGGGTTTGCCTGCGCCCTCTCGAGGGCGTCCAGGCGCAGCGCACTGGCGCACTCGCCCTCCTCGCTCAGCGCCGCCGCAAGGGTGGTCAGCCACGGCCACTGGGTTTCAGGCATGGCCGGACGCGCCTGTCCCGCCATCACCTGCGCGCGCTGCAGCTCGCCCTGAATGGACTGCTCCAGCAGCGTGACGGTGGGTTTCGCCTGCGACTTCAGCGCCAGCCAGCTTTTCAGCTGGGTCAGGGCGCGCGTCCAGTTGCCGCTGAGGATCAGAAACTGCACAAACGCGGCGCGGAGATCGGCATCCGCCGGACGGACTTTGATATCGGCTTCCAGACGACGCAGCGCATCGCTGAGCGGCTCACCCGCCAGGTGTTGATAGAGCGTATTCATCGCCACTCCTTAGTTTGCCGCGCGCCATGCGCCCACTGCCGGATCGCGCAGCTGAGGACGCAGGGTGTCAATCAGGACAATATTTAGCGAGGTACCCGGTGCCACCCACGCGCCCCAGGTCTGTTTGGCTTCGGCAATACGCGCCTGCAGTTTGGCGTCATCGCTGGCGATCTCGCGGGAAATCTCTACCGCCACCGTGCCGTTGCTTTTCCAGCCGTTCAGGGCGTTGTCGTAAGGCAGGATCATCCAGCTTTGATCGCTGTTCTGCGTGCTGAACACCATGCGTTCTTTGTTGACGGAGGTGATCAGGGCGTTTTCAGGATCGGCGCTTTTGTTGAGGCCCATGACCGGAAAGCCGTGAATGTAGGTCACCGCCATCTCTTTCTGCTCGCCGTTGCGGGTCTGAGAGATAACGGTATGGCCGCTCAGCCAGCTGCCGTTGCCGCAGCGGGTGGTGTCGGTGTCCGGGATGAACAGTGCCGGTGCGGAGGCTCCGCCTTCCCAGAACGTACGCAGATGGCAGCCGTCCTGAAGGGTAAACTCCTGCCACGGCGTGCGGTCAGCAGCCACGGTGCGGGCTTCAGCGTTCTGATCCGGCGGCAGCAGCGCGCCGCTGGCGGCGGTACTGGCGGGAGCCGCCTGCTGCTGTTTCACCACCAGCGCCCAATCCTGCGCTTTCCCTGCGCTACCCTCAGCCAGCGTGACGCCCGCCGGATCGTTAAGCGTCCAGCTGAGTGTATTCACTTTGCTGCACTGGTGTTCCAGCAGTGAGCCAAGACGCGGCACAAAGTTTTCCAGTACGGAGACGTCTTTCTTGCCGTTTGCCACAATACGCAGCGCCACTTCAGGCTTACACCAGCTCTGCGGCGTGTTGTCTTTGATGTTGTCGATCCAGATATCCAGCTTCTGCGCAGGGGACTGCACGATGCGGAAATTCTCAGCCTGCGCGGTGGAGGTCACCGCCAGAAGTGCCAAACCCGATAGCCAAAGTTTCATATCGTTCCTTGTGTGTCTAATCAGTTCCGCAGGGAAGAAATTGCGCTGCGTCAGAGAGCGTATGCAGCAAAGTGGTGTCCTGAGGGTCGCCCATCCATACCGCCAGGGCCGTATAGTTGTCCTGAGCATTCCCCTCCTGCTCGCCATTCTTTTGAATGATTTGGTTCATTAAGGTCAGCCACTCCTGCGGCGTATTGACCATATGCAGCGACTGCTTCATTTGTTCTTCGCTGACACCGTGCCAGAACCCGTCGGTGCAGAGTAAAAAGGCATCGCCGTCCTCAACCTGCACCACGTCGCTGTAGCTCGCTTCCGGCCCGCCGTTTTCAATCCCCAGCGCGAGGTACAGCAGGTTGCTGTTAAGCTCGTCGGTCTGATGCCCCGCATCCTTCATCTGCTGCACCAGGCTGTGGTCGGTGGTGACATGCCACAGCCATCCGCGGCGAAACAGATACAGGCGGCTGTCTCCGGCGTGCGCCCAGTAGGCCAGACGGTAATCCCGGTCAATGAACAGGCTCACCAGCGTGGTGCCCATTCGACGGTAATCCTGAACCGCCTGCTGTTCGCTGAGGATGGTGCGGTTCGCCGTTTGCACATAGTCGCGAATATGCTGCGCATTCAGGTGCTTGTCGCCATCAAAGCGGGAAATGATGCTGTTGCGGGCCAGCTCAGCGGCCACTTCACCGCCCGGCAAACCCGCGATGCCGTCACAGACGACGAAGCAGGCTGAACGTTCCCCTATGGTTTCTCCCGTCTGATCCTGGTTGCTGGCGCGCGTTCCCTGGCGGGAGAGAGAAGCCGTTGCGATATTCATTTGTCTTCCGATCCGCTCTGTGAGTCTTTGTACTGATTCACCTCCATGTCGTACGCATGAAGGAAGGCTTCGCCGAACAGGGTGTGGAAGTCGTCCTCAATTTCGCCCGCCGTCTCGCCATAGCTGCGCACAAAGTAATCCCACAGGGCGGCTTTGCGGCTGCCCGGCAGCGCCAGACGGGAGGTCATCCCGTTCTGCTTCGCCTGCTCTTCCAGCTGTTCCGGGTTAAAGGACTGCAGCATCGCGGCGATGATGGCGCGAATACCGGAGATCATCCCCAGCTGGTGCGCCTGCAGATCGATCAGCGCGTCGCGCACGGATTTGGTCGGTGGCATAAAGCCCGGCATCGGGGTGCCGAACATTTGGATCAAGACGGTTTTCCCGGTCGGCAGCAGCTTGAACGGGTTGTTGGCATCGTCCAGCACCATGGTCATATCGGCTTTCACGCCGCGCTTGAGGATGGAGCGCGAGGAAAGCAGCGCCACGGTACCCTGAGAGAACATGCCGAGGATCTGCCCCAGCTGACGCATATTCTCACGGTCAAACTGCGGGACGGGCTGCATTTCGCTCAGGCCCATGCCTTCCAGCAGCGCCTCCAGCAGCTCGCCCTGCAACACGTCTCCTTTCTCGCCGCTGTTCGCCGTAGCGGCTGGTGAGGCGGCGTTATTGACCGGGTCGATGCGCAGGCGGCCCTTCGGTGCCTGAGCGCTGCTGCGCGCAACGGCCTGCGGCGTCGGCATGGTGAAACCTGCGTAATCCGGTCGCGCGGGCTCTTCTTCAGCAGCACGCGGGGCCTCCTGCGGCTCAGGGGCGAACAGCGGAGAATCGGCCAGCGCGTTCTCTTCCTGCTCAGGCTCCGGCACGGGGACAGGCTTCTCGTTAGTAATGTCATCCGGATGGGTTAACGGCGCACCGCCCATCAGCCCGAGCGGGTCGTCATTGCGCGCGGCTGGCGCGCTGGCTTTACCGCCAAACAGGGCCAGCGGATCGAGCTCATCCGTTGCCTCTTCTTCTGGCTTAACGGGGTTCGTCTCGCCCGGCGGCACCAGCGTTGACGGGGTGACGTCGTCAAAAATACTCTCTTTTTTGAACAGCGCTTCATCGCTGAACAGCGTGTCCGGGTCAACGTTCTTACGCTCGAGCGTCGGATCGCTGTCGTTGAACATCGCCAGCGGATCTTCGGCGTTACGCTCTGGCGCAGCAGGCTGGGAGAACGGATCGTGCGATGCAGCAGGCTGCGGTTTTATACGGTTGCTGGAGATGCTGTCGGAGATGGAGAACTCCTGCATCAGGCTATCCCAGATCTCGGTTGGCACGGCGGTCGGCTCGCCCTTCCCGCGCGGTGCAGCATTCGCCGGTTTCGGCTGCGACGCTGGTGCTGGCGCGGCTGGACGAACCTGCTGCTGCATGCTGGCCGCCATGCGGCTCACCGGCTGCGTGTCGTGAATAATTTCAGCCACTTCGATGCGGTATTCATCAATACCCAGCACGTCTCCATCCTGCAGCTCGACCTGACGACCGCGTTCCAGTGGAATATCGTTCAATACCACGCGCGTAACGCTGCCACGGTTAGTGACGCGGCATTCGCCATTGGCGTCAACGTGAACAATGGCCTGCAGACGCGAGATGGTGCGGTCATTGTCCGGCAATACCAGATTGTTATCCGTACCGCGCCCAATGGTGCCGCCCGGGGCGTAAAAATCACAGCTGCTCTGCGGCGGCTGATGACCGGGTTTCGTAGAAATAATCGTGAATCGCATGGCGTATTCCTGCTGGTATGATTAGCGCTCAAACGCTGCCGCTCTCGGGGCGAGAACGGCGGCGTTTGGGGCCGGATTCCATTGCTTCTATTTTGCGGTTTTGAGCGGACGAATCGCGTCGCTGTTGGCGATTAAGCTGCACTTTAGAACCTGATATTGACCCGGTTCGGTGCCGCCTACTTTCTCTTTCAATAAAGAAACAATCACCTTGTCAGCTTTTTCAAAATTCTCAGCAGGCAGATCGCTTGCTTCGAGCCAGGCGGCAGCGCTGGCCTCTGCATCAGCTTTCAGAGCCTTGCTGTCTGCAATCTTGCCAATACAACGATTCTGCACCCAGTTTTCAAAAATTTGTTGTTGAGAAAATGCACTGACATCAGGCAGCGTTTGGGCATGAACAACAGAAGTAGTTAATGCAACCACGAGCAGCAGTAAACGTATCATTTCAGGCTCCAGAATGTTGCGTTGGTCGGAATAAACGAACCATTACCCGGTGAGCCCAGAAAATGGCAATCATCAGAGCAAATATTTCCATTCCAGAGTGTGACATGCCCGGTTGCGTCGCTCCAGCCGTGACCGGTAAAGATGATAATACCTTGCTTGCCAGCAAATTGGGCAGGCGTTGGGGAAGAGACTGACATATCTGCATTGCCCAGTACCGTGGGTAGAAATGCAATCATATCTTTAACGCGGAACATATAGCGCTTTTTATCGTTCCCGGTCACTGTTGCATATTTGCTATTAGAAGGGATCGGAATGCCACAGTAATTTAAAACGTAGCTCATACGAATTGGACAGGCATTTTTAAAAATACCGGCGTCGATATTATGCTGAACTTTTCCGCCCAACAAATTGCCAACCTGTTCTACGCTTACGTTCACTTCTCTAAATCTGTTCCAGGCGGCACCAAAGGCAGGACGCATTTGAGACATCTTGTTTCTCCTTGATAAGAAGCTCAGGTTAAAGTGAGCCCTTTCGGGCCCACTATTATTACGCTTCTTTGTTTTCTTTGATGTTCCAGCCAGCGCTGCTTTCAGCACCTTTACCACCGGCAGTGGTCTGCTCCCAGTACTGCTGTTTCACTTTCGCAGCCTGGAATGCGTAGGTCACACCAACGGTATCGCCGTTGTCTGCACCGGTGTACTGAACGGAAGTCACCAGAACGTCTTCCAGGGTGATGCGGGTGTATTCAACCTGCTGGCCGCCCGCTTTACAAACGGACAGTTCAACTTTAGTCAGGTGTTTACCGCTGGCGCAGTGTTTCAGGATAGCGGTAGTGGATTTGTCAATCAGCGCGTTAACGTGCAGGTCGTTAAAGTTAACTTTACCGGCACCGCCGCCACCGCCAACGCTCATATTACCCGGCTGGGAAGCGCCCCAGGAGAAGGAGGTAATATCAGTCCAGCCGGTGTGGTTAGAATCTTTTGATTCGCCCGTAACACCCTCGACCTTCAGAAACATATCAATAGCCATAATATCTACTCTTCGTGGATGAACAATATTGCTTTCGAAAAAGCACTTATATGGCAAACAGGAAAGCATGGGGCTGAATAAAACCGTCCATATTTTACCTCTGCCTCTAGCCTGACGAATTCGAACTTCGTTCAGACTCTTCAGAGTGCCTGCAATTGCAACCACCCTAAATTTTGTTAGTCACACTTCATGGTAACTAAGCGCTAGACAATCATTCACTGTATCATCTAGAATATTTTCAATCGTCTATCATTCATTTAAGGCAACATAACATGAAAAAAACATTGTTATTAATACTTACCATTGTACTTTTGATTATCGCAGTTTTCACAACTGCAGATCTTTTTCAATCAGCCTGGTATGTATTTTCATTAGAAAAAATCACTACAACTTCTGCAGGCTTACTTTTTGGGAAATTAGTTTTCCTGGTGGTCATCCTTTTGGTTCTTTACTTCTCGCTAAAGTTTTTACGTAAATCAAAGCCTTGACTTTAATTTTTCCGCAAAATAGTAAATAGCGATAGATGCAACTAAAAGAATGATTAATAGAGCTGCATTTATCGTTATTTCCAAGGTAGTCACCGACCAATCAAAAACAAAAATATAATAGCCAAGGGTTGAGAAGAAAAGCATAAATGAAACAATAAGCATGAGATAGACTATAACGTATTTTGATACTCTTTCAAACACGAGTAGCTCCTGCTAAAAATCGGCTAAAAATCTCTTTATCTATAGCACCATGACTCTGTTGGAAATTTATAGCTTCAATAAATGGCTTAACATTATCTTCAACGAGAAAATATAATAAATCCAAATCGCCCGCACCACGCAGCTCATAGTAAACATTTTTATTTAATTTTAACAGATCGTATGAGGTGTAAACGGAGCGAGAAATTGAAGCCCCTACACTTAACACACCAGTAAGTCCTGCAGAAACAAGAAATCTCGGAACAATTTTTGAAACGAATAGCGTAATTAGTTCATTTACGAAAACCATTTTAAAGGCTATACCACCTACTTGCGACCCACCCACTCTTAGGAGGAGTTCCTTAGATTGCTCCTCAGATAAACCAGACAGATAACGTTTGACCACTGTATTGATTAACCGACGCACATCTTCTGATGTAAGCCCTTTTTTGATTAGCGTTAATAACCTAATTTTGTCTGTTTCATTTCGCCACCGATGGTCTGTATCCAGAAAATCTTTGGTTAACATCCATAAGTCTTCTGGGATTGACATAAAACCATCGACCGCGCTGCGAGCGAAAATTTCTGCGCCACTCTGTTTACGCGTATCAAAAATCTTCAACATGCCATCTGCAATTTCTTTTGGTGAACTCGTTCCCAATATTGATTCCTCCTGAAGTTAATGAATGTCGATGGTTTTCTATATGAATTATGCCAATGTCGTTTACTTTGCCGGCCCAAGGGGCCGGCAATGGTCATCACGCGTCTTTCGTCTTCAGCGACGGCAGTTTAGAAACCAGACGCAGGGAAACGGTCAGACCTTCCAGCTGGTAGTGCGGACGCAGGAAGAACTTCGCGGCGTAGTAGCCCGGGTTGTCCTCAATCTCCTGCACCTGTACTTCCGCAGCCGCCAGCGGTTTGCGGGACTTGGTCTCCTGGGAGGAGTTCGCCGGGTCACCGTCGACGTAGTTCATGACCCAGTCGTTCAGCCAGCGTTCCATCTCTTCACGCTCGCGGAAGGAGCCGATTTTGTCGCGCACGATGCACTTCAGGTAGTGGGCGAAGCGGCAGCAGGCGAACAGGTACGGCAGACGAGACGCCAGACGCGCATTGGCGGTGGCATCCGGATCGTGGTATTCGGCCGGTTTCTGCAGGGACTGTGCGCCGATGAAGGCGGCGAAGTCGGAGTTTTTGCGGTGAACCAGCGGCATAAAGCCGTTTTTCGCCAGCTCGGCTTCACGACGATCGCTGATGGCGATCTCGGTCGGGCACTTCATGTCCACGCCGCCGTCATCGCTCGGGAAGGTGTGGCACGGCAGGTTTTCCACCGCCCCGCCGGACTCCACGCCGCGAATCGAGGTGCACCAGCCGTACTCTTTAAAGGAGCGGTTGATGTTGGCGGCCATCGCATAGGCGGCGTTCGCCCAGGAGTAGCTATTGTGGTTCGCGCCGTCGGTCTGCTCTTCAAAGTCAAAGCTGTCGACCGGGTTGGTGCGAATGCCGTACGGCAGGCGCGACAGGAAGCGCGGCATCACCAGGCCCAGATAGCGGGCATCTTCGGATTCACGCAGCGAACGCCAGGCCGCGTATTCGGTGTTCTGGAAGATCTTGGTCAGGTCGCGCGGGTTAGCCAGCTCCTGCCAGGACTCCATCTGCATCACGCCCGGTGCGGTACCGGTGATAAACGGACAGTGCGCCGCAGAGCCGATGCGCGCCATTTCACCCAGCAGCTCAACGTCCTGCGGGCTGTGGTCGAAGTAGTAGTCCCCGACGATGCAGCCAAACGGCTCGCCGCCGAACTGACCGTACTCCTGCTCGTAGATCTTCTTGAAGATCGGGCTCTGGTCCCAGCCCACGCCCTTGTAGCGCTTCAGGGTGCGGCCCAGCTCCTGCTTGGAGATGCTCATAAAGCGGATCTTCAGCATCTCGTCAGTTTCAGTGTTGTTCACCAGGTAGCTCAGACCGCGCCAGGCGCTCTCCAGCTTCTGAAACTCGTCGTGGTGAATGATCTGATTCACCTGCTGCGACAGCTGCTCGTCGATACCGGCAATCAGGTTCTGAATGGTACGGTAGGTATCGTTCGAGAAGGTGACGGTATTTTCCAGCGCCTGCTGCGCCAGGGTTTTGACCGCGCTTTCTACGGCGGAGCGCGCCTGATCGGTTTTCGGGCGGAACTCTTTGTTCAGCAGCGCGCTGAACTCATCCTGGCTGAACGCCTGACCCGCCTGCTGCTCGTGTTGTTGAGTCTGGTTGCTCATCGATTATTCCTCGCTACCTTTCGCGCTTTCGTCATTTTTCGGCAACTGGCTCAGGGATTTGAGCAGCGTCGGATCCTGCAAAATTTTTGCGATCAGCTCTTCCGCACCGTTTTTGCCGTCCATGTAGGTCAGCAGGTTAGAGAGCTGGGTACGCGCTTCCAGCAGCTTGTTCAGCGGCTCAACCTTGCGGGCCACCGCATCCGGCAGGAAGTCGTCCATACTGTCGAAGGTCAGATCCACGTTAAGCTTACCTTCGCCGGTCAGGGTGTTGTCCACCTGGAACGCCACGCGCGGCTTCAGCGCCTTCATGCGTTCGTCAAAGTTGTCGATGTCGATTTCGAGGAATTTACGCTCGTCGACGGCAGGCAGGTTTTCTACCGGTTTACCGACCAGATCGGCCATGACGCCCATCACAAACGGCAGCTGAATTTTACGTTCTGCACCGTAGATCTCTACGTCGTACTCGATCTGGACGCGGGGAGCACGGTTACGTGCGATGAATTTCTGTCCACTGTTACTCATTGCCATGATGTTCTCCATCAAAGATGCGCGGTGAAGGTGAAACGGCAGGCTCCATGCCTGTCGTCATAATGCCAGGACGCGTTATTCGCGGCGTCCAAAGATGTTTTCCAGTTGGTTAACGCCGTCTGGCGCCAGGTCGCGAATAATGTCCATAAAGTTAAGTTCAGACAGCCGCTGCACCCGCTCAATCATCAGCGGTGCGGGATGGCTCGGTTCGTACTGCGCAAAATACTGCTTCGCTTTTTCCAGCATCAGTTGGGCGTCGGCGCGGCTGGTGACCTGCACGCTGCGCCAGTCGGTGACCTGCTGAACGGGCTGCGTTACCGCCGATTGCTGCTCAACCTGGGGTTCCGCCTGCGCCTCACGGTTCGGCAGCAGCTTGCTGATATCGGTCACCTGACAGGCGCTGGAAACCAGCCCCACGGTTTTCAGCAGCTGCTCCATCTCGGGCACGCCGCTTTCACCGAGATGCCCGGTGAGCAGCTCGCGAATCGCCAGCAGCCGTTCGTTAATGACGATAACCGCTGCGGTTCCCGGCTGGTCGCCGCGGGCCAGCTCGTCAATCAGCCGTGGACGGCCGCCGGGATAGTCCGGACACTCCGTCTTACTGCCGTCCAGCAGGGCCTGGGCATCCCGGAGCGAAATTTCATCGCCGTTCGAGCGCAGCAGCGAGGCGTTACGCACGGCGACGGTGAGGTCAGATTTATCGCTCAGCCCGGCGAGAGCGTTGATGCGGTAGAACGGATCGGTTTCGCCATACTCTTCCAGCAGCGGATAGAGTTGCTCCCAGTAACGGGTCAGGGCTTCCTGCACCAGTAACAGCCCGTCTGCATAGCCCGCCAGCCCGCGGCGACGCGTCCAGGCATGGGTTAACGCCAGCAGGACGCGAAGATCTTTGGTGCGGGTCAGCAGGCTGGTGGCGTATTTTTCTACCGTGTTCCAGTCAGCGGGCTCTGCGGGAATAATAGTGTCGCCAAACTGCTGTTCCGCTTTCCCAAGACTTGCCTGATTCATGGTCTGGAAGTCGGCGTCATATTCCAGGTTTTCGCCACAGGGCTTGTCGGGGCTTATCGGCGCGAGAAATTCTTCGATATTCATGAGATCCCTGCTTATTCAAACATAGGCGGATAAAGACCGTGACGACCCGGTCGGGCGCCACCTGCCGGATCGAACAGCAGCGTAAAGAGCTGCCCGGTAAAGTTGCCGCTGTGGACGTGCGTGTAGAGCGGGTAGCCGTCGCAGCGGTTCGTCCACCAGAAGCTGGTCTGACGCAGCGGGTCAAAACACTCTGCCGCCTGCGGCCAGCCCAGCGTGCTTTGGCCGTCATCGTCATAGCCAATCACGTCCAGAATGTCGGATCGCTTTTGTGGCTCAACGGGCTGCGGCGCCGGGATACTCATCAACGTCTCGTCAAGCTGTGAGGCGGAAAAACCGTTGCGCACCGCGTGCAGGCCCAGACGACCCAGCTGCTGGTACCAGCTTTCGGCCTGGCCGAGCAGACGCGATGACCATTCGGCGGGACTAAAGCTCAGCTGAATGCAGACCGGGTAGTGGCGACCCACGCTGTCGCGTCCCGGCAGCAGGCAGCCCATCTGGATCATCTGGCTGCCCAGCATGGGCGGAACGACAAAATTCCACACCGGGGCTTTCGTAAACTGGCGCTCACCGCTGCGCTGCTCTTCCTGTTGCCAGGCCAGCAGGCCGACCTGAAACCAGTGTGACCACTGGCGCTGAAGGGTGTCAGGAAAGCGACGCTGCAAAAAGTCACCGGCGCTGGGTAATTTGCCATACCAGCTGTAGCGGTTCATCGCAGGGGTATTCGTCATACGGCTGTCCTTGCGGTTATGGGCATGAGAAACGGGGAAGCTGGAACGGGTTGCGAATGCTGTTTGGCGCAAACTCCAGCGTGACCTGATGACCGTCGACGTTGAAGGTGGCCTGACGGCTCAGGCTACCCGCGCCAGGACTGGTCCGGGCCTTATCGAAAAAGCGGTTCAGCGCCCAGGATCCGTTAGTCACCAGAGATGCCGTACTGCCGTTTGCCAGTCCGAGCTGCATACGCACCTGGTTGGTGCCGCCGGGTCCCGGCCAGTTCATGATCTGCACCGCCTGGGGGCCGTGGCTGTAGCGCAGCAGCTGGCCATCAACGTCCAGCGTCAGGTTCAGAATGGTGTTATCCATCCGCACGGTGCGCACCGTGACCTTATAGGACGGCGTTGTCGCCCCGTTGGCAAAGAAGGCATCGCGGATTGACTGCGCCTGCTGGAACGGGCGCAGCAGCCCTTCGCTGCCCGGCAGGGTTTTACCGTCGATCCCCGGCATAAAGCGCCAGTTCGCCTGGGTGGTGTCGACTTTGTTGGTCAGGTTATCGCGGAAAAAGGTGTCCATCAGCCCGGTGCCGGGTGCAAACATGCGGGCGAGATCGTCAGGCGTCACTTCCATGCTGGCGCTGCGCACCAGCGGGTAGCGGCCGGCAATCGCCTGACGGCAGAAGCCACCCACTTCCACGTTAATGCGCTTACGCACGTTTTCCAGATCGCGTCGCTGGGTATCGCTGCTGGCACCCACGGCCATATTGCTGAACATGGTTTGCAGCCCGCCCGGCAGACGGCCCGCGCTGGCCTGCAGACGGCTAATTGCGTCGCCGCCCGGCGCAGGCATCCCGCTGTTGGCCGCATCCTGAACGGCGGTCAGGTAGCGATACAGCTCGTCCACCTGCTTGAGAAAATCGTCAAAGACAATGGTTTTTCCGCCTTTCTCCAGCGGCTGCGCCAGCTCAATCATCGGTGCATAGTGGTCAGTCACCAGCTGCTCCGGTGCCTGTACCGCTACCGCACCCTGCGCTGGTGCCGCATCGCTGTTACTGAACAGCGCCTGCAGCGTCCGGGTAGCGCGATTGCTCTGCTCTTCCGCTTTCCCGGCATCCGCTGGCGCAGGCGCATTGCGCGACAGCGTCAGCACCTGGCTCAGGTTCAGCACCAGACGGCGCAGGGGTGAGTTTGCCCCGGAGAGCAGGCGCGCGGTGTTGATACGCTGGGAGAGATCGGCACTGCCGTTGAGCTGGATGTCGGCGAGAAAGCGATCCCAGTTGGCGATAAAGTCGCGCATGTAAAGCTGGCGCACCGCGTTATCGATCTGCTGTTTATCTTCCTGGGCCGTGGTGGCACCTAATACCCAGGCGTCATCTTCATGCAGGGCGGTCGTCACGCTGTCGATTTGCCCGTTAAAGCTTTTCCAGTAGCCGTCAGGCGTATACAGACCCGGCACGCCTTCGCTGACCGGCTTGCCGCTTTTGCGGGAAAAAACCAGCTCGCTCTGCGGGCCGCCAAGATCGGAAAGCGAGACCGGCTTGAGGTTTTCGTCATGCTCCAGCAGGCGCTTCAGACGACCGTATACGCGAGTCGAGAGCGGCTGCTGGTTGATGAGCGTCCTTTCCCGCGCGACCAGGGATTCATCCAGCGCATAGGGTGACGCCTGAATTTTCGGTTCCAGCAGTTGGGTCAGATGCCATTCAAGCTGCTGAAGCTGCGCCTGAGTGACGTCCTGCGGCAGGTTGCGCTGCAGGTTGAGCATCACCCAGGAATGGAGGAATTTGCCGTCGTAGTGCTTCGGCTGATAGAGCATCTGGTAGGCTTTCAGCGCCTCGTAGCTGTATTCTACGTCGCTGCCGTTGTCGTTGCGCAGCCAGGTGGTGATGTGCATCGCCACGGCGGGGAGTAACATCTGATCCAGCGCTTTCTGATACAGAGACTGCGATGCATCGCTGACGTCATCCCCGCGATAAAGTCCCATACGGCGAGAGACGGGCGGGTCATTAACGTCAAAGGCACCGCTCTTCGGCAGATCGACCAGACCATTTAGCAGCGGCAGCAGCGCAAAGAGATCGCGCTGAGGTTGATTTTGCAGCGCCTTACTCTGCTGTTCCAGCACCGGCACTTTGGCGTCAACCTCTTCCAGATAGGCCTTGTTTTTGGCGTAACTGGTCAGCCACAGCCCGCCCAGAATCACCAGCAGGGCCAGCAGCGCCGCGTAACCAGACCAGATCACCGCCCGGTTGCGCAGCTCCCACCAGCGGTTTTCTCCGGCTATGCCCGCTTCCTGGAAAATGACGTTTTGCAGCAGATTCTTGATAAAGAAACTCTGGCCTTTCGCGCCCGGGATGGGGGCTTCTTTGCTGACGGAATCCCAGTTATCGCTTTCGGCACCTTCCGGCAGAGAGAGCGCGCGGTTGAGCTCGCCCATCACGCGGTCAAACGGCATGCCTTCCTGGGTACCGCTGGCAAAGTAAATGCCGCGCGGCGAGAATTCGGTTTCAAAGTTTGAACGGGCAAAGACAGTGCTCAGGTAATCCGCCAGCAGCGGGCGCAGCGCGGCGAACTCCTGCGGGAAAAGATAGGCTTCCGCACGGGTTTTACCGTCATGCTCCTTGAGCATGGTCTCCGGCAGACCGGCATCCAGGCGCTGCTGGAGCAGAGAAAACTCCTGCTGGAAGTTGCCCATCAGGTCGTAATCCGCGTGTTTGGTCTGCTCCCACGGTAGCGTAAAGCCCCAAATCTGGTCGCGCTGCGCTTTGTCGTAATCGGCGAACCAGGCGCGGAAGCCCTTGAGCAGGTCAGCCTTGGTCACCATCACGTACACCGGGAAGCGGATGCCCAGCTGCTCATGCAGCTCGGACAGACGCTGGCGCAGGTTCACCGCCTGCTGGCGGGACGCCTCGGCGGACTGCGTGAGCAGGTCGGAAATGCTGATGGTGATAATCACACCGTTGATCGGCTGGCGACGACGATATTTACGCAGCAGGTTGATGAACTCCAGCCATTCTCCTGCGTCCTGAACCTGTTCGCTCTCCTGCGTGGTATAACGTCCGGCGGTATCCAGCAGGACAGCCTCGTTGGTGAACCACCAGTCGCAGTTGCGCGTGCCGCCGATGCCCCGCAGCGCGGTTTTACCGAAGCGATCCGCCAGCGGGAATTGCAGCCCGGAGTTGGCCAGCGCGGTGGTTTTCCCGGAGCCCGGCGCGCCGATGATGACGTACCACGGCAGCTGATAGAGGTACTGCGTGCTGAAACGCTGCGTCCACTGCGCGCTGTGGCCCGCCTTACTGAAGTGGGCTTTTTTCAGCATCTGCGCGGCTTCGTCGAAACGACCTGCGAGGATCTGCTCCTCGTTATTCAGGCGTTTCTGCGGATCGGCCGCCTCCGCTTTAGTTGTGTTCTCGTTGAGCTTGTCCATCAGCTTGCGGTTCAGCCAGGCGTTATACAGCCGAGGCAGAATGTGGCTCTGGGCCCAGATCAGATATACCACCGCGATACTGATAACGCGGTTCTGTTCAGATTCAAGCGGACGGGTATCCACGATGGACAACAGCGGACCAATCATCCAGATCACCGCCGCGAGCGCCGTTACGCCGAGGAAGCTCCACAGAATGCGATTGGTCAGTATGGAAAGAAGAGTAGTCAGCATCCTTAGTTTCCTTGCGGCAATCCGTTCAGCTCAGCCTGCGTATTTTCAGGCGACACCAGCAGAGTAATTTCCACACGGCGGTTACGGGCGCGGTTTTCAGGCGTCGTGTTCGGCGCCACCGGGTTAATCTCGCCCCGCCCTTCCGCCTTCACGCGTTCAGGCTGCGAGAGGCTTCCCTGCAGCTGTTTTTGCACCGACCGGGCGCGTTCGAGAGAGAGTTCATAGTTGGAGGCAAAGCGCGCGCTGCGGATCGGCACGTTGTCGCTGTAGCCCACCACCAGAATTTTGCCGCTGACGTTATTCATCGCCTGCGCAATGCGGTTGATGACCGGCTCATAGCGGTCGCGCACCACCGTCGAGGCCGAGGCGAAGAGGCCGTCCCCTTTCAGGATCACCACGCTGCGATCCGCTTCATCCTTCACCGCCACCAGACCGGCATCGATCTCAGGCTTCAGGAAGCCGCGCAGGTTCAGTACCGCAGGCAGCTGGCGAGCGGGCTGCTGAATAGAGGTTTCCGGCAGCTGAGACTGATAAATCTTCGCCAGCACCGGGCTGGTGTTATCGCCGAGACGCCAGTTAAGCACGATATAAAACAGACAGGCGATAAACCCGACCAGCGCCACGCAGGCCCAGAGGGGGACCATCGGACGCCACAGCTTGCGCAGTACAGGACGATCTTCCGGGTGCACCGAGAGCGGCGGCGCGTAGCTGCCGCGCACGCTGCGGATCATCTGCCACAGTCGCTGTTTGATGGTTTCCAGCTGGGTGCGGCCATTATCCAGCACCCGATAGCGTCCCTCGAAGCCGAGCAGCAGGCAGTAGTTGATCATCTCCAGCAGCAGGATATGTTCACGCGGGTTCTGAGAGAGGCGCGCCAGCAGCTGGAAGAATTTTTCGCCGCCCCAGGTTTCATTATGAAACGTGACCAGCAGACCACTGCTGGACCAGACGCCGCTGCTGCCCCAGGGGGTGAGCGCGGCGGCTTCATCCAGCGCCGTACACAGGCAGTAGCGGGCACCGACGATCACTTCATACGGCAACCCTGCCTGCTGGCATCGCACTTCGAAACGGCGAATTTCGTCGATCAGACGCTGGCGCAACGCCACCTGATCGTCATGAGAAACCGAATGACGGATTTGTGGAATGGCGTTGAGCAGCGGGTTGGCAGCCGCCACCAGCTGATTATTGCCACTGGCTCCGGTAAACACAGCATCACTGCCGGTATCCTGTCGTTCCTGCATATTTAGTGCTCGCTTTATTATTCTGTCGGGCTACGGATGGCCCAAAACTCCATATCGAGACCCGGAAACTCCCCTGCGAGATGCAGAGCGAACGCACCGGACTTATCCATCTCGTGCCACAGCTCGCTGCCCTTCTCCAGCTCGAAATAGCTGTAGCCCGCGTGCCACGGTATTTGCGGCGGGGCGACCGGCATGGCGCGCAGCATAATGCCCGGCAGCTGCAGCTGAACCAGATCGCGGATTTTCGAGACCGGTGCCACCTTCATCTGGGCCGGGAAATGGGTTTGCAGGTGTTCGCCCGGCACGTTGGCCTTCACCGCCAGCACGAAGCCGAACTCGCGCACCATGCTGGTCTCCGGCACGGTAGCGATGTTAAGACCGTGGGAACGCTCGTTGAGCGGCAGCTGGATGGCGTGATCTTCTATCACCAGCGACAGCCCCTGACGCAGCATCAGCATCAGCTTGCTGAAGCAGACCGCCAGATCGTCATGGTCATACACCGGGAGCACGCTCTCCGCTGAGCGTTGTGAGGTCCAGGTGGCAAGTTCCGTCGCAAACGGCAGCCAGCTGCGCCACAGCGTTTCCGGGTGGAGCAGCGGCAGGGTTTTTATATGGGCAATCTCACCAAGATGGCGGTTGACCAGCGAAAGCAGCGTGAACTCAATCAGTTCGGAGGTATTAAAACGTCCAGGCTGGCGCAGACGTCCGCCAATCTGCTGGCTGCGCTGGACCAGTAGCCCATGCAGATCGTTAATCATGCCGTAGATCTGCGGGCTGTTGTTGGCGTTCAGCATCGGCGGAATGTAGCTGTTATCCAGCCGCACGTGGTTGTCGTTGCGTTTTTCGCTCACGAAGGCCACGCCGATGGCGGTCCACTCTGCCGTGAGATCTTTTTCCAGCATCAGGGTTAAACGCAGGCGGCCAAACTGTACCGTGGCATCGCCCACCGACATGGCATTATCGTCTTCGACGTCCTGTTCAAACGCGAGGTAACGCGCCAGCGAGGCCTGCTCTTCACTGAAAATCACCTCTTCGCGTTCGCCGCGGCGAACCGGCAGCGCAAGCACCACCTTCTCATTGGTGAGATTGTCAGGGATCTTCAGCGGCACCGGGCCATTGCGGCCGTTGCGCACCTGGAAAAACGTGCCGTCAGGCAGTAACCCGCTGCAGTAGCTCAGCGCAATACAGCCCTGGCGGAGCATCGCGTCGTCCAGCTCAACGTCGAGAAAGCCCCACAGATACGATCGCTGCAGCGCACCCCATTCACGAATGTGGTTCAGCAGATAACTTTCTGTCCGCTGAAAATGGTGTGGACGCAGGAACATGCCTTCGGTCCAGACGACCTTTTCTGCCTTCGTCATGATGATGTGTTTCCTGTTATGAAGCGCGTTACTGGCTGATGACCCGGATACCGTTCACGTCCAGGAAGACGTTGGCGATGAGTTCATCTGCGGACCATTTCCAGAACTGGTAGAAATGGTTTTCGCCGGGAACAGGCAATGGGATTGAGACGCGCCATTTTTTCCCGTCCAGCGTCTGATATTCCGCCATCACGCCGATATAGCGTGCCTCGGGCGAGCTTTGTCCACTCAGGTTTTTCGAAAGCTGGCCCGGCATCAGGAAGAACACATCGCTGTTGAGCAGATTCGCGCCAAGCGTGGCTGACGCGTTGTTCTGCAGGGAATAGAAGTCGCTGGACATGAAATCCGCATCGGATTTCAGGAGCAACACTCTGACCTTTAATGGCGCAGAATCATTGATTTGAGGGTGAGCCTGAAACTGCAGATTGTAGCGGGAGGGGTCGCTGTGTGAAGACGACGTACAACCACTCAACAGGGTGAAAACCACCGCGAAAAATGCTAACCCGAGCTGATGAAACGTTTTTGTATTCATAAAAAATACGCTCTTGAAACCCGTTTAGTTCAGGATCCAGGTGCCGTTTGCGCTGTCTTTGCAGGCTTTGCTGTTGCCATCGACGTCAACACAGGTTGTTTTCTTACGCGCTTTTGGACGGATCGCCTGTTTACGCACGGTGGCTTCGTACTGGTCGGCCTTGATCACGGCGCGCATTGGGACGTAACCAATCAGCTGTTCGTTCCCTTCGTCGGCAAGCGCCATCCAGAAGTGTTCAACCTGCCCCAGCACCACGTAGGTTTTGCCGGTCTCCAGCGTGCGGATCACTTTTCCGCCGTAGTCCGGACGGCTCATCAGGGATGCGGGGTACATGGCGCGATAAGGCTCATTCACCTGGGTGAACTCTGCCGGGGGCAGCACAACATGACGGTGAGTTAAGGTGACGCCGTTCACCTGGCTGGTCACGATGGTATCGTCAGTGATCGCAGGTTTCTGCGGCGCTTTACAACCCGCCACCGCCATTACAAACAGAAGTGAAAACAATACGCGCATTTTCATATGCTTTTCCGTAGCGATATTTCGATGATGAAGATAAGGAGGTGAAGTTTGACTTAAGTGCTATTGTTAAAATAGTCAGGATATTTTCGTGGCGTTACTATTTTAAAGGCATAGCTACCGCACGAGCCCTTCAGAATAAGGCCCAGCGTCTTCCTGACATATTTTGACAAACGGTAAACAAGTTTACATGAGCTTCGCATCAATTCAATATTTACCGTTACGTAACTGTTGGTAAATGAAGCAGAGGATAGATTATAGGATTAATCTTAATAAAAAATGATACACGGCCTACCTCCATTTATTTACTCACTCAATGCGCGCATAAGCCACTGTTTTACATAACAAATACACAAAAGAGAATCTATTTCAATAACGCAATGCCGCTATTATCGCCACTACCATTATTAGTAGAATTCGCGTATTGGTGATGTCAGAAGAACATATCGCCAATGAATTATTTGTTGCACTAACAGGGCATCTTTAATATTGCACGAACTTTGCGCTCAGAATGAACCTATTTCACCGATGCCGCCCGGCGTTAATTTCACGGCTCAAAATAACTTTATATTTTACGCGAAGACAATTTCCCTTTAAGGCATAAATTATATCCATTAATCATTAAGCGGGAGTTAACCTTCCTGCCTTAATCGCCACTAAAAAATGCACGCAATTACCTGCCAACTGCGAACATCGTCTCTTTCTCCCGTTAAGGCGCTTCATTCGAAATTTTACTGGTGCTACATCCTTACCTGTTCACCGCCATCTATCTCACCTACCAGGCGATAGATAAGATTTATTATTAAAATGATAAAAATTCGTTATAATTTCTTTAAATCCTTAGGCGCAAAATCCTATAAAACCCTGTAATGAAAAGAATTTAAGAAGAAGCCATTTTCTCTACCGCATGCGAGCAGCCATACGGTCGTGATTGCTTTCGCTTATTGCCCGGCGCAGCGCTTTTATGGGTTTAGATGTTGTGTAACCGAACAAATCAGGAGTGGGTATGAACACGAAAAGACGCGCAGTTCCCGGCATCAGACACTATGACGGTCCCGCCGGAGGCTGGGGCGCGCTGAAAGCAACGGCCATCGCGGTACGTACCCAAATGGATACTCTGGACGCCCCCGCGACCCTGCTCCGCACCAACCAGCCGGACGGTTTTGACTGCCCTGGCTGCGCGTGGCCCGATAAGGAGCATAAATCGACGTTCCAGTTCTGCGAGAACGGCGCGAAGGCGGTGACATGGGAAGCCACCAGCAAACGCGTCACCCCCGAATTTCTGGCGGAAAACAGCGTCGCTTCGCTGCTGGCAAAATCGGACTTTGAGCTGGAAGGCTACGGTCGCCTGACGCATCCCCTGCGCTATGACCGGGCAAGCGATACCTTCCGCCCCGTCGACTGGGACGAGGCGTTTCAGCGTATCGGTGAAGTCCTGCGCGGGCTCGAGCCGGACCAGGTTGAGTTCTATACCTCCGGACGCGCCTCTAACGAAGCGGCATACCTGTTTCAGCTCTTCGCCCGCGAATACGGTACCAATAACTTCCCCGACTGCTCGAATATGTGCCACGAGGCCACCAGCGTCGGCTTGCCGCGATCTATCGGGATCGGGAAAGGCACCGTCTCGCTGGACGACTTCGATAAGACCGAACTGGTGATCTCCATCGGCCATAACCCCGGCACCAACCATCCGCGAATGATGGGCACCCTTCACGAGCTGGCCCGCCGCAACGTGCCGATTATCGTCTTTAACCCGCTGCGTGAGCGCGCCCTCGAACGTTTTGCGGACCCGCAGAGCGTGATTGAAATGGCGACCTACGGCTCCACGGATATCGCCTCGACCTATTTCCAGGTGAAAGCCGGGGGCGATGCCGCCGCGCTGAAAGGGATGGCTAAACACCTTCTGGAGATGGAGGCCGAACGCGGTGACGTGCTGGATCGCGCGTTTATTGCTGAACACACCCAAGGCATTGAGGACTTCGCCGCCGATATCGCGCAAACCCGCTGGGAAGACATTGAGCGCGAGTCAGGCCTGAGCCAGGCGGCGCTCAGGAAGGTTGCCGAGGCCTATGCCAAATCAAATGCCACCATCATTACCTACGGAATGGGAATTACCCAGCACAATAAAGGCACGGCGAACGTCCGCCTGATCGCTGACGTGCTCCTGCTGCGCGGGAACATCGGTAAGCCCGGCGCGGGTATCTGCCCTCTGCGCGGCCACTCAAACGTGCAGGGAAACCGGACCGTCGGGATTAGCGAGAAACCCACACCGGCCTTCCTGAACCGTCTGAAGGACGTGTTCGGCTTTGAGCCGCCGTCTCACCACGGACACGATGCGGTGCAGGCCACGCTGGCGATGATTGACGGCCGTGCGAAGGCACTTATCTGCCTCGGCGGCAATTTTGCGGTTGCGATGCCCGATCACGAGCGGGGCTTTCCGGCGATGGGTAACCTGGCGTTGAGCGTGCACGTCGGCACCAAGCTCAACCGCACCCATCTGCTGGTGGGCAAAGAGACCTTTATTTTCCCGTGCCTCGGCCGCACCGAGCTGGATATTCAGGCTACCGGCCGTCAGTCCATTACCGTCGAAGATTCCATGTCGATGGTGCACGCCTCGTCCGGCAAGCTGAAACCCGCCTCGCCGTTGCTGCGTTCGGAACCCGCCATCGTGGCTGGCCTCGCGAAAGCCACCCTACAGGCCACCCGCGTGGACTGGATGACGCTGGTTGAGGATTACGACCGCATCCGCGATCTGATCGAGCAGACCATTCCGGGGTTTGAGAACTACAACGCGCGGATCCGCGTTCCCGGCGGCTTCCGCATGCCGCTGCCGCCGACGCAACGTATCTGGCCAACGGCGACAGGAAAAGCGATGTTCTCGGTGTTCGACGGGGTTCACGAGAACGCCAGCGGCGAAGGCGAGCATGTTCTGCGTCTGATTACGCTGCGCAGCCATGACCAGTACAACACTACCATTTACGCCCTGGACGACCGCTACCGGGGGGTCTTTGGCCGCCGCGACGTGCTGTTTATGAACGAAGACGATATGGCACAGTCAGGGCTGGAGCACGGCGACCGCGTGGATATCGAAACCGCCCTCCCCGGCAGCGTTCAGCGCCTGGAGGACATTACCGTGGTGGCGTACAGCATCGCCCCGGGCTCCGTCGGGGCATACTACCCGGAGGCTAACGTGCTGGTGCCGCTCGATTATCTCGACAAGGACAGCGGGACGCCGTCTTATAAATCCGTTCCGGTTCGCATCACCCTGCGCTCAAAAGAGATCCGCATGCTGTAAGGCCGTTCGCGCAGAGAAAACGATGGATATTAAACAGTTAAAATACTTAATCGCGCTCGACGAGACCCGGCACTTTGGTAAAGCGGCCTCGCAGTGCAACATCACCCAGCCGACCCTCTCCATGCGCATCCGCAGCCTGGAAGAGGAGCTGGGGCTGGTGCTGATTGTACGCGGGCAGCGCTTTGAAGGGTTTACGCCGGAGGGTGAACGTATTCTTGCGTGGACCCGCGCGCTGCTGGCGGCGCACGACGGGCTGCAGGCGGAAGCCGCGCTGTGCAAAGGCCAGGTGGTGGGCGAACTCCGTCTGGGGATGGTGCCGCTGGCGAGCGTGGATCCGATGATCTTTATACGCCTGCTGACGCAAAAATACCCGGAGCTGACCTACAGCCTCTATTCCATGTCCTCCGCGCAGATTGCCGACGGCGTCAGCCGGAATCAGCTTGAGCTGGGAATATGCTACCTCAACAGCATCGACACCAGCCTGTTTGACATTATCCAGCTTCCCAAAACGAAGATGGGCCTGCTGCACGACGTCCGCCATTTCCAGCTCGGCCAGGAGAGATTGGCCTGGCGCGACCTGACGGATTTTCCGCTGGGGTTCCTGACCAAAGGGATGCACTACCGGGCGCATATGGAGGCCAGCTTTCACGCTGCAGGCATTGAACCGACAGCCGTTTTCGAGAGCGACTCCACGTTCCAGATCATTCAGGCGGTACAGAGCGGCGTATGCTGCGCCGTCATGCCGCTGAACAACGGGCTGGAGGCGCTGAACAGCAATTTCAGGATTGTCCCCATCGCCGAGGCGAACATTGAGGCGCCCGTCGGCCTGATTATGCGCAGGCAGAAACCCGTCTCCTCGCTGGCGCTGCGCTGTTTTACCGACGCGCAGGAGATTTATCACGCCAACAATGAGGCGTAGGCCTCGCGCGTCACCACGCTAAAACCGCCGATCAGCACCACGTCACAAATCGCCCGATGTTCCGGTGAACTGACCAGCGCATGGAGCGCATCGCGAATGGCGCTAAGCGTTTCAGGTGAGGTGTTATGCGAAGCGATCAGCGGCAGTCCCGGCGTCAGAGGGGTACGGTCAATGACCGCCAGCCCCGCTAGCCGTTCCGGCTCATGGCGCTGCAGCAGTGCCCAGGTCACGCAGTCGATGGCCGCAATATCCCCCACCCCGCCTTTTACATCAACCAGCGACTGGCGATGGCTGCCGCTTAAAATCACCTGCGAAAAATAGTCATTGACCGTATCAGGTGCCACTCGTCTTCGCAGCGTGTTGTAGCCGGACTGGGAATCGGGCGCATTACACACCACCCTCCGCCCGCGGAAATCGTCAACGCGCAGGTGTTTATCTTCTTCCCGCACCACCAGCAGGCTGCGGTAAGCGATCCCTTCGCAGCCCGGCGCCGCATAATGAAAACAGCCGACGACCTGCACGTCCGGCAACTGTGTGATCAGCGGATAACCGCAGGTCTGGCTCAGGATGAGTCCAGGCTGCTGCCAGTGCGTCAGTAGGTCCTCTTCCGGGATGCCCGGCACGAGACCGCCCACCGGCACGCCGCGTGCCAGCAGCAAAGCGTGCACAGCTCGCCACAGCGCGTCGGTATCGGCCCGATTGACGGCATACATCGGAAACGCCAGCAGGTTACTCATGCTCTTCTCGCTTTATCCCCGGATGAACCGTGACGTCCACGGCCTTATCCCAAAACTGTCGCAGCCACTGGCCGTATCCCTTGACCACAAAACCGTGATTGCGCTGCTGGTACACCGCCCGGTTTTGCTGGTAGATCGCCTTAAGACCATACCAGGGTACGCCTGGCAGATCGTGATGCACTGAATGGTAGTTGAGATTCAGGAACAGCACCTGCCAGACGATCCCGGCTTCGTTAATGACCGAACGCGCGAGAGGATCGTCTGCAGCGCGGTGCTCGAGAAAAGAGCGCACTTTGGTGAGCGCCAGCGCGGGATAGCTCACCGCCAGCACAAACCAGACCGGTGAGAAATCCACGTGGCGCATCCAGACAAACAGACCCGCCAACAGCCCGCCATGCACCAGCCACATCAGCATCGCCCGCAGGTTCATGTGGCGAAACGCCGCCACGGCGCTTCCCAGCGTCTGGACGATATCCAGCAGCGGAGCCAGTAACAGCCGCCCCAGAAACGTATTACGCACATGAATAATGCGCTTCTGCCAGGGCGCAAAACGCGCCCAGCTCTCTTCGGTAAAATAGTAGGATTCAGGGTCGTCCACCGGTACCGTGAGACGATCGTTGCTGTGATGGGCAAGATGCGAGTCGCGGTAAAGGCCATAGGGATACCAGACCGCCAGCGGCAGCGTTCCGAAAAGCTGATTTAAGCGGGGAAAGCGCGTCGGATGACCGTGGATCAGCTCATGCTGAAGCGACATATACCAGGCGGTAAACCAGATCAGCAGCACCGTGGCAGGCAGCAAGCCGAGCGTGCGCCAGTACGCCAGGGTGGTAAACCAGCCGGTATAGATAGCGATAATTAACAGCCAGGTGGGAAGCTCGCTTCGCCACAGCAACCGCGTGGCAAGCTGGTGAATATGTTCTCGCTGCTGCGGGTGTAAATAGTGACTCATTCCTGCCGATGCCGTTCCGTTTGTCGTTCTGTCTCCTGACGATCCGGGAAAACGGCTGTAATAACAAAGAACTTAAATCGCTTTGCTTTGCCAGAAATGGCGTTTATGCGCTCCACCCGTTGACTTATTTTGTAATAAAGCTACTTTTCAGGACATGAAGAAGATCCTGATTATTGTTCCCGACGGCGGCATGCTGTTTGAAGCCGCCGGTATCGCCGACATTCTGATGCAGGCCAACCGGCTGCACCCGGAAGGTCTGTCTCACCCGTGCTACCGCATCATCATCGCCACCACGCAGCCCCATCAGGTGATCCACGGTCAGTCCGGATTAAACCTGCTGGCGGATTATCGTCTGCCTGAACTGGACCCGCGTGAGCCGCTGGATACCATCATCATTACCGGCCGCGGCATGAATGAACAGGAGAGCACCGCCGTGGTGGACTGGCTGCATCTTGCAGCACCGCATGCGCGGCGTATTGCCTCCATCTGCGGCGGCGCGATGCTGCTTGCGCAGAGCGGTTTGCTTGACGGTCGGCGGGCAACCACACACTGGCGTCTGCTGGAGACCATGCAGGCCGCTTATCCGGCCATCAGGGTGGAAGGCGGCCCGATCTACGTTCAGGATGGGCCCATCTGGACCTCCGGCGGGGTCAGTTCCGGTTTCGACCTGACGCTGGCGCTGGTGGAAGACGATTACGGTTTCTCTCTCGCCCGCGACGTAGCGCAGGATATGGTGATGTACCTGCGCCGTCCGGGCGGACAGCTGCAGTTTAGCCGCTATAATTTGCGGCAGTCCGGCACCCAGGGGCCGATTAGCGACCTGCAAAGCTGGATCCTGCAAAATCTGACCGCCGATCTCTGCGTTGAGCGCCTGGCGGAAAGAGCGGCGATGAGTCCCCGTAATTTCACCCGCGTATTCACGCGGGATGCGGGGGTTTCTCCGGCACGCTACGTCACGGAAGCGCGTCTTGCCGCCGCCCGGCAGCTGCTTGAGCAAACCAGCGATCCGCTGGAGCTGATTGCTGAGCAAAGCGGGTTTGGCACCAGCATTAACCTGCGTCGTGTTTTCGAGAAACAGCTTCATCTCACCCCCACGGAATACCGCCAGCGCTTTCACTGCCGCAAGATGGCGTAATGTGATCCTTTTTTGTCATTTACGCCATGCAGCCTGACGCCTAGAGTGACTCCAGACAACAGAGATAAGGAGTGCATCATGGTTAAGGTCGGTATTAACGGTTTCGGCCGTATCGGACGTAATTTCCTGCGCGCGGCGCTGGGTAACCCGGATCTTCAGATTGTGGCCATTAACGATCTGACGGACAGCCAGACCCTCGCCCATCTGCTCAAATATGATTCCCTGCTCGGCACGCTGCAGGCGCCCGTTGAGGCGGCTGACGGCGCGTTACAGGTGGACGGGCAGCGGCTCACCGTCTTCAGCGAACGCGATCCGGCGAACATCCCGTGGCGCGACGTTGGGGTGGACGTGGTGATTGAAGCCACCGGTTTCTTCACCGAACGCGAAAAGGCGGCGGTACATATCACCCGCGGTGGCGCCAAGCGCGTCATCATCTCTGCGCCGGGTAAAAACGATGACCTGACGGTGGTGATGGGTGTGAACCACGAACTGTACGATCCGGCCCTGCACGCCGTCGTGAGTAACGGGAGCTGTACCACTAACGGACTGGCTCCGGCAGCGCAGGTGCTGCATCAGCAGTTTGGTATTGAGCACGGCCTGATGAACACCACGCATGCTTATACCAACAGCCAGGCGCTGCACGACCAGCCGGAGAAAGATCTGCGCGGTGCACGCGCGGCGGCCCTGTCGATTGTGCCTTACTCCAGCGGCGCGGCGAAGGCGCTGGGGAAAGTGATCCCCTCTCTTGACGGTAAGCTGACCGGGTATTCTCTGCGCGTTCCGGTTCCGGTGGTGTCGATTGTGGATTTGACGGTAACGCTGAGCCGTAACGTGACCGCCGACGAGGTGAATGACGCGTTCCGTCAGGCCGCGGCTAGCGGCCCCCTTAAAGGGATCCTGGGCTACAGCGATGAACCGCTGGTCTCCAGCGATTACCAGGGCGACCCGCGCTCCTCAATTATCGACGGGCTGTCGACGCTGGTGATTGGCGGGAACATGGTCAAAATTCTGGCGTGGTATGACAACGAGTGGGGATTCTCAAACCGCCTGGTGGATCTGGCGGTGCTGATGGATAAGAAAGGGCTGTAAGTCTGGAGCCGGGTGGCGCTTGCGTTCACCCGGCAAATAATTCACTCCGCTTTTACTTTCACACCCATCAGCACAATCACCATTGCCGTCACCAGCAGGAAACCGCTGCCCGCAAACACGCCGCTGGCACCGTTGAGGTCGAATACCGCCCCGCCACCCGCCGCGCCTGCGCTTATCGCCAGCTGAATAGAGGCCACCAGCAAACCGCCTGCACTTTCGGCTTCATCAGGGACGGTGGTTGCCAGCCAGGTTGACCAGCCCACCGGTACCAGACCAAAGGCAAAGCCCCATAGCGCAACCAGTAAACCGTCCAGCATCGCCAGATGACCAAACGCGACCATCATGAGCGCCAGTACGCCCATGGCGAACGGCACCAGCGCCAGCGTCAGGCGCAGATTGCGTGCCAGCAGATGTCCGGCAACGGAGGTGCCGACAAAGTTGGCGATACCAAAGCCCAGCAGGATCAGCGAAATCGTCTCTACGCTTGCCTGACCGACGGTCTCGAGGAACGGGCGCAGATAGGTAAAGAAAGCAAAATGGCCGCTGAAGATCAGAATGGTTGCCAGCATCCCGCCGATCATCCCCGGACGACGCAGCACCCGGAACAAGGTTCCCAGACTGCCGCTGCTCTCCGGCTTCATCGACGGCAGGACCCAGACCTGCCACAGCAGGGCCGCTACGCTCGGCACTATGCAGAGAACAAAGACGTTACGCCAGCCAATCAGGCTGCCCAGATAGCTGCCCAGCGGCGCCGCAACAACCGTTGCAATGGACACGCTGGAGAAAATCACCGCCAGCGCTTTCGGCACCTTATCGGCAGGTACCAGCCGCATCGCCGTAGCGGTCGACATCGCCCAGAATCCCCCGATAGCAACGCCCAGCAGCAGGCGCCCCATCAGCAGGACGTGCAGGGTTGGCGCAAAGGCCACCAGCAGGCTGGAGACGATCTGCAGCACCGAAAAGAACATCAACACCCAGCGGCGGTCGATACTTTTGGTGGCTGGCGTAATCAGTAAACCGGTGACCAGCGCCACCAGCGCGGTCGCCGTAACGGCCTGCCCGGCCATCCCTTCCGTTACGCCCAGGCTGGCAGCCATCGGCGTGAGCAAACTGGCGGGCAGAAACTCTGCCGTGATCAATCCAAATACGCCCAGCCCCAGCGAATAGACCGCTCGCCAGGCGGGTTTTGCAGGCGCTATCGCCTCGCTCGCCGCGACACATGAACTCATCTGTTGATCTCCCGTTATCAAAATGTGACTAATATCGCAAAAGCATAGAGCGTTCCCCATGGACGATCTATGACATATAATCTCCACTTATTGATTATTCGTCCGGAGTTGTGCGATGACCGTTCAGTCACCCGATTTGATCAGCGAGCTTTTACGCGGCATGCGCCTTTCCGGAGTGAAATACCGGCGAATTGAAGCCAGCGCGCCGTTTGGCGTGGCGTTCCATCAGGCTCCCGGTAAGGCGCAGTTTCATTTCGTCAGCCACGGCAGCGCGCTGCTGCGCATGGAGAGTGGTGCAACCTTTGAATTAAGCGGCGGCGATGCGCTCTTTATCCCGAACGGCAACGCTCACGCCCTGCTCTCAGACGCGCAGGCTCCCCTGACGCCGGTGGATGCTTTTCCCAGCGAACCTATCTGCAGCTCGGTCTGCGCGATTGCCTGTGAGCCCTGTCCGGACGGTGAGAACACCATTATCTTTAGCGGATGCATGGATTTTGAGCTGGGCGGAATGCAGCCGCTGATCAAGGCTATGCCGGAGGTGATGATGGTGAGCAGGCTGATGTCCACCTGGCCGGAGATCCATCCCTTGCTGGCTGCCATGGAGCGAGAATCCATGACCCGTCAGGTGGGCTTTGCCGGGATCCTGGCGCGTCTGGCAGACGTCGTCGCGGCGCTGATCGTGCGCGGCTGGGTCGAAGCCGGATGCGGTAAAGCCACCGGGTGGGTGCAGGTGCTGCGCGATCCCCGCCTCAGCAGAGCAATTTATGCCATGCACCAGCAGCCCGGCCTGAACTGGAGCGTGGCCGATCTGGCTAAAGAAGCGGGCACCTCCCGCTCCGTGTTTGCCGAACGGTTTCTGGCCGCGACGGGGACCACCCCGGCAAAATATCTCAGCGAGCTGAGAATGCGGCTGGCTATTCAGTATATCCGTCATGAAAATCAGCCCATCGAAACGGTCGCGCTGCGGCTGGGATACGGGTCTCTGGCGGCATTTAGCCGGGCATTTAAGCGCATTATCGGACATGCGCCGGGCACGCTGCGGGAAGCCAGCCAGACCCCGGAAGAGGCGTAACGGGCCAGCAATATTTCACGCGAAGCGGGCAATATTCGTCTAAGGTTTTCAGGTGATTGACAACAGCGGTCACGCTGTTTAGTGAAGACAGGAGACGAACTCATGATAAGACCTCGTACACTACGCCCTGCGTTCTTGCAGCTTGCGCTGGGAGGCGCGCTGCTCGGCGTAACAGCATTCGCTTATGCTGACCAGCCCCCTACAACCCAGACGACATCACCCGATATTTTGCTGGGTCCTCTGTTTAATGATGTGCAAAGTGCCAAACTGTTTCCCGATCAAAAAACCTTTGCTGATGCCGTACCCAAAAGCGACCCGCTGATGATTCTGGCGGATTATCGGATGCAGCACGCCCAGTCCAGCTTTGACTTACGCCACTTTGTCGAGATGAACTTCACGCTCCCCGCGGAAGGTGAAAAATATGTTCCGCCTGCTGGACAAAGTTTGCGTGAGCATATTGACGATCTTTGGCCCGTACTGACCCGCACCACCGATAAAGCCAGCAACAAGTGGGATTCGCTCCTGCCGCTACCGAAACCTTACGTGGTACCCGGCGGGCGTTTCCGCGAGGTGTACTACTGGGACAGCTATTTCACCATGCTGGGCCTGGCCGAAAGCGGCCACTGGAACAAAATCAGCGATATGGTGGACAACTTCGCCTATGAAATTGACACCTTTGGCCACATCCCTAACGGCAACCGCAGCTATTACCTGAGCCGTTCGCAGCCGCCGTTCTTCTCCCTGATGGTCGAACTGCTGGCGACGCATGATAAGGACGCGTTGAAAAAGTACCGTCCGCAGATGGAAAAAGAGTATGCCTACTGGATGGAGGGCGTCGATGGCCTGCAGCCGGGCCAGGCCAACAAGCGCGTCGTGAAGCTGGATGACGGGACAATCCTTAACCGCTACTGGGATGACCGCGATACCCCGCGTCCTGAATCCTGGCTTGACGATGTAAACACCGCTAAAAATAACCCTAACCGCCCGGCGACGGAAATTTACCGCGATCTGCGCTCGGCTGCCGCGTCAGGCTGGGACTTTAGCTCCCGCTGGATGGACGATCCGCAAAAGCTTGGCACCATCCGCACGACCAGCATCGTGCCGGTGGACCTGAACGCCCTGATGTTCAAGATGGAGAAGCTGCTGGCACGGGCAAGCCAGGAGGATGGCGATACCGCCGGTGCGAGCAAATATGACGCGCTGGCCGCCTCGCGCCAGAAGGCCATCGAGAGCCATTTGTGGAATGAAAAAGAGGGCTGGTACGCGGATTACGATCTGAAGAGTAAAAAGGTGCGTAATCAGCTCACCGCCGCCGCCCTGTTCCCGCTTTACGTGAAGGCTGCGGCACAGGACCGCGCGGATAAAGTTGCTGCAGCTACCGCTTCACGCCTGCTGAAGCCGGGCGGCATTACGACCACCACTATCAACAGCGGCCAGCAGTGGGATGCGCCAAACGGCTGGGCACCGCTGCAGTGGGTCGCAGCGGAAGGATTGCAGAACTATGGACAGGACAACGTGGCGATGGACGTGACCTGGCGCTTCCTGAAAAACGTTCAGCACACCTACGACCGCGAGAAGAAGCTGGTGGAGAAGTATGATGTCTCGTCTACCGGCACCGGCGGGGGCGGCGGCGAATATCCGTTGCAGGATGGATTTGGCTGGAGCAACGGCGTGACGCTCAAGATGCTGGACCTGGTTTGTCCGAAAGAGAAACCGTGCGACAGCGTGCCGGAGAATCGGCCTGCGGCAAATGACGACGCCGCGCCAGCGAAAAGCGCGGCGCAGTAAGGGTATTGCCGGGTGGCGGCTACGCCTTACCCGGCCTACTTTTGGAAATAACAGGGCTTTGCTTAGAAACTGTAGCTCGCCCCTAGCTGGAACGTCCGGTCACGCCCAATCCAGCAGTTGGTGGCGTCGTAACAGGTCAGCGTCTCTTTATTGGTGATGTTCTGCGCGCTGGCTTTCACCGTCAGTCCTTCAAGCGACGGCAGAACTTCTCCCATGCGGTAAGAGGCCGCCAGATCGTACTGCGTGGTGCCCCCGAGTTTGCCCGCATCGTTATTTGGTGAAATTTCCATCGGCCCGGTATAGCGCGCGCCAGCACCCAGCATCAATCCTTTCAGCGGCGTACTGTCGAAGGTGTAGTCGCCCCACAGGTTAAAGGCATTCTCCGGCACCTGGGTTGGACGCTTGCCCTGGTATTTATCATCTTCCGTATTGATGGCGTGGGTGTAAGCGTAGTTCGCAATCAGCGTCAGGTTATCCGTCGGACGGCTGACCGCCGACAGCTCAGCCCCTTTGGATTCCACTTCTCCGGTCTGACGGTAGTTGAGGAAGCCGGGATCGGAGGTGACGACATTTTTCTGGCGAATGTTAAACACCGATGCGGTAAAGGTGGTGGCGTAGTCCGCCAGCAGGTATTTCACCCCACCCTCAACCTGCTTGCTGGTGGTTGGCTTGACGTCTTTGGCGACGAGCGTCCCCTGAGGGGATACCGGCGCAAAGCCTTCGGAATAGCTGATAAACGGCGAAATCCCGCTATCGAAAGCGTAAAGCGCCCCCAGACGTTTGGTGACCCGATCCTGAGAGACATACGCTTTGTCGCCGTTTTGCAGGTAATTCGTGGTCACGGAGCGGTAATCGTCATAGCGCAGGCTGCCCAGCAGGTTTAATCCGCCGAACTCCACCTGATCCTGCAGGTAATAGCCGTTCTGCTGATAGCTCAGACGGTTTTTCTGGGCGGTATACAGCCCCAGCGCGCCTTCATCGATCTGCGCGTGGTCGGGATTGCGCATATCAATACCCGGCGTTGAGGAGGCGTATCGGTAGTGGAAGTGCGAGTTCAGCTTCTGATAGTCAAACCCGGCCAGCAGATGATGTTTCCATTCCCCCAGCGCAACCGTTTTGGTGACCTGGTTGTCGATGTTGAAGCTCTGAAGGTCTTCATCCGTGGTGTAAGCAAAGCGGTTGAGTTGATAGACCTCGCTGCCCGGCCCGGTTGAATAGACGCTGCGCTGATGGGTATCCACGTCGAAGTAGCGTGCTTTCTGATTAAAGCCCCAGCCGCTTTCAAACTCATGCTCAAAGCTGTAGCCCAGCATCCACTGGCGCTGTTTGAATCCGCTCCACTCGTCCCCGGCATAGTCCCGACGGTCGGCGTAGCTCGAGCGCAGGTAGGCGAGCGGCAGCGGGTCTGACGGCGACAGGCTCGGGGTATTTTGCGCCAGCGCATCAATGGTGAGACGCGTTTTGCTGTCCGGCTGCCAGGTCACTGACGGTGCCACGAGGTAGTTTTCGTAGCGCGTGGTGTGCGGCTGGTCGTCATTCTCCGTCGCTTTCCCCAGCAGACGGTAGTTCCAGTCGCTGTCAGCGATTTGCCCGGTTGAGTCGAGGTAGCCCTCTTTCAGGTTGCGGGTACCGGTGTTAAAACCCACCTCGGTACGGGAGGCTTTTTGCGGCTTCTTACTTTGAATATTCACCAGCCCACCCGGGGAGCCGCCACCGTACAGCACTGAAGAGGGACCTTTCAGAATATCAACGCTCTCAATCAGCAGCGGATCGATGCGCGCTTTGGTGTTACCGGTGACGTTATACGGCAGCTGCAGACCGTTATAGAATTCCTGGTCAACCGTAAACCCGCGGATTTTGTATTCGCTCATGTACGAGGTACTGCCCCTCACCTCGGTCGAGACGCCCGGGGCATAGCGCAGGATTTCATTCACGGAGTTCGCGTGACGCTTTTCTATCTCCTGCTCAGAGAGGGTATTGATCACCTGCGGCGTTTTACTTTCTGCCACCGCCGATTTGGTCGCACTGTTCGTCCATGAAGGAAGCGCGCTGCCCTGCTCTGCGCCCGTGACCAGGATAGTCGATTCTTCGGCGAAAGCCTGTGCCTGCAATGCCAGCGCCACGGCTCCTGCCAACGCACATAACGCAAAACGTGAGGTATTCATCATTGTCGTCTTTGTTGTAGATAATACTGGGAACGACAATTATTATCATTTCGATTAGCAAATCAATACGAAGATAAAAAAAACGGCCCTCAGATGAGAGCCGCTTGTGAACATGTTATGCCCGTCGGAGTAACCGGAATATGCCGAGTACAACGATTGCGCCGACCACCGCGACCAGAAAACTGTGGAGATCGAAACCGCTGATGCTGCCGCCAAAGCCAAACATCGTTGCCAGCCAGCCGCCGACAACCGCCCCGACCACGCCGAGTAAACAGGTCAGAATAAAGCCGCCACCATCATTTCCCGGCATGATCAATTTGGCGATAGCGCCGGCAATAAGACCAAAGATAATCCAGGCGATGATACCCATAGCGATGCCCTCTTGCAGGTTTAACGCATGCACGGAAAACCTTCCGCGCTGGTGACTTAAGTATAGGTCATTGCCCGAAAATCATTTTCATCTCACCGACTTAAATTACAGCGGCCAGTAAAAAAAATCACCGGTTTGTATTAAGTTTCATTTCAGATTGCCGATAACGCAGAGACAGTCTGTCACATATCAAGGAGCAATCTGGCGTGAGTAATTACAGTGAGCAGTTCCTGAAACAAAATCCGCTGGCTGTATTAGGGGTATTACGCGACCTGCAAAAAGGTGAAGTGCCGCTACGCATGCGTTGGTCAAACAATCAGTTTATCAGCAAGATCCTGGACGTGTCGTCCGACCGTCTGATCGTCGACCTGGGCAGCCAGGAGCATGAGAACCGCGCCGCACAGCGGGCGGAAAGCATCTCGGTGATGGCTGAAACACACGGCGCAAAGGTGGAATTTATTCTGCCGCGGCTTGAGCTGAGCGAATATCTGGGGCTGCCTGCTTTTACCTCGCCGCTGCCTGATAACCTCTGGTTTGTACAGCGTCGGGAATATTTCCGCATCAGCGCCCCGCTCCACCCTGCTTATTTTTGTCGGGCAAAAATGCCGGATAAAAAAGAGATCCGCTTCCGCCTTTTTGACCTGTCGCTGGGCGGCATGGGCGCGCTGATGGATACCCCAAAACCTGACGGGCTGGTTGAAGGCATGCGATTCACGCAGATTGAGCTGGATATGGGCGGCTGGGGGCGGTTTTATTTCGATGCGCAGCTGATTGCCATCAGCGAGCGTAAGGTGGTAGACAGCAAGAACGAGACCATTTCCACGCCCCGTCTGAGCTTTCGCTTTCTCAACGTGGGGCCGGGTGCAGAGCGCGAGCTTCAGCGCATCATCTTCTCTCTGGAGCGAGAGGCGCGGGAACGGGCGAATAAAGTCTTGTGAGGGGCGTCGGGCAGCGGGGCCGCCCGACAACGGCGCTACATGGCGTCCATCGCTTTCTGTACTTTCCAGATATACCGAGGTGCCTGCGGTGACGGGTGATTCTTCACTACATGTTCAAAGAACTCGTCTTTGTCCATGTCGTTTATCTCTTCAATCGCCTCTTTACGGTCGGAAGAGAACGTTCTGAGCAGCGCACCGGCACCGTTCACGTAAGAGACCACCAGCGCGTACTGCATCACTTCAGGATCTTCAATCCCCTTCAGCACGCCGTGTTCCAGAATGCTCAGGTAAGCGGTTCCCATTGAGATGTTGCGCTCCGGGTTTTTAAGCTCGCTGGTCGACGGCTGACCGCTCCAGCCCATATAGCGGTAGACCTCTTTGCCCGCCGTTGATGCCTTAAGCTGCATCAGCCCCACCGCGTTGGATTTACTGACGAGCGTTGGGTTGCCGCCGGATTCCACGGCAATGATCGCCGTGACCAGGCGCGGGCTCACGCCCCAGGCCTTCCCGGCTTGCTCGCTGATCGGCATCCACTGCATGGCCCGTTTCACCGGCACTTCCGGGTTCCAGGGCGGATTTTGATAATCATGTTTTGAACTACAGCCAGCAAGCAACACAATCAAAAAAGCAAACCATCTCAATTTCACGTCATCTATCCTTATAGCCGGTCATCGCAGTGCGCCGCCTCTTGAAGCAGGCGGCGTATAAGCGGCATGATATAGACAATTAGTTTCTCATTCAGCAAGGAATTGCCATGTCTCAGTTTCATCTCATCGCGCCGTCGGGTTACTGCATCAACCAGGACGCGGCGCAGCGGGGCGTTCAGCGCTTACTGGAATCCGGCCATCGGGTAGAAAATCAGACAATTATCCCCCGCCGCCTGCAGCGCTTTGCCGGAACAGAGGCGCAGAGACTGAATGATATCAACAGCCTGGTAAACCTGAAGGGCGCTAACCAGATTGTGCTTGCGGTGCGCGGTGGGTATGGCGCGAGCCGGCTGCTGGAGAGTATCGACTGGCAAGGCCTGGCAAAACGCCAGCAGCAGGATCCTCTGCTGATTTGTGGACACAGCGATTTCACGGCGATCCAGCTCGGCCTGCTGGCGCTGCACAACGTCATTACCTTCAGCGGCCCGATGCTGGCCGGTAACTTCGGCGCGCCGGAGCTGGATGCGTTCACCCAGGAACATTTCTGGCGCGCGCTGCAAAATTCGACCTACAGCGTTGAGTGGCAGGGAAATGGGCCGCACTGGGAATGTGAGGGCCAGCTCTGGGGCGGGAACCTGGCGATGCTGGTGTCGCTGATTGGCACGCCGTGGCTGCCCCAGATTGAGGATGGCATCCTGGTGCTGGAAGATATCAACGAGCATCCGTTCCGCGTCGAGCGCATGCTGCTCCAGCTTTACCATGCGGGCATTCTCGGGCGCCAGTCCGCCATCGTGCTCGGCAGCTTTAGCGGCTCGGCACCGAATGACTATGATGCAGGATACTCCCTTGAGACGATGGTTGATTTCATCCGTTCGCGGCTGGATATTCCGGTGATTACGGGACTGGATTTTGGCCATGAGCAGCAGACCGTTACCCTGCCGCTGGGCGCACAGGCGACGCTGACGCATAATAATTCAGGCAGTCGGCTGACTCTCAGCGGCCATCCGGTCTTAAAGGCATAAAAAAGCGCTTAAACCGCCTCAATAAAACGCTGTTCCTGTCGTTAATATGTTAGGGTTTTAATAACAGCGTTAACATTGAGGTGGGAGTACGACAACATTGGATGCCGCAGCAATAATCAGCCTTTTCATTCTGGGTTCTGTGCTTGTAACCAGCAGTATTTTATTGAGTTCATTTTCATCACGTCTCGGCATACCTATTCTTGTTATTTTCCTTGCCATCGGCATGCTGGCCGGCATTGATGGCATCGGCGGTATCCCATTCGATAATTACCCTTTCGCTTACATGGTGAGTAACCTCGCGCTGGCGGTGATCCTGCTGGACGGCGGGATGCGCACCCAGGCGAGCTCTTTCCGCGTCGCCTTAGGGCCTGCGCTGTCGCTCGCGACGGTCGGCGTGTTGATTACCTCCGGCCTCACCGGGATGATGGCCGCGTGGCTTTTCCATCTCAATCTCATGGAGGGTTTGCTGATTGGCGCGATTGTCGGTTCAACCGACGCCGCAGCGGTATTTTCCCTGCTTGGCGGTAAAGGGCTAAACGAGCGCGTCGGCTCGACTCTTGAGATTGAGTCCGGCAGTAACGATCCGATGGCGGTGTTTCTCACCATCACGCTGATTGAGATGATTCAGCAGCACGAAACCGGATTAAGCTGGATGTTCGCCTGGCATATTCTGCAGCAGTTTGGGCTGGGGATTGTTATCGGCCTGGCGGGGGGATACCTGTTACAGCAGATGATCAACCGCATCTCGCTGCCCGCGGGGCTTTACCCCCTGCTGGCGCTGAGCGGCGGAATTCTGATTTTTGCCGTCACCACCGCGCTGGACGGCAGCGGTATTCTCGCCGTCTACCTCTGCGGTTTCCTGATGGGCAACCGGCCAATCCGTAACCGCCATGCCATTTTGCAGAACTTCGACGGCCTGGCATGGCTGGCGCAGATCGGCATGTTCCTGGTGCTGGGCCTCCTGGTCACGCCATCCGACCTGCTGCCGATCGCCGTTCCGGCGCTGCTGCTTTCTGCATGGATGATCTTCTTCGCCCGTCCGCTCTCGGTGTTCGCGGGTCTGCTGCCGTTTCGCGGCTTCAACCTGCGCGAACGGGTGTTCATCAGCTGGGTGGGCCTGCGCGGCGCGGTGCCGATTATCCTTGCCGTTTTCCCGATGATGGCCGGTCTGGATAACGCGCGGCTGTTCTTTAACGTGGCGTTCTTCGTGGTGCTGATTTCGCTGCTGTTCCAGGGGACGTCGCTCGGGTGGGCGGCGAAAAAGGCCAAGGTGGTGGTGCCGCCCGTTGGCTGGCCGGTCTCCCGCGTGGGGCTGGATATTCACCCGGAAAACCCGTGGGAGCAGTTTGTTTACCAGCTCAGCGCCGACAAATGGTGCGTGGGGGCCTCACTGCGCGATCTGCATATGCCCGCCGAAACGCGCATTGCCGCCCTGTTCCGCGATAACGCCCTTCTGCACCCTACCGGCAGCACCCGCCTGCGCGAAGGCGATATTCTGTGCGTCATTGGCCGCGAGCGCGACCTGCCCGCGCTGGGCAAACTGTTCAGCCAGTCGCCACCTGTCGCGCTGGACCAGCGGTTCTTCGGCGATTTTATTCTCGAAGCCAGCGCCAAGTTTGCGGACGTGGCGCTGATTTACGGGCTGGATGAGGGGCTGGAGCACCGCGACAAGCAGCAAACGCTCGGGGAAATCATTCAGCAGCTGCTGGGGGCCGCGCCCGTCGTGGGTGACCAGGTGGAGTTCGCCGGGATGATCTGGACGGTTGCGGAGAAAGAAGATAACGCGGTGAGAAAAGTCGGTGTGAGACCGAGGGAAGAGGACGCGGAGTAGTGTTTTTTTGCCGGGTGGCGCTTACGCTTACCCGGCCTACGTTCGAGGGTTTTGTAGGTCGGGTAAGGCGAAGCCGCCACCCGACACACACATTCGTTACACCGTCACAACCGGCACTCTCGGTGCCAGCGCGCACATCAATTCATAGCCGACCGTGCCCGCAGCGGAAGCCACATCGTCGATTTTAACCTCATTACCCCACAGCTCGACCGGCGATCCGATGCCCGCCTGCGGACAGGGGGTTAAATCTATCGCCATCATATCCATCGAGATGGTCCCTACCGTGCCCGTGCGAACACCATCGACCCACACGGGCGTGCCGGTTGGCGCCAGGCGCGGATAGCCGTCCGCGTAGCCCCCCGCGACAATCCCGATGCGCTGCTCGCCCGCCGCACGGTAGCGGCTGCCATAGCCTACCGTGTCACCCGTCTTCAGCGTCTGTACGCCAATGATTTCACTGCGCAGGGTCATGACCGGCTTCAGGCCGCTGTTGGCGACGTCCTGCCACTGGCCTGAGGGAGATGCGCCGTACAGCACGATACCCGGACGCACCCAGTTATAGTGAGCTTCAGGATGCCAAAGCGTCGCCGCCGAGTTCGACAGCGAACGTGGGCAATCCAGCCCTTCTGCCGCCTGCTCAATGCGGACCATGGCATCGGCGATACCGTCCGGCTTTTCAGCATCCGCAAAATGCGCCATCAACGTCATTTCACCGACATTTTTCAGGGCACGCAGCTGCTGCCAGACCGTATGGACCCGCTCAGGCTGGAAGCCCAGGCGGTTCATGCCGCTGTTCACCTTGAGATAGATATCCAGCGGCGCGTGGAGCTTCGCATCCTGAATCGCCTTAATCTGCCAGTTGCTGTGAACGCTGGTGGTCAGACGGTATTTGTCCAGCAGCGGCAGATCGTCGGCGTGGAAAAAGCCTTCCAGCAGCAGGATGGGCCCTTTCCAGCCGCGCTCGCGCAGCAGAATCGCCTCTTCCAGATTAAGTAACGCAAAACCGTCGGTTGCGCTAAGGGCGCTCCAGATGCGGTCAATGCCGTGGCCGTAGGCATTTGCCTTGACTACCGACCAGACGCGTGTACCCGGCGCAGCACGGCGAACAATTTGCAGGTTATCCTTCAGGGCCTGCAAATCCAGCTGAGCCAGAATGGGACGGGACATGACGACTCCTTAGTTATGTGCGCCGTGCAGGTGCTGCGGACGCGATGGGGTAAACCCTGATTGATAACGTGCGGCACTTAAATCGTCAAACGGAATTGCTGGCGTGCGGCCAGATATCAGGTCGCTCAGCAGCTGACCCGAGCCGCAGGCCATCGTCCAGCCGAGCGTGCCGTGCCCGGTATTGGTCCACAGGTTTTTATACGGGGTGCGGCCGACAATCGGCGTGCCGTCCGGCGTCATGGGGCGCAGACCGGTCCAGAAGGTCGCCTGTTCGACAAAGCCTCCGCGCGGGAAGAGATCTCCCACCACCATCTCCAGGGTTTCACGACGCGGCTGCAGCAGTTCGGTGTTGAAGCCCACGATCTCCGCCATGCCGCCTACGCGAATGCGGTTGTCGAAGCGGGTGATGGCGATTTTGTAGGTTTCGTCCAGAATGGTCGACACGGGCGCGCCGCTCTCTTCTTTCACCGGAATGGTCAGCGAGTAGCCTTTCAGCGGGTAGACCGGAATATCAAGGATACCTTTTAGCATGGCGGTCGAGTACGAACCAAACGCCATCACGTAGGCATCGGCTTTGATCACCTCTTCGCCGCACTTCACGCCGTAAATTTTTTCCCCTTCCGACAGCAGCTTGTCGACAGAGGTGTTAAAGCGGAATTTGACCCCTGCCTGCTCGCACATGTGCGCCAGACGTTGCGTAAAGAGCTGGCAGTCGCCGGTTTCGTCATTCGGCAGGCGCAGGCCGCCCGTCAGCTTGTGCGCCACTTCCGCCAGCGCAGGCTCCACCTGCCCCAGCTGGCTGGCTTCCAGCAGCTGATAGGGTACGCCCGCATCTTCCAGCACGGCGATATCGCGGGTGGCGTTTTCATACTGTTGCTCGGTGCGGAACAGCTGCAGCGTACCGCCCTGACGGCCTTCGTACTCAATGCCCGTCGAGGCGCGTAAGGCTTTCAGACAGTCGCGGCTGTACTCCGCCAGGCGCACCATGCGTCCTTTATTTTCCATGTAGTGGCGTGTGTCGCAGTTGCGCAGCATCTGCCACATCCACTTCAGCTGGAACTGCGTGCCGTCGAGACTGATCGCCAGCGGCGCGTGGCGCTGGAACATCCACTTAATCGCCTTTAACGGCACGCCGGGCGCTGCCCACGGCGCCGCATAGCCCGGAGAGATTTGTCCGGCGTTCGCCGCGCTGGTTTCAAGCGCCGGGCCGGATTCACGATCGATAACGGTAACCTCATGCCCCGCCTGACTTAAATACCAGGCGCTGGTTACGCCAACGACACCACTTCCCAGTATGACAACACGCATAGCCACTCCATTATGTGCAAAAGAACAATCTTCTAATTACAGATTGATAACCTAGTTGAAAATATTATTCAACATACGACTTTTTTATGGTGACTTACCTCACACATCCCTCTGTATCAGGGGATAGCGCTAATTTGGGATCTCCTGCTGCGCGTTATTTTTAGCCAGCATAAAACTCTGCGAGACCCGCTTTTTTTGCCGTATCAAAAACGCGAAATCGCAAAGAAAAAATTTCTGCTTCAGCACGCTTTTTAACGCGTTGATCTATGCTTGAAAGGAGGCTCTCCAGACAGAGAGAGCTCCCAACAACGAGGGCGCGCTAATGGCTACTATTGATTCCATATCCAAGGACAACACACGTCTGAGCGATGGACCCGACTGGACCTTCGAGCTGCTTGATGTTTATCTGGCCGAGATTGACCGGGTAGCAAAACTCTATCGCCTGGATACCTATCCCCATCAAATTGAAGTCATTACGTCCGAACAGATGATGGATGCCTACTCCAGCGTCGGGATGCCGATCAACTATCCGCACTGGTCGTTTGGTAAGAAATTTATTGAAACGGAGCGGCTGTATAAGCACGGTCAACAGGGGCTGGCGTATGAGATCGTCATTAACTCCAATCCGTGTATTGCCTATCTGATGGAAGAGAACACCATTACCATGCAGGCGCTGGTGATGGCGCACGCCTGCTACGGGCACAACTCTTTCTTCAAGAACAACTATCTTTTCCGCAGCTGGACGGATGCCAGCTCGATTGTCGATTACCTGATTTTCGCCCGTAAATACATCACCGAATGCGAAGAGCGGTACGGCGTGGATGAAGTGGAAAAACTGCTCGATTCCTGCCACGCGCTGATGAACTACGGCGTTGACCGCTACAAGCGTCCGCAAAAAATCTCCTTACAGGAGGAGAAGGCCCGGCAGAAAAGCCGTGAGGAGTATCTGCAAAGCCAGGTGAATATGCTGTGGCGCACCCTGCCGAAGCGTGAGGAGGAGAAAACGGTCGCCGAAGCGCGTCGCTATCCGTCCGAGCCGCAGGAAAACCTGCTCTACTTTATGGAGAAGAACGCCCCGCTGCTGGAGCCGTGGCAGCGCGAGATCCTGCGCATCGTGCGTAAGGTGAGCCAGTATTTCTACCCGCAGAAACAGACGCAGGTGATGAACGAAGGCTGGGCGACCTTCTGGCACTACACCATCCTTAACCACCTGTATGACGAAGGGAAAGTCTCCGAACGCTTTATGATGGAGTTTCTGCACAGCCACACCAACGTGGTGTTCCAGCCTGCTTATAACAGCCCGTGGTACAGCGGCATTAACCCGTATGCCCTTGGCTTTGCGATGTTCCAGGACATCAAGCGCATCTGCCAGTCGCCGACGGAGGAAGACAAATACTGGTTCCCGGACATCGCCGGTTCTGACTGGCTGGAAACGCTGCATTTCGCGATGCGTGACTTTAAGGATGAGAGCTTTATCAGTCAGTTTATGTCGCCGAAGATCATGCGAGATTTCCGTTTCTTCACCGTGCTGGATGATGACCGTAACAACTACCTGGAAATTTCGGCGATCCATAACGAAGAGGGATACCGCGAGATCCGCTCTCGCCTCTCTTCCCAGTACAACCTGAGCAACCTTGAGCCGAACATCCAGGTATGGAACGTGGATTTACGCGGTGACCGCTCCCTGACGCTGCGCTATATCCCGCACAACCGCGCGCCGCTGGATAAAGGGCGTAAAGAGGTGCTGAAGCACGTGCACCGGCTGTGGGGCTTTGACGTGTTACTTGAACAGCAGAATGAAGACGGCAGCGTGGAGCTGCTGGAGCGGTGCCCGGCGCGGTTGAATACGCTGTAGCGTCGCTTTTGCCCGGTGGCGCTACGCTTACCGGGCCTACAAGAACCGTAGGTCGGGTAAGGCGTAGCCGCCACCCGACGAAAAAAAACCTCTCGTACGAGAGGTTTTTTCTTTTAGCGGCTCTGAATCGCCAAATCGCCCGGCAGCGTTTTCTGCATGCGGTGCCAGATTTCACCGGAATCATGACCGTAGCGGCGCACCGTCTCATAAACCTGATCGTGCAGCCCTTCGGTACAGAGCTTGCTCAGCTTATGGTAGAAGCCCAGCGCCAGGCTGCGGGCTTCAGGGTTAGCGAAGTAGTGGCGACCAATGCGGGTATACAGACCTTTCATCCCGTTCAGGATCAGGCCGTAAATCGGGTTACCGGAGGCAAAGGCCAGGCCGCGGAAGACGTTATAGTCAAGCGTAGCGAAAGCGTCAGCGTGGTCTTCGACCTCGTTCGCGCTGGCCAGCACCGCGAGCGCATCTTCAGGATGCTGACGGAACGCGGTGCGGATAAAGATAGTCGCGATGTTGGTACGCACGGAGAGCAGATTGTCGATCAGCTGCGGCACGCTTTCGTGATCGAGACGCGCCAGCGTTTCAAGAATGTTCAGCCCGGACGTTTCCCAGAAGTTGTTTACTTTTGTTGGCTTGCCGTGCTGAATCGTCAACCAGCCATCACGTGCCAGACGCTGCAAAACTTCACGCAACGTAGTACGGGTGACGCCAATCAGTTCAGAGAGTTCGCGTTCAGCAGGTAGAATTGATCCCGCAGGGAAACGATTATTCCAGATGCTTTCAATGATGTACTCTTCCGCGAAACCCGCCGGGCTCTGCGCCTTAATGACCATAGTGAGATTTCCATTACACAGCTTTAGCAAATTGGACTCATCATACCAGAGGCGCGCAGAGGCAGATAGCGCAGCAAAGAGAGAAAAGAGGGATCGCCGTTTCATTTTTGTGAAATTTACAATTTGACCTAATGCCCCTCTACGCCACCATTTTTGCGTATACTGATGTTTTGCCTTATTTGACGGGGAAGGACGTCTGTCGTGGAAATTTCATTTGGCCGCGCGCTGTGGCGCAACTTTTTAGGCCAGTCGCCTGACTGGTACAAACTCATACTTCTGGTATTCCTGGTCGTTAACCCCATCCTGTTTTATGTCAATCCGTTTGTTGCCGGATGGCTGCTGGTGGCGGAATTTATCTTCACCCTGGCGATGGCGCTGAAATGCTATCCACTCCTTCCCGGCGGCCTGCTGGCATTTGAAGCGGTGGTGATTGGCATGACCAGCGCGGAGCATGTTAAACAGGAGCTGGCATCCAATCTTGAGGTGCTTCTGCTGCTGATGTTTATGGTGGCTGGCATCTACTTTATGAAGCAGCTACTGCTGTTTATCTTTACCCGGCTGCTGCTGAGCATTCCCTCAAAAACGATCCTGTCGGTGGCATTTTGTCTCGCGGCAGCGTTTCTGTCGGCCTTCCTTGATGCCCTGACGGTGGTGGCCGTGGTGATTAGCGTGGCCGTCGGCTTTTACGGCATTTATCATCGCGCCGCCTCCTCTCGGCCCGGTGAGGATTTGCAGGACGACAGCCATGTCGACGCGCATAACCGCGAGGTGCTGGAGCAGTTCCGCGCGTTTCTGCGCAGCCTGATGATGCATGCGGGTGTGGGTACGGCGCTGGGCGGCGTGATGACGATGGTGGGGGAACCGCAAAACCTGATCATCGCCAAAGCGGCGGGCTGGCATTTCGGCGAATTCTTCCTGCGCATGGCGCCAGTGAGCGTTCCGGTGCTGATCTGCGGCGTCGTCACCTGTATTCTTGTCGAGAAATTCAGCGTCTTTGGCTACGGCGCGAAGCTGCCTGAAACGGTGCGACAGGAGCTGCATACATTCGACGTGCAAAGTCGCCGTCAGCGCACGCGCCAGGATACGCTACGCCTTATCGCGCAAGGCATCATTGGCGTCTGGCTTATCGCCGCGCTGGCTTTTCATCTTGCTGAGGTAGGGTTAATTGGCCTGTCGGTTATTATTCTCGCCACCACCTTTAGCGGCGTGACCGACGAGCACGCTATCGGCAAAGCCTTTACCGAAGCCCTGCCGTTTACCGCGCTGCTGGCGGTATTCTTTGCGGTAGTGGCGGTGATTATCGACCAGCACCTGTTTGCGCCGATTATCGCCTTTGTATTACAGGCCGCGCCCGACGCCCAGCTTTCGCTGTTTTACCTGTTCAACGGTTTGCTCTCCTCCATCTCCGATAACGTTTTTGTCGGCACGGTGTACATCAACGAAGCGAAAGCAGCCATGGAGCAAGGCGTGATCAGCGCTCAACAGTTTGAGCTGCTGGCGGTGGCGATCAACACCGGCACCAACCTCCCTTCCGTGGCGACACCTAACGGCCAGGCGGCCTTCCTGTTCCTGCTGACCTCGGCTCTTGCGCCACTCATACGACTTTCTTATGGAAGAATGGTCTGGATGGCCCTGCCCTATACGCTGGTACTGACGATTGTGGGTTTGCTTTGCGTCAAAATTACCCTCATTCCTTATACGCACTGGCTGATACAAGCGGGTATACTTGCCGCGCACTAAGATGTGTAAATCGGGCAGCTCGCTGCCCGTTTGCCTTTTCGCACGATAAACATCCAATTACGTTTTATTTCGCCAGGTACAGGTGGCGCGAAAAACGAATTCGTTTACACTGCGATTTCTAAGCATGTTCCAGGGAAATGATTATGTTGAGATTTTTAAACCAGTGCTCCCGCGGTCGCGGAGCGTGGTTGTTAATGGCCCTGACCGCCTTTGCGCTGGAAATGGTCGCGCTGTGGTTCCAGCATGTGATGGGGTTGAAGCCCTGCGTGCTGTGTATCTACGAACGTTGCGCACTGTTCGGCATTATGGGTGCGGGCCTGGTGGGCGCGATTGCCCCGAAATCGCCGCTTCGCTATGCCGGTATTGCCATCTGGATATACAGTGCCTGGAAGGGAATTGAACTCTCCTGGGAGCACACCATGATGCAGCTGCATCCGTCACCGTTTATGACCTGCGATTTTGCCGCCCGTTTCCCGAGCTGGCTGCCGCTGGACAAATGGCTGCCGCAGGTGTTTGTTGCATCCGGTGACTGCTCCGTTCGTCAGTGGGAATTCCTGACGCTGGAGATGCCGCAGTGGCTGGTGGGTATTTTTGCCGCCTACTTCGTCGTGGCGCTGCTGGTGCTGATTGCCCAGCCGTTTAAACCGAAAAAACGCGATCTGTTTGGAAGGTAAACGCAAAACGGCAACCTCGGTTGCCGTTTTTAGTGTTTGCGCCCTCTCCCGTGGGAGAGGGTTGGGGTGAGGGCATCAGGCCGCACAAACACAAATAAAAAACCCGCCTCGGCGGGTTTTTTTATTGTCACCGATTAGGGTGATTCATGATGTGATCTTCCCAGTCCCGCACTTCAGACTCTTTCACCGCAATATGGCGCACGGAAATGCGTTCGCCGTGCATAGCCGCCTTAGATCCGGTCAGCAGCGGATGCCATTTCGGCAGATCTTTTCCTTCCGCCAGCAGGCGATACGCGCAGGTATGCGGTAACCACTCAAAGGTCGGCAAATTATCCCGAGTTAACTTGATGCAGTCCGGCTCATACTCGAAGCGGCGTTCGTAGTTGCGGCACTGGCAGGTTTTGATGTTCAGCTGCTTGCAGGCGACGTTGGTGAAATAGATCTCGTCGGAGTCTTCATCCATCAGCTTGTGCAGGCAGCACTGTCCGCAGCCGTCGCACAGCGACTCCCACTCCGCGTCGGTCATGTCGTCGAGCGTTTTACTTTGCCAGAAAGGGATGTCGTTCATCAGGATGTCCACACGTCAAAAGAAAGCGCACCTTATAACGAGTCTGGCATGTTGATGCAAGTTTTGCCGCCCATTTCGGGCGGCAAGGTGTTTTTACAGCACGCGTGTTCTCAGCGACAGGCCGTTGAAGCTGACCTCAAGCTCATCGCCACCGTTGAGCGGGCCGACGCCCTCTGGCGTACCGGTCAGGATCACATCACCCGGTTTCAGAGTAAAGAAGCGGCTCATGTAGGCAATCAGCGGGACGATCTTATGGATCATGTCCGCCGTGGTGCCCTGCTGGCGTACCTCGCCGTTCACCTTCAGGCTGAGCGGGGTGTTCTGTGGGTCATCAGTAAACTCGCTCACCGGAACAAAACCCGAAATGGGGCAGGAATTATCAAAGCCTTTGGCTTTTTCCCACGGTTGCCCCGCTTTCTTCATCTTGCCCTGCACATCACGCAGGGTGAGATCCAGGGCGACACCGTAACCGGCAATCGCTTTCTGCACATGCTCTTCAGAAGCCTGACGCAGCGTTGCGCCAATCAGCACCGCCAGCTCCACTTCGTGGTGGACAGAACCCAACCCTTGCGGTAACGCCAGCGGCTGGCGAATATCGCAGAGTGCGGTTTCGGGCTTAATAAACAGCACCGGCTCTTCTGGCGTCGCGCTGCCCATTTCCTGAATGTGTTTTGCGTAGTTGCTGCCCACGCAGACGACTTTGCTGACGGGATAATCCAGTAATGCACCTTGCCAGTTATGATGTTGATACATGGTCGACCCCTAAACGGTTGATGTGTTGTTCCCGGAAGCTTCCGGGTTTATTTCTTTCCGTTCACCTCAAGATGCTGTTTTAATAAATTCTCGGGTGGCGGCGGAAGCTGTAAATAATAGCCTTGCTCGGTTAATGCCAATTTCACTTTTTCCAGATCGGCATTCACCAGCGTCTTACGCCCGTCAAGCGGCAGCAGCATCGCCAGCTGAGGGCGGCCAAAATTTTTCATTAATTCTTCAGGCACGCGCGAAAAATCGTCTTTCTTTTCGACATAAAGATAGGTCTGGTCACGGCTTGTACTTCTGTAGATCACACAAAACATGTTTTTACTCTGAATTAATGGGTGGTTGCTTGCCTCAATATACTCCTGACTATAACATGCCTGATACTCTTCGGAATATCGCAGCGAGTTGTTGCGGTTAATAGCAAATTGAGTAAGGCCAGGATGTCAAACACGCCCATCGAGCTTAAAGGCAGTAGCTTCACCTTATCAGTGGTTCATTTGCATGATGCAAAACCCGAGGTTATTCGTCAGGCGTTAGAAGATAAAATCGCGCAGGCACCCGCCTTTCTGAAACATGCCCCCGTAGTCGTCAATGTGAGCGGTCTGGATGCCCCGGTTAACTGGAAACTTCTCCAGCAGGCGGTTTCATCCACCGGGCTGCGTATTGTCGGCATTAGCGGCTGTAAAGATGCTGAACTGAAAGCCGAGATTGACCGGGCAGGGCTACCGCTTCTGACCGAAGGCAAAGAAAAAGCCCCTCGTTCGGCTCCAGCGGCGGTGCAGACGCCCCCTCCCCCGGTTCAAAACGTTACACCTGTCACAAAAACGCGATTGATTGATGTGCCGGTTCGTTCCGGTCAGCGAATTTATGCGCCAAACTGTGATCTAATTGTTACAAGCCACGTCAGTGCTGGCGCTGAACTGATTGCGGATGGCAATATTCACGTCTACGGTATGATGCGTGGGCGTGCGCTCGCGGGCGCAAGTGGCGATCGGGAAGCACAAATATTTTGTAGTCACCTGACGGCGGAACTGGTGTCCATCGCAGGTGAATATTGGCTGAGCGACAAGATCCCAGCCGAATTTTATGGCAAAGCGGCTCGTCTGCTGCTGGCAGACGACGCGTTGACCGTTCAACCGTTGAATTGATCCCTTTTTAACAAGGAATTTCTATGGCACGCATTATTGTTGTTACTTCGGGTAAAGGAGGCGTTGGCAAGACCACCTCCAGCGCGGCCATCGCTACTGGTTTGGCCCAGAAGGGAAAGAAAACCGTCGTTATCGACTTCGATATCGGCCTGCGTAACCTCGACCTCATCATGGGATGTGAGCGTCGCGTCGTGTATGACTTCGTTAACGTCATCCAGGGCGATGCCACGCTTAACCAGGCGCTGATTAAAGACAAGCGCACCGAGAACCTCTTCATCCTCCCCGCTTCCCAGACGCGTGACAAAGACGCGTTGACCCGCGAAGGCGTGGAAAAGGTACTCGACGAGCTGAAAAAAATGGAGTTCGACTTCATTGTCTGCGACTCCCCTGCCGGCATCGAGACCGGTGCCCTGATGGCGCTCTACTTCGCTGATGAAGCGATTATCACCACCAACCCTGAAGTCTCCTCCGTGCGTGACTCAGACCGGATTCTCGGCATCCTCGCCTCCAAATCCCGTCGTGCGGAAAATGGCGAAGATCCGATTAAAGAGCACCTGCTGCTGACCCGCTATAACCCGGGTCGCGTAAATAAAGGTGACATGCTGAGCATGGAAGACGTGCTGGAGATCCTGCGCATCAAGCTGGTTGGCGTCATCCCGGAAGATCAGTCCGTGCTGCGCGCCTCTAACCAGGGTGAGCCAGTGATTCTGGATACGATGGCAGATGCAGGTAAAGCTTACGCCGATACCGTTGACCGTCTGCTGGGAGAAGAACGTCCTTTCCGCTTCATTGAAGAAGAGAAGAAAGGTTTCCTCAAACGCCTGTTCGGAGGATAAGTTATGGCATTACTGGACTTTTTTCTCTCGCGGAAAAAAAGCACCGCCAACATCGCAAAAGAACGTCTGCAAATTATCGTTGCGGAGCGTCGTCGTAGCGACGCCGAGCCTCACTACCTGCCGCAGCTGCGCAAGGACATCCTGGAAGTGATCTGCAAGTACGTGCAGATTGACCCGGAGATGGTCACCGTACAGCTGGAGCAAAAAGACGGGGATATTTCGATTCTGGAGCTGAACGTCACGTTGCCAGAAGCGGAAGAGTCGCGCTAATCGTTTGTGATTTTGTAGGCCGGGCAAGCGTCGCGCCGCCCGGCAATCCCCCGGTGGCGCTGCGCTTACCGGGGCTACAGTTTCTTAACGCGGGTAGGATTCGAGCAATTTATTCAGACGCTCTGTCATCAGATCGCCGCGCCACCCCGCCACCATCTCCGGCAGCCCATTCTGCGGCTTCAGCTTCCAGTGCCAGTTCAGCAGCTGATTAATCTGACGACGTGATGCCAGGAGCTCCGCGCTCAGCTTGCTTTCCGTTGCGACGTCCTGCACCAGCGCCTTGATATCTTTAAACGCTTTACGATAGCCCGGCATATCCATCAGATTCAGCAGCGGTTCCGGCAGGTCTTCATCCGCCGTTTGCTGTGCCTGCGCCACCAGCGCGAGCAGGGTTTTGCCGTGGAAACGAATTTCGCTACCCGAAAGCCCAATGCTGTCCAGCTCGCCCATGCTGCCCGGCATGTAGCGCGCGACCGCCCACAGATGCTCTTCACGCACCACAAAGTTCACGGCCAGGTCGCGCTCGCGCGCTTTGCGCAAACGCCAGTCCGCTAACAGCTGCAGGCACGCCAGCTGACGCGTGCGAAGCTGCCAGGCGTTTGTGATATCGCGCCAGGCCTCTTTCGGGTCAACCACGTCCTGACGACGCTGCTGGGTCATTCGGCACTCGTCCAGCGCAGCGGACAGCCAGCCGGAAGCTTCTGCCTCCTTCATCAGCTGTCCGGCAATCGGCAGCAGGTAGAAGACGTCTGCCGCCGCATACTCCAGCTGACGCTCGGTCAGCGGGCGCGCCAGCCAGTCGGTACGGGATTCGCTTTTGTCCAGCGTCAGGCCGGTGTACTCCTCAACCATGGCAGCAAAGCCCCATGAGAGCGGACGCCCGCTGAACGCCGCGAGGATCTGGGTATCAATGAGCGGCTGCGGCATGATGCCAAAGGTATTCATAAACACTTCCAGATCTTCACTGCCCGCATGCAGGAATTTGGTCACGGCCGTATCCAGCAGCAGCTCGCGCATCGGTGCCCAGTCGGTAATACCGAGCGGGTCAATCAGCGAGACATGTTTGCCGTCGTACATCTGAATCAGGCCCAGCTGCGGATAATAGGTTCTCGTACGGACAAACTCGGTATCCAGGGCGATGGCGGGATAGTCGCGCGTTACTTCGCACAGCGAAGCCAGCTCGTCGTTGGTCGTGATCATCTGGTAATTCAAATCATTTTCTCTTTTGTTTGCGCCCATAAAAAACGCCGGCTTAACCGGCGTCTGGGCGATTAACGTGAAGCTCAGGCCTTATTGTCTACTTTGGCACGGGCTTCGTCACGTAATTCTCGTCGTAATATCTTCCCGACGTTAGATTTAGGCAGTTCATCGCGGAATTCCACCAGCTTCGGCACCTTGTAGCCCGTTAACTGACGACGGCAGAAGGTTATCAGCTCTTCCTCATTCAGCGAAGGATCTTTCTTGACCACAAATATTTTCACCGCTTCACCGCTGCTGCCGGACGGGACGCCCACAGCCGCCACTTCGAGCACGCCGCTGTGCTGCATGACCACGTCTTCGATTTCGTTCGGGTAGACGTTAAAGCCGGAGACCAGGATCATGTCTTTCTTACGATCGACAATGCGCAGGAAACCTTCGTCGTCCATCACGGCGATGTCGCCGGTATGCAGCCAGCCGTCTTTGAGGATCTCGTCCGTCGCATCCGGACGTTGCCAGTAGCCCAGCATCACCTGCGGCCCTCTTACGCACAGCTCGCCAGGCTCACCATGAGGCACTTCGTTTCCCTCATCATCCACCAGCTTCGCTTCGGTCGACGGAACAGGCAGGCCAATGCTGCCGCTGTGGTAGTCAATGTCGTGCGGGTTCACGCTCACCAGCGGCGCGCATTCCGTGAGGCCATAGCCTTCCAGAAGATACTGGCCGGTGAGCTTCACCCAGCGCTCGGCGACCGCCTGCTGAACGGGCATCCCGCCGCCTGCGGAGAGGTGCAGCGTGGAGAAATCCAGCTGCTGGAACTCTTTGTTATTCAGCAGCGCATTGAAGAGGGTATTCACTCCCGTCATGGCGGTGAACGGATATTTCGCCAGCTCTTTCACCAGGCCCGGGATATCGCGCGGGTTGGTGATGAGGATATTCTGACCACCCAGCTCGATAAACAGCAGGCAGTTCATGGTCAGCGCAAAGATGTGATACAGCGGAAGCGCCGTGATGACCACCTCTTTGCCCGGATGCAGCAGCGGCCCGTAAGTGGCGTTCACCTGTTCAAGGTTCGCCAGCATGTTCCGGTGCGTCAACATCGCGCCTTTCGCCACGCCGGTGGTGCCACCGGTATACTGCAGGAAGGCGAGATCTTCCGACACCACTTCTGGCTTGACGTATTGCATACGGTAACCCGCGTGCAGCGCGCGGCGGAAGGAGATGGCGTCCGGCAGGTGATATTTTGGTACCAGCCGCTTCACGTATTTAACGACAAAGTTAACCAGCGTGCCTTTGGCCGTGGAAAGCTGATCGCCCATGCGCGTCAGAATGACGTGTTTTACCTGGGTTCTGTCGACCACTTTTTCCAGCGTGTGGGCAAAGTTCGAGACAATGACAATCGCGACCGCGCCGCTGTCGTTCAGCTGATGCTCAAGCTCGCGCGGGGTATACAGCGGGTTCACGTTGACGACAATCATCCCGGCTCGCAGGATGCCGAACAGCGCGACCGGGTATTGCAGCAGGTTCGGCATCATCAGCGCGACGCGGTCCCCTTTTTGCAGTCCCAGCCCTTCCTGTAAATACGCCGCAAACGCCCGGCTACGCTCTTCCAGCTTGCGGAAGGTCATCACTTCGCCCATGTTCACAAACGCAGGCTGGTCAGCGTAGCGCCGCACCGAGTGTTCAAATAATTCAACCAGGGATTGATAACGGTCAGGATTGATCTCCGCAGGCACATCTGCGGGATAACGGTTAAGCCAAACCTTCTTCAATGCATCACCTCTGAAATGAGTGTTCGTCGTCATCACAGCCCCGATAATAAACAGTTTGTTAACATTATATTAACTCAGCGTACCAGTTTATTAATTGTTCAGATTGCAGGTTGCGAAGCGCGTCACTCTTTTTTTTCATTTTATCCGTAAAAAAACAGAGACAGCGGCTGAGCCGCTGTCTCTTTCCTAATAATAACAGTTAGTTACTCAGTTACGATCGTTTGAACCTGCGCCGGGCCCGGGTTATACCAGCCCCAGCCGGGGTAACCATAACGGTAAGGATGAGGACCCCACATCCACGGATCGATCGGCTGTGGCGGCATAACCACCTGCTGGGCAATACGCCAGCGCTTGTAGCCCGTCACCTGCATAGTCATAAATTTATACGGCGTGCTGCCGATTTTGCCCTGCACCGAACCGGTAATCGGCCCAACAACGGTCACCAGTTGCCCACGGAAATCGACCGGGTCAAGGAAACCGCTGACGTCTGCATAAATGCGCCCGCGCGAAGCCTCCCCCAGTACGGGGCGAGCACCGCTGTCCAGCGGTACCGTCGCAATTTCCAGACGGGTTTTACCCTGCTGGTTAAAGACCTCGATCACCTTGCCGCCGAAGCGCGATTCCTGGCCAACATACAGCTCAGGTGCATTCATAACGCGCACCAGATCCTGCTGTGGCGTTGGGCTACTGCCCTTAATCGCATCAGGAACGGTTACGCAACCGCTCAGTGCTGTGGCAACAACGCCTGCCATTAAAAGGCGAACAACTTTAGTTTGAACCGCCATGATGCGACTCCTTTTTCTCAGTTCCTGTTACTGAGATTCACTCGCGGCCTGGAAGTTTCTTCCACGCAACGGTGTTTCGTAAATAAACCGGCTCAGCCTGTTCAACGGCAACGGTTTTTCCTTTCGCGAACAGCTGACAGGCAAGGGGAAGCATATCTTCGGCGGCAGGCAGAAGCATATTGCCGTCAACCAGCGTTACGCCGGTGCCGTTCCCCATTTCCGGCCATGCCGGCCAGCCCGTCCCTACCGTTGCCCACTCGCCTGAAAGCTGCTTCAGGCGTTCGGTCACGGCTTCAGGCGTCAGCACGGCTTCCGTCTCTTCACCGTGCCAGACGCCGTTATCATCACGGGTATATTCAGCCCAGTAAACTTCGCCCATGCGGGCATCAATAGCCGCCAGCACGCGCGTTGCGCCAGTCATGCGCCAGGCACCCTGCGCCATGGTGGCGAGGGTAGAGACGCCAATCATCGGCAGTTCAGCGCCCAGCGCCAGCCCCTGCGCAATGCCAATACCAATGCGCACGCCCGTAAAGCTGCCGGGGCCGCGGCCAAACGCCAGCGCGTCGAGGTCGGTTAAGGAGGTGTTGCCCTGGGTTAACATGGCTTTTACCAGGGGCAGAATACGTTGGGTGTGTTCCCGTGGGCACTCTTCGAAATGAGCAGAAACAGCACCGTCGTTCAACAGAGCGACAGAGCAAGCCTCTGTCGCGGTATCAATAGCCAGAATTCGCATCAGTCGTCGCGCTCTCGCAAGGGTCAGTCACAAAATGGCGCGCATCTTAGCACATTCCGGGGCGAATTACTCCGCCGTTGGGTTTGCCAGGAAACGCACCGCGCGTTTTATGTCCCGCGTCCGCGGCGCGGGCGGCAGGCTGGCGAGGAAGGTGGCGCCGTAAGGGCGCATCACCAGTCGGTTATCACAGATCACCAGCACGCCGCGATCGGTGACGTCGCGGATCAAACGCCCTACCCCCTGCTTGAGGGTAATCACCGCGTCCGGCAGCTGGACTTCGTCAAACGGATCGCCTCCGCGCAGGCGGCAGTCTTCCATCCGCGCCTTGAGCAGCGGATCGTCCGGAGAGGTAAACGGCAGCTTGTCGATGATGACCAGCGAGAGGGTATCGCCGCGCACGTCGACCCCTTCCCAGAAGCTGCTGGTCGCCACCAGCAGGGCATTACCGGCGCTGACGAACTGCTGCAGCAGCTGGCCTTTGCTGGTTTCGCCCTGCAACAGCACCGGCAACGTCATCGTAGCGCGGAACTGCTCGGCGAGGTCGCGCATCATGGCGTGGGAGGTGCAGAGCATAAAGCAGCGGCCGTTATTGGCCTCGATCATCGGTTTTAGCATCGCCGCCAGATGACGCGCCGCACCCGGCTGGTTCGGCAGCGGCAGATTACGGGGAACGCAGAGCAGCGCCTGTTTTTCGTAATCGAACGGGCTGGGCAGAAGCAGCGATTCCGCCTGCTCAATGCCGAGGCGCTCGGTGAAGTGGTGCAGATCGTCATTCACCGACAGGGTTGCCGAGGTGAAGATCCAGCTTCCCGGCTTTTGCGCCATCACCTCTTTAAATTTATCCGCCACCGTCAGCGGCGTCAGCGCCAGGGTAAAGTGGCGCGAGGTGCACTCGTACCAGTAGCTGTAACCCGGCTGGTTAATCTCTTTCAGCCGTTTGAGCCGCCCGCGATACAGCGTGGCGCGTTCAAACGCCGCATCTAACAGCGCGGAGCGTCCAAGCGAGAGTTTCGCCACGTCGTAGCAGAGTTCCAGGGCATCATCGAGCAGCAGCAGCGCGCGCTGGATATTTTTGTCCGCCAGCAGCTCGCGCAGGTTACCGCGATAGCCCGGCTCGCCGAGCTGTAAGCGGAAATCCTGCGCGCTCTGCGCCAGGCGGTCGGCGCACTTCTGCAGCTGCTGGGTATCTTTTAATTCGGTGCGATAGGCGATGGTGAAATCTTTCGCCAGATCCTGCAGCTGACGGCTGGAGAGCGACTGACCGAAGTACTGGCTGGCGATATCCGGAAGCTGGTGCGCTTCATCGAAGATCATCACGTCAGCCTCGGGGATCAGCTCGCCGAAACCGCTGTCCTTGACCACCATATCCGCGAGAAACAGGTGATGGTTTACCACCACGACGTCGGCGTCCATCGCCGTTTTGCGCGCTTTCACCACGAAGCAGTCTTTGTACAGCGGGCAGTCGCTGCCGAGGCAGTTATCGTTGGTGCTGATCACCAGCGGCCAGGCAGGAGAGTCTTCCGGCACGCTCGCGCAGGTGCTGATGTCCCCCTCTTCGGTCTGGTTCGCCCATGACCGAAGGATAATGACGTCGCTCAGCGTCTGTACCGGCAGATCGCCACCCGCCAGCGCCTGCTGCTCGAGACGCTCAAGGCAAAGGTAGTTAGAACGCCCTTTCAGCAGAGCCAGACGCCCTTTGTATTTCAGCGCTTTCGCCACCGTGGGCAAATCGCGGCTGTAGAGCTGATCCTGCAGCGCCTTCGAACCGGTGGAAATAATCACCTTCTTCTTCGCGCGCAGCGCCGGAGCAAGGTAAGCATAGGTTTTACCCGTGCCGGTTCCGGCTTCGACCACCAGCGGCTGAGCCTTATCGATAGCGTGCGCAACGGCGTGCGCCATCTGACGCTGAGGTTCACGGGGTTTGAAGCCGGGGATAGCCTGCGCTAATTGACCTTCAGGGGAAAAATCGTCTGCCACGGTGCTCTCTCACTGTATTTTTGCACAGGGATTATGTCAGCCCATCCACTCATGTGCCACCCCAAATAGTGACGACGGATGAACAATATGGCAGTCTTGCCGCCTGACGACGAAAAATAACGAGGAAACGTTTATGACAATTGTGCGCATTGATGCCGAAGCCCGCTGGTCTGATGTGGTGATCCATAACCAGACGCTCTACTACACCGGCGTCCCGGCTAACCTGGACGCGGATGCGTTCGAGCAGACGGCCAATACCCTGGCGCAGATTGACGCGGTGCTGGAAAAACAGGGCAGCGACAAATCCCGCATTCTGGATGCGACGATTTTCCTGGCAAACAAAGATGACTTCGCGGAAATGAACAAAGCCTGGGACGCGTGGGTGGTGGCGGGTCACGCGCCTGTACGTTGCACCGTACAGGCCACGCTGATGAAGCCGGAATACAAGGTAGAGATTAAGATTATCGCGGCAGTTTAAGCCCGATCACTCTTCATCTTCATCCTCGAAACGCGCCACGATCCGCTCGCCGGTATGCGTGGCGCGCAGTTCTTCCGCCACCTGGGAAATCGCCTGTCCGCTGCTCATCCCCTGGGACATCAGTTCCTGAATTCGCTCAACCGCTTTCTGCTGCTGTTCATGGCTCAGAGAAGGTAAACCTGCAAACATCGTCAACTCCTGCTAAATTATTCGCGCTAATTATTTCACGCTGCCCGGTAGTATGCCACACATGAACATGCGCTTCCCCACTGTTATTACCCTGACCTGGCGGACAGACGCCGCTGAATACTGGTTTGCCCGCCTGAGCCATCTTCCGTTTGCGATGCTGCTGCACTCCGGTCATGCGGACCATCCCTATAGCCGCTTTGATATTCTGGTCGCCGATCCGCTGAAGACGCTGACAACCGATGACCTGTCGCTGACGGACGATCCGCTGGTGCAGCTTCAGCACGACATTGACGCGCTGGGCTTATCTGCCACACCCAACCCGGACCTTCCTTTTCAGGGGGGCGCGCTGGGCCTGTTTGGCTACGATTTGGGTCGCCGTTTCGAAACGCTGCCCGAGCATGCGCAGGCTGATATCCCCCTGCCCGACATGGCCGTGGGGCTGTATGACTGGGCGTTAATTGTCGATCACCAGAAAAAAACGGTTTCCCTGCTGAGCCATCGTGACGTGCAGGCGCGTCTGGCCTGGCTTGAGGCGCAACAGGCTGCACCCGCAGAGACGTTTACGCTGACCTCCGGCTGGCGCTCCAACATGAGCGCCGCGGAGTATGGCGAAAAATTCTCGCGCGTTCAGGCGTATCTGCAAAGCGGCGACTGCTATCAGGTTAACCTCGCCCAGCGCTTCGAGGCGACCTATCGGGGAGATGAGTGGCAGGCGTTTACCCGCCTTAATGCCAGCAATAAGGCACCGTTCAGCGCCTTTGTGCGTCTGGAACAGGGGGCGATCCTCAGCCTGTCGCCCGAGCGTTTTATTCATCTGGCCGAGGGCACCATTCAAACCCGCCCGATTAAGGGCACGCTTCCACGCCTTGCCGATCCTGATGCCGATCGCCAGCAGGCGGAAAAACTGGCCGCCTCGCCAAAAGACCGCGCCGAAAACCTGATGATTGTCGATCTGATGCGTAACGACATTGGCCGGGTGGCCGTGCCGGGCAGCGTCCGCGTGCCGGAACTGTTTGTCGTTGAGCCTTTCCCGGCGGTGCATCATCTGGTCAGCACCATTACCGCGCGGCTGCCTGACTCGCGCACGGCCTGCGATCTTCTGCGCGCCGCGTTCCCGGGCGGCTCCATCACCGGTGCGCCCAAGGTGCGGGCAATGGAGATCATTGATGAGCTGGAGCCCCACCGCCGCAATGCCTGGTGCGGCAGCATCGGCTATATCAGCCTGTGCGGCACGCTGGATACCAGCATCACCATTCGCACGCTGACCGCCTGTAACGGAAACCTTTACTGTTCGGCCGGGGGCGGCATTGTTGCCGACAGCCAGGTCGATGCGGAATATCAGGAAACCTTTGATAAAGTTAACCGTATCCTGAAACAACTGGAGTAAACACGGGTGGAAAAAGAGAATCTGACGCTGGATGACTTTTTATCTCGCTTTCAGCTATTACGACCGCAGGTCAACCGCGAAGCGCTGAATCAACGTCAGGCGGCCGTGCTGATCCCGGTCGTGCGTCGCGCGCAGCCGGGCCTGCTGCTCACCCAGCGTTCCGCCCATTTACGCAAGCACGCGGGTCAGGTCGCTTTTCCGGGGGGCGCGGTAGACAGTTCCGACGCCTCGCTGATTGCCGCCGCGCTGCGCGAAGCGCAGGAAGAGGTTGCCATTCCACCGGAGGCCGTTGAGGTCATCGGCGTGCTGCCGCCCGTCGACAGCGTCACCGGTTTTCAGGTCACGCCGGTGGTCGGCATTATCCCGCCGGGCCTACAGTATCACGCCAGCGTCGATGAAGTCTCCGCGGTGTTTGAAATGCCGCTGGATGAAGCCCTCCGACTGAGTCGTTATCACCCGCTGGATATTCAGCGTCGTGGGCATGACCATCGGGTCTGGTTGTCCTGGTATCAGCATTATTTTGTCTGGGGCATGACGGCGGGCATTATTCGTGAGCTGGCGTTGCAAATCGGCCTGAAGCCTTGACTATACTTTACATTCCGCCCTCTTCTGCCAGGTTTGCGATCTGCGTCGCGCTATTAGCAAAACCCATCGTTAACCATTAGTTTAATTCATGTGAATAGTTAAGCCGAGGTCGGTGTTCCCTCTTACACTATGCGCAGTTATAACATCGTTACTGGAACCCCGGTAACCCTGTCAGGAGTGTGAAAGTGATTAGTATATTCGACATGTTCAAAGTGGGAATTGGCCCTTCGTCTTCCCATACTGTTGGCCCGATGAAGGCCGGTAAACAGTTCGTCGATGATCTGGTCGAAAAAGGATTACTGGAAAGCGTTACCCGTGTCGCCGTGGATGTTTACGGCTCGCTGTCATTAACGGGTAAAGGCCACCACACCGATATCGCCATTATTATGGGTCTGGCAGGCAATATGCCGGATACCGTTGATATTGATGCCATCCCGGCATTCATCCGCGACGTGGAAACACGCGGCCGCCTGCTGCTGGCAAACGGCCAGCAGGAAGTCGATTTTCCGCAGGATGACGGCATGCGTTTCCGTAGCGACAACCTGCCGCTGCATGAAAACGGCATGACCATTCACGCTTATAGCGGTGAAAAAGAGATTTACAGCAAAACGTACTACTCCATCGGCGGTGGTTTCATCGTGGATGAAGAGCATTTTGGCAAAGACAGCGTCGGCGACGTCAGCGTACCGTACCCGTTCAAATCGGCGACCGAGATGCTGGGTTACTGCAAACAGACCGGTCTTTCCCTGTCTGGCATGGTGATGCAGAACGAACTGGCCCTGCACAGTAAACAAGAGATTGAAGACTATTTTGCCAACGTCTGGCAAACCATGCGCGCCTGTATCGATCGCGGGATGAACACCGAAGGGGTTCTGCCGGGTCCGCTGCGCGTGCCGCGTCGTGCCTCTGCTCTGCGCCGTATGCTGGTGACCACGGACAAATTCTCCAACGACCCGATGAACGTGGTCGACTGGGTGAATATGTTTGCACTTGCGGTTAACGAAGAGAACGCCGCCGGTGGCCGCGTCGTGACAGCGCCAACCAACGGCGCGTGCGGCATTGTTCCTGCGGTGCTGGCGTATTACGACCACTTTATTGAGCCCGTGACGCCGGACATCTATATCCGTTATTTCCTGGCAGCAGGTGCCATCGGCGCGCTGTACAAGATGAATGCCTCCATCTCCGGTGCGGAAGTGGGCTGTCAGGGTGAAGTCGGCGTGGCCTGCTCCATGGCGGCGGCGGGTCTGGCAGAGCTGTTGGGTGCAAGCCCTGAGCAGGTCTGCGTGGCGGCTGAAATCGGTATGGAACATAACCTCGGTCTGACCTGCGATCCGGTCGCGGGCCAGGTGCAGGTGCCGTGCATTGAGCGTAACGCGATTGCCTCGGTGAAAGCCATCAACGCCTCACGTATGGCGATGCGCCGTACCAGCGAACCTCGCGTATCGCTGGATAAGGTGATTGAAACCATGTACGAAACGGGCAAAGACATGAACGCGAAATACCGCGAGACGTCCCGTGGTGGTCTGGCCATTAAGGTGCAGTGCGACTAATACTGCCTTTCGCCCATCTGCAACGGATGGGCGAATTTCCCTCTTCTTCCTCGTCTCCTTCTGCTTTCCCCACTACACTTTCACTGTTGCGTCCGGCTTTTGTGGCTGGTGGCTTATCAGGCGACCGTTCATGCAAACTGCACAAACGATCATTAAAAACTATCGCCGAAAACGCGTTATCGTCTGTGTGACGGTTGCGCTCCTCACGCTCATCCTGACGCTGGGCATTCGCTTTATTTCCCAGCGCAACGTTAACCAACAGCGGATCCTCGATTTTACCAGCCATACCGTTCGCGCCCTTGATAACGTTCTGCTTTCGCTGGAAAACCACCGCAACGTGCTGCAGCCGCTGGTGGGACAGCCCTGCCCGCAGGTGCAGCTGGCGCTGCGACAACAGGCCGCCATTTTGCAGACGGTACGTTCTATCGCCCTGATTAAAGACGGTATCCTGTATTGTTCGAGTATTTTCGGCAGCCGCAGCGAGCCTGTTCGTGACTTCCTTCAGGAACTCCCCGCCAGCACGGCGAAGCTGATTTTATCGACCGACCAGTGGCTGCTTAAGGGCAGCCCTATTTTGATCCAGTGGTATCCCGTCTCCCAGGACGGTGAAGAAGGCGTCGTCGAGATTATTAATATCGACCTGATCGCCAGAATGATCCTCGAGCCCCAGCGTCCGCTCATTAATGACGTGGTGCTGACAGTCGGCGATCGTTTTTTACGCTACGGTCAACGCGTCACCGACAGCCTGACGTTTGATGAAGACAGCGCCCTTTTCCAGCAATCATCAACCCGAAATCCTTTCACCATTACGGTCAGCGGACCTGGCCCCGGTGAGTTAGCCTTAAAAAGCCTGCCCGCCCAGCTGCCGCTGGGGCTGATGCTCAGCCTGCTGCTGGGCTATCTCGCCTGGCTGGCGACGGCAAACCGGATGAGCTTTACGTGGGAGATCGATATGGGCATTGCGGCGCGGGAATTTGAGCTTTTCTGCCAGCCGCTGGTGAATGCCCGCACCCAGGCGTGCACGGGCGTTGAGATCCTGCTGCGCTGGAATAACCCCCGTCAGGGTTGGATCACCCCGGAGGTGTTTATCCCTCTGGCAGAAGAACATAACCAGATTGTCCCCCTGACCCGCTATGTCATCGCCGAAACGGTGCGCCAGATAGGCTACTTCCCGTCCAGCGCCGGTTTCCACATCGGCATTAACGTTGCAGCCAGCCATTTCCGCCACGCTGTACTGGTACAGGACCTGAATCGTCTCTGGTTCAGCGCCAATCCGCGACAGCAGCTGGTGATTGAACTCACGGAACGGGATGCGCTGCTGGACGCTGATTATCGCATCGTGCGCGAACTGCATCGCAAAGGGGTGAAGCTCGCTATCGACGATTTTGGCACCGGGAACAGCTCCCTCTCCTGGCTTGAAAAGCTGCATCCGGACGTCCTGAAAATTGACCAGTCCTTTACCACCGCCATTGGCACGGATGCCGTGAATTCAACGGTGACGGACATGATCATTGCACTGGGCCAGCGGCTGAATATCGAGCTGGTTGCGGAAGGGGTCGAAACGGAAGAGCAGGCGCGCTATTTACGCCGTCACGGCGTTCCAGTCCTGCAGGGCTTTTTCTATGCGCGGCCGATGCCGCTACGGGACTTTCCAGACTGGCTGGCGGGAAGTGCTCCCCCGCCAGCGCGTCATAACGGGCACATCGTACCCTTAATGCCGCTGCGTTAAGCAGACTTACTCATCTTCGTCGTGGGCAGATTGTTCTTTAACAATACGGACCATATCAACGCGATAGTCGTTGGCTTCGACAATGGTAATGTGCAGCGGCGGCAGCTCGATCACATCGCCAACACGCGGGATCTGGCCGTTTACGGCGATGACCAGACCGGCAACGGTCGCGATGTCTTCTTCATCGTTGACCACGTTTTCCAGCCCCAGCGTGTGCGAGAGCGCGTGCAGGTCGGTGGTACCTTTAACCAGCCAGCCTTCGCCATCGGCAACAATTTCCGGCGTTTCGTCTTCATCCGGGAATTCACCGGCGATCGCTTCCAGCACGTCCAGCGGTGTCACCAGCCCCTGCACCACGCCAAACTCGTTGGTGACAATAACAAAGCTACCGCGAGCGCGGCGCAGCACCCCGAGCAGGTTGATCGGATCCAGCGTTTCCGGCACCACAATCGCAGGCGATGCAGCAGCAACGGCTTCGACGTTAACGCCCTCTTCCAGGGCGACCAGCATCTCTTTCGCCCGCACCACGCCGATGATCTCATCCAGTTCACCACGACATACCGGGAACAGGCTGTGCGGTGAAGAGAGCAGCTGCTGGCGAATTTCATCGACGCTCAGGTTAGCATCGACCCAGCTGATCTCCCCGCGCGGCGTCATGATGCCGCGCAGCGAACGGGAGGCCAGAGAGAGCACGCCGTTAATCATGTAGCGTTCCTGTTCCACAAACGCCCCTTCCGGGACCGGAACCGGGTTGTGGTTTTCGGAATCAGACTGCACATTCACCTGACGACGACCGCCCATCAGGCGCAGAATGGCATCTGCGGTACGGGCGCGCAGCGGCTGATTTGACTGCTGCTTGATAAAGTTACGGCGCGCAATCTGGTTGAACAGCTCGATCAGGATCGAGAAGCCAATCGCGGCGTACAGGTAGCCTTTCGGAATATGGAAGCCAAAGCCTTCCGCCACCAGGCTCAGACCAATCATCAGCAGGAAGCTCAGACACAGTACCACCACCGTTGGATGCTGGTTCACGAAACGCGTCAGCGGTTTCGACGCCAGCAGCATGACCGCCATCGCAATAACCACCGCTGCCATCATGACCGGCAGATGGTTTACCATGCCGACCGCCGTGATCACCGCATCCAGCGAGAAGACCGCATCCAGCACCACGATCTGCAGCACCACCACCCAGAAACTGGCATAGCCTTTACCGTGCCCATCATCGTGCTGACGGTTTTCCAGCCGCTCGTGAAGTTCTGTCGTCGCTTTGAAGAGCAGGAATATCCCCCCGATCAGCATGATCAAATCACGGCCGGAGAAGGTGTAATCCATGACGGAGAATAGCGGTTTGGTCAGCGTGACCATCCACGAGATGACGGAGAGCAGCCCCAGTCGCATGACCAGCGCCAGCGAGAGTCCAATCAGACGCGCTTTATCACGCTGTTTTGGCGGCAGCTTATCTGCAAGGATGGCGATAAACACCAGGTTATCAATACCGAGAACGATCTCCAGTACGACCAGCGTGAGCAATCCTACCCAGATTGACGGGTCCATTAAGAATTCCATGACAAGCTCCTGCTAAAGGAATGACAAAACGGTGCCCCACTCAATGTAGGCAAAACAGAGGCAAACAGAGACGAGATCTGGCGAGGATCGCCGGTGAAAAAGGCGCGGAATGGCCTGGAAGATAACTGACGTCGGTGACGGTCCATATAGCGGGCTGTAGCCCTGTACTCCTGAACAATTAAACGGAGGCTAAACATATCAGAGATAACGTCTTTTTAGCAAAGATTTACTTTCCTTTGCAAAAACGCAATAAGACTCAATTTCTGTTGAGATTTTTCTGTATTGCGAAAGCTAAATTACGGATCTTCATCACATAAATTATTTTTTCACTGTCTAAAATAATTCGCGGAAGTCTTAGTTAATTTAACTCTAACCCTTATCTGAATCGATTCGGTTCGCCAATACGATTCTCAGTACGTCTGCCCGACAGGCGTATTAATGATAATAAAAGGAGGTAGCAAGTGACCATTGCTATTGTCATAGGCACACATGGTTGGGCTGCTGAGCAGCTACTCAAGACGGCAGAGATGCTGTTGGGCGAGCAGGAAAACGTCGGCTGGATCGATTTCGTTCCCGGTGAAAACGCCGAGACGCTGATAGAGAAGTACAACGCTCAACTCGCGAAGCTGGATACCAGCAAAGGCGTGCTGTTTCTCGTCGATACGTGGGGCGGCAGCCCGTTTAATGCTGCCAGCCGCATTGTCGTCGATAAAGAGCACTACGAGGTTGTCGCCGGGGTGAATATCCCAATGTTGGTGGAAACCTTCATGGCGCGCGACGACAACCCGAGCTTCGATGAGCTGGTGGCCCTGGCGGTGGAAACCGGGCGTGAAGGCGTTAAGGCGCTGAAAGCGCAACCGGTTGAAAAACCTGCCCCGGTTGCGGCGGCACCGAAAGCGGCGGCACCGACAAAACCGATGGGCCCGAACGATTATATGGTCATCGGCCTTGCGCGTATTGATGACCGTTTAATCCACGGCCAGGTGGCGACACGCTGGACCAAAGAGACCAACGTTCGCCGCATCATCGTCGTCAGTGACGAAGTGGCTGCGGATACCGTACGTAAAACCCTTCTGACTCAGGTTGCCCCTCCAGGCGTTACCGCGCACGTGGTGGATGTGGCCAAGATGATCCGCGTGTACAACAACCCGAAATATGCTGGCGAGCGCGTGATGCTTCTGTTCACTAACCCAACAGACGTCGAGCGCATTGTTGAAGGCGGCGTGAAAATCACCTCCGTAAACATTGGTGGTATGGCTTTCCGTCAGGGCAAAACGCAGGTCAACAACGCGATTTCGGTTGATGAAAAAGATATTGAGGCATTCAACAAGCTGAATGCACGCGGTATTGAGCTGGAAGCCCGCAAGGTTTCCACGGATCAGAAACTGAAAATGATGGATTTGATCGGCAAAGTTGGGAAATAAGCCCGCGCCGGTTTTTCACATAAAGCTTATGCAATAGGAGAAGTACAATGGAGATTACCACTCTTCAGATTGTGCTGGTGTTCGTCGTCGCATGTATTGCGGGTATGGAATCCGTACTTGATGAATTTCAGTTCCACCGTCCGCTGGTGGCCTGTACGCTGATCGGTGCCGTTCTCGGTGATATGAAAACCGGTATCATCATCGGTGGTACCCTGGAAATGATCGCCCTCGGCTGGATGAACATTGGTGCAGCGGTTGCGCCCGATGCCGCGCTGGCCTCTATCATTTCGACCGTTCTGGTTATCGCCGGTCATCAGAGTATTGGTGCCGGTATCGCCCTGGCGATCCCGCTGGCTGCAGCAGGCCAGGTTCTGACCATCATCGTGCGTACCATCACCGTTGCCTTCCAGCACGCGGCGGATAAGGCGGCCGAAAACGGCAACCTGACGGCGCTATCCTGGATCCACGTGTCGTCCCTGTTCCTGCAGGCGATGCGTATCGCGATCCCGGCGGTTATCGTGGCGATCTCTGTCGGTACGAGTGAAGTCCAGAGCATGCTGAACGCCATTCCAGAAGTGGTCACCGGCGGTCTGAACATCGCGGGCGGCATGATCGTGGTTGTCGGTTACGCGATGGTCATCAACATGATGCGCGCAGGCTACCTGATGCCGTTCTTCTACCTCGGCTTCGTGACCGCCGCCTTCACCAACTTCAACCTGGTTGCGCTGGGTGTGATTGGTGCAGTGATGGCGATTCTTTACATCCAGCTCAGCCCGAAATATAACCGCGTCGCGGGTGCCCCAGCGCAGGCTGCTGGTAACAACGATCTCGATAACGAACTGGACTAGCAGGTGAGCGAAATGGTTGATATGACAAAAACTACCACTGAGAAAAAACTCACTCCGGGTGATATTCGTGGCGTGTTCATTCGTTCTAACCTGTTCCAGGGTTCATGGAACTTCGAACGTATGCAGGCGCTGGGCTTCTGCTTCTCCATGGTACCGGCAATTAAACGCCTGTACCCGGAAAACAACGAAGCGCGTCGTCAGGCGATTAAGCGTCACCTGGAATTCTTCAACACTCATCCTTACGTTGCGGCCCCCGTACTGGGCGTAACGCTGGCGATGGAAGAGCAGCGTGCGAACGGCGCAGAGATTGACGATGGTGCTATCAACGGTATCAAAGTCGGCCTGATGGGACCGCTGGCCGGTGTCGGCGACCCGATCTTCTGGGGTACCGTTCGTCCGGTCTTTGCGGCACTGGGTGCCGGTATCGCGATGAGCGGCAGCCTGCTTGGCCCACTGCTGTTCTTCATCCTCTTCAACGCAGTTCGCCTGCTGACCCGTTACTACGGCGTGGCTTACGGCTACCGTAAAGGGGTAGACATCGTTAAGGACATGGGCGGCGGCTTCCTGCAGAAACTGACCGAGGGGGCGTCAATTCTCGGCCTGTTTGTGATGGGGGCGCTGGTTAACAAGTGGACGCACGTGAACATCCCGCTGGTGGTCTCAACCATCACCGGTCAGGATGGTCAGACGCGTGTGACCACCGTGCAGACGATTCTGGACCAGCTGATGCCGGGCCTGGTACCGCTGCTGCTGACCTTCGCCTGTATGTGGCTGCTGCGTAAGAAAGTGAACCCGCTGTGGATCATCGTTGGCTTCTTCGTCATCGGTATCGCGGGCTACGCCGTCGGTCTGCTGGGCCTGTAAGTTTCACAATGCTTTAGGCCGGGGGCTTGCCCCCGGTCTTTTTATCTGGAGGATGAATGACTGTCACGGACATCGTACTGGTTTTGTTTATTGTTGCCCTTATGGCTTACGCGATCTATGACGAGTTCATCATGCCCCGCCGTCACGGCGAGACGCTGCTTTCCCTTCCCCTTCTGCGACGCGGGCGCGTTGATGGCTTCATCTTCGCAGGCCTCATCGTCATTCTGATCTACAACAACGTAACCAGCAACGGTGCGCTATTAACCACATGGTTATTATGTGCGCTGGCATTAATGGCAATTTACCTGTTCTGGATCCGCTCGCCAAAAATCATTTTTAAAAAACACGGATTCTTCTTCGCCAATGTCTGGATAGAATATAACCGCATTAAAGAGATGAATTTATCCGAAGACGGTGTGTTAGTGATGCAATTAGAACAGCGTCGTCTGCTGATTCGGGTCAGAAATATTGATGACCTTGAAAAGATCTCCCGGTTACTCCTTAAAACTCAATAGGTTATTATTATAGCATCGGCTATAAAGTACGATATTCGCGTGCAGACAATATAGCCGTTGCTATATCCACCATCATCTTAACTTATATTTATTAACGATATTTTCACGCATAAATCTAAATGAAAATCGTTATCAGAAAAGCAGCTAAATTAAGCCTGCTTCGTTGTTGTTTTATATTCTCAAAATATGTTAAGGTTGCGCCCGTCGTTGGGGAGTAGCCGATTTCCTGTTATCAGGAAATGTACGTGTCAACATACTCGTTGAAAAACGTGGCGCGTACGGATCGCTTTCAGCACATTTCAGGTGTGTTGCGATCAGGCGAGACCATAGATACATCAACTGCTGTTTACTGGGGGCAGTGATGTGTCATATGGATATCCCCGGTCTGGACGCTGTTATGAACATCTCCGCTACGATCCTCCTTGCTTTTGGCATGTCCATGGACGCATTTGCTGCTTCCATCGGCAAAGGCGCCACGCTCCACAAACCTAAATTCTCTGAAGCCCTGCGTACCGGCCTGATTTTCGGTGCTATCGAAACGCTAACGCCGCTTATTGGCTGGGGTCTGGGGATGCTCGCCAGCCAGTTCGTGCTGGAATGGAACCACTGGATTGCGTTCGTCCTGCTGGTGTTCCTGGGGGGGAGAATGGTCATCGAAGGTTTTCGCGGTAACAGCGATGAAGATGATGCGCCACAGCATCGCCACGGCTTCTGGCTGCTGGTCACCACGGCGATTGCCACCAGCCTCGATGCCATGGCGGTCGGCGTCGGTCTGGCATTCCTGCAGGTCAATATTGTTGCTACTGCACTGGCCATCGGCTGCGCTACGTTGATTATGTCAACGCTGGGGATGATGGTGGGTCGGTTTATCGGCCCGCTGCTGGGCAAGCGAGCCGAAATCTTGGGCGGTATCGTGTTGATCGGTATTGGCGCTCAAATTCTCTGGGCGCACTTCGCCGGTTAAACCTCGCGCTGCCAGACGTGGATGCTGAAATCAGTCTGGCAGCGAAAAACGGTCTGCTTTGATAACGTTTCCCACACCTCTGGTTTTGCCCGCCACGCGAAGGGCGTCATCTGCAGCAACGCTACGGCCTCCTCCCCTTTGAGATCCATTTCATACGCCACAGTGTGTTCCTGCTGCAGCATAAAACCCGGCAGCTGTTCAGAGTGAGGCGCGTGCAAACGCACTTCGTCGTAAATCAACCCTTTCATTTCCATCAGATGTCGTGGTCCGGGCGTGACGGTGATCACCCAGCCACCCGGTTTCACCACGCGCGCCAGCTCTTCCGCCTTGCAGGGAGCATAAATGCGGATAATGGCGTCCATGCTGGCGTCGTCAAACGGCAGCCGGTGGCTGGATGCCACACAAAACGTTACGGCAGAATAGCGTTTTGCCGCCGCGCGAATCGCCACTTTTGCGACATCCAGGCCAAAAGTCTCTGCGCCCTTCTCGCGGGCAATCTCTGCAAAGGTTGCCGTGTAGTAGCCTTCGCCACAGCCGATATCCAGCACAGCGGTAGCATTATCAGGCAGGTGATGCGCCAGTACCTGTGCGACCGTATCCCGAAGCGGCTGGTAGTGTCCTGCATCCAGAAACGCACGGCGCGCCTGCATCATCTCTGCACTATCCCCCGGATCGCGGGAGCGCTTGTGCTGCACAGGGAGAAGATTCACGTACCCTTCCTTCGCCATATCAAACTGATGTCCCTGCGGACAGGTAAAGCTTTTCTCTGAGCGCAGCAGATGCGCATGGCAAAGGGGACAACTGAAGGACATGACAACTCCGGGGGCATAAACCAAAGGGCGAAGTGTACCGCTATTCGCCCGTCTTATAAACGCCTGGTTAACGCATGACGATAAGGTGGTCAGAATCCGCCGGTAGACCATCCGGTCTCACATTCTCCAGACGCAGCACGTTGCCCATAATTTCGCTGAACACCGGCGCAGAGACGGCACCGCCGTAGTAGGCACCGTTCTGAGGATCGTTAATGACCACCACCAGCGCAAAGCGCGGATCGCTGGCAGGCGCAACGCCAGCGGTATAGGCGACATATTTATCGACGTATTTCCCGCTGTCATCAATCTTCTTCGCTGTCCCGGTTTTCACCGCCACGCGATAATCACGTACGGCGGCCTTAACACCGCCGCCACCCGGCAGCGCAACGCTTTCCATCATGTGTTCGACTTCATGCGCAATCGCCTCTGACATCACCCGATGGCCCATAACGGGAGGGTCAATGCGGGTAATAGAGAGTGGACGCTCAAGACCAAAGCTACCGATAGTGGCGTAAACATGCGCCAGTTGAAGCGGCGTTACCATCAGCCCATAGCCGAATGCAAACGTCGCTCTGTCGAGCTGGCTCCAGAATTTACGCTGTGGCAATAGCCCCGCACTTTCCCCAGTTAAGCCAAGGCCAGTATTTGTGCCGAAACCAAAGTTTCTATAGGTATCGATGAGGTGCTGGACCGGCATCGCAAGAGAGAGGCGTGACACGCCCGTATCGCTCGATTTTTGCAGGATACCGGTCATCGTCAGTTCCGGGTAGTAACCCACATCGCGGATACGGTGCCCGTCAAGCATGTACGGGCGGGTGTCAATCACGCTGTCCGGCTGTACCAGCCCCTGCTGCAGGGCCGTCATCAGCACCAGCGGTTTGACGGTCGAACCCGGTTCGAAGGTATCGCTGATCGCACGATTACGGAAATCATTTAACGTCGCCCCTTCGCGATTATTAGGGTTAAAATCCGGATAGCTTGCCATCGCAAGAATTTCGCCCGTCTGGATATTGATTAATACCGACGCCCCCGACTCGGCTTTATTCCACGCCACCGCATTATCGAGCGCGTCTTCGGTGATGGTTTGCAGACGCTCATCAATACTCAGCTGAATGTTATGGGCAGGCACGGGGGCCACTTCCGTCAGATTTTCAACCACGTGCCCGTAGCGGTCTTCCCTCACCTGTCGGACGCCAGGCTTGCCCATCAACTGGGTATTGAAACTTTTCTCAACACCTTCAATTCCTTGTCCATCTATATTCGTAAAGCCAATAAGATTGGCCGCCACATGTCCTGCAGGGTAAAAGCGGCGGGATTCATCGCGTAGATTAATGCCCGGCAGGTTGAGTTTGTCTATCCACTGCGCCTGTGAAGGATCGACCTGACGGGCCAGGTAAATAAACCGTCCCTGCGGATTGCTGTTTATGCGCGACGACAGCGTGCTCAGCGAGAGATGCAGCGCATTGGCCAGCGCCTGCCAGCGGTCGTCAAACCCTACGCCACCTTTTGCCAGTACCGTTTTAGGATCGGCCCATACCGCCCGGACAGGCACACTCACCGCCAACGGCCTGCCCTCGCGGTCCACGATCATTCCGCGCGGCGCATCAATGGCGACCTCACGCAGCGAGCGCATGTCCTCCTGCTTAACCAGATTGTCAGGTTTAACGATTTGCAGCCAGGCCACCCGCCCCAGCAAAAAAGCCAGACTGCAAAAAATAGCAAAACAAAGCAGAGCAAAACGCGCCGGAGTGAAGTTTCCGGTGGTCATTATGGTTTTCTTTTTCACCTGAGCCTCAGGGCTGTTGATCAACGCCCTGATTTAACGAGAAAAACCGTTCTGAAGGAGGGTAAACAATGCTAATAACCTCGTAGCTTTGCAACAAGTTACTAACAAGCAGTGGAATGGTAATATTTTGAAAGATAAGAGAATAAAAAAGCCCCGCGATGCGCGAGGCTTTATGTCTGAGATTGAAGCGCCAGGCACTTCAGTCAGCAGTGGTTCGATCAGATAGCAGTTACGTTAACTGCAGCTGGGCCTTTCTGGCCGTCCTGAATTTCGAACTCAACGTTCTGGCCTTCAGCCAGAGTTTTGAAGCCATTACCCTGGATTGCAGAGAAGTGTACGAACACATCTTTGCTGCCGTCAGCAGGAGTAATGAAACCAAAACCTTTAGACTCGTTGAACCACTTAACTTGACCTTTAATCTTTGCCATTTGCAAAATTCCTTAGAGTGTTTTCTTAGCCCGCAGGCTTGACTGAGATAAAACTGAGACATTACTGCATGAGGCACTAATATAAGGTTCGGCAGAGAAGCGGTATTCAACGACAACGTGTTTACTCAGGACTTCTTTACTGAAAATGCCACACATAAACAGAACTGTACCTCGTTTGACCCAAAACGTGTTATCACACACAACGATTAATATGGCAAGCCATTTTTAAACGTGTCTCGATCCGCCGCACAAATTCAAACACTGTCCTGGTATGATCTGCACGCTAATGCGCAACGATCATGGACAACGTGTGTTCTTTACACCGCCACTGCGCTATTACCGCAAGCGCTGTTATCTAAGACTTTTTTACCATAGACCATACATTTCTTGCCGTCCAGAGACAGGGACAACTTTCTTTATAACGTTGATTGAGTTAGAACATTTTGTGAAAACTTATGCTCAAATCATTCCAACGCGCCGGTAATGGACAATGCATATTTGATGTTAATAAACATACTGGCACTGCATTAAAAATCACCAGTGAATAAAGAATATGATGCACCAAAATAATGAAATTTTTATGACTCTGCCTCAAAACAAGGCAAGCAAAACGTTTCGATAAAAATAAAACAATCGTGAAGGGCTATAAATACAAAATATATGCAACTGTTACGCGCATTGTTTAAAAGGATAAATATTCGCCAATTTTCAGTATCCTGAAGGAATTATTAACCGCTGCTACATAATTAAGTGCCTGAGTTAACGCCTGGACGGGTTCATCAAGGGATTCATCTGCCAGCTCAAACACGCCCCAATGGATGGGAAAGGCCAGGGGTTGGCCGAGCTGCTGCCATAACGCCACGGCAGATTGCGGGTCCATGTGATGGACCGCCATGAACCATTCTGGTGCATACGCGCCAATCGGCAACGCGGCGGCGTCAATTTTGCCCAGACGTTCGGGTATCGATAACAACTCCGGCGAATAACCCGTATCACCGCTGAACCAAAAACGGTGCTTTCTTCCCTCAAAGACCCAACCACACCATAAGGATCGATTCCGGTTCCAGGGGGTTCGCATGCTCCAGTGCTGCGCCGGAACGGCCGTCAGGGTGATTCCCTGCCAGGTCATGCTCTGCCACCAGTCGAGTTGTACGATGTGCCTGGCTCCGCGGCGGCGAAACCAGTCTGCCAGACCTAAGGGAACAAACAGCATTACGTCAGGAAAACGTTTGAGGATACGGCGAATGGTTGCGTCGTCGAGATGATCGTAGTGATTATGCGAGATAACCACTGCATCAAGCTGTACAAGTTGCTCAACAGACAGTGCGGGAGGTGTTTTGCGCACCGGTCCTGCAAAAGGAAGCGGAGAAGCGCGTCGCGAAAAGACCGGGTCGGTCAGAATGGTATTGCCGTCCATCTGCACCAGCAGACTCGCGTGTCCAAGCCACCAGACCCCGTCGCCTTGTGGCTGTTTCAGCTCAACCGGTTGCCACCACTGGCGTATGAAATCGTCATATCCCAGCGCAGGCGGTTTGGGTAAACCTGCAGCTTTCCGCGCCTTACGCCAGCGCTCAACATCGCCGGGCTGATGTCCTACGGGTGCAGTATTGCGAAAGCCATTCGGCGTGTGATGGATCCGGGAGGGGTCATACCAGGGATTTTTCCAGACCACGGCCACCTCCCGCGAGCAACAGGTTATCGTTCGGCCACCAGACGGATAAAATCGTCTTCGTCTTCTTTGTCTGCAACGACCGCTTCTTTAGGGACTTCTTTCTCTTCAAGTTCGTTTGCTTCGCACAGACGGCGCAGCAGCGCATTCTGGCGCTTTTGCTGATCGAGCAGCGCTTCAAGCAACTCAATTTGTTCGTTCGTGCGCGAGCTGGCGCGGTTGACGAAAAACCAAATGACCAGTCCTGCGACCAGAATAATCAACGAGACCATCAGGGACGCCAGATTTAGCAGCCCAGAATTCATTAACTCACCCATTTCACCACCTCAATAAAAACGCCCATTTTACCACTGGCGCGAAGGAAGGAAATGACCTTAGGAAAAAATGCGTCTTACCACGGAATAAACTTGTTGATTGCGCAAACGCCGCTAAAAAACTGTACATCCTGATCGCACATCACGTTGATAGTCTGTGTCCACAGCACCACACATGCCACCAACACGATAACCAGAATTACCCAGCGTATTTTTTTCACTCCACTCTCCGTTTTATGACCCGAGGCAGCCAGGTTATCACGGCTATCTTAAACAGCGTCTAACTGTACCCTCATCAAACTCTTTTCGGAATCGTGCACTTGTTTCACTGAGTAAACAGGTTAGGCTAAATGCATGACAACAACGATAAAGAGGTAATGATGCATTTAATCATTCGAACTATTATTGCACTGGCCGTTCTCTGGACTGGCCTTCTGTTAACCGGATATGGCGTGCTTGTGGGGAGCACCGAAAACGCCGCAGGTTTAGGTATCAAGTGTAAATATCTGACAGCCCAGGGAATGAGTACTGCGCAGTACATCCACTCGGACAGTGGGATCATCGGTTTGACCAACTGCCCTGTCCTGCGTAAATCGTCCGTTGTGATTGATAACGGCTAAACATCGCTCAACCGCATCCATGAAAAACGCCGCAAAATGCGGCGTTTTCTTTATCCCTGCCAGGGTTAAAACGGATAATCGTTATAGCCCATCTGCTCAGAAATTTTACGCGCGGCGGTATGAAGAATAGCCACGTACTCATGCAGGCGTTCTTCGGAGAAGCGTAGCGTCGGGAACGAGATACTCAGGCCGGCAATAACAACACCGAAGCGGTCGAACACGGGGACGCCAATGCAGCGCAGCCCTTCTTCCTGTTCTTCGTTATCTTCACCGTATCCCTGCTCACGCACTTTATCCAGCACCGCTAATAGCTCATCGGTGGTGGTGATGGTACGCTCCGTGCTGCGTTTGTATTCCACGCCAGAGAGGATCTGTTCCACCTCTTCACGGTCGCGCCATGCCAGCAGTACTTTACCAATGGCGGTACTGTAAAGCGGGTTACGGCGACCAATGCGCGAATACATGCGCAGGTTATACATGGAATCAATTTTATGGATGTAAACAATGCTGTCCTCATCCAGTGCGCCAAGATGGACAGTTTCTTTTGTCAGACGAGAGAGTTCGCGCATTTGAATATCCGCACTGCGGATCAGATCAACGTTTTGCAGGGCACGTGCACCCAGTTCGAACAGCTTCAGCGTCAGCGAGTATTTTTCAGATTCGCCTTCCTGCGCAACATAGCCCAGTGACTTCATGGTTTGCAAAAAGCGATAAACGGTGCTTTTCGACATCATCACACGCTGCGACAACTCTGTAATACCAATTTCACGCTCTTCTCCGAGCGCCTGTAAGATGCCAAACACCTTCAGCACGGAAGAAACAGAATCTGGCTGCTTATCCAAATCTGCAATTGCCATTTATCACCTCATGGAGAGTGTTTTATAAAAATCAGAACCGGTTTTTATTATAAATTCCCGTCATGCTAGCTGCAATCAATCCTCGTTTACTTCGTTACAAATCTGCGACATAAAACGGAATTAACAGTGCTAAAATAGTTACCCTGAGAATAATTTCCTACCGAGCTATTCATCCATAATGCAAAAAATCCTTTCCGATGGTCTGCCTTTGCCCCAGCGTTACGGCGCTATTGCGACGATTATCATCGGCATTTCCATGGCCGTTCTCGACGGTGCCATTGCTAACGTTGCCCTGCCAACGATTGCCAGCGATCTGCAGGCTTCCCCCGCCAGCTCTATCTGGATCGTCAACGCTTACCAGATAGCCATCGTGGTTTCGCTGCTTTCGTTCTCTTTTCTGGGCGACATGTTCGGCTACCGCCGGGTCTATCAGTGCGGGCTGGTGGTTTTTACCCTGACGTCGCTCTTCTGTGCCCTTTCAGATTCGCTGCACACCCTGACGATAGCCCGTATTGCCCAGGGTTTTGGCGGCGCGGCGCTGATGAGCGTCAACACTGCGCTGATCCGCTTAATCTACCCTCAGCGCCATTTAGGACGCGGTATGGGGATCAACTCATTTATTGTCGCGGTCTCTTCTGCCGCCGGACCGACTATTGCGGCGGCCATTCTTTCTGTCGCCTCCTGGCAATGGCTTTTCGCCATCAACGTGCCGCTCGGCATCGTCGCGATCGTCTTTGCCCTGCGCTATCTCCCTGGCAATGGCCCGAAAAGCACCATGCCCCGCTTTGATCTGCCCAGTGCGGTAATGAATGCCCTGACCTTTGGCCTGCTGATCACTGCTCTGAGCGGGTTTGCCCAGGGTCAGTCGTTAGCGCTTACCGGCGCAGAACTTGCCGCTCTGCTGGTTGTAGGCTTCTTCTTTGTGCGTCGCCAGCTTGCACTGCCGGTACCCTTGCTGCCGGTAGACCTGCTGCGTATTCCTCTTTTTTCACTGTCTATTTGCACCTCGATCTGTTCGTTCTGTGCCCAGATGCTGGCGCTGGTTTCCCTGCCCTTCTTCCTGCAGAGCGTGGTCGGTCGTTCTGAGGTTGAAACCGGGCTGCTGTTAACGCCATGGCCGCTGGCGACGATGGTGATGGCGCCGCTGGCCGGATATTTGATCGAACGCGTGCATGCCGGACTGCTGGGTGCAATCGGGCTGGCGGTGATGGCAACCGGCTTGTTTGCCCTGGCTCTGCTTCCCTCATCGCCTACGGATCTGGATATTATCTGGCGCATGATCCTGTGCGGTGCGGGTTTTGGTCTGTTCCAGTCGCCGAACAATCACACCATTATCACGTCCGCACCGCGCCATCGCAGCGGAGGAGCCAGCGGCATGCTCGGCACGGCCCGCCTGCTGGGTCAAAGTACCGGTGCTGCACTGGTTGCGCTGATGTTTAACCTTGCCGGGCAGAATGGTAACCACGTTGCGCTCCTGACCGCAGGGTTCCTGGCTACCCTCGCGGCCATTATCAGCGGACTTCGGGTTACCCAGCCCGGCGTGAAGGCATAAAAAAAGCCGGGCGGAGTACTCTCCGGCCCGGCTTTTATCGGTCTCTACACGTTACTTCAGGTATTCGCCGTTGCGCAGCGCTTCAATACGTTTATCGAGCGGCGGGTGGGACATAAACAGCTCGCTGAGCGATTTCGATTTACCGTTAATGCAGAAGGCCATCATGCTGGTCGCTTCCTGCGGCTCGTAGCTGGTCTTCAGACGCTGCAGCGCAGCAATCATCTTCTCCCGCCCTACCAGTTTTGCAGAGCCTGCATCCGCGTGGAATTCACGGTGACGTGAGAACCACATGGTAATGATGCTTGCCAGGATACCGAACACCAGCTCAAGTACCATCGAAACAGCGAAATAGATCAGCGGGTTTCCGTTGCTCTCTTCACCTTCGTCGCGGTTGCCCCCCATAAAGCCTGCCGCGATTTGCGCCAGGATACGAGAGATGAAGATCACGAAGGTGTTCACCACGCCCTGAATCAGGGTCATGGTCACCATATCACCGTTCGCGATATGGCTGATTTCGTGGGCGATAACCGCTTCGGCTTCGTCACGGCTCATGTTCTGTAGCAAACCAGTGCTGACGGCAACCAGAGACGCATCACGACGAGCCCCCGTAGCGAAAGCGTTAATGTCCGGTGCATGGTAAATAGCAACCTGAGGCATCGCGATGCCTGCCTGCTTTGACTGCTGAGCCACCGTGTTCATCAGCCACTGCTCCATATCGTTACGCGGCTGCTCGATAACTTCACCACCGACTGATTTCAGCGCCATCCACTTCGACATCAGCAGAGAGACGAATGAGCCACCAAAACCAAACAGCAGCGCCATAATCAACAGACCCTGAACGCTGCTCGACTGAATTCCTGTCAGGCTTAGCACCAGCCCGAATACCACCATAACCGCCAGGTTGGTGAGCAGGAAGAGCGCGATTCGCATCATAATTTTCTTTTAACCTCTGTTTAACAAAACGCACTATGCGATTACCCACATCGTATGGGTATTGTGGCTATTTTCAAGGATTCGAGGGGCGTAAGTCACCAGAAAGACACAACTTTACACAATTGAAGATCAGCTTGACGAGAGGAAGCAGAACTAAAAAAAACAGGCACAATGTCTTGTGCCTGTTGAGGGATTATTTTGCCGGTGCCGGTTGCACTGCGGGTTTCTCTTTTTCCAGATTCGCCAGGTCGAGGGCGATATGTACCGTCTCGTCCAGATACGGATCCGGCTCCTGGTAATCTTTTGGCAGATCGTCCAGTTTTTTGAGCAGAGGCTTACCTTCGCGTTTGAAGCGATCGTTGATACGCGCCAGACGCGTTGCGTCATCCTCATTGTTCTCTTTTTCACGCTGAGCGTAATTGAGAGAAACAATGTTCCGTTTCGCTTTCAGGGCATTGAAACGTGCAATGTCCTTCAGGATGTACTGGAATTCAGGATCTTTCACGATGCGTTCGTTATGCTCTTTCAGCAACGCAGGACCAAACTGAGTCATGTCGCCAGCTTTTACGAACGTCGCCGCATTGATGCTATCCCACGGCAACGCGTTATCTTCAAACTTCTCGCCCGTTTCGGTCTCTTCGGTGCCCGTTGGCATCATGATATCCGGCGTCACGCCTTTACGCTGCGTACTGCCACCGTTCACGCGGTAAAACTTTTGAATGGTGTACTGAACGGAGCCCAGTGCAGGCCATTCCGGGCGCAGCATCTGATCGTATATACGGTTCAGAGAGCGATACTGCTGAACGGTGCCTTTACCAAAGGTCGGCTCACCGACGATAAGCGCACGCCCATAGTCCTGCATTGCCGCGGCAAAAATCTCAGAAGCAGACGCACTGAAGCGATCGACTAACACCACCAGCGGGCCTTTGTAATAGACCACACCATCGGTATCGGCATCTTCACGCACTTTACCGTTGTTATCACGAACCTGAACAACCGGGCCAGACGGAATAAACAGACCCGACAGGGAAACCGCTTCGGTCAGCGCCCCACCGCCGTTGCTGCGCAGATCGATGATCACGCTGCTGACGTTCTGTTTTTCCAGCTTCTGCAGCTGCACTTTTACATCGTCGGTCAGACCAACGTAGAAGCCAGGGATATCCAGAACGCCGACTTTCTCTTTACCGACGGTTTTCACCGACATTTTGACGGCACGGTCTTCAAGACGAATGCGTTCGCGCGTCAGGGTAACGATACGGGTTTTGGTCCCTTTTCCTGCTGGCAGAATTTCCAGGCGAACTTTGCTACCTTTCGGCCCTTTAATCAGCGCAACCACATCGTCCAGACGCCAGCCGATCACATCGACCATGTTCTGTCCGGTTTGACCAACACCGACAATGCGATCGCCTACGCTAATCGCTTTGCTTTTGGAGGCTGGGCCACCAGCAACCATGGAGTTGATCAGGGTATAGTCATCGTCCATCTGCAGCACCGCGCCAATACCTTCCAGAGACAGGCTCATTTCGGTATTAAACTGCTCAGTGTTACGCGGGGAGAGATAGTTGGTATGCGGGTCAATTTCGTGGGCGAACGCCGTCATTGCCAGTGAGAACACATCTTCACTGTTGGTCTGCGCCAGGCGACGGATGGCAAATTTGTAGCGACGGTTTAAGGTCTCACGAATTTCTTTTTCGTCTTTGCCGGTGAGCTTGAGGCTCAGTTCGTCATATTTAACTTTTCCGTCCCACAGCGCATTCAGCTCGGCTTCGTCTTTCGGCCATGGCGCTTTGCTGCGATCCAGATTAAAGGTGTCGTTGCCGGTAAAGTCCATTGGACGTTCCAGCACTTTCAGCGCGTATTGATAACGTTCAAAACGACGCTTTTGCGATAAATTGTACAGATCGTAGAACAGATCCAGCTTACCGGAGCGCAGTTCGTCACCCACGTCGGATTTACGTTTAGCGAACTGTTCGACGTCGCTGGCCAGCAATACGTTATGGCTGTAATCCAGCAAGTTCAGATAACGGTCGAAAATTTTGGCCGAAAAGGCCTGATCGAGATCGAACTGACGATAGTGCGAACGAGTAAAGCGCGACGTCACGCGCTCACTCACCGTCGCGTGCTGCGTCTCTTCCTTCAATACCGGAATTTGATCAACGCGCGTAATATCGTCCACAGCGAAGGCGTGACCTGTTATAGCAAACAGGCCCGCCAGCGCGGTGAGCTTAAAAAAAGTGTTCATGCCAGGCTTGGCCTCCGTTTCAGAACAACAAGTGTTCTGCGCGTACTATCATTGACATACCAGAAGTCAGCTGTACACGAACGCCGTCTTTGGTGATTTCCAGTACGGTGGCGTCCATCGCATTGTTACCCGCTTTGACCTTCAGAGCCTGACCGACGCTCAGTGCGTTAATGTCAGAAACTGGGGTATGGCGCTGCTCTTCACGAGGCGCGCGTGGGGCTTTAGCTGCTGGCTTGTCAGCACGCGGTTTGCGATCGTTATTCTCGTTGCGACGCGGTGCTGGACGCGGTTTACGCTCGCGACGAGGCGCATCATCCTGACCATTTGCCGCAGCGGCTTCGCGCTTTTTCGCTTGCTGTTCGGCACGCTGTGCCTGAACGCGTGCTTTGGCTTCTTCCAGCTGCTTGCGCGCATGTTCAACGTGCTGCTCGTCCAGTTCGCCGCAAGGGTTGCCGTCGAGATCAACGCGGGTTGCGCCCGGTTTGATACCGTACAGGTAACGCCAGCTAGACGTATAAAGACGTAAGGCAGAACGAAGCTGCGTTTTGCTGAGATTCATCTCACCTTCAACGCGCGCGACCAGATCCTGAAAGATACCGACTTTCAGAGGACGAGCCTCACCTTCAGCGCTGAAGCACTGAGGAAAACGCTCGGCCAGAAATGCGATAACTTCTTTACTGCTATTCAACTTAGGTTGATTTTCCATGAAATTTCCTGATTACAACGGACGTTGCCAACTCGCGCAGGCATGAACAGGCGACATTATAATGACGCTATCAGTAATTGCTACGTTATCCGTTGATTATCCTGCGACGCTCGCAAAGAATTTTTGATAATCGGTTGCTGCCAGAACGTTTTCGAGATTCGCCGCCAGCTCGCGCAGGCCCTGCTCGTCTTCAGACGTAAAGCGGCTGAAGGCCGTACTGTCGATGTCCAGAACGCCAATAATCTGATTTTTTACCACCAGCGGCAGTACGATTTCAGAATTACTTGCCGCATCGCAGGCAATGTGACCGTCGAAAGCGTGGACATCCTCCACGCGCTGAACCTGGTTTGTAGCCACCGCGGTACCGCATACGCCGCGTCCGACAGGAATACGCACGCAGGCCAGTTTTCCCTGGAAAGGCCCCAGCACCAGCGTTTCACCTTCCAGAAGGTAAAAACCGGCCCAGTTAACCTCGGTCAACCGTTCAAACAATAATGCACTTGTATTTGCCAGAGTGGCTAAGAAGCTGGTTTCACCTGCCATCAATGCCTTAAAATCGCGGTTGAGATCCGCGTAGAATTCTGTTTTGCTCATTCTTCAATCACTTAGTTGTCTTACAAAATTACCGCATAGCCTATTAAAATAAGCATTAAATGCGCTCATGCTCAAGATGAATCAATTCATGAGTTAATATAACTTTCAACAATACACTTTTGTGCGCAGCTGATGGCCTTAAAAACAACCAAAATTACGCCGACAAAGAAGATCACTGTCCATACGGTAAGTGAAGCCCTGCCTCGTGCACATTATCAGCGTTGCCCGCAGTGCGATACGCTTTTTATGTTGCCGAAGATGAAATCGCACCAAAGTGCGTTTTGTCCCTGCTGTGACGCCAAAATCCGCGACGGGCGGGACTGGTCGTTGACCCGTCTGGCAGCCATGGCCGTGACGATGCTCTTGCTTATGCCCTTTGCCTGGAGCGAGCCGCTGCTGAAACTTTATCTGCTCGGCGTGCGTATTGATGCCAACGTACTGCAAGGGATCTGGCAGATGACGCGCCAGGGCGATCCCCTGACCGCCGCAATGGTGCTTTTTTGTACCGTCGGTGCGCCACTGGTTTTGGTCGCCGCCATCGCCTATCTGTGGCTTGGTAACATTCTTGGGATGAATCTGCGCCCCGTGTTGCTGATGCTCGATAAGCTGAAAGAGTGGGTCATGCTGGACATCTACCTGGTCGGGGTCGGTGTGGCGTCAATTAAAGTGCAGGACTACGCATTTTTGCAGCCCGGCGTTGGGCTGTTCGCCTTCATCTGCCTGGTATTGCTCAGTATTCTGACGCTGATCCATCTGAACGTAGAGCAGCTTTGGGAGCGTTTTTATCCCCAGCGCCCGGCCTCGCGTCCGGATGAAAACCTGCGCGTCTGTTTAGGTTGCCACTATACCGGCTTGCCGGACATGCGGGGACGCTGCCCGCGATGCCATATTCCGCTAAGGCTGAGGCGCAACAACAGTCTGCAAAAATGCTGGGCTGCGTTGATTGCTTCCCTGATATTCCTGATCCCGGCTAACATGCTGCCGATTTCAATCATTTATGTGAATGGCGCGCGCCAGGAAGACACCATCCTTTCAGGGATTATCTCCCTCGCCCACAGCAACGTGGGCGTGGCGGCCATCGTGTTTATCGCCAGTATCCTGGTGCCGTTCACCAAAGTGGTGGTGATGTTTACGTTACTTATCAGCATCCATTTTAAATGCGAACAGGGCCTGCGCACACGCATTCTGCTTCTGCGGTTCGTTACCTGGATTGGTCGCTGGTCGATGTTGGATCTGTTCGTGATTTCGCTGATGATGTCGCTCATCAATCGCGATCAGCTGCTTGCTTTTACAATGGGACCCGCAGCTTTTTATTTCGGCTCTGCGGTGATATTGACTATTCTTGCTGTGGAATGGCTGGATAGCCGCTTACTTTGGGATGCACATGAGTCAGGAAACGCCCGCTTCGCCGACTGAAGCGAGAATTAAAACAAAACGCCGCATTTCGCCATTCTGGTTGCTGCCCGTCATCGCCCTGATGATCGCGGGCTGGCTTATCTGGACGAGCTATGAAGATCGCGGAAGTACTGTCACCATTGACTTCCAGACCGCCGACGGTATCGTCGCCGGGCGCACCCCTGTGCGCTTCCAGGGGGTGGAAGTCGGTACGGTCCAGGACATCACGCTGGGAAAAGGGCTGAACAAAATTCAGGTGCGAGTCAGTATCAAATCTGACATGCAGGATGCCCTGCGCAGCGAAACGCAGTTCTGGCTGGTAACGCCGAAAGCCTCCCTCGCCGGTGTGTCGGGGCTGGATGCCCTGGTTGGCGGTAACTATATCGGCATGATGCCGGGTAAAGGCGAGCCGCAGGATCACTTTGTGGCGCTCGATACGCAGCCGAAGTACCGACTCAATAACGGCGACCTGATGATCCACCTGCAGGCACCTGACCTGGGTTCACTGAACAGCGGTTCGCTGGTTTACTTCCGCAAAATTCCGGTGGGTCGCGTTTACGACTACGCTATCAACCCGAACAAACAGGGTGTGACCATTGACGTGCTGATCGATCGCCGCTTCACAAACCTGGTGAAAAAAGGCAGCCGCTTCTGGAACGTGTCCGGCGTGGATGCGGACGTCAGCCTGAGCGGTGCAAAAGTGAAGCTGGAAAGCCTGGCGGCGCTGGTGAACGGGGCTATCGCCTTCGATTCCCCGGAAGGGTCCAGCCCTGCCAAAGCCGATGACACCTTTGGACTGTACGCCGATCTGGCCCACAGTCAGCGCGGTGTGATCGTAAAACTTGCCCTGCCCGACGCCAAAGGCCTGAAAGCCGGTTCAACTCCGCTGATGTATCAGGGGCTTGAGGTCGGACAGCTGACGAAAATGACGCTCAATCCCGGCGGTTCGGTAACCGGCGAGATGACCGTGGATCCGAGCGTGGTCAGTCTCCTGCGAGAGAAAACGCGCATTGAGATGCGCAGTCCAAAACTGTCGCTGAGCGATGCCAGCATCAGTAGCCTGCTCACAGGCACGACCTTTGAACTTATCCCCGGAGAGGGGCAGCCCAGCAACAGTTTCGTCATTGCCCCGACGGACAAAGCGCTGCTGCAAAAACCCGGCGTTGTGACCGTCACGCTTAACGCCCCGGAAAGTTACGGCATTGAAGCCGGTCAGCCGCTGATTTTGCATGGCGTGCAGGTGGGCCAGGTGCTGGAGCGCACCCTGTCGGAAAAAGGCGTTACCTTCTCGGCCGCTATCGATCCGCAGTACAGCGATTTGGTGCATGGTGACAGCAAGTTCGTGGTGAACAGCCGCGTCGATGTGAAGGTCGGTCTCGACGGCGTTGAGTTCCTCGGTGCCAGCGCCAGCGAATGGGTCAACGGCGGGATCCGCATTCTGCCGGGCAATAAAGGCCCCGTTCGGGAGAGTTATCCGCTGTATGCCAATCTGGACAAGGCGATTGAAAACAGCCTGAGCGATCTGCCGACCACCACGCTGACGCTGAGCGCCGAGACGCTGCCAGACGTGCAGGCCGGTTCAGTTGTGCTGTATCGCAAGTTTGAGGTCGGGGAAGTGATCGCCGTACGTCCGCGCGCGGACGCCTTTGATATCGAACTGCATATCAAGCCGGAATACCGCAAGCTGCTCACCGCTAATAGCGTGTTCTGGGCGGAAGGCGGCGCGAAGGTCCAGCTTAACGGCAGCGGGTTAACCGTGCAGGCCTCGCCTCTCTCGCGCGCACTGCGCGGCGCGATTAGCTTCGATAATCTGCCAGGTGCGGGGGGCGATATGCGCAAGGGGGATAAGCGCATCCTCTTCCCGTCTGAGACCGCGGCGCGTGCCGTAGGCGGACAGATCACCCTCCATGCCTTCGATGCGGGAAAACTGGCTGAGGGAATGCCAATTCGCTATCTGGGCATTGATATCGGGCAGATCCAGAAGCTAACGCTGATCACATCGCGCAATGAAGTGCAGGCCACCGCCGTGCTCTATCCGGAATACGTGCAGACCTTCGCCCGTGCGGGCTCACGTTTCTCCGTGGTCACGCCGCAGATTTCTGCCGCAGGCGTTGAGCATCTCGACACTATTTTGCAGCCCTACATCAACGTTGAAGCCGGTCGAGGGAAAGCCCGTCGTGACTTTGAACTGCAGGAAGCGACGATTACCGACTCGCGCTACCTCAATGGCCTGAGCATTGTGGTGGAAGTCCCGGAAGCCGGAGGACTGTCCATCGGCACACCGGTGCTGTTCCGCGGTATTGAAGTCGGCACCGTGACGGGCCTGACGCTGGGTACCCTTTCGGACCGCGTGATGGTCGCGCTGCGCATTAGCGATCGTTACCAGCACCTGGTCCGCAACAACTCCGTATTCTGGCTGGCCTCCGGGTATTCACTGGACTTTGGCCTGACGGGCGGCGTGGTGAAAACCGGTACCTTTAATCAATTCATCCGCGGCGGTATCGCCTTCGCGACGCCACCGGGTACCCCGCTGGCACCGAAAGCCCAGCCGGGTAAACATTTCCTGCTGCTGGAAAGTGAACCCAAAGAGTGGCGCGAATGGGGAACCGCCCTGCCGCGTTAATCTGAAAGGCTCCGGTGTCAACGCGCCGGAGCCTTTATGCTACACTGCGCGCCTGAATGTTTCCCTGTGGTGTGCCCGTGGCTCAAAACTCCGTATTTCTTCCTGAACAATTCCTGGCGCAGATGCGCGAGGCGCTTCCTTCTCATCTTTCGTTCGATGATTTTATCGCCGCGTGCCAGCGCCCGCTGCGTCGTAGCATCCGCATTAATACGCTCAAAATCAGCGTGGCCGATTTTCTGACGCTGGTGTCGCCGTATGGCTGGCAACTCACGCCCGTGCCATGGTGTGAAGAGGGTTTCTGGATCGAGCGCGACGACGAGGAGGCTTTACCGCTGGGCAGCACCGCTGAACACCTGAGCGGACTGTTTTATATTCAGGAAGCAAGTTCGATGCTGCCGGTTGCCGCCCTGTTCGCTGAGGGTAACGCGCCCGAACGCGTGATGGATGTCGCCGCCGCACCCGGCTCAAAAACCACGCAGATTGCCGCACGCATGGGCAACCGCGGGGCGATTCTCGCCAACGAGTTTTCCGCCAGCCGCGTGAAGGTGCTCCACGCCAATATCAGCCGCTGCGGTATCCATAACGTGGCCCTGACGCATTTTGACGGTCGCGTATTCGGGGCCGCCTTGCCGGCGGCATTCGATGCCATTCTGCTGGATGCTCCCTGCTCCGGCGAGGGCGTGGTGCGCAAAGATCCTGATGCACTCAAAAACTGGTCGGTGGAAAGCAACCTGGATATCGCCGCCACGCAGCGCGAGCTGATTGAGAGCGCGTTTCACGCGTTGCGTCCTGGCGGCACGCTGGTCTATTCAACGTGCACCTTAAACCGCGATGAGAACGAAGAGGTCTGTCTGTGGTTGAAAGCGCAATATCCGGATGCGGTCGAGTTCTTGCCCCTCAATGACTTATTCCCCACGGCGCATGAGGCGGCCACGCCCGACGGTTTTCTCCACGTATTCCCGCAAATTTACGACTGCGAAGGGTTCTTTGTCGCGCGTCTGCGTAAAACGCAGGCGGTGGCTCCCCTGCCAATACCCAAATTCAAAGTCGGCAATTTCCCGTTTGCGCCGCTTAAAGGCCGCGATGCCGCGCAGCTTGAAGCCGCCGCCAACAGGGTTGGGCTGGTCTGGGACGAGAGTTTGCACCTCTGGATACGCGATAAAGAGATTTGGCTGTTCCCGGCACACATTGAGCCGCTTATCGGTAAGGTCCGCTTTTCCCGTATCGGTATCCGCCTGGCGGAAGTACACAACAAGGGGTACCGCTGGCAGCACGAGGCGGTTATTGCGCTGGCGGGTAGCGACAACACCTTTGAGTTGACGCATCAGGAAGCCGAAGAGTGGTATCGCGGCCGTGATGTTTACCCTGAAAGCACCCCGTCCCAGGATGAGGTCATTGTCACCTATCAGGGGTTCCCGCTGGGGCTGGCGAAAAAGATCGGATCACGGTTGAAAAATAATTATCCGCGCGAGCTGGTTCGTGATGGTCGCTTGTTTACGGGTAACACTCGCACCGACTAAAAAAGCGCATTTTTTTACTGGCGATTTTGCTCTCCTTGTCTAGGCTAAAAAATGGATGCCCGTACTGGTCATACCAGATTTTTGCAACGAACCCGGAGAGCACTATGACGAAAACCAGCGTGCGTATTGGCGCTTTTGAAATCGACGACGCAGAATTGCGCGGCGAAGCACAAGGCGATCGAACGTTAAGTATTCCCTGCAAATCCGACCCGGATTTGTGCATGCAACTGGATGCCTGGGATGCGGACACAAGCGTTCCGGCAATCCTTGATGGAGAACACTCAGTCCTTTACCGCGAGCATTACGACCGTAACACCGATGCCTGGGTCTTGCGTCTTGCCTGACCTAAAGTGAACCCGCCCGAAGGCGGGTTATTTATTACTGCAGCTGAGCCAGCGTAAGGACTCCTCCGAACACCGCACCGGTGTCGATATAGTGCAGATTGTTAAAGTCATAGCGTTTATCCAGTGGCGTATGACCGAACCAGAAATGATCCGCACCCTTGATCCCCTGCCCTTTCCCTATCATAAACCCCATTAAACGGTCGCGATCCCAAAGCACCCGCTGCGCGCTGACCGGTTTATTCCAGACATACTCCGCTGCCGGATAATCCGCATGAGCAATAACATTCAGACCGTTTGCGCAGGTGATTTCAATAATATGCGGTAAGTCCCGACACGCGTTGAGTAGCCTCAGAGCGTTCCGTTTGTCTTCGAGCGCTGAAAACCATATGCCGCCATTTGACATCCAAAGCGCAAAATCATTATTTTCTATTGCATCCAGCGCCATCTGTTCATGATTGCCTCGCACCGCCCGAAACCATTTTTCGTCCATAAGCTGTAAACATTTCACGCAATCGGGGCCGCGATCGATAATATCGCCAACGGAAATCAAAAGATCCTCGTAAGGATTGAAATGTCGACGCTTCAGTGCGTCCATAAGCCATTGATAGCAGCCATGTATATCGCTGACGACCCAGACATGACGCCAGTATTTACCCTCAATTTTCTGATACATAACGCCTCCTTTAAAGAGTATAGCTGCAGCAGAAAATATCCTGTCCCGACATCGTTTTTTTCCAACCCAAACAAACCTTCAACCAAACGGAAATAAAGATCGTCGGGCTATTAATCCCTTATTCCCGCCCCTCTAAAATAGAGCGAAATAGAATGAGAGGTCTTAACGTGTCTAACATACACCTGCAAAACGATGTGCTGTATCCCTGTCGCACAAATATCATCTCCGAGTTGGTGAAAGGAAAACGCGTTCCGGGCCCAATCTGGCAGAAGCGCGACTACCGGCTGAAATTTCTTCTGCGCTCACTGTTATTCCGCGCTTCCACCCATCGCATGCTGGACGCGCTATCAGGACGCGATGATTTTGACAGGCTGCTGGCATCGCAAATCACGTTACCGAGTAAAACCCACCGCCAGTACCTGATGCGCGGCCTGCGTCCTGCCGATCGCGCCGACGCTGTTGTCAGCCACTATCACTGGATCGATAGCCTGAAGAACAGCGATCTTGGCCACGCCCTGACCAGCCCGCACGAGCGGTGCATTGTGCAATTTCAGGCAAAAAACGACGTGACCTATACCGTTAATGCTTCCTCCGCCGGTAAAGCCGAGCGTGAAGGCGAGAGTACGCTGTGGCTCCATGACAGCGATAACACCTTGCTCGCCAGCCTGACGTTTTGCGTCGCGCGCAGCCACGGTCGCCCAGTGCTGGTCATTGGCGGACTTCAGGGACCGCGCCGCAACGTATCGCGGGAGGCGATCAAGCAGGCCACCCGAGCCTGCCACGGCCTGTTCCCTAAGCGCGTCCTGATGGAAGTGATTTTCCAGCTGGCCGCACAGGCGAATATTCACGCCATTTTCGCCGTCAGCGATGAGGGACACGTGTTCCGTGCGTTGCGCTATCGCCTGAGCAAAGGTCGACATTTCCACGCCAGCTACGACGAATTCTGGGAAACGCTTAACGGCCGTAAGCTTTCACCTTTCTGCTGGCAACTCCCTCTGCAGGTGGAACGTAAATCACTGGAAGAGATCGCCAGTAAAAAGCGGGCTGAATATCGTCGCCGCTTCGAGCTGCTGGATGATATCGCGGGATCGATGAGTTCTCGCTTCTGAACTACTGAGGGCTTTCGCCAACTACGCACAAGAATTTAACAAAACAGTCAAAAAGGGCTGGACTTTGGCCTGCCGTCTTGTGGTATGTTTGAACCAGTCGCACAGGAAATGTGCTCGCTGCAGAGGTCGATAGCAGGATTTTATCGTTTACTTTCATGCAGATAAAAAGAGACCGAATACGATTCCTGTATTCGGTCCAGGGAAATGGCTCTTGGGAGAGAGCCGTGCGCTAAAAGTTGGCATTAATGCAGGCTAAGTCGCCTTGCCTTTTAAGAATAGATGACGACGCCAGGTTTTCCAGTCCACGGTTAAAGTGGCCTGAAAAAAAGCGTCGGAGCATCATTAAACGTAAAAAAAACCGCAGTGCTTTCGCTAGCATCTGCGGTTTTTTATTGGAAACATTAGCGTTAGCAGAGTTTATCCGCGCGCTCGATAAACGGTGCCAGGCTCATCTTCTGGCCAGGTTTAGCGGGATCGTCAATCTGGATAATGCTAATCGGTTGTCCGTTACTTTTACCGCTGGCAACCTGCTGCTCTGCGGTATCATTTAACGGGTATTGCACCAGCGTGCTTGGGTTGATCGCGTACAGGGCGTGGCCAGGACGACATGTCAGCATCACCTCTTCACGATTGAAGGCCCATTTTTCCTTACCCACCTCGAAACGGCTGACGGTGATCACCTGCGGCGCTGCCAGCGCACTGCCGGTGCAGGCCAACAGTAAAAGAGAAAGTAGTGTCTTTTTCATATGTCTTTAAACCTTGTCAAAAGGGTTCCCAGGTCGCAAACAGACTGACCGTGGCCAGTACCAACGCGCCCAGCACCACTTCTGCCTGTGTCATCCTGATAAAAAGAGTTTGCTCCCACCCGGCATCCGGACGAAAGCGTGGAACCAGAAAATACCGATTCGCCAGCGCAATTACCACCATCAACGCCACCAGCGCACATTTGAACAACAACATTTTTACGTAGCCCGTCTGCCAGGGCACATTGATGCCGGAAATAAACAGCGCGTTAATGATACCCGTGAATATCACGCCAGCCACGGCATAGTGCCCCACACGGGAAAAACGCATCATGGTATAGACTGCCGCCGTCTTCCAGCGTCCGCTCAAGAGGCGCATACAAAACAGCAGCGGCAGCAGTCCGCCAAGCCAGGTTGCCGCGCAGAGAAGATGGACCGCATGATTAAGGCGGTGCAGTGCGCCCGGCGCACCGTCATCCATTGCCGCATGCCCGACGCCCGCCAGCAGGACAAACTGCCCCATCGCAAGCAGCAACAGCCGAGAACCTTTTTGGGGCGCCAGCCACGCGGCACCGGCGGTGACGATGGCCAGAATGATTTGCCACAGCCAGACGCTGCCAAACTGCGTCCCCAGCACGTTGCGCCAGATATCCGTACTCAGCACGTCAGGCCAGCCGTTGCCCATCATTCCGCCCTGTACCGCAAACATGAGGAGAGCGGTCACCAGGCTGATTAACGCGGCCATTTTCTGCTGCGCCTGAAAGCGTCGCAGCATCAGGCGCTGCAGTGACGACGGTGCAAACCAGACGCTGTAAAGTGCATTGCCAAAAATCAGCATCAGCGTGCCGAAATGGATGAAGCGTAACGCCACGTAGATCAGCGCCAGCATGTTACTTCACGCTAAAGTGATAGCTGCCCTTGGTTTTGTGGCCGTCAACCGAGACCACATGCCAGTCCACCTGATAGGTGCCCGCCGGCAGCGGCTGTTCCAGTGGCACAACCAGCCGGGCGTTATCTTTTTCATCCTGCTTCACGGTACCGGTTTTCACCACCTGCTGTTGCGCATCGGTCACCACAACGCCGCTAAATGCCGGTTCAATACCTTCGGAGAAGTTCAGCGTCAGGGCCTGCGGAGCCGCTACCTGAGCATTGGCCGCCGGGGATTGCTGTTTGAGATGCGCGTGTGCCAGAACGGCGGGCGTCACTGCCGACGCGATCAATAAAGTGAGCGCGCGCACCGCGCGGGAAGAGGAGAAATCCATCACAATCATTCCTTTTTGTTATGCCTGTAAGGTAAAGAATAACGCTGTATAATAAACGAGTCGAGGATCATCCTCCCTTCGCTTGTCATCGTCATCCAATCGCGGTAACGTTGCCGCCGCATAAAAAGGAGAAGGTAATGAACATTAATCTGGCTGCCCTTCCTCAGGACGAGATGGACAAAGTCAATGTCGATCTCGCTGCCGCTGGCGTGGCATTTAAAGAACGCTACAACATGCCCATCGTGGCTGAAGTTGTCGAGCGTGAGCAACCCGCACACCTGCGCGACTGGTTCCGCGAACGCCTGATTGCGCATCGACTGGCCTCGGTTAATCTCTCGCGACTGCCGTACGAACCAAAAGTTAAATAAGCTTAACGACGCATTACACTTCCTTACGCGGATTATGGCAGGATAAGAAAACCATTATAAAATTAGGTGTATTCTTAAATCCCGGCGACTCAGTGTATAAGGAAGTCACGATGTCTCGATGGAATATTGCAGCAGCTCAATATGCGGCACAGCACTCCAGTGTCGATAGCCATGTAAAACACCACCTCCGTTTCATTGACGAAGCGGCGCGTCAGCAGTGTCAGCTGCTGGTGTTTCCTGAACTCTCATTAACAGGCCCCGGCGAGGCTGACCTGCCCGCGCCGCCCGACGATCTGCAGCTTGCCCCACTCCTTCACGCCGCGCAGTCACACAATATAACGGTTATTGCAGGGCTGACGCTCGTTCATCAGGGCCAGCGTCGTAAAGGACTCGCCCTCTTCACGCCCCATCTTGATACTGTCCTCCGTTACCCTCAGGGAAGCGGTGCGAGCCTGATCCCGGGGGATAAACAGCTCACTATTATCGATGCCCAGTCAGACACCCCTAACCTCGATCCGCAAGCCACGCTATTTACCAGTTGCCAGGCGGTGGGCGATCACCGCTGGCGGCAGTCCATCAGCACATTGCAGCGCTTCGCGCATAAGTATGCCATTGCGGTATTAATGGCCAACGCCCGCAGCGGCAGTGCATTATGGGATGAAAAAGGTCAGCTGATCGTTCGCGCCGACAAAGGCGAGCTGCTCTTAACCGGATCTCTTGGCAGACAGGGTTGGCAAGGCGATATCATTCCTTTAGGCTAAGCGTTTTAGGGTCAGGAGCGATCAATGCTGCGCGTCATCGATACCGAAACCTGCGATCTGCAGGGCGGAATAGTAGAAGTGGCTTCAGTCGATGTGGTTGACGGAAAGATAGTCAACCCGATGAGCCACCTGGTGCGTCCCGACCGTCCGATAAGTCCGCAGGCGATGGCAATTCATCGCATTACGGAGTCGATGGTGGCGGACAAGCCATGGATTGAAGAGATCATACCGCATTATTACGGCAGCCCGTGGTATGTCGCACATAACGCCAGCTTCGATCGCCGCGTTCTTCCGGAAATGCCGGGCGAATGGATTTGCACCATGAAGCTGGCTCGTCGACTGTGGCCGGGGATTAAATACAGCAATATGGCGCTGTATAAATCCCGCAAGCTTAGCGTCAGAACGCCTGAGGGGCTGCACCATCACCGCGCCCTCTATGACTGCTATATCACCGCCGCGTTGCTGATTGATATTATGAATATCTCTGGCTGGACGCCGGATGATATGGCAACCATCACCGGACGCCCTGCGCTACTGACCACCTTTACCTTTGGGAAATACCGCGGCAAACCGGTGTCGGAAGTGGCGGATAAAGATCCGGGCTATCTGCGCTGGCTGTATAACAACCTTGACAGAATGAGCCCGGAGCTTCGCCTGACGCTGAAGCACTATCTGGGCGACGCCTAACGTTCTGCGCGGCCTGGCAGCGTATCCTGCGTCAGGCCAATCAGGAACGCGTACTCCAGCGCAACGCCTTCATAGGATTTAAATCGCCCTGATTTACCCCCGTGCCCGGAGTCCATGTCGGTACAGAGCAGCAGCAGATTATCGTCGGTTTTCAGTTCACGCAGTTTCGCCACCCATTTCGCAGGTTCCCAGTATTGCACCTGTGAATCATGCAGGCCGGTAGTGACCAGCAGATGCGGATACGCTTTCGCCTCCACGTTATCGTAGGGGCTGTACTCTTTCATGTAGCGATAATAGATTTCGTCCTGAGGATTCCCCCACTCTTCAAATTCCCCCGTGGTTAACGGAATAGACTCATCCAGCATGGTGGTCACCACATCGACAAACGGAACCTGCGCGATAATGCCCTTAAAGCGCTCAGGGCGCTGATTAATCACGGCCCCCATCAGCATGCCGCCCGCGCTTCCCCCCATCCCAAAGCAGAGCGACGGGTCGCCATAGCCTTGTTCGATGAGGGCATCGCAGACGTCGAGATAGTCATTGAAGGTGTTTTTCTTCTTCAGGAACTTACCCTCTTCATACCAGTGCTGGCCCAGTTCACCGCCACCGCGCACGTGGGCAATCGCGTAGACAAAGCCGCGGTCGAGAAGGCTCAATCGGCTACCGCTGAAATCCGCATCCATACTGGAGCCGTAGGAGCCGTAGCCGTAAACCAGGAGAGGGTTTTTACCTTTGTTAAAATGCGCCTTGTGATACACCAGGGAGACCGGCACCTCAACGCCATCGCGGGCGGTCACCCACAGGTGTTCGCTGCGGTAGTTATCCGACTCAAATCCTTTCACCTCAGCCTGTTTAATCACCTGGCGCTGCCCGGTGTTCATATCCAGCTCAAACAGGGTGTCCGGCGTCGTCATTGAAGAGTAGCCATAGCGCAGACGCGACGATTCCGGTTCAGGGTTGAAGCCAATCCACGTGACATAGGCCGGGTCGTCGAAGGCAATTCCCACGACTTCCCGCGTTTTCCTGTTGATTTGGCGGATACTGGTCAACCCCCGCTGACGCTCTTCCACCACCAGCCAGTCGGTAAACAGCGTAAAGCCTTCCAGCATCACCTGCTCCCGCGCGGGGATCAGCACCTCCCACTTGCGCTCATCACGCACCTTGGTTTTGTAGAGGCCGAAGTTTTTCCCCTCGCGATTCGAGCGCAGGTAAAAACTGTGCTGGAAATGGTCAAGACTGTACTCATGATCTTTGCGGCGCGGCAGGAAACAGAGCGGCTGCGCATCAGGCAGCTCGGCATCCAGCAGCAGGACTTCCGAGGTGGTGGCGCTGGCCAGGTAAATAATCACATAGTGGCGCGATGAGGTTTTGTGCAGGCTGACGTAAAACGTCTCGTCTTTCTCTTCGTACACCAGTTCATCATCGGCAGAATCCGTCCCTACGGTGTGCCGCCAGACCTGATAAGGCAGCAGCGTGGAAACATGCTTTTTGACGTAGTAGACCGTTTCAGAATCATTCGCCCAGACAAAATCCGGGGAGATATTCTCCAGCATTTCCGGATACCAGTTCCCCGACTCGAGATTGCGGAAGCGCAGGCCGTACTGTCGGCGGGAAAGATAGTCTTCTGCGAGCGCCATAATGGCGTTATCTGGCGACACCGACATACCGCCGAGCGTATAAAATTCACTGTGAGCGGCACGCTGATTGGCGTCCAGCAGGATTTCCCATTCATCCCATTCGGCACATAGCACCGACTGGCGCTGATAGATGGGATACTCATTGCCGGGTTCATAGATATGACGGTAGCGATAACCGTTTTTGGTCCAGGGGGCAGACACATCGCGCTGGGGAATACGCTGCACCATTTCGTTCAGCAGCTGATCCTGCAGCGCCTGCTGGCTCGACATGACCTTGCGGCCATAGTCGTTTTCCTGGTGCAGATAGTCGAGCACGTCTGGCTGGGAACGCGAGTCATCCCGCAGCCAGTAATAGTGGTCTATGCGCGTATCACCATGCGTGGCGATCGCATAAGGAGTACGTCGGGCTTTCGGTGGCATGTCATGATTCTTTTGAGTTTTACACCCTATAAGGTTGGCAAAACACGCGCATGATGCAAGCGAAACATGACCACATCAGTTGATTACCCGGCCTGTAACGTCTGTTTTTGCTGCTGAATATCCTGCTCAATACCCTCACGAACATCCTGAGGGATCTTCAGCGCATCGCCGAGCGCGTTCAGGTAGCTGCGCTCCATAAAGTGATCGACATCGATAGCCGCGCAGCTCAGAAAATAGAGCTCCAGCGCCTCTTCTTCGTTCCTCACGCTTTGCGCCAGACGCTGGGGATCGAGAGGCTGTTCGATGGCCTGCGCAACCAGCGCTCTGCCCTGCTCTTCCACGCCGGCCTCACGCATCTGCTGCTCTATCGCCGCGCGCTCTTTGCTATCAATATGCCCGTCGCTTTTGGCTGCAAATACCAGCGCCAGAATGAGCCGCTCTGTTCGGAGATCCAGCGGTGTCACATGCTCGCCGTATTGCGGCTCATCCTGATGCGCGGTGCGCACTTTGTCCTTGTATTTGTTCCACAGGACGGTACCCGCGATGGCTCCGCCCCCTGCCAGGAGCGCACCAGTGCCATATTTCGCCAGCAGCTTACGCGATGACTTATTGGCGACCAGCAGCCCCGCCAATCCTCCCAGCGCGCCCGGTACCAGGAGCTTGCTGAGCCCCTGCTCGCCGGCGGATGTGCCTTTCTGACCCAGCATGGATTGCAGTTGATTTAACCAGCCTGACATAATTTCCTCACTTAACGGTGCATATGCTCACAGCCTAAGCGAGTGGGTGTCAGGAAATGTCTGCCTGCACTAAAGAAGCGCAAATTCTTGCGTGACGAAACGCCCCCTGCGCAAGACAGACGCAAACGTTTTCGTTTATACTGCCCGCAACTTTTTCAGGGGGATTTTTATGACTCGTTTAGGAACCGCGCTGCGACCTGCGGCGACGCGTGTAATGCTTTTGGGATCGGGTGAACTGGGTAAAGAAGTCGCCATCGAGTGCCAGCGTTTAGGCGTGGAAGTCATTGCGGTTGACCGCTATGCCGACGCCCCTGCGATGCACGTCGCCCACCGTTCTTACGTCATCAATATGCTGGATGGCGACGCGCTGCGCGATCTGATTGCCAAAGAAAAGCCGGATTTCGTGGTGCCAGAAATTGAAGCCATTGCCACCGATACGCTCATTGCTCTCGAGCAGGAAGGCCAGCGCGTGGTGCCCTGCGCCAGAGCCGCGAAGCTCACCATGAACCGCGAGGGCATTCGCCGCCTGGCAGCGGAGGAGCTTGAATTGCCCACGTCAAGCTATCGCTTTGCTGGCGATAAAGCCGCATTCCTGCAGGCCGTGGAAGAGATTGGCTACCCATGCATCATTAAGCCGGTGATGAGCTCCTCCGGTAAAGGACAGAGCTTTATTCGCGACAGCAGCGCGCTGGATAGCGCGTGGGATTACGCCCAGCAGGGCGGTCGTGCCGGAGCCGGTCGCGTGATTGTTGAGGGGGTCGTGAAGTTTGATTTCGAAATCACTCTGCTCACCGTTAGCACCGTGGATGGCGTCCATTTCTGCGACCCGATTGGCCACCGTCAGGAAGACGGCGATTACCGTGAATCCTGGCAGCCGCAGCAGATGAGCGCTCTGGCGCTGGAGCGCGCGCAGGAGATCGCCCGTCGAACCGTCCTGGCGCTCGGCGGCCATGGCCTGTTCGGCGTCGAGCTGTTTGTGTGCGGCGACGAGGTGATTTTCAGCGAAGTCTCCCCTCGTCCGCACGATACGGGAATGGTAACGCTTATTTCGCAGGATCTCTCCGAGTTCGCCCTGCACGTGCGCGCTTTCCTCGGCCTGCCTGTTGGCGGCATTCGCCAGTACGGCCCTGCGGCATCGGCAGTGATCCTGCCCGAGTTGACCAGCCGGAACCTGACGTTTGATAACGTCGAAGGCGCGGTAGGCGCAGGCCTGCAGGTCCGTCTGTTCGGCAAGCCGGAGATTGACGGAACCCGTCGTTTGGGCGTAGCGTTAGCCACCGGAGATAACGTTGACGACGCCGTGGGGAGAGCGAAAGCGGCCGCTGCGAACGTCAAGGTTGAGGGATAAAAAAACGGGCCAAAAGGCCCGTTTTTCATGCTGCGATTAACTTACTGTTTCGCACCTTCAACCGCTTCGCGAGCCAGTTTGGTGATGCGATCCCAGTCACCGGCTTCCAGCGCGTCCGCCGGCACCAGCCATGAACCGCCGATACACAGCACGCTTTTCAGCGCCAGGTAGTCACGGTAGTTGGCTGGAGAGATACCGCCGGTCGGGCAGAAACGCACCTGAGAGAATGGACCCGCAATCGCCTGTAGCGCTTTGGTGCCGCCGTTGGCTTCAGCCGGGAAGAATTTAAACTCTTTCAGACCGTAATCCATGCCCAGCATCAGTTCAGACACGGTGCTGATACCAGGGATCAGAGGGATAGAACCTTCGGTTGCCGCTTTCAGCAGAGGCTCAGTCAGTCCCGGGCTGATAGCGAACTGAGCACCGGCTTCGGTCACTTCAGCCAGCTGCTGCGCATTCAGAACGGTACCCGCACCGATGATGGCATCCGGCACTTCTTTGGCGATAGCGCGGATAGCGTCCATCGCACACGCGGTGCGCAGGGTCACTTCCAGGACGCGAACGCCGCCCGCAACCAGCGCTTTCGCCATTGGGACAGCGTGCTCCAGTTTGTTCACCACGATGACCGGCACGACAGGGCCAGTGGTCAGGATTGCTTCTGCACTTGTTTTCCAGTTTTTCATCAGAGTTTTCTCTCGCCAGATCGTTAAAAACACGTCGTCTTAAAACGTAATACAGGTTGCGCCCTGCTCTGCGCCGGACAGCTTCTCGCGCAGCGCGCCAAACATTTCGCGTCCGGTGCCCACGCGCGATGCGCTCAGGTCAGGAATATGAGGCTGACGCGCTGCCAGCTCTGCATCATCGACCAGCAGGGTTAACTCACCTGTCTGACCGTTCACGCGGATCATGTCACCATCACGCACTTTTGCCAGCAAACCACCGTCATACGCTTCCGGGGTCACGTGGATGGCAGAAGGCACTTTACCCGATGCGCCAGAGAGGCGTCCATCGGTCACCAGTGCAATTTTGAAACGGCGGTCCAATAATACACCAAGTGGGGGCATAAGTTTATGTAATTCTGGCATCCCGTTGGCTTTTGGCCCCTGATGACGCACCACCACCACGCAGTCTTTATCAAGCAGGCCCGCGTCAAAGGCAGGCAGCACGTCGTGCTGGCTTTCAAATACCACCGCAGGAGCTTCGATAATCTGGTTCTCTTCCGGGACGGCAGAGGTCTTCATGACTGCACGACCGAGGTTACCGCTCAGCACTTTGGTGCCACCGTGACGCGAGAACGGCTGTTCGAAGGTCGCGATTACCTGAGGATCGAGAGAGTCGCTCGCCCCTTCGCGCCAGTCCAGCTCGCCGTTGTTCAGCCACGGTTCGAGGGTGTAACGCTGGAGGCCAAAGCCCGCCACCGTGTTAACGTCTTCATGCAGCAGACCGCCTTTCAGCAGCTCGCGCATCAGGACAGGAACGCCGCCTGCCGCCTGGAAGTGGTTGATGTCTGCCGGACCGTTCGGGTACAGGCGCGCCATCAGCGGCACCACGGAGGAGATGTCGGAGAAGTCATCCCAGTTGATCAGGATGCCCGCCGCGCGCGCCATCGCGACCAGGTGCATGGTGTGGTTGGTTGAACCACCGGTTGCCAGCAGCGCAACAATCCCGTTGACGATGACTTTCTCATCAACCATTTTGCCCATCGGCATCCAGTCGTTGCCGTTCCCGGTCAGACGCGTCACCTGACGCGCCGCGGCTTCAGTCAGCGCCTTGCGCAGCGGCGCATCCGGCTGGATAAAGGATGATCCAGGAAGCTGCATCCCCATGAACTCCACCACCATCTGGTTGGTGTTGGCCGTACCGTAGAAGGTACAGGTGCCCGGCGCATGGTAGGAGGCGGCCTCCGCTTCCAGCAGCGCCTGACGATCGGCTTTGCCTTCCGCGTAGAGCTGGCGGATACGCACTTTTTCTTTATTTGGCAGACCGCTCGCCATCGGGCCGGACGGCACGAAAATCGCGGGCAGATGACCAAATGACAGCGCCGCCATCACCAGGCCAGGGACGATCTTGTCGCATACGCCGAGATAGAGCGCGCCATCGAACATATTGTGAGACAGGCCCACCGCCGCAGACATCGCAATCACTTCGCGGCTCAGCAGCGACAGCTCCATCCCGTCCTGTCCCTGCGTCACGCCGTCGCACATAGCGGGCACACCGCCTGCCACCTGACCCACGGCATTTACGCTGTGCAGCGCGTTACGAATGATAGTGGGATAGACCTCATACGGCTGGTGTGCGGAGAGCATATCGTTGTAGGAGGTGATGATGGCGATATTGTTACGCAGCATGCTTTTCAGCGAATCTTTATCACCCGGCTGGCAGGCGGCGAAACCGTGCGCGAGGTTACCGCAGGCCAGCTGCGAACGGTGGACGGTCTCACTCTTTGCTTGTTCAATACGGGCGAGGTAGGCGGAACGGGTCTCTTTCGAGCGTTCAATGATGCGTTGTGTTACGCGTAACAATATCGGATTCATAAAAGCTCCTCTAATTTATTTGTCTGGGCTCGGGAGTTTACAAAGTCGCTGGCAGTTGTTAACAACGCTGAAACGCTTGCTGTCCGGAGCTCAAGGGCAAAATCGCTTCCGGCAGTGTAATAAAAAAAGCTCCGCGGGTGAATCCACGCGGAGCTTAAAAGTTTAAAAAATGTGCCACTAGCTGTGTTAGATCATGTTACCGGTAAAATAACACCTTTGGGCTAGAGGCGACTGTTACTCAAACTCGTTCCAGGAACGACCGTCACGGGTGATCATCGCAACCGATGCAACCGGTCCCCAGGTCCCTGCCTGATACGGTTTTGGCGCATCCTGATCGGCAGCCCAGGCTTCGGTGATGGAGTCGACCCATTTCCACGCCTCTTCCACTTCGTCGCGGCGCACGAACAGCGCCTGGATACCGCGCATGGTTTCCAGCAGCAGACGCTCGTAAGCATCAGCCAGGTGCGTCTGATTGAAGGTTTCGGAGTAGCTCAGATCCAGCTTGGTGGTCTGCAAGTTATGTTTGTGATCCAGACCCGGCACTTTATTCAGGATCTGGATATCCACGCCCTCGTCCGGCTGCAGACGAATGGTCAGTTTGTTCTGCGGCAGCTCCTGCCAGGACTCTTTAAACAGGTTCAGCTCTGGGTTTTTGAAGTAAACCACCACTTCGGAGCATTTAGCAGGCAGACGTTTTCCGGTACGCAGGTAGAACGGAACCCCCGCCCATCGCCAGTCGTCGATATCCACGCGGATCGCCACGAACGTCTCGGTGTTGCTGGACTTGTTCGCGCCCTCTTCTTCCAGATAGCCAGGCACTTTTTTGCCCTGAGCAAACCCGGCGGTGTACTGGCCGCGGACGGTCTTCTCACGCACGTTGGAGCGGTCGATGCGGCGCAGTGATTTCAGCACTTTCACTTTGGCGTCACGAATGCTGTCGGCCGTCAGGTCAGACGGTGGAGACATGGCAATCATGCACAGAATTTGCAGCAGGTGGTTCTGGATCATGTCGCGCATCTGACCGGCCTGGTCAAAGTAACCCCAGCGACCTTCAATCCCCACCTCTTCCGCCACGGTGATCTCCACGTGGTCGATGGTGCGGTTGTCCCAGTTATTCACAAACAGGGAGTTCGCAAAACGCAGCGCCAGCAGGTTCAGTACCGTCTCTTTTCCGAGATAGTGGTCGATACGGTAGACCTGGCACTCTTCAAAGAACTCGCCCACCTGGTCGTTGATTTCCCGCGACGTTGCCAGCGAGGTACCCAGCGGTTTTTCCATTACGACGCGTGCCGGTTTAGCGTTCAGCTTCGCTTCGCCCAGACCTTTGCAGATCGCGCCGAAGGTGCTTGGCGGCATCGCAAAATAGTTAATGGTGACGCGATTTTTTTGATCCAGCATCTCGCCCAGACGGGTAAAGGCGCTTACGTCGTTCACGTCCAGATTGCAGAAATCAAGGCGTCCGCTCAGCGTATCCCACAAACTTTCATCAATTTTCTCTTTCATGAAAGTTTCGAGCGCTTCGCGCACCACTTTTGTATAAGCGTCCTTGTCCCAGTCGGCGCGCCCTACACCCAGGATACGGGTATCCGGATGAATTTGACCCGCTTTCTCCAGTTGATACAGGGAAGGCAGCAATTTTCGGCGTGCTAAATCGCCTTTCGCGCCGAAAATGACCAGGTCACATGCCTGGGCTGTTTGCGTTACCGCCATGTCATTCTCCTCAGTTAGATCACCTGGTGCTTCTGCCAGGTATCGTTGTAATTTTATTACAATGCACTGTACTGCTTTTACGTCATTCCTGAAACCATTAGCGCTTAACGTCGCGTGCGATACCGCGATTTTCCGCCCTTCAGACGTTAGCGATGGCGCAATGACGCAACAAACGTCGATTCTTTGCGCAACAGGGTCCCAGCAAAATCCGACATCGATCAAGTAATGAAAAAAAACAACAACATTTCTTGTCGACTGTTACCCTTTAGTAAAACACAGGGGTAATATCGGCTAAATCGAATCTCGATTTCATCTATTAATGAAATCGTTTCCACCCCCACGAGCGCCCTGTTAACAATGAACATGCTGGAAAAAATCCAGTTTCAACTGGAACACCTTAGCAAATCCGAGCGAAAAGTGGCCGAAGTTATTCTTGCCTCTCCCGCTCAGGCGATTCATTCAAGCATCGCCGCTCTGGCGCAGGAGTCGGGCGTCAGCGAACCGACGGTTAATCGATTCTGCCGCAGCCTTGAAACGCGCGGCTTTCCTGATTTTAAACTGCATCTTGCGCAAAGTCTGGCAAACGGCACCCCGTATGTTAATCGCAATGTGGATGAAGACGACAGCGTTGATGCATACACAGCGAAAATATTTGAATCCGCCATGGCGACGCTGGACCACGTACGTCAGTCGCTGGACATGGGCTCGGTCAATCGCGCGGTCGATTTACTGACGCAGGCCAAACGCATTGCCTTCTTCGGTCTTGGCTCGTCGGCTGCCGTGGCGCATGATGCCATGAACAAGTTCTTCCGCTTTAACGTACCGGTAATTTATACCGATGACATTGTGCTGCAACGCATGAGCTGTATGAATTGTAGCGAAGATGATGTCGTGGTACTGATCTCGCACACCGGGCGCACCAAGAGCCAGGTTGAGCTGGCTCAACTGGCACGTGAAAACGATGCCATGGTGATTGCCCTGACGACCGCAGGCACGCCGCTGGCGCGGGAAGCAACGCTCGCCATCACTCTGGACGTGCCGGAAGACACCGACATGTATATGCCTATGGTGTCACGTCTGGCGCAGCTAACGGTGATTGACGTGCTGGCGACCGGTTTTACCTTGCGCAGGGGTGCAAAATTCAGAGATAACTTGAAGCGTGTCAAGGAAGCGCTCAAGGAATCGCGTTTTGATAAAGAATTGCTTATAAAGAGCGATGTTCCCTAATAACTAAGATGTACGACTTACGGCATTCGGTCCCCTCTTTGCTGCCTTGCGGCAGATGAAGGCCGATTTAATGTTCACGCAACACCAAAGTTGTTTCAGTCAACGGAGTATTACATGTCCAGAAGGCTTCGCAGAACCAAGATCGTAACTACATTAGGCCCGGCTACCGATCGCGATAATAATCTTGAAAAGATTATCGCCGCGGGTGCCAACGTGGTGCGTATGAACTTCTCTCACGGTACGCCAGAAGACCATAAATTGCGTGCCGATAAAGTGCGTGAAATCGCGGCTAAACTGGGCCGCCATGTTGCCATTCTCGGTGACCTTCAGGGTCCAAAAATCCGCGTATCGACCTTTAAAGAAGGCAAAGTCTTCCTCAATATCGGCGATAAATTCCTGCTGGATGCCAACCTGAGCAAAGGCGAAGGCGACAAAGAGAAAGTGGGTATCGACTATAAGGGTCTGCCTGCTGACGTTGTGCCTGGCGACATCCTGCTGCTCGATGATGGACGCGTACAGCTGAAAGTCCTCGAAGTTCAGGGCATGAAGGTATTCACCGAAGTGACCGTCGGTGGCCCGCTCTCGAACAATAAAGGTATCAACAAACTCGGCGGCGGCCTGTCTGCAGAAGCGCTGACCGACAAAGACAAAGCGGATATCGTAACTGCGGCGCAAATTGGCGTCGATTACCTTGCCGTCTCCTTCCCGCGCTGCGGCGAAGACCTGAACTATGCCCGTCGTCTGGCGCGTGATGCAGGCTGCGACGCGAAGATCGTTGCCAAAGTGGAGCGTGCTGAAGCCGTGTGCGATCAGGACGCGATGGACGACGTGATTCTGGCGTCTGACGTGGTGATGGTTGCCCGTGGCGATCTGGGTGTAGAAATTGGCGACCCGGAACTGGTCGGCATCCAGAAAGCGCTGATCCGTCGCGCGCGCCAGCTGAACCGCGCGGTGATCACCGCCACCCAGATGATGGAATCCATGATCACTAACCCAATGCCAACCCGTGCGGAAGTGATGGACGTGGCTAACGCCGTGCTGGACGGTACCGATGCGGTAATGCTGTCTGCGGAAACCGCTGCGGGCCAGTATCCGGCAGAAACCGTGGCCGCCATGGCGCGCGTGTGCCTGGGTGCAGAGAAGATCCCAAGCATTAACGTCTCTAAACACCGTCTGGACATTCAGTTCGACAACGTGGAAGAAGCGATTGCGATGTCTGCGATGTACGCAGCCAACCACCTGAAAGGGGTGACTGCCATCATCACCATGACCGAATCTGGCCGCACCGCGCTGATGACCTCGCGTATCAGCTCCGGCCTGCCGATCTTCGCCATGTCCCGTCACGAACGTACGCTGAACCTGACGGCGCTGTACCGCGGCGTGACCCCGGTTCACTTCGACAGCACCAATGACGGCGTCGCTGCCGCGCACGATGCCGTGAACCTGCTGCGCGACAAAGGCTACCTGGTGTCCGGTGATATCGTCATCGTGACGCAGGGTGATGTGATGAGCACCATCGGCTCAACCAATACCACTCGCGTACTGACCGTAGAGTAAGATCCGCTCCCCTCTCCCCCTATGGGGAGAGGGGCAGGGTGAGGGGGAAGGTTTTTTATTTCCTCGGGAAAAGCTCTTTACGCTTATACGGCTCTGTTTCACCCGGCTTACGCGTCTTCAGCAGCTTCAGTATCCACGTGTACTGTTCGGCATGCGGCCCCACCAGAATTTCCACCTCTTCATTCATACGCCGCGCGATAGTGCGATCGTCTGCGGTCAGCAGGTCATCCATCGGCGGCCGCACCTCAATGCTCAGGCGATGCGTTTTACCATCATAGACCGGGAACAGCGGGATCACGCGAGCACGGCAAACCTTCATCAGGCGACCAATCGCAGGCAGCGTGGCTTTGTACGTTGCGAAGAAATCGACAAACTCGCTGTGCTCCGGGCCGTGGTCCTGATCCGGCAGATAGTATCCCCAGTAGCCCTGACGAACAGACTGAATAAACGGCTTGATGCCATCGTTTCGCGCATGCAAACGTCCACCAAAGCGACGGCGCACTGTGTTCCAGACAAAATCATAGATCTTGTTACCCTGGTTATGGAACATCGCCGCCATTTTCTGGCCCTGAGATGCCATCAGCATCGCCGGAATATCAACGCCCCAGCCGTGAGGCACGAGGAAAATAACCTTTTCGTCGTTGCGACGCATTTCGTCAATGATTTCCAGCCCTTTCCAGTCAACGCGGTCGACGATCTTCTCCGGCCCTTTCAGCGCCAGTTCGGCCATCATCGCCATTGCCTGCGGCGCGGTGGTGTACATCTCATCGATGATGGCTTCGCGCTCAGCCTCGCTTTTTTCAGGAAAACAGTAGTAAAGGTTGATCTGCGCGCGACGGCGGGCGCTCTTGCCTAAACGTCCGGCCAGGCGGCCAATTTTACCCAGAACGGGATCGCGTACCGAAGCAGGCAGCATCGCTATGCCAGCAAAAGCATATACCCCAAGCCAGGCGCCCCAGTTGCGCGGATGGCGAAAAGATTTTTCAAACTCAGGAATGTATTCAATATTGTTTTTTTTGGTTTCCATGCTGGTTCCAGGGTCTGGTGACGCAAAAATATATTCAGATAGTGTAGCGAGGCAGTCGCTTGCGTACAAAAGAAAAAGCCGGCGCATACAGACGCCGGCTTCATTAACAAACAGAGGGCTTAATCAAAGCGCAGCTGTGGCATCACCTCTTTGACCTGTGCCAGGTAATCGGTACGATCTTTACCCGTCAGACCTTCGGTACGCGGCAATTTCGCCGTCAGCGGATTCACGGCCTGCTGGTTGATCCACACTTCATAGTGGAGATGCGGGCCGGTTGAACGTCCGGTGTTACCCGAGAGCGCAATGCGGTCGCCACGCTTCACTTTCTGGCCAGGTTTAACCAGCAGCTTACGCAGGTGCATATAGCGCGTGGTGTAAGTACGACCGTGACGGATAGCCACGTAATACCCTGCCGCGCCGCTGCGTTTTGCCATGACCACTTCGCCATCGCCAACCGACAGCACTGGCGTACCTTGTGGCATCGCGAAGTCTACACCACGGTGCGGCGCAACGCGTCCGGTGACAGGGTTAAGACGGCGCGGGTTGAAGTTTGAGGAGACACGGAACTGCTTAGCCGTTGGGAAGCGCAGGAAGCCCTTCGCAAGCCCCGTACCGCTACGGTCGTAGAACTTACCGTCTTCGGCACGGATCGCGTAATAATCTTTGCCATCAGAGCGTAAACGAACGCCCACCAGCTGGCTCTGCTCGCGCTTACCGTCCAGCATTTCGCGGGACATCAGCACGGAGAATTCGTCGCCTTTTTTCAGTTTGCGGAAATCCATCTGCCACTGCATGGCTTTTATCACCGAGCTGATTTCAGCGCTGGTCAGCCCGGCATCGCGCGCGCTTGAAACAAAGCTCGCCCCGACGGTACCCTTCATCACGCTGTTAACCCAGTCGCCCTGCTGCATTTCGCTGGTCATTTTGAAACCGTTTGCAGTGCGATCGTAGGTGCGGGTTTCGCGGCGGGACATCTCCCAGGTCAGACGTTGTAAATCGCCATCTGCGGTTAAGGTCCAGGAGAGCTGTTGACCAATTTTCAGATTACGCAGATCTTTGTCCGAGGCCGCGAGCTGGCTGATATTCCCCATGTCGATACCGTACTGGTTGAGCACGCTGCTCAGCGTATCACCGGTCGACACGACATATTCATGGATACCCGCTTCATTGGAGATTTTATCGTCAAGTTCATCCTGCGGGATAGCTTCATCTTCCTGAGCAGCCTGGTCGATAGGTTCACTGGCCTCAGGCAACAGCGAACGGATCTCACTTTTCTCAAGCTCGATGGTTTTAATGATAGGGGCAGAACTCGGGTGGTAAACATAGGGCCGCCAGACGGCGACCGCTAAGGTGAGAACTGTAAGCGACCCCAGCATAACGCGGTGGGGTCGAGGCAGATTGTTAAATGCCAGGGCGACAGAGCGGGCTATCTGTTGCACGTATTCACTTCCTCGTTAATCTCCTTTCAGGCAGCTCGCATACTGATTCCCCAGTTGGCTGAGGAACTGCGAATAGCTCGCTTTGCTCAACTGGATGTTCGTACCTAGCGGGTCAAGGGTTCCCATGCGCACGGATGTTCCCCTGGCCACGGCTTCTACGACCGCTGGCCTGAACTGTGGCTCAGCAAAAACGCACGTCGCTTTTTGCTCAACCAACTGTGTTCTGATCTCATGTAAACGCTGCGCACCAGGCTGAATTTCAGGGTTAACGGTAAAGTGCCCCAGCGGGGTCAGGCCGTAATGTTTTTCGTAATAGCCATAGGCGTCATGAAAAACGAAATACCCTTTTCCTTTTAGCGGTGCGAGCTCGGTAGCCACCTGCTTGTCGGTTGCAGCTAATTGAGCTTCAAACGCTTTCAGGTTGGCGTCGAGTTTGACTCGACTTTGCGGCATAAGTTCCACTAATTTGTCATGGATTGCAACCGCCGAAAGCCGCGCTATCTCTGGGGAGAGCCAGAGATGCATATTGTACTCGCCGTGATGGTGATGCTCGTCACCTTTTTCGTCGTGAGCATGATCGTGGTCGTGTTCGTCACCGTCATCATCTGCCCCTTTCATGAGCAGCGGCGTTACGCCAGAAAGTTCGGCAATAGTGACCTGTTTTGCATCGGGTACCTGTTTCGCCGACTTCTGCATGAACGCTTCCATTTCTGGTCCAATCCAGACGACTAAGTCCGCGTTTTGTAAGCGTTTTACATCAGACGGACGCAGAGCATAATCGTGCTCGGATGCACCATCCGGGAGCAGAACCTCGGTCTGAGTCACCCCATCAGCTATGGCCGCGGCAATGAATCCAAGCGGTTTAAGCGAAGCGACAACGGCGGCGTTAACATCTTGTGCTGTTGTCCCCCAAAGCGCAGCGGATAATGCTGCGAAAAGAAGCGTATTTTTATGTAACATAATGCGACTAATCATCGTAATGAATGCGTGGAATGTGATATTATAACATTCGTTGACTTCTGCAAGCTTAAATTGACATGACGACTTTGGTTTCCCTTGAAAATGTGTCGGTATCATTCGGCCAGCGCCGCGTCCTTTCTGACGTGTCGCTGGATCTAAAACCCGGCAAAATTCTGACTTTGCTTGGCCCTAATGGCGCAGGCAAATCTACGCTCGTGCGCGTGGTTCTGGGTTTGGTAGCCCCCGATGAAGGTGTTATTAAACGCGAAGATAAACTGCGTATCGGCTATGTACCGCAAAAATTACAACTGGACGCCACGCTGCCGCTGACGGTTAGCCGCTTTCTGCGTCTGCGCCCGGGTACCCGTAAGGCCGATATCCTCCCTGCGCTGAAACGCGTGCAGGCAGGTCATCTTGTCGATGCCCCGTTACAAAAGCTTTCTGGCGGTGAAACCCAGCGCGTGTTGCTTGCCCGCGCGCTGCTGAGCAGCCCGCAGCTGCTCGTGCTGGATGAACCCACCCAGGGCGTGGACGTGAACGGTCAGGTTGCGCTTTATGATTTGATCGACCAGCTTCGTCGTGAGCTTGATTGCGCGGTGCTGATGGTCTCTCACGATCTGCACCTGGTGATGGCGAAAACTGACGAAGTGCTGTGTCTGAACCATCACATCTGCTGCTCCGGCACGCCGGAAGTGGTCTCGATGCACCCGGAGTTCATCTCAATGTTCGGCCCTCGCGGCGCTGAACAGCTGGGGATTTACCGCCATCATCATAACCACCGCCATGATTTACAGGGACGAATTGTCCTGCGCCGGGGAAACGGACACTCATGATTGAACTGTTACTGCCCGGCTGGCTGGCCGGGATTATGCTTGCCTGCGCCGCGGGCCCGCTGGGCTCGTTTGTTGTCTGGCGCAGAATGTCCTATTTCGGCGATACGCTGGCACATGCGTCACTGTTGGGCGTTGCCTTCGGCCTGCTGCTGGACGTCAACCCCTTCTACGCGGTGATTGTGGTCACGCTGCTGCTGGCGGCCGGTCTGGTCTGGCTGGAGAAACGCCCTCACCTCGCCATCGATACATTGCTTGGCATCATGGCGCACAGCGCCCTCTCTCTCGGCCTGGTGGTCGTCAGCCTGATGTCGAACATCCGCGTTGACCTGATGGCATACCTGTTTGGCGATCTGCTGGCCGTGACGCCGGAAGACCTCATCGCTATCGCCATCGGCGTGGTGGTGGTGCTCGCTATTCTGCTCTGGCAGTGGCGTAATTTGCTGGCGATGACCGTAAGCCCGGACCTGGCGTTTGTCGACGGCGTGAAGCTGCAGCGCGTAAAATTGCTGCTGATGCTGGTGACGGCATTGACCATCGGCGTGGCGATGAAGTTCGTCGGCGCGCTGATTATCACGTCGCTGCTGATCATCCCTGCGGCAACCGCGCGTCGTTTCGCCCGTACGCCCGAGCAGATGGCCGGTGTGGCCGTCATTATCGGGATGATTGCGGTAACGGGTGGGCTGACCTTCTCGGCGTTTTATGACACGCCAGCAGGGCCGTCAGTGGTGCTGTGTGCGGCGGTGTTGTTTATTTTCAGTATGATGAAGAAGACAGCGCAGTAGTTGGCTTTTCCCCGGTGGCGCTTCGCTTACCGGGGCTACAAAGGCCAAATTCAAATTGTAGGCCGGGTAAGGCGGAGCCGCCACCCGGCATTATTTACGGCATCGCCGGTGGCGTAATGCCGAAATGATTCCACGCTCGCACCGTCGCCATACGTCCACGCGGCGTACGCTGCAGGAAGCCCTGCTGGATCAGATACGGCTCCAGCACATCCTCAATCGTCTCTCGCTCTTCTCCGATTGCCGCCGCCAGGTTATCCAGCCCGACCGGGCCGCCAAAGAACTTATCCAGTACCGCCAGCAGTAGCTTACGGTCCATGTAATCGAAGCCTTCCGCATCGACGTTCAGCATATCCAGCGCCTGGGCGGCGATCTCTGCCGAAATCGAACCATCATGCTTCACTTCGGCAAAGTCACGCACGCGTCGCAGCAGGCGATTTGCGATACGCGGCGTACCGCGGGAACGCTTCGCCACTTCAAACGCGCCCTCTTCGCTCATCTCCAGACCCATATAGCGGGCGCTACGGCCAACAATATGCTGGAGATCGGGCACCTGGTAAAACTCCAGGCGCTGCACGATGCCGAAACGGTCGCGCAGCGGAGAAGTTAACGACCCGGCGCGGGTCGTGGCGCCAATCAGGGTAAACGGCGGCAGATCGATTTTAATGGAGCGCGCGGCTGGACCTTCGCCGATCATGATATCCAGCTGGTAGTCTTCCATCGCCGGATAGAGCACTTCCTCCACCACCGGCGACAGACGGTGGATTTCATCGATAAACAGCACGTCGTGCGGCTCAAGGTTGGTGAGCATTGCCGCCAGATCGCCCGCTTTCTCCAGCACCGGACCGGAGGTGGTGCGCAGATTCACGCCCATTTCATTGGCAACGATATTCGCCAGCGTGGTTTTACCTAACCCCGGCGGGCCGAAAATCAACAGGTGATCGAGCGCATCGCCGCGCAGCTTTGCCGCCTGGATGAAAATCTCCATCTGGGAACGAACCTGCGGCTGGCCGATATACTCATCAAGCAGCTTAGGGCGGATCGCGCGATCCACCACGTCATCTGCCTGAATAGTGCCTGCCGATACCAGGCGGTCTGCTTCAATCATCCTTTACCTCACAATGCGGCGCGCAGCGCTTCGCGAATCAGGGTTTCACTGCTGGCGTCCGGTTTGGCAATTTTACTCACCATACGGCTGGCCTCCTGAGGTTTATAGCCCAGCGCCACCAGCGCGGCAACCGCTTCCTGCTCGGCATCATCATCCGTGGCAGGGCCGCCTGGCGAGGTCAGTACCAAATCGGCAGCCGGCGTGAACAGATCGCCATGCAGGCCTTTAAAGCGGTCTTTCATCTCGACAATCAGACGCTCGGCGGTTTTCTTGCCAATGCCAGGGAGTTTAATCAGCGCCGCAGGATCTTCGCGCTCAACGGCATTCACAAACTGTGGTGCGGACATGCCGGATAAAATCGCCAGCGCCAGCTTCGGCCCGACGCCGTTGGTCTTAATCAGCTCGCGGAACAAAGTGCGTTCCTGCTTGTTATTGAAGCCGTACAGCAGCTGGGCATCTTCACGCACCACAAACTGGGTAAAGACAATCGCCTCTTTGCCCGCGTCCGGCAGCTCGTAGAAGCAGGTCATCGGCATATGGACTTCATAGCCCACGCCACCTACTTCCAGCAGCACTAACGGGGGTTGTTTTTCAATGATGATGCCTCTGAGTCTGCCTATCACGTGACGCTCCTGCGTTCTGGGAGAAAGTAACTGCCGACATAATAAAAAAAGGCTGGATGTTTATCCAGCCTGATTTCTCATTATCGTAACCTGCCTCGCGCCAGATTAAGCCGCGACTCGCTCATCTGCATCGCGTTCTGGCTGACGTGACAGTGGGTAATCGCAATGGCCAGCGCATCGGCGGCGTCGGCCTGCGGGTTTGCGGGAAGCTTCAGCAAGGTACGCACCATGTGCTGCACCTGACTTTTCTCCGCGCTACCGATGCCCACCACCGTCTGCTTGACCTGACGTGCCGCGTATTCAAATACCGGCAAATCCTGGTTGACCGCAGCGACGATGGCGACACCACGCGCCTGACCGAGCTTTAGCGCCGAATCGGCGTTTTTAGCCATAAAGACCTGCTCGATAGCGAAATAGTCGGGCTGAAACTGGGTGATGATCTCCGACACGCCCGCATAAATGAGCTTCAGGCGCGACGGCAGATCGTCCACTTTGGTGCGAATACAGCCGCTGCCCAGGTAGGTTAGCTGGCGTCCAACCTGACGGATAACGCCATAACCGGTGACGCGTGAGCCTGGGTCAATCCCGAGAATAATCGACATCACGCGTCTCCTGTAACGGATTTATACGCTCTCATTAGAGAGTCGCTGCAACCTCATCAGAGATCTCACCGTTGTGGTACACTTCCTGCACGTCGTCGCAGTCTTCGAGCATGTCGATAAGACGCAGCAGTTTTGGCGCAGTCTCTGCATCCATATCCGCTTTGGTGGACGGGATCATGGAGACTTCAGCGTTGTCCGCTTTCAGACCAGCCGCTTCCAGCGCGTCGCGCACCGCACCCATCTCTTCCCACGCGGTGTAGACGTCGATAGCACCGTCGTCAAAGGTCACCACGTCTTCCGCACCGGCTTCCAGCGCCGCTTCCATGATGACATCTTCATCGCCTTTCTCGAAGGAGATGACGCCTTTTTTGCTGAACAGGTAAGCCACGGAACCGTCAGTGCCCAGGTTACCACCGGTTTTGGTGAACGCATGGCGCACTTCCGCTACGGTACGGTTACGGTTGTCGGACAGGCACTCAACCATTACCGCTGTACCGCCAGGACCGTAACCTTCATAAATGATGGTTTCCATGTTCGCGTCTTCATCGCCGCCCACGCCACGTGCGATTGCGCGGTTCAGGGTGTCACGCGTCATGTTGTTCGACAGCGCTTTATCCACCGCCGCGCGCAGACGCGGGTTAGAAGCCGGGTCGCCGCCGCCCAGACGCGCTGCCGTCACCAGCTCGCGAATGATTTTGGTAAAGATCTTACCGCGCTTGGCATCCTGTGCTGCTTTGCGGTGTTTGGTGTTGGCCCACTTACTATGACCTGCCATAAAAAGTTCTCCAAAAATCGCGCCTTCTCAGGCCGCGTTAATTACAAATTCTTCAATCGCCTGCCGGTTGCTCCACGACTTAGTGAGTGCGGCGGCATCCGCTGCATTCATCCAGCGGTAGGTCAGGTGTTCAGTGAACACGATCTCCCGTTCGTGGGGAAGCGCAAGACAGAACCACGATTCCGTATTGCGTTCGATACCCGGCGCATAGCGATGACGTAAATGGCTAAAAATTTCAAACTCCACCGTGCGCTGACAGTCCTTCAGGGTCAGTTGCTCGCGAGCAACATCAATGGCGACCTCTTCCTTTACTTCACGCGCGGCGGCCTGCGGCGCGGTCTCCCCCTCTTCCAGACTGCCGGTAACCGACTGCCAAAAATCAGGGTCATCGCGCCGCTGCAACATCAGCACCCGCTTCGTGTCTTCTGCATAAATGACCACCAGGACCGAAACGGGGAGCTTATATGTCATATCAGTTTTTCTCTTCCTTCTTCACCACCTCAATGCCCAGCTCAGCCAGTGCGGCCGGGTTGGCAAAGCTTGGCGCTTCGGTCATCAGACACGCGGCAGCAGTAGTTTTCGGGAAGGCGATAACATCACGGATGTTATCGGTGCCGGTCAGCAGCATGGTCAGACGGTCAAGACCGAAAGCCAGACCCGCGTGCGGAGGCGTGCCGTATTTCAGCGCGTCCAGCAGGAAGCCGAATTTCTCGCGCTGCTCTTGCTCGTTAATACCGAGAATGCCAAACACGGTCTGCTGCATTTCACCGCTGTGAATACGCACGGAACCGCCGCCCACTTCGTAGCCGTTGATAACCATGTCGTAAGCGTTCGCGACCGCCTCTTCCGGCGCTGCTTTCAGCTCTGCCGCACTCATGTCTTTTGGCGAGGTGAACGGGTGGTGCATTGCGGTCAGGCCACCTTCACCGTCGTCTTCAAACATTGGGAAGTCGATAACCCACAGCGGCGCCCATTTGCTCTCGTCGGTCAGGCTCAGGTCCTTGCCGAGCTTCAGACGCAGCGCGCCCATCGCATCCGCCACGACTTTCTTGTTGTCTGCGCCGAAGAAGATCATGTCGCCGTCCTGCGCGCCGGTGCGCTCAAGGATCGCTTCCACGATGTCTGCGTTCAGGAATTTCGCGACCGGGCTGGTGATACCTTCCAGGCCTTTCGCGCGTTCGGTCACCTTAATATAGGCCAGACCTTTCGCGCCGTAGATCTTAATGAAGTTGCCGTAGTCGTCGATCTGCTTGCGGCTCAGGGCCGCACCGCCCGGAACGCGCAGCGCCGCGACGCGGCCTTTCGGATCGTTAGCCGGGCCAGCAAACACCGCAAACTCAACGGCTTTCACCAGGTCTGCAACGTCCACCAGCTCCATCGGGTTACGCAGGTCTGGTTTGTCGGAGCCGTAGCGACGCTCGGCTTCAGCAAAGGTCATGATTGGGAAGTCACCCAGCTCAACGCCCTTCACGTCATTCCACAGGCTACGTACCAGGGCTTCCATTACTTCACGCACCTGCTCGGCGGTCATGAAGGAGGTTTCCACGTCGATCTGGGTAAATTCTGGCTGGCGGTCAGCGCGCAGGTCTTCGTCGCGGAAGCATTTAACGATCTGATAGTAGCGATCGAAGCCGGACATCATCAGCAGCTGTTTGAACAGCTGCGGAGACTGCGGCAGCGCGTAGAATTTGCCTTTATGAACGCGGGACGGGACCAGATAATCGCGCGCGCCTTCCGGCGTGGCTTTGGTCAGCATCGGGGTTTCGATATCGAGGAAACCGTGGTCATCCATAAAGCGACGCACCAGGCTGGTGATTTTCGCACGGGTTTTCAGGCGCTGGGCCATCTCCGGGCGACGCAGATCCAGGTAACGATACTTAAGACGCGCTTCTTCAGTGTTGACGTGGTTGGAGTCCAGCGGCAGCGCTTCAGCACGGTTAATGATAACGAGGTCAGACGCCAGGACTTCAATCGCACCGGTCGCCATGTCTGCGTTAACGTTTTTCTCGTCACGCGCACGCACGGTGCCGGTGACCTGAATGCAGAACTCATTACGCAGTTCAGAAGCCAGCTTCAACGCCTCTGCACGATCCGGATCGAAGAATACCTGAACGATACCTTCGCGGTCGCGCATATCGATGAAGATAAGGCTACCAAGATCACGACGACGGTTGACCCAACCACACAGGGTAACCTGCTGCCCGACGTGGGACTGACGCAGCTGCCCGCAATATTCTGTACGCATGAGATATCCCTTAATTAGCCGCAGGCTGATTGTCGCCTGTCTTGCAGGCCACGATGTCGCAGCTTTCTGTATGTCACAACTGGATGAAAAAAGGCGGCTATTATACTGGAAATTCCGCCGGACGATAAGAGAGAAGCGCGTCCTGACGCTCGTTTGCTGCACTCTTATTGCGTATTCTCACAAAAATTAACAAAATTATCCGACCGATAACAGACCATCACGTCGTAAGGTGTAGCCGAAGCTATTCATTTAACTGGAGTGACTATGTTGACACTTGATGCCACCAAAACTGCACTTGTGGTGATTGATTTACAGGAAGGGATCCTCCCCTTTGCCGGTGGCCCACATACCGCTGACGATGTGGTCAGCCGTGCGGCCCGTCTCGCGGAAAAATGCCGCGCCAGCGGTGCGCCTGTTGTCATGGTGCGCGTCGGCTGGTCAGCGGATTTCGCCGAAGCGTTGAAACAGCCGGTCGACGCACAGGCTGCCGCGCACGCATTGCCGGACAACTGGTGGACATATCCTCTCTCGCTCGGCAAGCGCGACAGCGATATCGAAGTCACCAAACGCCAGTGGGGCGCGTTCTACGGCACCGATCTGGAGCTTCAGCTGCGCCGTCGCGGGATCGACACCATTATCCTGTGCGGGATCTCCACCAACATCGGCGTGGAATCAACGGCCCGCAACGCCTGGGAATTAGGTTTTAACCTGGTGATTGCCGAAGACGCGTGCAGCGCGGCATCTGCGGAGCAGCATCAGGGCAGCATGAGCCACATCTTCCCGCGCATCGGTCGCGTGCGCAGCACAAGCGAGATTCTAAGCGCCTTATGATGTTCGTGGGCCTGCCCCAGTGGTCGCACCCGAAATGGGTGCGTCTGGGCATCACCAGCCTTGAAGAGTATGCCCGACACTTCAACTGCGTCGAGGGTAATACCACGCTGTACGCGCTCCCCAAAGCAGAGATTGTTGAGCGCTGGCGGGAACAAACCACGGACGCGTTTCGCTTCTGCTTTAAATTTCCGGCGACTATCTCCCACAACGCCGCGCTGCGTAACTGCAGTGACTTAACCGAAGAGTTCTTTACGCGCATGTCCCCGCTGGCCAACCGAATCGGCCAATACTGGCTCCAGCTTCCCGCCACCTTTGGCCCACGCGATTTGCCCGCGCTGTGGCAGTTCCTGGATGCTCTGCCCCGTGAATTCACCTACGGCGTTGAAGTCCGTCATCAGGACTTCTTTGCGAAAGGCGAGGCCGAACGCGCGCTCAATCGCGGTCTTCTTGAACGTTCCATTAACCGGGTGATCCTCGATAGCCGTCCGGTGCACAGCGCAATTCCACACAATGAGGCGATTGTGGACGCCCAGCGCAAGAAGCCAAAAGTTCCGGTGCACGCCATCGTGACCGCGCAAAATCCAATGGTCAGGTTCATCGGCAGCGATAACATGCAGCAAAATCAGGATATGTTCGCCGTCTGGCTGCAAACGTTAGCGAAATGGGAGCAAGCGACCACGCCCTATCTTTTCCTGCACACCCCCGACATTGCCCAGGCTCCCGAACTGGTCGATGCTCTCTGGCAGGCCTTGCAGGCCGCGGTACCGTCCGTCGGCAGCGCCCCTTCTATTCCACAACAATCTTCTCTTTTTTGAGGAAGGCACTTATCATAGAGAGGTGCCATCTGCCAAATAACAGGGAGTTTGTATGGTCAGCGCGCTGTATGCGGTGTTAGGTGCATTACTGCTGATTAAGTTTTCATTTGATGTTGTGCGCCTGAGAATGCAATACCGCGTCTCCTACGGTGATGGTGGTTTTTCCGAACTGCAGAGCGCCATTCGCATTCACGGTAACGCGGTTGAATACATTCCCGTCGCGCTGATCCTGCTGCTGTTTATGGAAATGAACGGGGCAGAAACCTGGATGGTGCACGTCTGCGGCCTGCTCCTGATTGCGGGTCGGTTAATGCATTATTATGGCTACCACCACCGCGTTTTTCGCTGGCGTCGTTCCGGCATGAGCGCGACCTGGTGTTCGCTTGTGCTGATGGTGCTGGCTAACCTTTGGTATATGCCGTGGGAGTTGGTTTTCTCCTTCCGTTAGCGCACAATACGCCCCTTTATTTTTCCCGGATTTTTACGTTATGTCAGATCGCGACACGCTTTTTTCCGCGCCTATCGCCAGCCTGGGCGACTGGACCTTTGATGAACGGGTAGCCGAAGTCTTCCCGGATATGATCCAGCGCTCTGTTCCCGGTTACTCCAATATTATCTCTATGATCGGCATGCTGGCCGAACGTTTCGTTCAACCCGGCACGCAGGTCTATGATCTGGGCTGCTCGCTCGGCGCGGCAACGCTGTCGATCCGTCGTAACGTACGTCAGGATGACTGCAAAATCATTGCCGTCGATAACTCTCCGGCCATGGTTGAACGCTGTCGCCGCCACATTGACGCCTATAAAGCCCCCACCCCTGTCGAGGTGGTGGAAGGCGATATCCGTGATATCGAGATCAAAAACGCGTCGATGGTGGTACTGAATTTTACCCTGCAGTTCCTGGTGCCTGAAGACCGCCAGCTGCTGCTGGACAAAATTTATAAAGGTCTGAACCCCGGCGGCGCGCTGGTGCTCTCTGAAAAGTTCAGCTTCGAGGATGCTAAGGTAGGCGAACTGCTGTTCAACATGCACCACGATTTCAAGCGTGCGAACGGCTACAGCGAGCTGGAGATCAGCCAGAAGCGCAGCATGCTCGAAAACGTGATGCTGACGGACTCCGTAGAAACCCACAAGGCGCGCCTGCGCAAAGCGGGATTCGAGCACAGTGAACTCTGGTTCCAGTGCTTTAACTTTGGCTCTCTGGTGGCGCTGAAAGCTGAGGATGCAGCATGATTGAGTTCGGCAACTTCTATCAGCTGATTGCAAAAAATCACCTCTCTCACTGGCTGGAAACCCTGCCTGCGCAAATCGCCACCTGGCAGCGCGATCAGCAGCATGGGCTGCTTAAGCAGTGGTCCAACGCGGTGGAGTTTCTGCCGGAACTGACGCCGCACCGCCTGGATCTGCTGCACAGCGTGACGGCGGAAAGTGAAGAGCCGCTCCCTCCCGGGCAGATAAACCGCATCGAGACCCTGATGCGTAACCTGATGCCGTGGCGCAAAGGGCCGTTCTCGCTGTACGGTGTGGACATTAATACCGAATGGCGCTCTGACTGGAAATGGGATCGCGTTCTGCCACATCTTTCAGACCTGAGCGGGCGCACCATTCTGGACGTGGGCTGCGGCAGCGGCTACCACATGTGGCGCATGATTGGTGCGGGTGCGCATCTGGCGGTCGGTATCGATCCGATGCAGCTGTTCCTGTGCCAGTTTGAAGCGGTGCGTAAACTGCTGGGCAACGACCAGCGAGCGCATCTGCTGCCGCTCGGCATTGAGCAGCTCCCTGCCCTGAAAGCGTTTGATACCGTTTTCTCCATGGGCGTGCTGTACCACCGTCGTTCCCCGCTGGAGCATCTCTGGCAACTGAAAGATCAGCTGGTCAGCGGCGGCGAACTGGTGCTGGAAACGCTGGTAATTGAAGGGGATGAACATGCCGTTCTGGTGCCGGGCGACCGCTACGCGCAGATGCGCAACGTCTATTTCATCCCTTCCGCGCTGGCGCTGAAAAACTGGCTTGAGAAGTGTGGGTTCGTGGATGTCCGCATTGCCGATGTCAGCGTGACCTCTCTCGAAGAACAGCGCCGCACCGAGTGGATGATCACCGAATCGCTGGAGCAGTTCCTCGACCCGGCCGATCGCAGCAAAACCATTGAAGGCTATCCTGCCCCGATGCGTGCGGTGTTGATTGCAACGAAGCCGTAGTTTTCCCCTCACCCCTGCCCTCTCCCCATAGGGGCGAAGGAGATAAAGACCGCACCGTACAGTCCCCTCTCCCCTATGGGGAGAGGGTCAGGGTGAGGGGGATAAAAAAAGGCCCCTGTTGAAATTGCAGGGGCCTGGTACAAGCAAGCATCATATTGGGCGACATGATGCGCGGTAAAAATCGGTACGTTGCTACACGTGATGACGTTCAATCAACGATTTCATTACCGCAACCGACTCTCCATCTACACCGTAGCGTGAGTACTCATCCGCTTCAGCATCCGTCGACATAGACAACCCTGTATTGCGATAACGCATGGGTGACGGTATCCATTGACCTGCCGAGCTGTGAAGCTCTTCTACCCCTGCGTCTAAAAACAGTTCCAGATTGCTGGCGCGTACTCCTGCGCCCGCCATGATTATTGGAACACCGGAATGTGCTTTTAGTTCCGTAATTAATTGCAGTCCTTTTTCAGCTGACGACTGCTGACCCGATGTCAGAATGCGCGCCACGCCAAGTTCTCCAAGCGTTTCAAAGGCCTGAAGCGGATCTTTACACATATCAAATGCACGATGAAAAGTGATGGCAAGCCCCTGCGCGGCGCTCATGACCTGACGCATGCGCGGTATGTCAATATTGCCGTCTTCATCCAGCAGACCGGTAACCAGCCCCGGGAACCCCAGTTCCCGAACGAGCGCGATATCATCAAGCATGGCACTGAACTCGCCCGCCGTGTAACAAAAATCACCGCCGCGCGGACGAATAATCGGGTGAACGGGAATCGTGACGGCCTGACGGGCAGACTTCAACACGCCGCAGGAGGGCGTCAGCCCGCCCTCTTTCGGTGCCGCGCACAGTTCAATGCGATCCGCACCCCGCTCCTGCGCGGTCACGGCACACTCCACGCTGTAACAACAAATCTCCAGCAGCGCCATTTCATCCTCCTTAATTTCCACTCAACGTGCCATCATGTCACGCCGTTCTTTTTCGGTCCCGGCGTGAACTCACAACTCTTACGCTTCACTGGCAACGATCTGTTCGATCGTCCACGGATGAAACTTCACCGTGACCTGTCCGTCAGTGACGGCAAGCGTTGGATTGGGTAAACGCTCGCGCTCACCTTTCGGTGAACTCGTTTTCACATAGATACCCGGCTGGCTTAATCCCTCGTCGGATAACAGCGCCAGCGCGCGCGCATTCAGCGTTTCAGGCTCGCCCGGCAAAACAATTTCGATGTGCTCCCAGCCTTCATGCGGATAGCGTTTCTCACCCGGCCACGGCAGTTCAACCACGGTGAATTGCCAGTGCGCGACACGCACCGGCTCGTGCAGCTTGAACAGGCAGATTGGGCGACCGTTAATGATATTCTCAGACAGCAGTTCACCGCACAGCTCGAAACCGCGACGCCAGCGCTCGGCTGTCGCATTCTGATGACAGCGCAGAGAGATGTGATCGGCCTCAAGCGGTGCGATATCCAGACCCAGGCGGGTGGCAAGTTCTGTGAACGCCTGAGTGAAGCGCGGTAAATCTGCGGAAATATCATGCAGTTCGTCAATGGTTTGCCAGTTCGCCATACGTCAGTCTCTTATCATGTCGCAAAGCCGCTAATTTACTCTGTTCCCCTCTTTCGACCAACCGCAGAATCGTGGTTTTTACGACTGCATGATTATGCACACCTTCTTAGCCTGGATTCTGTACTATCTTCAGCCCGCGCAATGCTGACGCCAGAGGGCATTTGCAGTATACTCCCGCCCTAAATTCTTTAACGGGCGCGGGTCGTTGTTCCCCCGCACCAAAAACGTAAGGTATCCAGGTGAATATTCAGGCTCTTCTCTCCGAAAAAGTCAGTCAGGCACTGATTGCCGCAGGTGCGCCTGCGGATTGCGAACCGCAGGTTCGTCAGTCAGCAAAAGTACAGTTTGGCGACTATCAGGCTAATGGCGTGATGGCAGTGGCTAAAAAACTGGGCATGCCGCCGCGACAGCTCGCTGAGCAGGTACTGACGCATCTGGATCTCACCGGGATTGCCAGCAAGGCTGAAATCGCCGGTCCGGGCTTTATCAACATCTTCCTGGAGCCTGCGTTCCTGGCAAGCCACGTTGACGCAGCGCTGAAATCAGACCGTCTGGGCGTTTCCCAGCCGAAGGCGCAGACCGTCGTGATCGACTACTCCGCGCCAAACGTGGCAAAAGAGATGCACGTCGGCCACCTGCGCTCCACCATTATCGGTGACGCCTCCGTGCGTACCAACGAATTCCTCGGCCATAAAGTGATCCGCGCGAACCACGTGGGCGACTGGGGAACCCAGTTCGGCATGCTGATTGCGTACCTGGAAAAACAGCAGCAGGAAAACGCAGGCGAGATGGCGCTGGCGGACCTGGAAGGCTTCTACCGCGAAGCGAAAAAGCACTACGACGAAGACGAAGCCTTCGCCGAGCGCGCGCGCAGCTACGTGGTGAAACTGCAGGGAGGGGATCAATACTTCCTGGAGATGTGGCGCAAGCTGGTTGACATCACCATGTCCCAGAACCAGCTGACCTATAACCGCCTGAACGTCACCCTGACCCGCGACGACGTGATGGGTGAAAGCCTCTACAACCCAATGCTGCCCGGCATTGTGGCAGACCTGAAAGCCAAAGGTCTGGCGGTAGAGAGCGAAGGGGCAACGGTGGTGTTTCTTGATGAGTACAAAAACAAGGAAGGCGAACCGATGGGCGTCATCATCCAGAAAAAGGATGGCGGCTATCTCTACACCACCACCGATATCGCCTGTGCGAAATACCGCTACGAAACCCTGCATGCTGACCGCGTGCTCTATTACATCGACTCCCGCCAGCACCAGCACCTGATGCAGGCATGGACTATCGTGCGTAAAGCGGGCTACGTGCCGGATTCCGTACCGCTGGAACACCACATGTTCGGCATGATGCTGGGTAAAGACGGCAAGCCGTTCAAAACCCGCGCGGGCGGCACCGTGAAGCTTTCTGACCTGCTGGACGAAGCGCTGGAACGCGCCCGTCGCCTGGTGGCCGAGAAGAACCCGGACATGCCTGCTGACGAGCTGGAAAAACTGGCGAACGCCGTCGGTATCGGCGCGGTGAAATACGCGGACCTGTCCAAGAACCGTACCACAGACTATATCTTCGACTGGGATAACATGCTGGCGTTTGAGGGTAACACAGCACCGTACATGCAGTATGCCTACACCCGCGTGCTCTCCGTCTTCCGTAAAGCCAATATCGACGAAAGCGTGCTGGCGAACGCCACGGTGAATATTACCGAAGATCGCGAAGCGCAGCTGGCAGCACGTCTGCTGCAGTTTGAAGAGACGCTGACGGTTGTGGCGCGCGACGGTACGCCGCACGTGATGTGTGCTTACCTGTACGATCTGGCGGGTCTGTTCTCCGGCTTCTACGAGCACTGCCCTATCCTGTCCGCAGAAAGCGAAGCGGTTCGCAACAGCCGCCTGAAGCTGGCGCAGCTGACGGCGAAGACCCTGAAGCTGGGTCTGGATACCCTGGGTATCGAAACCGTAGAACGTATGTAAAAACAAAACCCGGCGCAAGCCGGGTTTTGTTTTGTAGCCCCGGTAAGCGCAGCGCCACCGGGGATATCCACAGGTTCAGAAGTATTTCCGCAAATACTCCGTCAGACACAGTATCGCCATCGCCTGGCCGTACGGCATCGACGTCAGCGGGATCTGGCGGTAAAACTCCAGATCGCTGCCCATCCCCGTACCGAACGACGTTTGCAGCAGTTCCCCTTCCGGCGAGATATTTTTCACGATACCGCGAATCGCTTTCTCAGCCACCTCGGCATATTCTGGCCCAACATAGCGCTTGCGCACCGCCTTCAGAATGCCGTAAGCAAACCCGGCGGTAGCCGATGCTTCAAGATACGAATTCGAATCGTCGAGCAGCGTATGCCACAGCCCACTCTCATCCTGACATTTCGCCAGCGCCGCAACCTGCGCGTTCAGCACCTGCACCAGATAGCGGCGCACGGCGTTGTTTTCCGGCAGATCCACCAGCTCGAGGAAGTCGGGGATCACGATAGTGAGCCAGCTGTTGCCACGCGCCCAGCGGGCATTGGCGAAGTTATGGTTGCCGTCGTAGCTCCAGCCGTGGAACCACAGGCCGGTCTCCCGATCCATCAGGTTTTGCACGTGCAGCAGGAACTGATAGACCGCCTCTTCAACGTACTCCGGCTTATTGAGCAGCTTGCCGATTTTCGCCAGCGGCAAAACCGTCATCATCAGCGTGTCGTCCCACATCTGCTGATGGTTCTCTTCCGCGAGGGTGATGTGCTGCATGCCGCCGTGTTCGGTACGCGGCATCTCATTCATCGCCCATTCCGCCCAGCTTTCCAGCCACGGCAGCCAGGCCGGGTTTTTCGTCTCTTCGTAGCGATAGGCCAGCGTCAGGAACGGCGACATGGTATTCACGTTTTTGGTGGTTGCGCCTTCCGCAAAACGGTCGGCAAACCAGCCGTCGATAATCTCGCGCATAAGGTCGTCGCCGGTCTGGCAGTAGTACTGCCAGATCCCATACAGGCCGACGCCGTGCGTCCATTCCCATCCGGCCCAGCCTTTGGTGTCGATTACGCGCCCGTCGTCCAGCCGCAGCAAAAATTGCCCCGTTTTGTCGTGAATATTGACCAGGTTATTCGTCACCTTTTGAATCAGCGACTTCAGCTCGTCCCGGGCGATAAAGCGCTCGGGCTGACGCAGTAACGGGCTATGTTTGACAGGCCAAACTCTCATCATCTTAACCTCTGTTGTATGTCGAATTCAGTACCGCGCGATCCTTCAGCGAAGGTGCCGCCGGTTTATTACGATTCAGATAACCAATGTTGTTGTTGCCCCACAGTGACTCATAGGGCATGCCGGCCAGCATTTCCACGGTCTCGCGGGCCTGCGGCGTAGCGGATTCTGGCATCGCCCGGCCGGACTCGCGCATTTTGGCGGTCTCTTCGCGCAGCGTGCTGTGGGTCTGCAAATTGAGCTTGAAGCGCAGGGAAACGAGGAAGCCGCAGAACAGCACCAGAATGGTGCCCACGCTCAGGATCATCAGAATGGTGTGGCTCACTTCCGCAGGCTGCACTTTCTGACCGCTGACAAAGCCGGACATCTGCATCACGATCCCCACCAGCATCACCGCACCGGCCTGGGATGCCTTACGGGTCAGGGTCATGATGCCCGCGAAGATCCCCTCGCGGCGCTGGCCGGTGATCACTTCGTCCACGTCAGCAATGTAGGTGTAGGTGTTCCACGGAACGTAGTTGATACCGCCGCGACCGAGGCCCGCCACCGCAGAGATCAGCAACAGCAGAGCGTAAACGTCGCTCAGGCCCGCGTAATAGAGCACCGCGTAAGAGAGCGAAGCCAGACCAAACAGCACCACCACCATGCGATAAGACGGCGCAGGCCCGAAGCGAATGCACAGCGGGATCATGCCGATCACGGCGAGGAACTGGAAGATGGCCATCGTGCCCAGCAGGTTGGACGCCATAGAGGCTTCCTGCATCAGTACGAACACCACGTAGTAAGTGAACACCGCGTTAAAGACGTCCTGCGCGATGTATCCACCGAGGTACATGCCCAGATGCTGGCGGAAAATCTTGATACGCAGCGTCGAGCTTAACTCGACAAACAGGCGGTTCAGGCTCTGGCCCAGCGTCAGCTTCTTCTTCTCCTCTTCGGCACGCAGCGCCGCTTCAGACCACTCCTCACGCGGGCGCTCCCAGGTAAAGAACCAAACGAAGGTCAGCATCAGCGCGCAGAGCACGGAGAAAACCAGGCTCGCGTAGAAGAAGGAAACCGCGTTGTCTTTCCCGAAGTGGGTCAGCAGGATCCCCGGCAGGAAGGAGGCCAGAATGGCGGACATCTGCGCCATAGAGATACGCGCTCCGGAGAACTTGGTTTTCTGCTTAAAGTCGTCGGTCATTTCCGGCACCAGCGTTTCGTACGGTACCAGAATCATGGTGTAGACAATATCAAACACCAGATAGGTCAGCAGGTAGTACCAGAAGCTCATGTCCCCCACCCACATCAGCGAGTAGCTGAACACGCACGGAATACCCAGCAGGATAAAGAACTTACGACGGCCAAAGCGCTTACCGAGCCAGGTCGTACCAAAGTTATCGGTCAAAAAGCCCATCAGCGGGCTGACTACGGCATCCAGCACCCTTGCGGCGGCAAAGATGAACGTTGCTTCAATCGGCGTGAGTCCGCAGAAGGTGGTATAAAAATACAAAAGCCAGGCCGCCGTCAGCGCGGTGGTACCCGCCCCGAGGAAATCGCCTGACCCGTAAGCAAGATAATTTGCGAGTCCAATTTTACGTGTTTTCATTGCCGTCAACCCTAATCAGTTTTGGGAGACTCCCTGTAAGCAAACCTCGTCCGGGAGTTTTTACACGGCTACAGTAAAAGTATCGACCTGTTGATACCTTTCTGTTTCTGCCATCGCACAGGGGTGAATGGCAAAAATGCAAAGAGTGTCGTCACGCGTGTCACTGATTTATAAAACAGTGTTTCTATTGCATCAAAAGGTGAGGTCAATTTTGCGAGCCAGCCATCAGATTTGCCTGAAGGCTGGCGAAAAGGCAGGCAGTTAACGGTAGTTGACGATGACGGAATTGCGCTGAACCTTCAGCGCCGGGATCAGGCGACCGCCACCGGGCACCTCCCAGATAAAACGTAAAGGTTCGACGGCGGGCACACCGTTGAACGCCTGGGTCGTTCCGCTTTCACCGTCTATTTCGGTACAGCGCGTCTGGGAGCAGAGACGCACCCGCAGCCCGGCGGGCGTCGGGCCAATCAACGTATAGTTCCAGACCACCAGCGTCATCAGGCCAGAAGCCGGTTCCGGCGGCGACAGAGGACGCGAAGACATTGCCACCCCGCGATTGCTGAGAGTAACGCCCATGCTGCTGGCCTGCCATGTCCCCTCACCTGCGGCCTGCGCCGCCAGCGGGAAAAAGAGTACCCATAGCCACTTCCGCATTATTTTCCTCCAATGGTCGCCGTCATACGAATGTGGCGATTGTCCGACAGCTCCATATTCGACAGCACCACCAGCTGGTTCAGGCTACGGCGCAGGAAGCGAGAAAGCAGCGGGCGCAGCGCGTGATTCACCAGCAGAACCGGCGGCGCACCCAGCATCTCCTGACGCGCCAGCGCCTCCTGCGTCTGCGCCAGCAAGCGGTCGGCCAGACCCGGCTCAAGGCCACCACCGCCCTGCAGCGCCTGCAGCAGCAGACGCTCAAGGGGCGTATCGAGGCCAATCACCTGCACTTCTCCGGTGCCAGGGAACCACTGCTGGGTGATAGCACGACCCAGCGCCACGCGTACCACCGCCGTCAGCTCGTGCGGATCGCTTTGCAGCGGCGCATGCTCGGCCAGGGTTTCCAGGATGGTGCGCATATCGCGGATCGGCACCTTCTCGTCGAGCAGGTTCTGCAGCACCTTGTGCAGCGTGGTCAACGTCAGCACGCCCGGGACCAGATCCTCCGTCAGCTTCGGCATCTCCTGCGTGACGCGGTCCAGCAGCTGCTGGGCTTCCTGACGCCCAAACAGCTCGGCGGAGAACTGGCCAATCAGATGGTTGAGGTGGGTCGCCACCACGGTACTGGCTTCAACAACGGTATAGCCCTGAATCTGCGCCTGCTCTTTCAGGGCGCTCTCAATCCAGATAGCCGCCAGGCCAAAGGCCGGATCGATGGTTTGCTCGCCCGGCAGCGTGCCCGCGGCGGTGCCGGGGTTAATCGCCAGCCAGCGGCCAGGATAGGCATCACCGCTGCCAATTTCGACCCCCTTCATCAGAATGCGGTAGCGCGCGGGCGGCAGGTCCATATTGTCGCGAATGTGGACAACCGGCGGCAGGAAGCCCATATCCTGGGCGAATTTTTTACGGATGCTGCGGATACGCCCCAGCAGTTCGCCATCCTGCTGGAAGTCGACCATCGGGATCAGGCGATAGCCCACTTCCATCCCCAGAGAATCTTCCAGCTGCACGTCGTTCCAGGTGGCCTCCACGGCCTGGGTATTCTCCGGCATTTTCACCGGCGCCGGCTCTGCCGCCGGTTTCATTTCACGTCCGCGCATCCACCAGGCCAGGCCCAGCAGGCCCGCGGTGAACAGCAGGAACACCAGGTTTGGCATCCCCGGCACCATACCGAGCAGGCCCAGCACCGCCGCCGACAGCAGCATCACGCGGGGGTTGCTGAACAGCTGCCCCACCATCTGCTCACCCACGTCCTGATCGGTACTCACGCGGGTGACGATAACTCCTGCTGCGGTCGAGATAACCAGCGCCGGGATCTGGGCGACCAGACCGTCACCGATGGTCAGCAGCGTATAGCTTTCCGCCGCGTGGCCCATGTCCATCCCATGCTGAAGGACGCCGACCAGCAGCCCCCCAACCACGTTGATGACCATGATCAGGATGCCCGCGATGGCGTCACCGCGCACAAACTTACTGGCACCGTCCATCGAACCGTAGAAGTCCGCTTCCTGCGTCACCTCCGCGCGGCGCTTTTTCGCTTCATCTTCTGCGATAAGCCCGGCGTTCAGGTCGGCGTCGATCGCCATCTGCTTGCCCGGCATCCCGTCCAGCACGAAGCGCGCGCCGACTTCCGCGATACGCCCCGCACCTTTGGTGATAACCATAAAGTTGATGATCACGAGGATGACAAACACCACGATACCGATGGCAAAGTTACCGCCCACGAGGAAGTGGCCGAACGCCTCCACCACTTTACCCGCTGCTGCCGCACCGGTATGGCCTTCCATCAGAATGATACGGGTAGACGCCACGTTCAGCGCCAGTCTCAGGAGCGTGGTAAACAGCAGAATGGTCGGGAACGCCGCAAATTCCAGGGTGCGCTGGGTGAACATCGCCACCAGCAGCACCATGATGGACAACGCAATGTTGAAAGTGAAAAGCAGATCGAGAATGAATGCCGGGAGCGGCAGTACCATCATCGACAGAATTAGCAGAATGAGAATCGGCCCGGCAAGGATCTGCCATTGGGTCGATTTCAGGTTGCCGGGCAGGCGCAACATTGCCACCAGATTAGCCATCAGTGTCCTTCTCGTTCAAAAAATCCAGCGCGTCAGGCACCGGAAGGTTTTCAGGTTTCACAGGTCGTTGACCGCCAGCCAGACGCCAGCGTTTTAATTGCCATACCCAGGCCAGCACTTCCGCCACGGCGGCGTAGAGTTGTCCTGGGATCTGCTGCCCAATTTCCGCATGGCGGTATAAGGCGCGCGCCAGCGGAGGCGCTTCAAGAATGGGGACGCGGTTCTCCGTCGCGATTTCACGGATACGCAGCGCGATAAGCCCGGCCCCCTTTGCCACCACTTTTGGCGCGCTCATTTTGTTTTCGTCATACTGCAGCGCAACGGAATAGTGGGTCGGGTTGGTGACGATCACATCGGCTTTAGGCACGTCTTCCATCATGCGTCGACGAGCAGCCGCACGCTGCATCTGGCGGATACGCCCTTTTACGTGCGGGTCACCTTCCATCTGCTTATATTCGTCACGAATATCCTGACGCGACATGCGCAGCTTCTTGAAGTGGCTATAGAGCTGGAAGATGACGTCGAAGCCCACCATCGGGATGATGCTCAGCACCACCAGCAGCGAGCAAAACCCGATGAGGTTCATGGCGTTGCGCATGGCGCTGAGCGGCGATTCGCTGATCAGGCGCATCATATCAGGCCAGTTATGCCACAGGTAAAACCCGGCAGCGCTGCCCATCAGGGTCGATTTGAGGATAGCTTTAACCAGCTCAGCCCCGGTCTGGGCCGAAAACATACGCGCTATACCGGGAAACGGGTTGAGTTTAGAAAACTTCGGCTGCAGCGATTTGCCACTGAACACCAGGCCACCCAGCATGATCGGCGACACTATCGCCACCAGCACCACGCCGGTAATCAGCGGCAGCAAGGCGATCATTGCGCCTTTAATCAGAATAATGATTTGACCCAGAATGAGATTGGGATCGTTGACCATGCTGTGGTCAAAACGTAACCCAGAAGAGAGCATTCCCGCCAGTCTACGGGCGAGCGACTCCCCACCCAGCCAGATAATGCACACGCCTACGATAAGGATCAGCAGGGATGTCAATTCTCGGGATCGGGGGATCTGCCCTTCCTCACGCGCTTTTTCAAGTCGGTGTGGTGTGGGGGCTTCCGTTTTGTCGTCGTTCTCTTCTGCCACAGTGCATGCTCAGCCCATTACGTCATGGGTATCATGCCAGCATGGCCTTTCATCAATAGGCTGAAAAAACCCCATAACCGGGTCTTTTTATCCAGTTTAAGCTCACTCCCCGCCCGTCATGCGAGCGTGGAAAGCGCAAATGATAGACAAAAAAAAGAAGTCCAGCTTTTTTTGATAATTTTTATATTACAAATTGAATTAAGCACAGCTTTAAGAAACGTCAATAGCGAAAATATATCCGGGAAAAAATTAACATATACAGCGATTCTGAGCGTCTGGTTTTGCATGAATGATATAAATATGTGAATTCAATAATTAATAGTAATTGAACCTCTACCTGTTATTATTCTGTAAACCCTCTACATTGCATTAAGCCATATAATATTATTCCTGGCACACCCTTACCTGAAGAAAATTAAACGTTATACTTTCGCGCGACATGATTTGACTTCGCGAGAAGGTTAAAGGCATGCCGAATAGAGTGTACACTTTAAGGAAAACGTTAGATGGACTTAAAAAATCATATTTTTGCGGGCCTGGCGTTCGCCGCCGTATCGATGAATAGTTTTGCTGCAGAAATGAATGCTGGCACCATTCACTTCACGGGTGAAATTATTGAACCAAGCTGCACAATTCAGGGTGACAATGGCACGGACAGCACTATTCCACTGGGCACCTATCCCACATCACTGTTTACCGAAGTTGGGAAAGAAACCACGTATATACCGTTCACCATTACGCTGGCGAACTGTCCCTTAAAAAGCGACGGTCTCCCGGCCGTGCAGCTGACCTTCAACGGTCCAACGACGCTGACCAACACCAACACGCTGCTCGACGTCAGTAAAATCACCACCTCTGGCGACACCGCAGCTACCGGGATTGGCGTTGCCGTTAGCCCGGCGGGTAAAGATGATCAACTCATCACCATGGACGGCGCTGAAGGTCAGGTTTATATCGAGCTGGCAACAAAATCGTCGGACACCATTCTGGCTAATTTTAATGCCCGCTATAAATCCTTTGCTACCGCGGTCACCCCCGGTCCGGCAGACGCGGATATGACGGTAAATATCCTTTACCGCTAATAAATATCTTTTTGACATTCAGAGAATTTATATATCTCCAGACATCATGACGTTTAAGGAGTCATGCTCTGATAGTAGTCCGGGTCCAGGTTCGGACTATTATCATTTTTCTCCCTCTCCTTTATTAAGGGTTTCACCATGCGCATTTCCCTCAAGCTCTTATTATGCACTCCAGTTATTGCGAGTTCTCTTTGTCACGCAACAGGCGTTCAGATAGGTCGCACACGCATAATTTACGATGCCGCGAAAAAGGAAGTTGCCCTGCCCTTACAAAATAACGATCGAGAACGTCCCTGGCTTATTCAGTCATGGACGGACACGGGTGATGGTAAAACGCACGGGCCTTTTATTGTTACTCCGCCCCTCTTTCGCCTCGATCCGCAAAAAGAGCAAAGCTTACGCATTACCTGGAACGGCAAAGCCTTACCGGGTAATAAAGAATCGCTGTTCTATCTGAACGTACGAACCGTCCCCGCAACGGCAGCGGATGAGGAAGACAAAAACGTCCTGCGTCTCATCTATAAAACGCGTCTGAAACTGTTCTGGCGCCCGGTCGGGCTGAGCGGCACCCCTTCCGAATCCTGTAAAAATCTGCGCTTTGTTCGTCATGGACAACAGCTCACCGTCATCAACGACGGGGCGTTCCATAGCGTCTTTGATTCACTTGCGCTGGGCGGGCAAAAAGTCGAGAAAGCCGACATGGTTGGCCCTAAATCCAGCGTTGCCATTCCGCTCCCAAAAGGCGCTCAGGGTACGAGCGTCAGCTGGCGCTGCATCACCGATTACGGCAACGCTTCCGAAAAACACACTTCCACCCTGGCGCAGGATTAAAAGACCGCAATGATTACAGGACGTAATTATTTGTCATACGGGCGGATCTCCAGACTGAATCCGCTTCTGCGCTGCCTTGGCGGCGTATTGCTTATGGCCAACTGCTCGGCACATGCCCGTGAGTATCGCTTCTCTCCTTCATCGCTGGAAGGCGATATGTTGTCCCAACAGGATATCGACCTTTCACTCTTTTCTAAGTCGAACGCTCAGCTTCCCGGCACCTGGCCTTCAAAAATTCAGGTGAACGACCGCCGCATGAGGGACGCCACTGTCACCTACGTCAGCTCTCCGGAAGGAGCACTAATACCGCAGCTTACGCCGGGCATGCTGCGCGCCTGGGGGATCGCTATCGATCGTTATCCCGCGTTGCAGACGCTGCCAGCCAGTGACCCCCTCCCCAAAACGCTCGGCAGCTACATTCCCCTGGCGTCCGCGCAGCTTGATTTCTCGACCATGACATTAGCGCTGAGTATTCCTCAGGCCGCGTTAAACGGTACCGGTCGTGATTACATCGATCCCTCGCGCTGGGACGACGGGGTGCCCGTCATGTTCAGCGACTATGCGTTCTCAGGGTCAACAAATAAGGACAACGGGAACAACAGCACCACCAGTCAGTATCTGAATGTGCGCACCGGCGCCAATCTGGGCGGCTGGCGAGTGCGCAACTACTCGACGTGGAGCCATTCGGACAGTGAAAACCAGTGGGAGACCATCAATACCTTCCTTCAGCATGACGTCGATGCCCTTAAGTCACAGTTCACCGCCGGAGAGAGCAACACGCGGGGCGAGGTGTTCGATAGCTTACAGTTCCGCGGCGTCAATCTTGCGTCGGATGAAGAGATGCAGCCCTACAGCCAGCGCGGCTATGCCCCTGTCATACGCGGCATCGCCAGTTCTAACGCGGAAGTCTCGGTGCGTCAGAATGGCTATCTCATCTACCAGCAAAATGTCGCGCCAGGGGCGTTCGAGATCAATGACCTCTATTCCACCACCAACAGCGGCGATCTGGACGTCACGGTGAAAGAGGCCGACGGCACAGAGCACCACTTCACGCAGCCCTACTCCAGCATCGCGGTCATGCTGCGCCCGGGACGAATGAAGTACGAAGTGACGGCGGGCCGTTACCGGTCTGACAGCGGGACCGACCAAAAGGAGCCCGACTTTCTCCAGGGAAGCATGATTTACGGTTTAAACAACCTGCTTACCGCGTTTGGCGGACTGACGCTCTCGCAAGACTATAACGCCGCCAATGCTGGCGTCGGTCTGGCGCTGGGGCAACTGGGCTCGCTGTCGGCTGACGTCACCCTGGCCGATACCCGGCTCGACGATGACAGTCAGCATACGGGCCAGTCATGGCGTCTGCTTTATACCGGCAAACTGGATTCGACCAATACCAGCTTCAGCCTTGGCAGCTACCGATACTCCAGCCGCGGATACTACAGTTTTGCCGATGCCAACCAAAAGCTTGACGGCCACGAAGACGATCTGCTGTTTCGTTACAATAAACGCAACCGCATTCAGGCCAGCGTCAGCCAGACCCTGGCAGGGCTCAGCCTTTATCTTAACGGCTATCTGCAGGATTATTGGGGCACCTCTGACAAAGAGCGCAGCCTGTCGGTTGGTATGAATACCGTTATTGCCGGGACGAGTTACCATCTGGCTTATACCTACAGCAAAACCAACGATGAAAAGTCCGACAGAATGGTCTCTTTCGGGTTCACTATTCCTCTCGCCAGATGGCTGCCCCGCGCCTGGAGCAGCTATAACATCAGTAACACCAAAGACGGCTACACGCGGCAAAACCTTGGCTTCAGCGGCACGCTGCTGGATGACGAGCGCCTGAGCTACTCGCTGCAGCAGAGCCACTCCAACCACGACGGGGAAGATACCAGCAGCGTATACGGCAGCTACCGTTCGCAATACGCCAACCTGACCGCCGGGTATTACGCTTCCAGTGATGACTCTCAGCAGCTTAACTACGGCATTAGCGGCGGTATTGTTGCCCATCCTCAGGGCGTCACGCTGGCGCAACCTTTAGGCAGCCAGTTTGCCATCGTGAGCGCCAACGACGCCTCTGGCGTCCGCTTCCAGAACCAGCGAGGCATACAGACCGACTGGCAGGGTAACGCCGTCATTCCGTCGCTTACCCCGTACCAGGAAAACACTATTCGTATTGATACTTCGAGCCTGCCGGAAAACGTGGACAGCAGCGATACTTCTGTCACCGTCATTCCCTCTCGCAACGCTGCTGTGATGGCTAACTTTGATGCTCACGTGGGTTATCGCTTGCTAATCACCCTGACGCGACCTAACGGTCAACACGTCCCGTTTGGCGCCATTGCTACCAGCGCATCACCTGTATTAAGCGGGATCGTGGATGATACGGGCACCGTGTATCTTGCGGGCATCGGGGAAACCGCGCAGCTCACTGTGAAATGGGGTAACGGCAAGGACCAGCAGTGTCAAACCAGCATTTCACAACAGGCAGAACAGCCAGGCGAAAGCCCTAACGGTATTCGATCCGTTAGCGCACTTTGTCAGCAGGAAAAACCACATGAAAAATAAACTGAAGAGACTCGCCGCTGGGGTTTCAGTAGCGACTGTACTGTGTCTGGTATCTGCCGGCCCGTGTTGGGGGTCCAGCATGGTGCTCAAAAACTGTTTCGGCGCTCCGCAAACATATACCATCTCGTTCATTCACGAGTTTGCCTCCAGCGAGAACATTGCCAATCACGATTACGATATACCCGATCATCTTGTCGGCGCTGGAGCTGAACTGGAGGCCAACTGCAACTGCCCGGCAAATCTGTATTCATCGACTACCCTCTATGAAAAAACATTTGCTGGCAGCCCACTCCCTCCAGGAACAAACGGTTACGGCTATCTGACCGATAAGATCGATGCCGATGTTACGGGCTACGTCGATGCCATCAATTCCCCAGACGGAAACTCTTTGACCCCGGTGCCTGTTAATGAATATCCAACTTCCCGGGGTAATATGAACAGTGTTATGGAAAGCTCGACCGCCAAAACGGAGGGAGACGCCAGCGTCTGCAGTGACGATACCCGCCCCACCGGCTCTGCTGCGACAAAGCGGAAATTCCGCTGGAATGTCGTTGCCGTGATGCTTCACATTAAAAAACCTATCCTTGGGGAAGAGGTGATCCAGCCGACAATCATTGTACAGAACTATGCCTGCCTCTATACGGCAGGAGCAAACTGTGATGCAGGAGAGGCGGAACAGGTCTCAGATATCTGGTTTAGCGGCACACTATCGGCGCCGCTAAGCTGCACCATCAACGCGGGCAGCACCATTGAGGTTGAATTTGGCAGCATTGTCAGCAAGCAATTCGTCAGCAAGGGGCAGCCCCCGAAAGGCTATGCCCTCAAAAATGTCGATATTGCCTACCACTGTGATGATAACGCTGTCGGGAATACGGACCGGATAAAGCTCACGCTTACGGCAGACCAGGGTGTGGCGGATAGCAGTACACCATACATTGCGAAGCTTCTGGAGAGAGACGATCTCGGCGTGCGGGTGTACGATGAAAATAGCCAGAACGTCGCGCTGGATGGCACCTATGAGTTCCCGGTGACGATGGACGAGCAGGGAAACGGCGTGGTCAACATTCAGGCGGTGCCAGTCAGCACCACAAATGCCGCGCCTGAACCGGGCCGCTTTGAGGGTAACGTGACGGTGAAGATGGATCTGCGCTAGCGGAATAACCCTCAGGCTGGAACTGCACCTGAGGGTTATCCGTTCAATCAGAAGCCAAGGCTGTCCAGCAGGTCGTCGACCTGGTCCTGGCTTGCCACGACGCCCGCTTTGGTGGCGTCGAGCTGCGGGCCATTGAGCAGGCTTTCGTTCTCGCGTTTCGGACGGGCAGCCGGTTCCGGGATGTTCTCCAGCAGCACCATCAGCAGCTGACGTTCAATCTCCTGAATCACATCCATCATGCGCTTGATAACCTGACCGGTGAGGTCCTGGAAATCCTGCGCCATCATGATGTCCAGCAGCTGTGCGTTGGTGAAACTGGTGTGGCCCGGCACATCGCCCAGGAACTGGCGGGTATCGGTCACCAGCTCGCGCGCGTCAGCCAGCTCGATAGGGTTTTCAAACCACTCATCCCAGCGCTGGGTCAGCGCTTTCGCACCCTTCTCCATCGCGTCCTGGTGCGGCTGTGACGCTTCAACGCTGTTCAGGGCGCGCTCAGCGGCCTGCGCGGTCATCTGCACAACGTAGTCCAGACGGTCGCGCGCATCAGGAATCGCTTCTGCCGCTTCGGCGATAGCCTGATCCAGTCCCAGTTCACGCAGGCTGTCGCGCAGCATGCGCGTCAGGCTACCAATGCGGGCGATAATGTCGCTCGGTGAATGTTCTTCAGCGGGTTTCATAGCAGGTTGCAACATATCCATCACCTCACATGCCGAGTTTCTCGAAGATCTTGCCGAGCTTCTCTTCCAGGGTTGCCGCAGTGAATGGCTTCACCACGTAGCCGCTTGCGCCCGCCTGGGCTGCTGCAATGATGTTCTCTTTTTTCGCTTCTGCAGTCACCATCAGCACCGGCAGTGACGCCATACCGGCATCCGCACGAATGGTTTTCAACAGTTCCAGACCATCCATGTTCGGCATGTTCCAGTCGGAAATCACAAAACCAAAGCCACCCGCCTGCAGTTTGTTCAGCGCATCAACGCCGTCTTCTGCTTCTTCAACGTTGTTGAAGCCCAGCTCTTTCAGCAGGTTACGCACGATGCGACGCATGGTGGAAAAGTCATCCACAACCAAAAATCTGAGCTCTTTGTCCGCCATAAAACTACACTCCTCTTTAAATACGTATTGCCTGTCCGGCACTGATTTTCGCCAGCATCTGCTGGCTTACCTGGCTAAGATCGACCACTTCGCTCACGCCACCCATATTGATGGCCTCGCGCGGCATGCCGAACACCACACAACTTGCTTCATTCTGCGCAATCGTCCAGGCGCCAGCCTGGTGCATCGCAAGCATTCCGGCGGCACCGTCGTTGCCCATCCCCGTCAGGATCACCCCTACGGCGTTGCGCCCCGCATGTTTCGCCACCGAATGAAACAGCACATCCACCGACGGACGGTGCCGGTTAACCGGCGGTCCGTCATGAATTTTGATTTGATAATTCGCGCCGCTGCGCGACAGCTCCATATGCTTATCGCCCGGCGCGATGTACGCATGTCCCGGCAGGACGCGCTCGCCGTCTTCGGCCTCTTTCACGCTGATCTGACACAGCTTGTTCAGACGTTCGGCGAACGAGCGGGTAAATCCCGGCGGCATATGCTGCGTGATCAGAATACCCGGACTTGAAAGCGGCAATGGCTGGAGTACATGACGAATTGCCTCTGTTCCTCCGGTTGACGCCCCAATCACCAGCAGTTTTTCCGAGCTGAGTAACGGACCGGCCTTCAGTGCCGTCGGTGCCGACATCGGTTTGTGCGCCGCAAGCTTCGCCCGCGACGCGGTGCGGATCTTCTCGGCAATCATCTCGCTGTAGGCCAGCATCCCTTCGCGGATGCCGAGCTGCGGCTTGGTAACAAAGTCCACCGCCCCCAGCTCGAGCGCGCGCAGGGTAATTTCCGAACCCTTCCCGGTCAGGGAGGAGACCATCACCACCGGCATCGGGCGCAGGCGCATTAATTTTTCAAGGAAATCGATGCCATCCATGCGCGGCATTTCGACATCCAGCGTCAGCACGTCGGGGTTATATTTTTTAATTAAATCCCGCGCTACCAGAGGATCGGGGGCGGTCGCCACCATCTCCATATCGCTGTGGCTATTGATGATTTCAGTCATGATCTGGCGCATCAGCGCTGAATCATCGACAGACAATACCCTGATTTTACTCATGCTTTTTCCTTACTCAGCGCATATACCGTTTGCCCACGCAGGCTAAACTCACGCACGAGGTTGCTGAAGTTTTCCGAGTGCCCGGCAAACAGTAAACCGTCAGGCTTGAGCAACGGAACAAAGCGACGCAAAATGTCCTGCTGCGTCGTTTTATCAAAATAGATCATGACGTTACGGCAAAAAATGGCGTCGAACGGACCCGGCACGTTGTACTGCTTGTCCAGCAGGTTAACGGGCGCGAATTCGACGCAGTTCGCCAGCTCCTGGCGTACGCGTACCAGGCCTTCATGCGGGCCGGTGCCGCGCATGAAGTAACGCTGCAGCTGCTGCGGCGACAGCGTTTTTAGTTCATCCTGGCGATAAACGCCATTGCGCGCCTTCTCCAGCACCTCGGTGTCGATATCGCTGGCGTAGACTTTCCAGCGTCCGGGCGCCATGCCCAGCGTGTCAGCCAGGGTGATCGCCAGCGAATACGGCTCTTCCCCCGTCGAGGCGGCCGCACTCCAGACGCGATACTCGCCGCTGCGACGGCGTGAGTGCTCGGCCAGGACCGGGAAGTGGTGGGCTTCACGGAAAAACGCCGTCAGGTTGGTGGTTAGCGAGTTAATAAAAGCCTGCCACTCCGCGCTGTTCTGGTTCGCCTCGAGCATGCTCAGATAGCGGCCAAAATCATCCAGCCCCAGCGTGCGCAAGCGCCGCACCAGACGGTTGTAGACCATGTCGCGCTTATGATCCGCAAGCACGATCCCCGCACGCTGGTAGATTAACTGACATATCCGACGAAAATGCGCGTCGGACAGCGCGAGGCGCTGTGTCATCTGTAACAATAATGACGTTTGCCCTGAGGGCGTGGGTGATGTCATAGCGCCTTCTTAATCACATTCAGGATACAACTGGCACGGCCTGCGACCGCCCGACTTCTGTTACTGCTTCAACGTGCTCTTTGACATTAAACACCGCGACCAGTCCGGTGAGATGGTCGGCCTGGTTTGCCAGCTGATCGGTCGCGGCTGCCGCCTCTTCCACCAGCGACGCGTTCTGCTGCGTGACCTGATCCATCTGGCTGACGGCCTGGGCCACCTGCTCGATCCCACGGCGCTGCTCGTCCGACGCCGAGGCGATTTCACCCATGATGTCGTTAACCCGGGTGACGGAAGTGACAATCTCGGTCATGGTTTTTGCCGCCGTATCGACCAGGGCAGATCCCTGCTGAACACGGGAGACCGACTCTTCTATCAGCCCTTTAATCTCTTTCGCCGCGTTGGCGCTGCGGCTCGCCAGGTTGCGCACTTCACCCGCAACGACCGCAAACCCGCGCCCCTGCTCGCCCGCACGCGCCGCTTCGACGGCGGCGTTGAGCGCCAGAATATTGGTCTGGAACGCGATACCGTCAATCACGCTGATGATGTCGCCAATTTTCTGCGAACTGGCGGCGATATCCTGCATGGTGCTGGCCACGTGAGAGGCCTGGTCGCCCCCTCGCTTCGCCGTCATCGCCGCCTGTTTTGACAGATCCGACGCCTGACGCGCGTTGTCGGCGTTCTGGCTTACCGTCGCGGTCAGCTGTTCCATACTGGCCGCCGTCTGCGCCAGCGAGGCCGCCTGCTGTTCGGTGCGGGATGAGAGATCGTTATTGCCCGCTGCAATCTCTGAGATCCCGGTGTGCATGGCATAGCTGCCCTGCCGCACGTCGCTCACCGTTTCCCGCAGCGATCCCTGCATCGCCTTCAGGCTGGCAAAGATGGCCGAAATTTCGTTCTTCCCGTACACCGCCACCGGACGCGCAAGGTTGCCTTTGGCAATGCTGTCGAAGTGGCTGCTGATAATCGCCAGCGGCTGCACAATCATCCTGCGAGCCCAGAACAGCGCGCCGCCGGTCAGCAACCCCGCCAGAATCACCACCACGGCAAAGATGACGCCCGACATGTGATAGCTGGTACGGCTCGCTTCGCCGGCACGCTGTACAGACTGGTTAATATCCTGCTGCCACGCGTTAAAGCTGCCGTCAAACGCCGCCTGAGACGCCTGCACCGGCGCGGTCATGAAATCCGAAAGCTGGTTGTTTTCAAGCCAGGTCGCCTGGTGGTCCAGATCGCTGTACCACTGTTCAAAATTCTTTTTCATGGCCGCTTTCAGCGCTTTCTCTTTCTCGCTGTCGGTGGCCTGCGCCGTAAAGGCTTTAAACTGTGCGTCAGCCTGCTTCAGGCTGTCGCGCGCGGTCGCCATCAGCGCCTTGATGTCATCCGGCGGATAGCTCAACGCGGTCAGGGTTCCCGCCTTGTTCAGCGCAGTGCTTGCCTGCAGCAGCACGGCACGGGTTTGTGCCAGCGCGGAGCGCTGCTGATTACTCGTCTCGACTTCCTGCAAATTCCGATAACCATCGCGAAACGCCCAAAAAGACAACCCGTTACTGCCAACCTGCAACACACCGCAAAGGATCAGAATCAAAAACAGTGTGGTCGAGATACGAATACGATTTAACATCCACGCTCCCATCAAGCGGCAAGCAGCCGCGGTTTAATTGTCAGTCAAAATGTTTCCCAGTTTTCATCTTGTCCGGTCGTCGCGGTGCGCGTACGGTTTGCAGCCGGCTCAGCGGCTGGCGTGCGATACGTCGCCTGCGGGGTGACCGTGTTTCCAGCGAGTGAAGCGAGACGAAACGCCGAGACGGCCATCTTCAGACGGCTCGCCTGGTCTTCCAGCGCAGCGGCCGCCGCAGCGGATTCCTGCACCAGCGCGGCGTTTTGCTGTGTCACGCGATCCATTTCCGATACCGCCAGGGCAACCTGGTCGATACCACGACTCTGCTCATCAGACGCAGAGGCGATTTCACCCATGATGTCCGTTACGCGGGTAACGGCATTCACGATGTCATTCATGGTCTCCCCTGCGCTTTCTACCAGCACGGAGCCGGTATCCACGCGGGAGACGGAATCTTCAATCAGGGCTTTGATCTCTTTCGCCGCATTGGCGCTGCGGCTGGCGAGGTTACGCACTTCACCGGCCACCACCGCAAAACCGCGTCCCTGTTCGCCCGCACGCGCCGCTTCCACGGCGGCGTTCAGCGCCAGAATGTTGGTCTGGAAGGCAATGCCGTCGATGACGCTGATGATGTCAGCGATTTTCTTCGAGCTGTCGGCGATTTCGTGCATGGTTTTCACCACGCCATCCACCACGCGCCCCCCGCGCTGCGCCGTCTCAGAGGCGCTTTCCGCCAGCTGAGACGCCTGGCGGGCGTTATCGGCGTTCTGCTTCACGGTAGCCGTCAGTTCTTCCATGCTGGCTGCGGTCTCTTCCAGCGCAGACGCCTGCTGTTCCGTACGGGAAGAGAGGTCGTTATTCCCCATCGCAATTTCGCTGGTGCCGGTATAGATCGCCTCGGATCCGTTACGCACGTTGGTGACGGTCTCCACCAGCGAGCGCTGCATATGGTCAACGCTGTTGGCCAGCTCGGTGATCTCATTGCGCCCGGACACGGTCAGCGTTTTGGTCAGATCGCCTGAAGCGATGTCGCGGATATGCGCAATCACCCGGCCCAGCGGGTTGAGAAGGATGTGACGAATGCCGTACCACACGGCTACCAGCACGATGACCAGCGCCAGCGCCAGCACGGCCATCTGCCATTTAGCGAAACGGTAGTCGTTCTGGCTTTCCGTAAATGCAGAGTGGTACAAGTCGCTGCTGGCTTTGGCATACTCACCCAGCGCCGCGCCGAGCGCGTTTTGCATCCCCTGCGTCGGCTGAGCGAAATAGGCATCCATGTTGCCGCTCTCCAGGAACTGGATCAGCTCCGTCAGCCCGGCAAAGTAGGCGTTGTACTTCTCATCAATGTTGGCGCTCGCCTGCTCCATCGCAGGCTGCGGAGCAATCTTTTTGAAGGCGTCGTAATGTTTTGCCGCGTCGGCAAGCGTCGCACGCGCGTTTTTCAACAGATCTGTTTTCGCGCTGCTCTGCTGATTGTTGGGATCCATCATCATGCGTGCGGACGAGCGGCTCAGGTTGATACGCGTTTGCAGCATCAGATCCCACGTCGTGGTCAGTTCACTCTGCTGCAGCCGCAGATCGTTCGAGGCCACGAAGCTGTCCTGGTTCTGTTTTAACGACGAGAAAAAGAGGCTACCGGAAATAAGCTGAAGAAGTGCGAAAATGACCAGCACCATCATGAGCATTGTGACAACGCGGATACGGTTCAACATACAACACCTTCTCATAGATTTATTAACGGTGTTATCGGCACAGGCCACAGGAACTTTACATTTGCGAAAGGGAAAAGCGCGGGGTTAAAACGCCACGTCGACAATCAGCGTATCGGTGTAGGTTCCGGCGGGAGGCGTGGCCTGGCTGGTCAGGACTTTTGCGGTGTAGTTATAGGTACGCAGTAAACCGTCGGTGCTGACCTGCGACGATGTCGCGCTGGTCCAGCGCTCGCTGCCGCTGCTGCCCCAGCGGTTGGTCGTGGCTTCTTTATAAATGTCATAGCTCATGGTGTTGCTGCCGCTGACCATCCGACGGACATTATTGAGAGCGTTGGCACCATTATTAATGCCGATAGTGTAGGTGCTGCCTTTGGTGCAGGTGACAGCAATGGCCTGCGAGACGGTAGGGAAACTTTGTACCAGCGGTGCGCTGTTGAAGTTCACGTCCGGCGTGGTCATGGCGCTGCAGTCGTTGGTGACGGTCATGTTAAGCAGAATAGTGGTCGTTGCGGTTCCCGTCTGATTGATTGTGCAAATGCCGAGCGCGCCCACGGAGCACACGCTGTAGTTAACGCTGAAGGTTAACTGCACCTGATATGGCCCGGCAGTGACGTTTTGTCCGGCGACGGTGCGAAAATAGAGCGGAATGTTGTACTGCTTTGACCCCAGCAGCCCCAGCAAGGTATTCCCACTCCAGGTATACGATTTACTTATCTGTACCTCGCTGCTGCTCGCGCAGCCCGAGAGTCCGCACAGCCGGGTGGGGATCACGTCCGTGATGGCCGCATTATCCGTGCGCTTCATGGTGGCCCGACTGCTGCCCGAAACCGATGCCGCGGTATAGGTCAGCGTCACCGAGTCGTTGGTCAGCAGATTCAGTATGGCATCACAGGACACCACCAGCGTGCCGGTGGTTTCCACCTCCCCGGTTCCGCTGAGCGCGAACGAGGTAACGCTGCCAAACGACGCGTTGACCGTACTGACGGTGCACGCCGCCCAGCCGCCGCTGGAAAACAGCATCAGCATCCACAGCAGCAGGCGCGTCATGGCCCCTCCCGGCACACCAGCGGACCGTAGGTTTGCAGCTTGTGCTCTGGATTGGCTCCCACGGTCAGCGTAGCCTTGCAGCGCTTTCCGTCAGGTGCTATCACCTCAAGCGGGTTCACATCGCTGAGATTTTCCAGCCAGGCGATGCCGTCATACCCCACCACCGCGTTGCTGCGCGAGACGCGTCGGACCTGGCTTCCCACCGGCAGCGCCTGCCCGTGCGCATCATGCAGAATAACGCTGGCCACCCGCTCCTGCTCCATCGGGAAATCGACCAGATAGCCGCTGTGACGGCGGATCGCGATCCGTCGCTCCGTCTCTTTCAGACGCGTATCCGCCGGCAGATTCAGGGTATCAATCCGGTAGCTTGCGGGGTAATACGCCGACACCCCGCTCACCAGCAGATAGCCGTTGTTATTGGTTTTACCGACGGGCTGGTTCTCGTAGCTCACGGGCACGTCCGGGTGGCCGTCGGTGCTGATCACCACAAACGCATCGTTGATTTTGTTCGCCGCAAACAGCTCGCCGTCCATAAGCACAACGGATCCCATCGCCTCGCCCCACCAGGTCATGGTGTCCCTTTCGCCATAGCCGCCGCCCTGCAGTTCAATATTGTTATTGCGCCAGCCCAGCGTCCCCTGCCGATAATCACTGGATCTTGACTGGTTCGCCCAGGCCATATTCCAGCTGAACCCACCGTCAGAAGGCATTGAGTGGTTGTAGTTAATGCGCTGGGTGCTGCCTGCGTCCGGGGTGTTTTCAACGGTGACGGCAGCGCTGTCGCGCTCGCCCAGCGGCACCTGAAGCGACAGCGCGACGGTCCAGTCCCCGCGCTGGCGATCCCGGCTGCCGGCGAGGTATATACTGCTCGCGCCCCACAGGTTGCGGCTCCAGGAGAGATTAAGCAGCTCGGTTTTTTGACCGTCAAAACTCTCCACGCCGATCCACGCCGCGCCGATGTTGCCGTACTGTCCCAGATTGAAGGTGAGAGAATACTGGTCCGTATTGCGGCTGAAGCTGGCGATGGGTTTATCGTTTTCGTCATAGACCGTCGGCTGGTCGTAGAGGGCCAGATTGCCAAAGCCGCGGTCGCGGTGCGTGTGCTGGGTGGCGACGCTAAACTCGCTGGTGCTGTACTGGTAACCCCAGTTGACCTGCCCGCCCTCGTCACCGCGCATGCGGCTTTGCGAGTAGGAGGTATTGACCACGCCAAACTGGCCGAGTTTTATCACCGTCCCTGCGCCGCCCAGCGCCAGCTCCTGCGCCCCTTCCGCATGCCCCTCCAGCGTCAGCCAGTCCGTCATCCCGTAGCGATACGAGCCGCTACCTGCTGCCGAACCGTAGTCAAAATTCTTGATGCCGTAGTTGCGCCGCAGGCTGCCCAGCGTCACGGCACCGTCGCTCAGCCCTTGTTTAAGCAGGTCGCTTGTGACGTAGAACGGGAGCGTGGTGCTGACCTGTCGCCCCAGCGCATCCGTCGTGACCAGCACCGCATCCCCGGCGCCGTTGATATAGGGCAGATTAGTCAGGGTGAAGGGGCCGGGCTGAAGCTGGGTTGAGCCGGAGCGATAGCCGTTGATAAAGAGATCGACCGAGGTGGGTACTGCGGCTTCCCCCGCGAACTCGGGCAGCGGCCACGTCACCAGATCGGGGCGCAGGGAGAAATCCCGCCCGACGCTTACCCCCCCCATCCGCACGCTGGAGCTCCAGCTCAGGGCATCGCTGATCACATCCCCTACGCTCCAGCTCATCGCGTCATCTTCATTCGTGAACAGCAGGGTCGTGTCATAGCGAACATACCCTTCCTGCTGGCCGTCGTTACCGGTGAAGTTTTCCCGGGCGTAGCCGGTGGAGGAAAAGGAGCCGCTCTCGTTGAAGTAGCGGAACTCATGCCAGAGCGACGCCTGACCGCCGATATGTTCCGTGTGGTTGGTGTAGAGATCGTAATTCAGCAGCGCCCCGCGCCCGTAGTGCGGTTTGGCCTGCGCCGCTTGCGCGCTGAACGGCGTCACGCGGGCCGTCACCCAGTCGCGGGGAACGGTCAGCAGCAGGCGCTGCGCGGCGCTGTCGTACTCCACCCGAACCTGATCAAGCGAGGAGATATTCACCTCTCCGGTAGGCACATGCGCCGGAGGAAGCCCCGCGCGCAGCAGGTCGGCGCTGGAGATAAAGAAAGCGCCTTTACGCTGCGTTACCGGCACGACCAGACCGGTATCGTAGTGGTTGAGCACGATGTCAAGCTGGAAGACCGCTTCATCATTTATCGCCTGCGCCTGAGGAGGCGGCGGCAAGCTGTCGTCGCCGGGCTCGGCCAGGGTCGCGGAACTGACGCAAAGCAGTATCATCATCGCAGGCTTCAGTTTACGGGCGTCGACTGCCATTGTGCGTCCCTGGCATTAATCTGCGCGCTCATCCGCTCTGGCTGACGAACGCCGGCGGGTATCGGCCAGCTGCGGGTGCTGCCCGGCAGCACGTAACCCAGTAACCCCTCCGCGACCGTGCGTTTTTGCCCCCCCTGCTCCAGCGCCACCTGGCTCAGCCTGACGTGAACATCCCCCCGGTTTCGTACCTCCAGCGCAGGCTGTCCACCCGCCTGCGTCACCCGCCAGCTCAGGTTTTGGGTCTGCGCCAGCGCGTGATGCGCACCCTCTTTTATCGTCGGAACCCCCTGCCCATACGCAAACAGAGGGATAGAGTAGCGCATCTGCAATTTGAGGCCGATGGTGGGTTCGGCTTTGGTATCAGGCTGGGGGATTTCGTCCACGATGATGCGGTAAGCCTGTTCGACACCTGCGGGAACTGGAGCCTGTTTTATAAGGCGAATAAGCTGCTTGCTGCCGCTGCCAATCGTGACGATGGGCGGGCTGGCGACCACGTCCTGCTGCGCGGTGTAACGCTCGTGTCCGTCCTCCTGCTTCCAGCGCACGATGCGGACCTGCATCGTCGTGGCGCTGTTCCCCTGGTTCTGGATCCACAGCTCCGTGGCGTTGGCGTCCGCAGCCAGCCACGGATCGATCGGCCACAGCAGGATGGTGGCCGCCGCCTGCGCCTGGCCGGTAGCTGCAGCTATGCCCAACGCGCCCGCCAGACAAACGGGCCTGAAAAATGGCTTCATCAACACTCTCCCTTTATTACCATGACAAGGTCACGGTGAGCTGATCGGTATAGGTTCCTGCCGGGCTAAACCCGGTCAGTAGCGCCACGCCGAAAAGCGGCAGCGCGATGTTATTGCTGTTGCTATAGGTCACCGGTATCGCCTGGTTGACGCCAATTTCGCTGTTGGCGGCCAGCGAGCTGCTGCTGTAGAGCCGGTACGGCACCAGTTCTGTTCCACCGGACCGCTTCATCCGACGAACGGATGAATAATTTTGACCGCCGTTAATGCTCATGCTCAGCGCCACGCCCGGCGTACAGGCGATGGACAGCGCCCCGTTTGGCACAAAGCTGGTGCTGACCGGCGCGCTCTCGACGCCGTTATGGCTGCCAAAATCCAGCGTGCCGAAAAGCCCGCCGCTGCCGGTGGCCACCGCGCATCCGGGTACAATCGTGGCGCTGACCTTAAAGGACTGAGACGTCACCGCATCTACCGTCGGCACCATGAGCGATACGACCATCAGCGCGAAAAAAGGGTGCACGCGTCCCTCTGCGCGTTTGCGCAGACTTGTCAACGTTGCCTTCATGGCGGTAGAGGACTAGTAGGTGACGCTGACGTTAATCGTGTCGGTGTAGGTCCCCGGTACGACCGTCACGCTGTTGCCGCCGCCGGTAATACGCCCGTAGAGGGTGTAACTGTCCACCCCTCCGGTCGTAGAGGCGATCGGCAAGGCGGCGTTATTGGCAATAACGGTATTAAACCCGCTGTCGCTGTACAGGCTGTAAGCCACGCCCTGTGCGGTATTGGCGGTGTTAACCAGATAGCGCGCAGGAGTGCCTGGCGTGCCGACAACGGTGCCGGGGGCCGTGGAGTTGGTGTTGCCGACGATCGCCACCGAATAGCTGGCGGTCGTGCACTGAATGGTAAAGGTGTTTCCGCCGCTGGCACCGGAGAGCTGCGTGGTCAGGGTAGAAAACGTGGCGGGATGGGTCCCGAAATCGAGCGTACCGAAGTTAATGCCGCTTTGCGCGGGGGATCCGTTTATCAGACACCCGTTTGTCAGCGTCAGCGTCGCGCCGATGGTGCCGCTGCTGGTCACGGCCAAAGCCTGAGGGGCCACTGTCGCAGCCAGTAACGAGCCTGCGCAGATCAAAAGGCGTTTTCTTTTCATATACCACTCTCCAGAAGACGTCGCCGTTCCCTTGCCACATTTTATTTTTGCTGTTCAAGATGTTAGCCCCGCTTAAGGTTCATCTGAGAGGGGTTATTGAGAATTTAGTTTACGGATATCGCTTCGACCACCTTCCCCTTTACGCATAAGCCATATGTCCTATTGACTCCCTATTTTTATAAATAACAGAGAGTTAAATTCTTTCAGGCGGCGATTTTGTTTTATCAGGAGAGAATATATCCATTAAAGCGTGATCTTAATCACAATATATCGTCGGCGTATTCACAACAAATTTAATAAAACTTAAAAAGGAGTTGTATCCCCCTACGCTTTGCGTCAATTTATGGGCCGAATAATTTCCCGTTTCGTAATAAAAAATTTATATGTATCGACGCGGGCTACATCTGAAGCGCAGAGAGGGTCTTTTTTCGTGGCAAGTGCAAACAAACTCACACTCTTCATCGTGATTTTCATGCTGGCGGGTATTCTTTCAGGGGCAGCAATTCATGAATATGCATCTGCGGATGCCATCAAAGCCTGGTCGGATAATATTACCCTTCTGACCGATATTTTCCTCCGTCTGATCAAAATGGTTATTGCCCCGTTGGTCTTTAGTACGCTCACCGTGGGCATTATGAAGCTGGGCGAAACCTCCACCATTGGCCGCGTTGGCGGTAAAGCGATGGTGTGGTTTATCAGCTCATCCGTGCTCTCCATTCTGGTTGGCCTGTTTATCGTCACGCTGGAGCATCCGGGAAGCGGTCTGAACCTGACGATCCCAACCGAAGCGGTGGATACCGGCCTGGCCGTCAGCGGCATGACGCTAAAAGCCTTCCTGTCGCACACCATTCCGACCAGTATCGCAGGGGCGATGTCGAACAATGAGATCCTGCAGATTGTGGTGTTCTCAATGTTCTTCGGCATTGCTGGCGCATCGCTGGGGCAGAAATTCAACGCGCCGCTGGTGGCCGCGCTGGATGTGGTTTCCCACATCATGCTGAAGGTCACGGGTTACGTGATGTACGTTGCGCCGCTGGCCATTTTCGCGGCGATCTCCTCGGTCATCGCCACCCAGGGTCTGGGCATTCTGCTGAACTACGCCTCCTTCATCGGCGGCTACTATGTGGCGATCCTGCTGACCTGCATGGTGCTGCTGGCGGTGGGTTACATGGTGCTGAAAAAAGAGGTGTTTCGCCTGGTCAGCATGCTGAAAGATCCGGTCCTGGTGGCCTTTACCACCAGCAGCTCTGAAGCCGCCTACCCTAAAACGCTGGAGCAGCTGGAGCGTTTTGGCTGCTCGCGCAGTATTGCCTCTTTCGTCCTGCCGATTGGCTACTCCTTCAACCTGGTGGGCTCGATGGTGTACTGCTCTTTCGCCTCGATGTTTATCGCCCAGGCATACAACATTCACCTGAGCTTCTCGGAAGTGACGGTGCTGATGCTGACGCTGATGCTGGCCTCCAAAGGGATTGCGGGCGTACCGCGCTCGTCGCTGGTGGTACTGGCGGCAACGATCCCAAGCTTCAATATTCCGGTGGCCGGGATTCTGCTGCTGATGGGCATCGACCACTTCCTGGATATGGGCCGTTCGGCGATTAACGTGCTGGGGAATGGTATTGCGACCGCGATGCTGTCGCAGAATGAAGGTGCGCGGGAAGCTGAAGCGGAGCTGGTAAAGCAGGAAGCGTAATGGCATGAAAAAGCCGGGTGGCGGCTTCGCCTTACCCGGCCTACAAATGGCTCGAACACGTAGGCCGGGTAAGCGTCAGCGCCACCCGGCTTTGTTTTTATGCCACGTGACTCGCGGCGATATCCAGCAGCGCCATCTCGTCGCTGTTCAGCAGCTTCTCAATGTTCACCAGAATCAGCATACGCTCGCCGAGCGCGCCCAGACCGGTCAGGTATTCGGTCGACAGCGTGACCGCAAATTCCGGCGCAGGACGGATTTGGTCAGAGGTCAGGGAGAGCACGTCAGAGACGCCATCCACCACGATACCCACCACGCGCTGCCCCAGGTTGAGGACGATCACCACGGTGTTGTCGTTGTAGTCCACGTCGCCCTGGCTGAACTTCACGCGCAGATCGACGATAGGCACAATGACGCCGCGCAGGTTGGTCACGCCTTTGATAAAGGCAGGCGTGTTAGCGATGCGGGTAACCTGATCGTAACCACGAATTTCCTGCACTTTCAGGATATCGATGCCGTACTCCTCATCGCCCAAAGTGAATACCAGGAATTCCTGCCCTGATGGCTCGCCCGCCAGCTTCGTTACATTACTCATACCGGTCATGTTTTTACCTTCTACTTAATCAGGCGGCTGTGTACGCCACACGTTGTTCACGATTTAATCCCTGAAGCGCCGACACGTCGACGATCAGCGCCACGCTGCCATCACCCAGAATGGTCGCAGCAGAAATACCCGGCACTTTGCGGTAGTTGCTTTCGAGGTTCTTCACCACCACCTGGTGCTGACCAATCAGCTGATCGACCAGCAGCGCGTAGCGGCGGCCGGCACTTTGCAGGATCACCACGATGCCCTGCGTGGCTTCGGTTTTGGCGCCGTCCACCTCGAACACTTTCCACAGTTCAACCAGCGGGAGATACTCGCCGCGCACTTCCAGCACGCGTTCGCCGCCCGCCAGCGGATGCAGATCTTCTTCGCGCGGCTGCAGGGATTCCATCACCGCGTTCAGCGGCAGAATGAAGACTTCGTCCGCCACTTTGACTGACATGCCGTCGAGGATCGCCAGCGTCAGCGGCAGCAGGATGCGGATGGTGGTGCCAGAGCCCTGTTTAGACTGGATCTCAACGTGGCCGCCCATCTCCTGGATGTTACGTTTCACCACGTCCATGCCCACGCCGCGTCCGGACACGTCGGTCACCTGCTCGGCGGTTGAGAAGCCCGGGGCGAAGATCAGCATGCCCACTTCTTCGTCGGTCATGTTTTCGTTAACCGCCATGCCCTGCGAAATCGCCTTCGCGAGAATGCGCTCGCGGTTCAGGCCCGCGCCATCATCGGTCACTTCGATGCAGATGTTCCCGCCCTGATGTTCCGCGGAAAGAATCAGGTTTCCGACAGGGGATTTCCCCGCCGCCACGCGGTTTTCCGGCAGCTCAATGCCGTGGTCGAGGCTGTTACGCACCAGGTGCGTTAACGGGTCAATGATGCGTTCAATCAGGCTTTTGTCCAGCTCGGTGGAGCTGCCCATCAGCGTCAGTTCAATCTGCTTATTGAGCTTGCTGGCCAGGTCGCGCACCAGGCGCGGGAAGCGGCTGAAGACGTATTCCATCGGCATCATACGGATGGACATGACCGATTCCTGCAGATCGCGGGCGTTACGTTGTAACTGACCCATGCTGGTGATGAGATCGCCGTGGGTTACCGGGTCCAGTTCGTTAGAACGCTGAGCCAGCATCGACTGGGTGATCACCAGTTCACCGACGAGGTTAATCAGCTGATCAACCTTCTCAACCGCCACGCGAATGCTGGTGGACTCGCTGGAGCGCGCGGCCGGTTTTTCACCGCGGGCAGGTGCAGCCGTATCTTTCGGCACGGCTTTTAATGCAGGCGTGGCCGGTACGACGGCAGGCGCAGCCGCTTGTGCGACCTCTTCCACTGCGACAGGGACATCGACTGCCGCGGCTTCAGTTTCAAAAGCAATTTGGTCGGCTTCGATAACAAAGCACAGCACCGCCACGATATCGTCCTGACTGATACCGTCATCGAGCGTCGCGGCAAGGCTGTCTTTGCCTTTCACCACGTTGCTCAATGTCGCCAGGTTGCCCAGCTCTTCTTCGAGAAGGTTGACTTCGCTCTCTTTAAGACGTGACAACACCACGCGCAGTTTCGCCGGGCGGTCGGCAACGGGCGCAGCGTCCTGTGCGGCAATGGCATCAACAACGCTCAGCTTCGCCGCCGGTACGGCAGCGACCACGTCACCCTTCGCTTCCAGCGCCAGCTGGCGCAGCGCGTTGCAGATGTATTCAAAGCTGGCGGCATCAGGCTCTGCCGAACTTTTATAGGCGTCGAGCTGTTCCTGCATAATATCTTTGGTTTCCAAAAACAGGTTGATAATGTCGGTATTGAGCTGCATCTCACCGCGTCGTGCTTCATCCAGCAGGTTTTCCATTAAATGGGTCGTTTCCTGCAAAATGGTAAATCCAAAGGTCCCTGCACCACCTTTAATAGAATGCGCTGCACGGAAAATGGCATTGAGCTGCTCTGAATCCGGTGCTTCAGGCACCAGGTCCAGCAGGTGTTGCTCCATATCGGCCAACAGTTCATCGGCTTCATCAAAAAATGTCTGGTAAAAATCGCTAATATCCATGCTCACGCTATCACCTCGGATTGGCTGGTGGCGATGTTGGAACGGCAGCCGAAGGAACGGCCCCAGGCTGTTTTAAATCGTCCAGTGACTCATTCTGACTTTCGGCGTTTTCATGCAGGATGGCCTGCTCCGCCTGCTGGTTCAGCACTAAAAGACTGATACGACGGTTGATGGCGTCGTCCGGCCCGCGGTCGGTGACGCGCATGGTTGCTGCCATGCCGACCACGCGCAGAACCTTGCCATCATCAAGCCCACCCGCCACCAGCTCGCGACGCGAGGCGTTGGCACGATCGGCAGAAAGCTCCCAGTTGCTGTATCCCTTCTCCCCGCTGGCGTACGGGAAATCATCCGTGTGGCCTGACAGGCTGATTCGGTTAGGAATGCCGTTCAGCACCGGGGCAATGGCGCGCAGAATATCGCGCATGTACGGTTCAACTTCCGCACTCCCGGTTTTAAACATCGGGCGGTTCTGGCTGTCGATAATCTGGATACGCAGGCCTTCCTGCACCAGATCGATCTTCAGGTGCGGGCGCAGCGCGCGCAGTTTCGGGTCCGCTTCAATCAGCTGATCGAGATCGCCGCGCAGTTTCTTCAGGCGCGCCTGCTCCATTCGTCTTTTCAGATCGTCGATGTTTGGCTCTTTTTTCACTTCACCCTTCTGCTGGGTGTAATCGTCGCCACCGCCAGGAATGGGGCTCTCGCTGTTCGAAATGCGCGGCCCACCTGTCACCGCCGTTGCCAGCGGCGTTCTGAAATATTCCGCAATCTGGATCAACTCTTTCGGGCTGGAGATGGAGATCAGCCACATCACCAGAAAGAACGCCATCATGGCAGTCATAAAGTCGGCGTAAGCAATTTTCCACGAGCCGTGGGAACCGTGCCCGTGCCCCTTATGCTTGCGCTTTTTTACGATGACGATCGGATGGGACTGGTTTTTCATGCGTCCTCAGTTGTCGTCTGTTGGTTTGGGTTTTTCACCGCACGCACGTGTTCTTCAAGCTCGATAAACGACGGACGCTCGCTGGAGTACAGCGTTTTACGGCCAAATTCGACGGCGATCGGTGGTGCGTAACCGTTGAGGTTGGAGAGCAGCGTGATCTTCACGCACTGCATCATTTTGGTGGTTTCCGCGCTCTTTTGACGCAGAACGCTCGCCAGCGGGGAGATAAAACCGTACGCCAGCAAGATACCGAGGAAAGTCCCCACCATCGCGTGGGCAATCAGCGCACCTAACTCTGCCGCCGGACGATCCGCCGAGGCCAGCGCGTGAACCACCCCCATCACCGCCGCAACGATACCAAACGCCGGAAGCGAGTCGCCCACCAGCGCCAGGCTGTTGGCCGGCACTTCAGATTCGCTTTCGTGGGTTTCGATCTCTTCGTCCATCAGCGCTTCGATTTCGAAGGTGTTCATGTTGCCGCTGATGATGAGGCGCAGGTAATCGACGATAAAATCCAGCATCATCGCGTCAGCCAGGATGCGCGGATAGCTGGCAAAGATTTCGCTCTCTTTCGGGTTTTCGATGTCACGCTCCAGCGAGAACATGCCCTGCTGACGCGACTTCGCCATCAGGCGATAGAGCAGCGCCAGCAGATCCATGTACATGCTTTTGGTGTATTTCGAGCGACGGAACAGCAGCGGAATCGCTTTCAGCGTGCCCTTGATCGATTTACCGTTGTTACCAACGATAAAAGCCCCTACCCCTGCACCGCCGATGATAATAAGTTCAGCCGGTTGATAGAGTGCTCCAAGGTGCCCGCCGGTCATCATGTAACCGCCGAAAACTGTACCGAGAACTACCAGGTAACCTAATAAGATAAGCACGACATCATCCTTCCGCTAGTGACTAAGGCAGGACGTTCATTTCGACAGCGTTACCGGAATGTAGGGTAAAAAAAAGCAGCGGTAATGGCTTACCGCTGCTGGAATCTTGCCCACACGTTCGGGTTAAACAGCTTGTTCGATCTGTTCATCCAGCAGTTGTGGAATAATATCGGCAGCATCCCGGGAAAGTTTACGTCTTTTTACGGCGCGGGATGGAGGCTGGCATAAACTACAGGCGAAGCTGCCAGCAGGCTGATGAGCATGGGTAATAAAATTGCCGTCGCAGCAGTTGCAGCGAGACAGTTCAAGCATTCCGCTTTCAACAAAACGCACCAGCGTCCATGCGCGGGTCAGCGCCAGCAGGGGTCCATCTTCCTGCTGAGGGCATTGTTCAAGGTAAAGTTTATAGGCTTTGATCACGGCATCGACGCCGCTACACAAACCGGTTTTCAGAAGGTACTGCCAGGCGTTACAGAACATCGATGCATGGATATTCTGCTCCCAGGTCATAAACCAGTCCGTTGAGAACGGCAGCATTCCTTTAGGCGGTGGACTACCGCGTAATTCTTTATACAGTTTGATGAGACGACCACGGCTCAGCTGAGTCTCGCTTTCCAGCATTTGTAAACGAGCACCCAGCGTAATCAGCTCCATTGCCAGCTGTATATCACGCGCTTCCTGAACAATGCTTTTCTCGCTCATTTTTATGCCCTTTTCTTACGGGCAACGTCATCAGGCTGGCTGATTTCGCTGAGCAATCGTGTGGAGAGAAGAATACCGGTATGGACCTGTTGAAGATCGTCAACGCGGGATTCCTGGGTCAAACGCGTGATTGTCTGCGGATTATCAAAGCGGAACTGGCAAACGAGTTGATTCGTTTCTGCCAGCTTGACCATTTGCGGGAGTGTTAATCCCCCCAACATAGTTGCCATCTCTTCGTTAATACCCAGACGAAACATCGCGGACGCTTTGTCCTGACTAATCAAACGCTGCGCGAGCAGTAAATATGACAAATTGATGTCATAGATATGTTTTAGCAACTCGGATGTATGCATTGTTCCCATCCCGAATAACCAACTATTATTTTTATGCGGAAAGACCGCACCCCGTGATGTCGCCGGGAAATCACCCGGTATAAAAAAGAAAAGGCTAAATGCATAGTTGAATTTAGGTTTGTATTCAGCAAAACGTACAACAGCTGAAACGCAGCTGCGCCTCATATCGTTTTATCATTTCTTACAAATAACTAAGATTTTTCCTAATTCGACGCAAACTCTACTCGTCAGTTTTGACACATACAATGCAGCCATCCTCAAATTTAAAAAAAATGTGATCTGCGTCACACAATTTAAGTGAATATTCTCCATAAATCCATCAGTATGACTTGTAATTTGGTCAAAATTTAACCAAACGAGACTGTTTTATATTCTTGAAGAGCGAATACTCATGCATGCGCATGAACAGATACGGCACAGGAGTTGCTTTTTCTGCTTATATTGACTACGCCAATCATTCACATCGTGTACATTTGGCAGTCACACTTCCATTACTTAGTAAAAACATATAGTTATGAAAAAAGCGCATAAAATTTATTTCACTGCGTGATCATTCAAATTGTGTTTATAACAGGTTAAAACGATTTAACGCGACTGACTAAAAAAAGTGTGATTTACGTTAAGTTGTTAATTTTTTTCATTTAGACACACTTTGCAATTATTCTTCTTATAAGAATAATTAATGAATAATTATGATAAGCTTCACACTAATGCCCTATTCCCCCCTTGCGGAAGTCTTGAAATCGCGGTAAAGCTGAAGAAACCTTGTTGTTCAGACATCAAAGGATTGCGTGATGAGTTACTCCCATCTTCTTGTTTCTGTCTCGGTTTCGCCGGAAAGTCATCAACTCGTCGCCCGTGCCGTTTCTATCGCCAGACCCGCCAATGCCCGCATCAGCCTGATCACGCTGACGGCCGAACCCGAAATGTACAATCAACTGGCGGCCCCCATGCTGGAGGATATTCGTGAGGTTTTGCAGGAAGAAACGCAGCAGTTTCTGCGAGAGCTGGTCGAAAAGGCACAATATCCGGTTCACCAGACCATTATTGCCACCGGGGAATTAAACGAACATATTCTTAGCGTTTGCCAAAAACAGAATATTGATTTGGTGATCTGCGGTAATCATAACCAGAGCTTTTTTTCTCGTGCGGCCTGTTCGGCGAAATCGATTGTCGCCTCAAGCCAGGTGGATGTGTTGTTGGTACCTCTCGGGGGCTCATAAAGCCCCCGAGGAATATCACGCCAGTTTAGGGAAAGTCGCGATCTTTTTTTGCAGCTGTCCCTCATGGCTCTGCGGTTCAATTTCACGCAGATCGTCTATAAAACGAGCCTGCCAGTGGTTAATGTCATTTTTACGGATGGTCTCCATCATCTCCGCATGGCGAGATATACGCTCCGCCAGCGGCATGGTTAAGGCGCGGTGGAGGGCGTTTGCGACGTCATCGCGATCGTAAGGGTTAACGATGAGTGCTGAAGTAAGCTCATTCGCCGCACCGGCAAACTGAGACAGCACCAGTACCCCAGGGTCCGCAGGATCTTGTGCTGCTACATACTCCTTTGCCACCAGATTCATCCCGTCACGCAGGGGCGTCACCAGCCCGACGTCCGCGTAGCGGAAGACCTTCATCAGGATCTTGCGCTCAAAGTGTTGATTCAGATAGAAAAGGGGTGTCCAGCCCAGCTGTCCGTAGCGGCCGTTGATGCGCCCTGCTTCGGTCTCCAGCTGGTGACGAATATCCTGATAAGCCTGCACCTCGCCGCGCGACGTCGGCGCTATCTGCGTATAGCGAATTTTGCCGTGATGCTGCGGATATTTCTCCAGTAACGTTTCATACGCCAGGAAGCGCTCCGGTAAGCCTTTGGAGTAATCGAGGCGCTCTACTGAAAAGATATTCTTAACGTTTTTAAGCTCATTTTTCAGCTGTGCCAGTTTTGGCGGCAACGGGCCAGACGCTTGTTCGGCAATTTCTTCCGGCTCGATGCCGATAGGATAAACCTCCGTATGGAAGGTTTTACCCCAGGCCGCGTGCGATTTACCGCCATGCGTAACCAGCCGCGTTTTACCCGACACGCTGTCGAGGAAAGCCAGCCTGTCATTTTCAGTCTGGAAACCCAGGAGATCGTAATCGGACAGTGCCTCCAGGATCTCGTCGTGCTGCGGAAGCGCCGTGAAGATCTCCGGCGTCGGGAAGGGAATATGCAGGAAGAAGCCGATGCGATTGTTGACGCCGCGTCTTCTCAATTCTCTGGCAAAGGGCAGAAGATGATAATCGTGGATCCATAAAATATCGTCTTCTTTAATTAATGGCAGCAGTTTATCGGCCAGCAGCGCATTAACGCGCATATAGCCTTCATAAGACTCGCGCTGGAATTTGACCAGATCCAGGCGGTAGTGGAAGGCAGGCCACAGTACGGCATTAGAGAACTCGGAATAATATTCGTTATAGTCCTGTTCGTTCAGGGCGAAAGAGGCCCACGTAATGTTGCCGCGCGAGACTTTCTTAAGCGGCTTGTCTTCATTACTGATTTCCCCACTCCAGCCAAACCAGAGTCCTCCGGCGGCTTTTAGGGCACCTAATACCCCCACCGCCAGGCCACCCGCGCTGGCTTTTTTATCATCCGGCGGTGCAATGCGATTAGAGACGACGATTAAGCGACCCATATAGATTTCTCCCGTTGTGTTGCGCTATTTGTTGTTGTTGCTGGTTAGCGACGTCAGATATCCACTGCCAGACGCTGGCGACGCTTTCCAGCCGCCATCCGGCACACGTTTCCCCTGGCCCGACTTTGACAGACATCCCGCCGGCCTTATTAACCACCATAAACCCGGCCTCATCGGTCAGGTCATCCCCCAAAAATACCGGCTTACGCCCCTGAAAAGGCGGCTCGGCCATAAACGCCGCAATAGCAGCGCCTTTGTTGATCCCTTCAGGTTTAATCTCAATGACGCACTTCCCCGGCTGTAACGCGAGCTCCGGGTGCGCATCGGCCACGCCGCGGGCGATGGCAAAGACTGCCGCTTCATGATGCGGTGCCTGACGATAGTGCAGAGCAAAGGCCATACCTTTGGCTTCCAGCTCGGTACCCGGCAGCGCCTCCAGAGCAGAAGAGAGATGAGCATGCAGCGACTGAATTAAGGCATCGGGGAGTGAGACAATATGCTGTTGATCATGGATATCGCGGCGCTCCGCTCCGTGTACACCGGCCAGCGGAAAGTGATATGGACTGGCGAGCACGTCCAGCTCGGCCATTGAGCGCCCTGAAATCAATGCCAGTGCTCCCTGGTTCATCCGCGAGAGCTGCTGCAAATTCTCTAACACCGTATCCGGTACGACGACCTCATCAGGATGCGGCTTTATCCCGGCGAGCGTTCCGTCGAGGTCAAAAAAGAAAGCAAATTTTCCGGGCAGTACAGGCGGTGCGGTTAACAAGTCAGCCACCCTTTTCCTCCTTACAGTGAGTAAACAGCCATGTAAGTATAGACAGTGTGACGGTGCTCGCCATTTGACAACCGCCCCGTCAGTAAAACTGGCGGGGCGGTTAAGGGGTCAACTATGGTTATTAGTTGAGCAATAAAAAGCGCGGAAAGGCGTTAAAGGGTACGCTTCGCTTTTTGCTTGTAACGGTCGAAAATCACGGCTGCGAGCAGGATCAGACCACGCACCACGTACTGCGAGAATGGCGAAATATTCAACAGGTTCATGGCGTTCTCCACCGTCCCCAAAATCAGGATACCGGCCACTACATATGAGATTTTTCCGATGCCGCCTTTCAGGGAAACGCCCCCTAAAACGCAGGCTGAGATGACGATCAGCTCATAACCAATGGAAGTCATCGGCTGGCCGCTGGTCATGCGCGACGCCAGAATGATCCCTGCTGCTGCGGAGACCAGCCCGGAAAGCACAAAGATAATGATCTTGGTGCGCACCACCGGAACCCCCGCCAGGCGCGCCGCCTCTTCATTCCCGCCAATCGCCAGCGTGTTACGGCCAAACGTGGTGCGGTTAAGCAGGAAGCCAAACAGGATCAGGCAGGCGACCGTCAGCCAGATTGGCGCGGGCAGGCCCAGCCAGTTGGCATAGCCCAGGGTAAAGAAGCGCTCGTCTTCGATCCCCACGGCTTTCCCGTCGGAGATGATGTAGGCCAGACCGCGCACGATTTGCATGGTCGCAAGCGTCGTGATCAGGGCGTTAATCTTCAGGCGGGCAATCACAAACCCGTTCACCAGGCCGCTCAGCACACCGAGCATCAACCCTGCAAAGACGCCAATCCACAGGCTCTCGGTCATGTTGATGACGACTGCCGTGGTCACGCCTGCACAGGCAATTACCGAGGCCACCGACAGGTCAAAATCGCCCGACGCCAGGCAGAACAGCATGCCGCAGGCCACCATGCCGGACATGGAGATTGCCAGCCCCAGCCCCTTCATATTAATGAAGGTGGCAAAGTTCGGCACAAAAATCGCGCAGGCGAGGAACAGCGCGGCAAAGACCACCAGCATACCGTACTGGTCCCAGATGCGGCCAAAACTGAAAGCCGACTTCGGCGCTCCGGATGTAGTTACAGAGGACATCATTGACTCCTTACTCAGGCGACAGCCTGGCTAACTTTAGGCATGGCGAGACTCAACGCCTGTTGTTCATTCGCCTGTTCATGCAGCAACTCACCGGCAATTTCACCTTCACGCATCACGACGATGCGGTCGGCAACGCCAAGCACCTCAGGCAGATCGCTGGAGGCGAACAGCACCGCCACGCCGCGTTTTGCCAGTTCATAAATCACGTTATAGATTTCGTGTTTTGCCCCCACGTCGATACCGCGCGTCGGCTCATCCAGCAAAATGACCTTCATATCTTCCGACAGCCAGCGGCCCAGAATGGCTTTTTGCTGATTACCGCCGGAGAGATTCATGATCAGCTGTTCCGCACCCGGCGTTTTGATGTTCAGCGAGCGGATATGATGGTCGGCGTTGCTCGCTTCCCAGCCGTCATCGATCAGGCACCCCGCGCGGAGGTATTTGCGTCTCGCAGAGATATTGATGTTGTCGCGTACCGAGTGGACCGGAATGATCCCCTCCGCTTTGCGATCTTCCGGGCAGAGCATCATGCCCGCATTGATCGCGTGGGCGGGCTTCTGGATATCGATTTTTTGCCCGTCAATAGAGACCTGCCCCTCTGAGATCCGCGTGCCGCCAAACAACCCTTTCATCAGTTCGCTGCGCCCTGCCCCGACAAGGCCAAACAGCCCGACGATTTCCCCGCTGCGCACCGAAAGAGAAATCGGCGTGCGCACGCCGGGCGCTTTAACGTTATCCAGGCGCAGGCGCTCCGGGCCGTACTCGCGCGGCTGCCAGTGGTAAATATCGCCCAGCTCGCGTCCGACCATCGCCTGAACCAGCTGGTCATGGTTAACCTGTGCCATGTCCGTGAACGTCCGCACGTAGCGACCGTCCTTAAACACGGTGATGGCATCGCTTAGGGCAAAGATCTCCTCCATACGGTGCGAAACGTACAGAATAATGCGCCCTTCTTTGCGCAGCTCGCGGATCACGCGGAACAGATTTTCAATTTCACGTGCGGAGAGCGAACTGGTCGGTTCATCAAAGGCGATAATCTTGGCGTTACGCGCCAGCGCCTTGGCAATTTCAACCATCTGCCACTGGCCGATGGAGAGATATTTCAGGGGCGTTTGCGGATCGACATCCAGCCCAAGGTGTTTAAGCTGCAGCCCCGCTTCGTAATTGAGTAGCGAACGATTTACCACGCCGCTTTTGTGCGGAAGCTGACCTAAATAGATGTTCTCTGCCACGGTCATTTCAGGAATGAGGTGCAGTTCCTGATAGATGATGGCGACCCCGGCATTGAGGGCCGCCGTCGTATCGGCAAACGCCACCTCTTCGCCGCGTATCGCCAGCGTGCCGGTTGTGGGGGTGTAGTTACCGCTGAGAATTTTCAACAGCGTGGATTTTCCCGCGCCGTTCTCCCCCATCAGGGCGTGAACCTGACCGGCATGGCAGTCAAAGCTGATATCGGTCAGCGCGTTAACACCGGGGAACGTTTTCCCGATGCCGCGAAAAGAGAGATAGGGATCAGACTGTTGCATAACGACTCCGTGATTCCTGTAGTGTGTACGTCTGGCCCCTCAGGTAAATGAGGGGCACAATCACAGCGTATTACTTACCGCCCAGTCCTTTTTTCGCCAGCTCCTCTTTGAAGTTGTCGCGGGTGATCAGCACCACGTCGGTCACTTCGGTGAATTTCGGCGGTTCAGCCCCTTTGGTCACCCAGTTGTAGAGCATTTCGCTGGATTTGTAGCCGTGAACGTCCGGGCTTGGCAGCAGCGAGCCATAGAAGCCGGTTGCCTGCGCTTTGGACAGTTCGCTGACCGCGTCCACGCCGTTGATGCCGATGCCGATAACGTCAGGCGCCTTGAAGCCCTGGCCTTCGGTTGCGCGCACGCCGCCCAGCACGGTGTTGTCGTTCATGCCGACCACCAGCCAGTGTTTGACTTCCGGATGCTGGACCAGCATAGAGTTAGCCGCGTCGAACGCGCCCGGGATGTCGTTAGATTTGGTGGGGACTTTGTAGATCTGCTTTTCCGGGAAGCCGGCTGCTTTCAGCGCGTCCATTGACCCGGTCGTACGACGGCGCGCCGTGTCCAGCTCGTCAGCGGTAATCGCCATCACCGCGGTCTCCTTCACATCCCAGCCGCGTTTTTGCATCTCTTTATAGAGTTCCTGGCCCTGACGTTCGCCGATTTTGGTCGCCGCCATCATCACCAGCGGGACGCTGTCCATCGGCTTACCTTTGGCGTTCACGAACTGGTCATCAACCGCAATGACCTTCATGTCATAGCCACGTGCTTTGGCGGCAATCGCTGAACCCAGTTTCGGATCCGGGGTACAGATAACAAACCCTTTCGCACCGCTGGCCGCCAGGCTGTCGATGGCGTTCAGGGTTTTCTCACCGTCCGGTACGGCGATTTTAATCACTTCAAAACCTAAATCTTTTCCGGCTTTATCGGCGAATTTCCACTCGGTCTGGAACCAGGGTTCTTCAGGCTGTTTAACCAAAAAACCGAGTTTTAAATTTTCAGCGATAGCGGATTGTGACATAACGGCAGCCAGGCCGATGGCCGCCAGCGCTTTAGTAAATTTGTGCATGGTAAACTCCAGCTTTAGCAATCTTTTCTGTAGGGAATATTTGCGTGCTTCTTATTTAATCGGACTTAAAACAAGGCATTAGCGCTTACCTCGTCATAAGCGTTAGTGCTGGTGATAGTTTTAGCGGGAAATTAATCATCCATAAGAGAGCGGCATCACACCGCAGAATTACAGTAATTGCGTACATAAATTCAGCGGAAAATGACATAAAAATGGCAGGAATTGTCAGACAATTAAAATAGGGTTCAGCAGAATAATCCATAAGATTAGCCAAGAAGTCCCTGACAGCCGGACGCCATGACGTCCGGCAGGAAAATTACCAGGCGTAATAGATGTGATCCGCGTGATCGCGGACAGGCGCTTCGTCACCCAACAGGCGAGCAGAAAGGGTCAGCGCAAAGTCAAACGCGTGGCCCAGACCTTTACCGCTGATCAGGTTTTTATCCTCGACGACCGGTGCATCCACGTATTCACCGTCCGTTACGGTTTCCCATAAATCTCCCGAGCAGACGTAACGGCGTCCTTTGAGTAACCCGTTCCCGCCAAGCACGCGCGCTGCGGCAGAACAGAGGGGACAAATTAATTTTCCACTTTCATCATGTGTGGACACAAAGCGGATGACGTCCCGGCTGGCGGCCAGATTGACGCTTCCCTGCGGCCCTCCGGGTAGCACCACCGCATCGTAAAGCGTGTTCAGACGCTCGGATAACGTACTGTCTGCCACCATCGGGATGTTATGGTAGCTCACTACCGCCCGAGATTCTGCGCAAGCCAGGGTTTCCACCTCAATATTCAACCGACGCAGAATATCAATCGTAATAATTGCTTCTGCTTCCTCAAAACCAGGTGCCAGCAGCACCGCAACGTTCGCCATGTTAACCTCAGTGAATGGAATGGATTAAAACACTGTTTCATTTTCACAAAATCATCTGGAACAATCCTGCATGGCGATCACATTACCGTCATTTTTACAAAAATTGATTTAGCGCAATTTTACGCCCATAGAATATATTTTGAATTAATGATGCATATTTCTTCTATTCACAGAATATTCTGTTACCAGACTATTTAACGCTGTGTATCCTGAGCAGTAAATATATCAATGCACTGCAAAATCAATCACTTATTTATGTGTTAATTTATATCCATCTGTTTGATATTCTGTACTATATTAAAATTTGTAATGTATGGTAAATACGGGACAATTAAGAGTTTTCTTAATCCAGAGACAAGGGTATGCTTATTTATATCGAACACAGGATGTGAATATTCGATCAACTTCCGTCAATGCAGAATTGCCTTCTGCCTGTAATTTTATCTACCTGCCGGGTCAGGTTTAGCTGCGGACATCACGTCCCACAGTCAATAAGGATATGAGTATGACTACCCAAACGATGATGCAAAAACTGAATGCCCAAATGAACCTGGAGTTCTACGCCTCCAATTTGCACCTGCATTTGAGCGCGTGGTGCTCCGAAAACAGTCTCAATGGTTCAGCCACGTTCTTTCGCACTCAGGCGCAAAGTAACGTCACGCATATGATGCGCGTCTTTAACTTTCTGAAAGCTGTAGGGGCGAACCCTATCGTAAAAGCCCTGGACACGATCGACGATAACTACTCTTCGCTGGAAGAATTGTTCCAGAAAACGCTTGAAGAGTATGAACAGCGCTGCAGCACACTCAGCAAACTGGCTGATGAAGCCAAAGCGCAGCACGACAGCATTACCCTGAAATTCCTGCGCGATATGGACAAAGAGCAGCAGCAGGACGGTACGCTGCTCAAAACGCTTGCGGACGAACTCCGCAATGCGAAGCATGCCGGTTTATGCCCGGAGCAAACTGACCGTCATCTGCTCGACATTGTCACCGTTCAGCGCCACTGAGCGCGACTGACCTGCTCCTGACCGGGGCAGGTTCCTCCCACAACCTCCTGCTTTGTCTGAGATTTAACAAATCAGATCTTGCTCCCAATGAATAACCACACATCGTGTAATGATTTATTTAATTACATAATGTTTGACGAGGGAGCATCATGATCACCATTGAGTTTATTGTTGTTATTGCCTGTCTGCTGGTCGGGACCCGCTTTGGCGGGATGGGACTGGGGCTAATAAGCGGTATTGGCCTGTTTATTCTGAGCTTCATTTTTGGGCTGCAACCCGGCAAACCGCCGGTTGACGTGATGCTGACCATTCTCGCGGTGATTGGCTGTGCGGCCACTCTGCAGACTGCCGGTGGGCTGAACGTGATGATGCAGTTCGCCGAGCGTCTGTTGCGCAAACATCCGCAGCACATCACGCTCCTCGCCCCCTTCACCACCTGGATGCTGACCTTTCTGTGCGGCACGGGCCACGTGGTGTACACCATGTTCCCCATTATTGCCGATATTGCGCTGAAAAAAGGGATCCGCCCGGAGCGCCCCATGGCGGTAGCCTCCGTGGCCTCGCAAATGGCCATCACCGCCTCGCCTGTATCGGTCGCGGTTGTGTCGCTGGTGTCGATTCTCGGCGCGCAGCACGGAATCGGTCACGCGTGGGGGATCCTGGAGATCCTCGCCGTATCCGTACCTGCCTCGCTGTTTGGGGTGGCGATTGCGGCCCTGTGGAGTTTGCGTCGCGGCAAAGACTTAGCGGATGACGTGGAGTTTCAGGAAAAGCTGAAAGATCCGAAACAGCGGGAGTTTATCTATGGCAGCACGGAAACGCTGATGAATCAGCGCTTCCCGAAACAGGCCTACTGGTCCACCTGGATCTTCTTCACCGGGATTGCCATCGTGGTTCTGCTGGGAGCCCTGCCTGAACTGCGCCCTGCTTTTGAGGTAAAAGGCAAAATGGCGGCGCTTTCGATGAACCTGGTCATCCAGATGATGATGCTGATTGCCGGTGCTGTCATGCTAATGGCCTGCAAGGTGAATGCCTCTGCCATCTCGAACGGTGCGGTGTTTAAAGCGGGAATGGTTGCAATCTTCTCGGTGTTTGGCGTGGCGTGGATGAGCGATACCTTTTTCCAGGCGCATCTGGATGAACTGAAAATGGCGCTGGAAGGGGTCGTCAAAAGCCACCCGTGGACCTATGCCATTGTACTGTTTCTGGTTTCTAAACTGGTGAACAGCCAGGCGGCGGCGTTAACTGCGGTTGCGCCGATGGGGTTAATGCTGGGCATCGATCCGAAAATGCTGATCGCCTTTTTCCCGGCCTCGTACGGCTACTTTGTCTTACCGACCTACCCCAGCGATCTGGCCTGCATTGGATTTGACCGTTCAGGCACCACCCGCATCGGCAAATTTATCATCAACCACAGCTTCATCCTGCCGGGGCTGATCGGCGTGAGCTGTGCCTGCGCGGCGAGCTACCTGCTGGTCCAGACCTTCTTCTGACCGTCCCTCGGGCGACTGACAGGGTCGCCCGTTTCACGGCTTAGTGAGACTCGCCCTGCGGGGTGAATCGCAGCTCAATCAGCGCGATGGCTTTCTGAATGGCGCGAAGCGTAACCGGATCGGCCGCCGCGGGATGGCTGGTGAAATCGATGTTTTTCAGCTGGGTCGACATTTTTTCACGTACTTCGACAGGCGCGATAACGTCAATCACATCAAGGATTTGCTTAATAACCAGCTGACAGGCAACGACGTCAGAGACCAGTTCCTGATCGGCGCTCAGGTTTTGTGACATGGGGTTTCTCCTTAGTTAAAGGCCGCCATAGTAGCAAACCGCGCGCCCTTTCATCTCTTTCTCGTCGCTTGCAGGCATAAAAAAACCTGCCGAAGCAGGTTTTTTATCAGAACATCGCGCCCGGTGGGACGTCTTTGAAAGTCGTGCAGTAGTTAGCCCACATGCTTTTCAGGATTTTGCGCAGTTTCATTATGATGCTCCAGTAACGTGTTATGCAGGTGTTATTGTCAATGCGCTTATAATATGACCACCATCACAAAAATCAATCATTTTGTGATGGGCATCACATCAACAAATCCACCAGTGCTACAACAATGTTACGGAAAAAGCTGCAAAATCCACAGGTTACGCCAATATAAATTCCAGTAAATTTTTATAAAAAATTTTGATACGCCTGGAACGTTATGGATGCAATCACAGGCTGTTAGCCAACAATCCCACGCACGAAGGCTTCGATCTCTTTATCCTGGCAGTTTTCAAAGAAACACTGCTGGAAACGTTGACCGGATACGGCGGTTTTCACCAGTTCAGGATCGATGGCGCGCAGGGTATCGAGGTAATTTTCTTTTACCACCGCCGCTTTCACCTGGTTCAGGATCCCCGCATTACGCACCTGCGGCTCTTTACGCTCTGGCGGATACCCCTCGCCGTTACGGCCCGTGAAGGCTTTCTCAAAGATAAAGCGCACGTTCAATTCAGCACCCCAGCCAAAGCCTTTGGCAAATGGCAGGGACAGCGCGTTACCGTTGTTGATCTGCGCAAACAGGAAGGCGTCTGCAGGATCGATGCAATAGCCGCAAATTACGCCCGGATGGATATTGAGCGACATCAGCGCCCCCTGGCCGGTACCGCAGCCGGTCACGACAAAATCCACGGCTTTGGAATTCAGCAGAATGCTCGCCATAATCCCAAGATGGATATAGGTAAGATGGTGATCGTTTTCGTCGCTCATCCCGACGTTATACACCGGGAAGCCTTTTTCATCGGCAACGGCTTTTAGCTCATTAAGGATGATGGGATTTTTAGCTGCCTGGCTGTTTTCCATCATCAGCGCAATTTTCATCGTGTCTCTCCTGAATGTGTGGCGGACAAGCCCGCTGTGGATACCGTATCCCCTTAACCTTACTATCAAACAAACACTCTTTCAAATTAAGTGAAAATGTGTTTTAAAAAACACAATTGCGCTCACAGTTTCGTGACCTGATGCTGTTCGTTGCGAAGAGAAAGGGTTGATCCTCAGGCTATTCGAGGCATTGACTGAAACGGTGGACGCTAAAATAGCGTATTTCCTCTTCACGCAGAATGAACCATGAAAAGAGTAATCATCGCCGGAACGCTCCTGCTTCTCGCGGGGTGCAACGTTAACCGTCAGGCGGAGGTCAGTCATCTTGACGCCCCCAACGGGATTGTCCGCCTCGACTACGGCCAGGCCATGCTGCAAAACGCCCATTCCGATGCGTATGTGAATAACGGCACCGCAGTGAAAGCCTGTCAGGGCATGGGATATGCCTCCGCCTCCGCCTATGGTCAGCCTGTCAAAACCTGTACCCTGATTAGCGGATCGCTATGTCTGAACGAGAGCGTGACCATTCAGTATAAATGCATGGGCTACGCCGTGAATCCTGGCGTCACGAATCCATGGTATTAATGTTGTCTGCCAGCACCGCTGGCAGTCTTTTAATTAAGAACACAAACAATTCTCATTAATAAATATAAAAAAGTGCCAATGCGTGTTATTCCCATTCGTATTTTTAAATAAACAAATATTTATTTTACGTTTTGCAAATAATTAAATAACAAATTATAGTGTCGCTCATTGTGAACCAGAAATAATAAACCGGAGCGCCACCATGCTGAAAACTGAAATGATCGACAAGCTCAATGCTCAAATGAACCTTGAGCTTTATTCATCCCTTCTTTACCAGCAGATGAGCGCCTGGTGCAGCTATCACAGCTTTGAAGGTGCCGCCGCGTTTCTGCGTCGTCACGCACAGGAAGAGATGACGCACATGCAGCGTCTCTTTGATTATCTGACAGATACGGGCAGCCTGCCGCGCATTGATACGGTTGCCTCTCCGGTTGCTGAATACGGTTCTCTTGATGAACTGTTCCGCGCCACTTACGAGCACGAACAGCTGATCACTCAGAAAATTAATGAACTGGTTCACGCTGCAATGACCAGCCAGGATTATCCAACCTTTAATTTCCTGCAATGGTACGTCGCCGAGCAACACGAAGAAGAAAAACTGTTTAAATCCGTGCTGGATAAATTGTCTCTGGCCGGTAAATCAGGTGAAGGTCTTTACTTTATTGATAAAGAACTGGCGACCCTCGACGCGCAGAATTAATTCCCCTACGGTGCTGAACGCTCAGCACCGTTTTAATGCCCCCCTCTATTTATTACCTCTTCCCTTCACCTCACCGTTCAATACATGCTTGTCCCTCGCCAAATCGTAAACTTAAAGTTACACACGTTGTAACGGTGATTTGACGAGTTAACGCTTTTCCCTTACTCTGCGCCGCAGATTAGGTCGCGATTAAGAATCGTTGTAGAGGAAAGCGTGAAAAACAGAGCTCTGGGAAGTATTTTCATCGTCGCAGGAACGACGATTGGCGCAGGAATGCTGGCCATGCCGTTGGCGGCCGCAGGCGTCGGATTTGGCGTAACCTTATTGCTTCTCGCCACACTCTGGGCGTTGATGTGTTACACCGCTCTGCTGCTGCTGGAGGTTTATCAGCACGTCCCTGCCGACACGGGTTTAGGTTCGCTGGCTGCACGCTACCTGGGACGCTATGGCCAGTGGGTTACAGGCTTTAGCATGATGTTCCTGATGTACGCCCTGACGGCTGCCTACATTAGCGGAGCCGGAGAGCTGATCGCGTCCAGCGTCAATGACGGGTTTGGCACACAGGTTACGCCCGGCACGGGCGCGGTCTTCTTCGCACTCGTCGGCGGCAGCGTGGTGTGTATTGGCACATCGCTGGTCGATCTCTTTAACCGCTTTCTGTTCAGCGCCAAGATTATTTTCCTGGTTGTGATGCTGGCTCTGCTCGCGCCGCACGTTCACAAGATTAACCTGCTGACGCTGCCGCTGGAGAAAGGGCTGGCGCTTTCCGCGATCCCGGTGATTTTCACCTCGTTCGGCTTTCACGGCAGCGTGCCGAGTATCGTCAGCTATATGAATGGCGATACCCGCAAGCTCCGCCGCATCTTTATCATCGGCAGCGCGATTCCGCTGGTCGCCTACATCTTCTGGCAGCTGGTCACGCTGGGCAGCATTGACTCCTCAACCTTTATCGGTTTAATGGCTGCGCATTCCGGACTGAATGGTTTCCTGATGGCGCTGCGTGAGGTGGTGACCTCTCCACACGTCGAGCTGGCGGTACATTTATTCGCTGACCTGGCGCTGGCGACGTCGTTTTTGGGCGTGGCGCTCGGCCTGTTTGATTATCTGGCCGATCTGTTCCAGCGCCGCAATACCGTTGCCGGACGCTTGCAAACGGGTGCAATTACCTTCCTGCCGCCACTGGCCTTTGCGCTGTTCTATCCGCGTGGCTTTGTGATGGCGCTGGGCTATGCGGGCGTGGCGTTATCCGTCCTCGCGCTGCTGTTGCCTTCCCTGCTGGCATGGAAGAGCCGTCAGCAGCATCCTCAGCAGGGTTATCGCGTGGCGGGGGGTAAACCGCTGCTGTGCATCGTGTTTGCCTGCGGCGTGGTGATTATTCTGGTGCAATTCCTCATAGCAGCGGGAATGCTGCCGGAAGTGGGGTAATAAAAAAGGGGCTACGATTAGCCCCTTTCTTTATTAATGCAAACAACAGCTCTTGAACTTCTTCCCGCTGCCGCACGGGCACGGATCGTTACGCCCGACCTTCGTGCCGTTAATAATTGGTTTTTGTGTTTCCTGCTGCTGCGGATGGGCAACCCAGTAGTTGTATAAACGCAGCGCCGCGGGCTGGATGCTCTCGATGCTGGCCGTATACTCCTCTTCGGTCAGCTCATCCAGCTTTTCGCTGCCCTCTTCCGTTCCGTGTAGGGCAATCACATCCAGTTCGGCTTTCAGTTCGTCAGGCAGTGACGACCAGTCGGTCAGCGCCACGCCGCGCATATAGCCATAGCACCACTCTTCAACCACGGTGTAGCTTTGGCCATCAACGTCGTTAAAACCAAACATGGGCTCGAACTGATCCGGATACTCGCTCAGGCGCTCAGCAATGTCGTTCATATGCTTAAAGCAGAGATCGATAAAACGATTCATTTCACGATCGTTTTTCCAGCGCGGAATGTACTTCTCGCCGCCCCAGACCGCTACCAGCCAGGCATCGGGTTCAACCACCCTTGGGCCGGAAAGCACTGCGGTAAGCATGCCGTCCAGTTCGGACACGTCAATCACGGACGCATCGTCATGACCGTAAGACATTAACGTCTCTTCAAGCCACTCCATTTCGCTTTCATTTAATGGGCCTTCAGTCATCGCTGACACTCCTGATGAAAAGGAAACGATCCTAACACATAACCTACGCCTTTCCCGGCGGAAGTTGAGGTCTTTATTGCTGCAAAAACGTGCAAATCGTGACCCTTGCACAACTTATGGGCTTTGTTGTTAACGAGATGTGATCTCCGCTGTAATTTCAGTGCGTCCCGCAAGGCTGCGTAAATCGGCGCTCTATACTCAACTATGTCACAACCCGGTCAATGGGTTAACCATTCTGGCAACGATTTTGCTTAATGTTCTGCGCGCAACTGCGCATGGAAACCTCGCCGTATTAAGCAGGATGTGGCCTGGATTTTGTTCGTTTAGTGCATGTTGTTCTCGATCTTATTTATAGATTGGCTGCGCCGTAGGGCGTTTGGGTTGACGCCGTGGTGCAAAAACCTCTTTGCTAAGGAACACAATAATGTCGCTGAAATTTATCAGAAGTCCTCTTTCTCTTGTGTTAGCCGGTTGTCTGGTGACGGCATTTTCCGCCCAGGCCGATATTGTGATTGGCGTGGCCGGGCCGTTTACAGGCCCAAATGCCACCTATGGCGATCAGTACTGGCATGGCGCAACGCAGGCCGCAGAAGACATTAACGCCGCGGGAGGGATCAACGGTGAGAAAATTAAGCTGGTTCAGGGAGATGATGCCTGCGAGCCTAAGCAGGCTGTTGCCGTCGCTAACCGTTTAGTCGACCAGGACAAAGTCAATGCGGTTGTCGGCCATTTCTGCTCCTCTTCCACCATGCCCGCCTCCGAGGTGTATAGCGATGCGGGCATTATTGCCATCACCCCCGGTTCGACTAACCCACTCATTACCGAGCGCGGCATGAGCGATATGTTCCGCATGTGCGGCCGGGACGATCAGCAGGGGCAAGTCGCCAGCGACTTCATCATCGATAAGCTGAAGGCCAAACGCGTGGCGATCATTCACGATAAAGACACCTACGGTCAGGGGTTAGCGGACGCCACCAAAGCGGCGCTTGCCAAACGCGGCGTGAAGGATGTGATGTATGAAGGCTTATCGCGTGGGGAAAAAGACTTTAACGCGCTGGTAACGAAAATTGGCGCGCAAAAACCGGACGTGGTGTTCTTCGGGGGCTGCCACCCTGAGGCGGGCCCGCTGGTGCGCCAGATGCGTGAACAGGGCGTACAGGCGAAATTCTTTTCAGGGGACTGTATCGTCAATGAAGAGATGGTTACCGCCGCGGGTGGCCCGCAGTACACCAACGGTATCTACATGACCTTTGGTAAAGATCCGCGACTGATCCCGGACGGTAAAGCGGTGATTGAGAAATTCCGCGCCGGTAAATTCGAACCAGAAGGCTATACCCTTTACTCATATGCCTCTATCCAGGCCATTGCCGCCGCCTTCAAGGCCACCGGAGGCAAAGACTCCGCCAAAGCCAGCGAGTGGCTGAAAGCGAACGCCGTCGACACGGTGATGGGCAAAAAAGCATGGGACAGCAAAGGCGATTTAAAAGTGTCTGACTACGTGGTTTATCAGTGGGACGACAAGGGAAAATATAAGGAAGTGCAGTAACGGGACGGAGTCACGCTCAACGTCGGCAGGTTCGCCCGCCGACGCGGAATACACATCGGGCCGCACGCGTTGCGGCCTATAAAAAGAGCGCGCGATGATGAGTACATTCTTCCTGCAACAGTTAATCAACGGATTAACGCTGGGCTCCGTCTACGGCTTAATCGCCATCGGCTACACCATGGTGTACGGCATCATTGGCATGATCAACTTTGCCCATGGCGAAGTGTATATGATCTCGGCCTACCTCTGCGCCATCGGGCTGGCCCTGCTGTCATTCTTCGGTCTTGAGTCGTTTCCCCTGCTGATTCTGGGCACGCTGGCGTTCACCATCGTGGTGACGGGCGTGTATGGCTGGACTATTGAGCGCATCGCCTATAAACCCCTGCGAAACTCCACCCGACTGGCACCGCTCATCTCCGCCATCGGGATGTCGCTGATTTTGCAAAACTACGCCCAGCTGAGCCAGGGTCCCCGTCAGCAAGGCGTGCCAACCATGCTGGACGGCGTACTTCGCGTGCATCTGGGAGAAGGTTTCGTCCAGATCACCTACACCAAGATCTTTATTCTGATCGCCTCGTTCGCGGGCATGCTGCTGCTTACCTGGATAATCAGCCATACCCGGCTGGGGCGGATGTGTCGTGCGGTGCAGCAGGATCGTAAAATGGCCTCCATTCTGGGGATCAATACCGACAGAATTATTTCGCTGGTCTTTGTCATCGGCGCGGCCATGGCCGGGCTGGCGGGGGTATTGATCACCATGAACTATGGCACCTTTGATTTCTACGTGGGCTTTGTCATCGGCATAAAAGCCTTTACGGCGGCGGTGCTGGGCGGCATCGGCTCTCTGCCTGGCGCCATGCTCGGCGGGTTGATACTGGGGGTGGCGGAAGCGCAGTTCTCCGGAATGGTGAACTCGGATTATAAAGACGTCTTCTCGTTTGGGCTGCTGGTATTGATCCTGATTTTCCGTCCTCAGGGTCTGCTGGGCCGCCCCGTCGTGGCGAAGGTGTGAGGGTGAAGACGATGACATCTGCCGCTTTCTCCCTTAAACGCTGCATTCTGGATGCCGTATTTTCCGGGCTGGTTGCTTTGATTATCTTTGGCCCTATCGCTGGCGTGGTGCTCGACGGTTACAGCTTTAACTTTGCCGGACACCGGCTGGCGTGGATTATTGTCATCGTCATGCTGGGCCGTTTTTTGCTAACGACTTTCCTGCAGACCGCCCCCGGTGCGCGTTTTCAGGCGAGGTTTGAAGCGGACAGCGCAGGGGTGTATGTCCGCCCTCCCGGATACAAGAGCCGCATGCGCTGGATTATTCCGCTGGTTATTACGCTTGCGATCTGCTTTCCGTTTGTGGCGACCAAATACGTGCTGACCGTTGCCATTCTGGGGCTGATCTATGTTCTGCTCGGCCTCGGGCTGAATATTGTGGTCGGCCTTGCGGGACTGTTGGATCTGGGATACGTCGCCTTTTACGCGATTGGCGCGTATGGCCTCGCGCTGGGGTATCAGTATCTGGGGTTAGGGTTCTGGAGCATGCTGCCGCTGGCGGCGCTGATGGCCGCCGCCGCCGGTGCGCTGCTTGGCTTCCCGGTGCTTCGCATGCATGGGGACTATCTGGCCATCGTGACGCTCGGGTTTGGCGAGATTATCCGCCTGGTGCTCAATAACTGGCTGACCTTCACTGGCGGCCCGAACGGCGTTTCAGCCCCTGCCCCCACCTTTTTTGGCCTGGAGTTTGGCCGGCGCGCCAAAGAAGGCGGCGTCCCCTTCCACGAGTTTTTCCATCTGACCTATAACCCGAACATGAAGTTTATCTTTATTTACGCCGTGCTGTTCCTGGTGGTGCTGATGGTGCTCTACATCAAGCACCGCCTGACGCGAATGCCGATTGGTCGGGCGTGGGAGGCCTTACGCGAAGATGAAATTGCCTGCCGCTCGATGGGTCTTAATCACGTGCTGGTGAAGCTTTCTGCTTTTACGCTGGGCGCATCAACGGCCGGGATTGCGGGGGTCTTCTTCGCCACCTATCAGGGGTTCGTTAATCCCACCTCCTTTACCTTTTTTGAATCCGCACTGATTCTGGCCATCGTGGTGCTGGGCGGGATGGGTTCAACGCTGGGCGTCGTGCTGGCCGCCTTTGTCCTGACCGTCACGCCGGAACTGCTGCGCAGCTTTGCCGAGTATCGCGTCCTGCTGTTTGGCGTGTTGATGGTGGTCATGATGATCTGGCGTCCGCGCGGTTTGATCCGCATTAACCGCAGCGGCTATGCCGTGCGTAAGGGGGTCGCGCCATGAACGGAACCATATTACGCGTTGAGCACCTGATGATGCACTTTGGCGGGATTAAAGCGCTAAATGACGTCAACCTTGATGTACAACGCGGGTCGATTACCGCCCTCATCGGGCCTAACGGGGCGGGGAAAACAACCGTGTTCAACTGCCTGACGGGCTTCTACAGGGCGTCCGGCGGCTCTATCTTATTCAACACCCGCAGTAAAACCACCAATGTGATTCAGGTTCTCGGTCAAAGATTCCAGCCCGGCGACTGGATTAACCCGGCCCGGCTAGGGTCGCGTCTTTTCTACAAAATGTTCGGCGGAACACACCTGGTTAACCGCGCGGGACTGGCGCGCACGTTCCAGAATATCCGCCTGTTTCGCGAGATGTCGGTCGTCGAAAACCTGCTGGTTGCACAGCATATGCGTGTAAACCGTAATCTCCTCGCCGGTGTGCTCAACACCCCCGCCTGGCGTCGGGCGGAAAGTGATGCCCTCGATCGCGCATTTTACTGGCTGGAAGTGGTGGACCTGGTGGACTGCGCCAATCGCCTCGCGGGGGAGATGTCTTACGGTCAACAGCGACGCCTCGAAATTGCCCGGGCAATGTGTACCGGACCGGAGATGATCTGCCTTGATGAACCTGCCGCAGGCCTGAACCCGGTGGAAACGCACAAGCTCAGCAGCATTATCCGTTTTCTGCGCGACCACCACGACATCACGGTATTACTGATTGAGCATGATATGGGGATGGTCATGGAGATTTCGGACGACATTATTGTGCTCGACCACGGAGACGTCATCGCGCGGGGGAAACCCGAGCAGATCCAGCACGATGAGAAAGTGATTGCCGCCTACCTTGGCACCGAAGAGAGCGAGGTTAACCTGTGAGCGAAACGATGCTGGAATTTCGGGAGGTGGACGTTTTCTACGGCGTGATCCAGGCACTGAAGCAAGTTTCCCTTGAGGTTAACAAAGGCGAAACCGTGGCGTTGATTGGCGCTAACGGCGCGGGAAAGTCGACATTATTGATGTCTATCTTCGGTCAACCCCGGGTCCGTAGTGGGCAGATCCTGTTTTGCGGAGAGGATATCAGCCATAAATCCACCCACTACGTCGCGTCCGGCGGTATCGCCCAGGCGCCCGAAGGTCGGCGTATCTTTCCGGATATGACGGTGGAAGAGAACCTGCTGATGGGCACCATCCCGATTGGAAACCAGTTTGCATCTGAAGACATGCAAAGCATGTTCGACCTTTTCCCCCGCCTCAAGGAGCGGCGTAAACAGCGGGCAATGACCATGTCCGGCGGAGAACAGCAGATGCTGGCGATTGCGCGTGCCTTAATGAGCCGCCCTAAGCTGCTGCTGCTGGATGAACCCAGCCTGGGCCTGGCGCCTATCGTGGTAAAACAGATTTTCCAGACGCTGCGCGAGCTGGCACGCAACGGCATGACCATTTTTTTGGTTGAGCAGAATGCGCACCACGCGCTGAAGCTGTCCGACCGCGGCTACGTGATGGTCAACGGACAGATCCGGCTGAGCGGCAGCGGCGATGAGCTGCTGGGGAATCAGGAGGTGATGAAAGCGTATCTGGGTGGGGTTTGAGCGTAAATTGCAGGCACAAAAAAACCACCTTTCGGTGGTTTCACGACACTGCTTATTGCTTTGATTATTCTGCTTTTTCCCATGGTAGCCGGAGTGGGACTTGAACCCACACAGCGCGAACGCCGAGGGATTTTAAATCACGCGTGTTATCATTAAAAAACAATGACATATGTTTATTTTTCGCCATTAATTAATAAATTTTAGATCAGTTGAATCAACAACTTATGCATAGAATAAGCTCACAATGGCGAAGGTTTTGAAGCCCAAAACGCTATGTTCTGATCTCTACATCACCGGGCAATCATCAAACTCGCCGAGCCTCATATCGTTTATGCTATACGTGATCACCCCAAAGATTGCATCAGGGCTTGTTCCGTCATCGTGCACTGGAATCTCTTCGCGCCTTCCGGTCTGCAAATCCTCCAGGTGAGGTCGTGGAGAATTACGGTACCGCTTAATTCTCAGTTCACCTTCCATTCTGCAAACTAGCAGCGAGCCGTCACAAGGTGATAGCGATGCATCCACTACCAGTAGTGCACCATTGAGAATTCCTTCGCGGTAATGCGTCGCTCCAGCTCTAATGAAGTACGTAGCTGCTGGTCTGGCTATGATGCGCTTGTCGAGCGATATGTGCTCCTCAACGTAGCCTTGTGCTGGGCTCGGGAATCCCATAATGCGCCTCCGATAGTTACTGTATATGCATACAGCATGACCAATCGAAGGTGTCGATCAAGTTGTGTAACGAAAAAAAACTCCCGTTCTGGTGCATCTGTCATGCTGGGTGCAAAAATAGTCCACCATGGCTCTTTTCTGATGAATCTGGATATCCTAATCTATAGAATTTACGTATTTTGGGTCATTTATGTATGTTTTTGTATATGGTAATATTCCTAAACTTTAAAGTTGTTTGAGGTTAGTCGTGAAATTCAGGTCTGATATCAATGGATTGCGAGCGATAGCTGTTTTAGCTGTGGTGCTTTTCCACTTCAACGTTAGCGGTTTTACCGGTGGTTTTGCTGGTGTGGACATATTCTTCGTCATTTCTGGTTTCTTAATGACAGGAATTATTTTCAGCAGGCTAGATAATGGTTCTTTCTCTCTTGCAGATTTTTACATGGCAAGATGTAAAAGGATTATCCCCGCATTGGCCGCGCTCTGTATTGCTGTGATGATTGCTTGTTGGTTTATTCTTATCCCGGCAGATTATGAATCACTTGGTCACCATGTTTTATCAAGCATGTTGTTCATTTCGAATAACACATACTTCAGTGAAATTAACTACTTTGATGCTGACTCACACTCTAAGTGGTTGTTGCACACATGGTCACTTTCTGTTGAATGGCAATTTTATATAATATATCCAATTATATCTATTCTTCTTAAGAAGGTTCTCGGGGATAAATCTATATATGCCCTGGCGTTTTTATTGTTATGCAGTCTTTCATTTTCCTCTTTACTTGTCTCCAGCGGTGGAAATTCAGAGGCTTTTTATCTTCTTCCATCAAGAGCATGGGAAATGCTATCTGGAGGGATGGCATACTTCGCATGCAGAAAAAGGAAACGTTCCTCATCGCTGTGGCTGCATTACCTGTCCTTGATAGGTATTGTTTTAAGCGTAACAGTATTATCGAGAGAAGATTTGTGGCCTGGGTATTACGCACTTATTCCTGTATTGTCTTCCATCGCATTCATCTATGCTTCTCATGATTCATTTATAGTAAAAAATAATATATCTCAGTTTATTGGAAAAATATCTTATTCAGTATACCTGTGGCATTGGCCGATAGTTGTCTACCTAAATTATTTTGATTTAATGACAACACAAAATATCATCACTGGGATGATTTCATCATTATTCCTTGGGTGGGTTTCATATGAGTGCGTTGAAAACCCATCAAGAAAACTCCTCAGTATTAAATACATTAGGGTGGCACCTCAGTTTTTCATCGCCGGGGTTATCCTTGCTGTACCAGCGTACGCTGGTTTGTATATCAATTCAGACCATGGAGTGCCTTCACGCTATCCGTTTACTTTGCTTTCTGCTGAAGATATTAAAAAAGAACAGACTAGATACTGGGTGGATGGTGACAAACCACATCCGGTGCCTAAAAGCGGCGATACAAAAATTGTTATCATTGGTAACTCACACGGAATTGATCTTACTTACGCTCTCACAGAGAACGGAATGAAGGGAGATATCGCATATCTAAGAACCACATCTAGTTGTTCTAACTTTGGACTTACTGCTAACAATCCTAAGTTCACTGATAGATGTAGAAAGGTATACGAAAATGTACTTAACAGTAAGGACCTTGCAGATGCGGAGATTGTTATTCTTCATGACAACTGGGCGGTCGAGTATATAGTCGGACTAGAGCAGGCGATAACCGATATCAGAAAATTAACAAAAGCCAAGATTTATGTAGTTGGACCGAAGATGACATTTAGCAAATCACCGTCGGAGATTGTTGCCAATGCTATGAATGACAGACAGTCAACGATCCCAATGATTAATGAATATGGTAAAAAGTACTACAATAAGTACGTTAGCAAAACTGATGCCGACATTAAGAAATTATTCGAACAAAAGCGTTATAGCGCGTTCGGCGTAGAATATATTTCGTTCCTTGATGTTCAGTGTGGTGAATCGATGGAGTGCGATTTGTTAGATAAAAGTAATAAAAAATTCAATTATTTCGATGGCGGACACTTCACACTCAATGGGTCCATAGAGTTTGGTAAAAAACTCAAAAAATCAAATTCTGGAATATTCCTTGAGTAAATAATAAAGGCCGCGTATTGCGGCCTCATTTTATGATTTACCAACGATAATCCAGTTATTTCCAGTGCTTCGTAGATATACAAATGCATATTGTGCGGCGAGACTATAGGAGCCTGCTCCGTTAATCGTATTGTCCGTTCCACTTGCCGGAACAATTTGGACTCCATTGGCTGTGCCGTCCGTTTTCACAATCCTCACTAGCTTTGCAGGGCAGTCAGCTACTGGCAGTAATGTTACCGTCGTTGCTCCAGTCGACGCATTGCACTGTATCTCATCATCAAACACGCCGAGGAAGTTAGTTACCGTGCTTAACTGCCGAACTGAGTTGGCAGGTATACACTTAACTGTTGATGACGTTCGAATGCTCTGGCTTGTATAACCGCTATAATTAATATTAAAAACTTCCACATTGGAACTTAGAAGGCTAAGGGCGGCCCCTCCAGGGCTTTGCATTGTAAGGTTGTGCATCTTGATTCCATCACAACCATTCAAAGAAACTCCAAGAATGGTATTTCCCGCCTTGCAATTGTCTCTTTCGACAAGGCCGGAAAGATCAATGCAACCTTGCGTTACAATTTGAACTGCACTGCCATATCCATTCGCTATGAGGGGGCTGATCTCACAGCCATGGCTGGAAAGACCGTCAAAATTAGTAATCAACAGTCCGGGCTCTGAGCCTGTCTGCCCGGCACCCCATATCATATTTGATCCATCCATTCGTACATGACGAGGAGAAAGCAATTGTACCGCCGTCCCGTTTGCCTCCCATAAATAACAGTTTTTGAAGTTTACAACTGAAGGCTTAAATAATCTCAGACAGAGTACGTTAGTGATAAACCCTGCCGCAGCATTCATATGGAACTGAATGTTATCCAAAAGACCACCATAGAAATACCCTCCGTCAAATACGAATGCATTTGGCTGTAGTCCGCAATTCTGGAAATCCCAGTCACGGAACGTACAATCGCCCACGTAAACATGCTTTGGAGACCCTGACTGAAAGGCAACGCCGCTGACAAAACCACGGTTACTGTTGGCAACGACTATCTTTTCAAGAATGTCCCATAGAGAATATTCTGTGTTGTACATCGGCCCGATTATGGCGTCACATGTCGTTCCTGTCCCACTAATAAAAAGGTCCTGCAACCTCATTTTTTCCGTGTAGAAGTAGCGAATCATACAGTACGGGCTGATAAATCGAAAACCTTTGATAGTGCAATACTGGAACGTGTTTGCAACTATCGAACCGCCAGGCGGAGCGTCACCATGTAGAGTTAACAGGGGCGTGGTTGCATTAGTGCACCTATAAGTCACCTCTCCGCGACTGCACTCTCAGTAAAAGAAGTCATAACTGGCACCGCTGATTTCTACCGGGTCAGTGTCATATAACCCGCTTCTGCTTTGCACGATAGATTTCTTATTATCCAGGGCAAATTTGAAAGTATTATCAAGAGATATCTTATTTTGTGCAGCTGAGCGAGATTCAGCGAGACCAAACTGAAGGGGGTCTATGCTACCGTCAAAAATTGCAATTACATACATCCCGTTGCTCAGTGAATCGCCACGGATAATCTAGACACTTCTGAGCCGTTGATAATATAGTTTTTCATATTCAGCCGGTGGCACCTTCTCGCTCGAACCATGCCGACGCTTACTGTTATAAAACTTTTCGATATAATCAAAAATATCGCTTCTGGCTTCGTCTCTCGTTCCGTAGATCCTTTTCTTAATCCGTTCGCGTTTCAGTAGCTGGAAAAAGCTTTCCGCAACCGCGTTGTCGTGGCAGTTACCGCGACGACTCATGCTGCCTTCCAGACCGTGTGGTTTCAGGAACGACTGCCACTCATGGCTCGTGTACTGACTGCCCTGATCAGAGTGAACCAGTACCTGCTTTTGAGCATTACGCCTCCACACCGCCATAAGTAATGCGTTCAGGACAATCTCTTTTTTCATGCGGGGTTGCATTGACCAGCGGATAACTTTTCGGGAGAACAGGTCAACCACCACGGCCAGATACAGCCAGCCTTCTGGATTCGGATGTAGGTTATGTCCGTCACCCAACGCTCATCCGGTGAGCCCGGATTGAACTGCCGCTGGAGCCTGTTGGGTGTCACGATGCTGGCTTCGCCTTTACGTGCCCGTGGGCTACGGTACCCAACCTGAGCTTTTATTCCGGCACGCTTCATCAGCCGCCAGACCCGGTTCACTCCGCACTGCTGTCCGGTATCACGCAGATCGAGATGGATCTTGCGATAACCATAGACGCAGCCAGACTCGAGCCAGGACTGTTTGATCTGCCCGGTCAGCATCTGGTCTGTCTGGTGACGCTGTGAATGTGGCTGCTGAAGCCAGAAATAAAATCCACTCGGATGGACATCCAGAACCCCACAGAGCACACGAACAGGCCAGCAACGTCTGTTGTCGCGGATAAAGGCGTACCTCAGTCGGAGAGCTTTGCGAAGTACCCCTCGGCTTTTTTTAATATGTCCCGTTCGTCCGTAACCCGCTTCAACTCTTTCTGAAGACGGCGGATTTCGGCCTGAGCATCTGACTGTTCGTTATGAGTGGAAGAATCCGGACCGTACTTCTTTATCCAGGCGTAAAGACTGTGAGTGGTGATATCGAGACGTGTTGCAACACTGGAAACAGTATGACCACGATCAACAACCTGTTTGACTGCTTCAATTTTAAACTCTTCAGGATAACGCTTACCGCTCATGGGCACCTCTCTTTAAGTCATCTTAAATGACTCTGAGGTGTCTGTTAAACCCGTGGCGATTCATGCCTGTTGCTGAATCATATGCAAGACGGATGCTGGCCGGAACTGCCGCTGTACCACCTGTTGATGCAACGCCAGCCGTATCAACTGGCGAGCTTCCATAGACACTCACTGGCAAAGCGCTGTGGGTAATTGCTCCCCCCGCGTAAGGGCTGCTTAATTCATCAATAACAACACGACCAGAGTTATCTCGTGCTCTTAAACCTGATGCAGAGATTTGACTGGTGATCGCATTTACGAGGCCGCTCATCGTGACGTCATTACTGGTGAGCGATACCGTGTACGCTATAGACATCAAGTTGATAGTAAATGTCTTGGGCGCACTACTGAAATCATAGGTTGTTGGTGAGGCACTCGCTGCAATGCTTGCTGTGTTACCACCAACACCAGGTACAGCAGGAACTGACGAGCTCTAAGCAGCGACGATTAAATCAAAAGTATCGTTATTTAACTCCAGAGTTAGGGCCATGCCAATAGCCAAACGGAGCCGTAGATCACGCTATAGCCGTTGTTGAGGTCAACGGTATATGTTTCTGGTGCTTCAATATCAACAATCGTTCCAGTGGTCCATGCCGGAGGGATCTCTGTATCATCAGCGCTTGATGAGGATCCAATGAGGCAATCTGATCTAGAAGGAATGCTTCACGAAAGGCAGGAAATTTAAGGTCAGAAAAACGCATCTCAAACGGCGAGATATAACCGAAAAATTTCTGTTGTGCGGTGGTTGGGGGGCAGTAATGCCCTCTTCTTATGGCGAAGCTGAATGGGGAATGGCGAAAAACAGGCAATAAAAAACCACCTTTCGGTGGTTTACACGACACTGCTTATCATTGATTTTATTCTTGTTTTCCCATGGTAGCCGGAGTGGGACTTGAACCCACACAGCGCGAACGCCGAGGGATTTTAAATCCCTTGTGTCTACCGATTCCACCATCCGGCCAGGGAAGAAAGTGGAGGCGCGTTCCGGAGTCGAACCGGACTAGACGGATTTGCAATCCGCTACATAACCGCTTTGCTAACGCGCCGTAAAACTTTTCAAACTGACACTCGCTGCTGCGCATGTCTTTAATCTGGAGCGGGAAACGAGACTCGAACTCGCGACCCCGACCTTGGCAAGGTCGTGCTCTACCAACTGAGCTATTCCCGCATGTCATCAAGTTGATTCTAACCACTTGATTTCATTATCGTCCGGCTAGCTGTGCCGCCGTTCGATGCGTTGCATTCTACTGATATGTCGTTTTGAGTCAACGTTATTTTTTGCATCCCCGGATCGTTTGCTGAAAATTACGTCGAAACGATCACTGTTCAAGCAAATCTCCGCGCGCCGCGTTCAAATACTGCAGCATTGACCACAGCGTCAAAACCGCCGCAACCCACAGCAGACCAATCCCCGCCCACTCAACCCAGGCGTTCGGGCGCCACAGCATCCAGACCAGCGCCGCCATCTGCGCCGTTGTTTTAACCTTACCAATCCAGGAGACCGCCACGCTGCTGCGTTTCCCCAGCTCCGCCATCCACTCGCGCAGCGCAGAGATGATAATCTCGCGGCCAATCATCGTTGCCGCGGGCAGCGTGACCCACCAGGTGTGGTAATGTTCAGCCACCAGCACCATCGCGATCGCCACCATGACTTTATCGGCCACCGGGTCAAGGAACGCGCCAAAGCGAGTGCTTTGATTCCAGCGGCGCGCCAGATAGCCGTCGAACCAGTCGGTTACCGCAGCGACCAGGAAAATCAGCGCGCAGGCAAATGGTGCCCAGACGACCGGCAGGTAAAACGCCAGTACAAAGAACGGGATAAGCACGACGCGAAAAAGAGTGAGCAACGTAGGGATATTATATTGCATAGTGGCGGTAACTATTTGTTGTCAGTAAAATTTAGCTCTATGTTGCTACAGAGCCCTCAATGTTTCAACGAGTAGTAGATCTTTTCTGCCAGCCCTTGCGAAATACCCGGCACTTTTGCAATTTCCTCCATGCTGGCGTTGAGTAATCCTTGCAATCCGCCCATATACTTCAGCAGCATTTGACGACGTTTTGGTCCAACGCCTTCGATGGTCTCCAGCGTGCTGGTGTTTTTGACCTTCGCCCGTTTTTTACGGTGGCCGCCGATCGCGTGATCGTGCGATTCATCGCGGATATGCTGGATCACATGCAGCGCAGGAGAATCCGGCGGCAGGCTAAAGCCCTCACCTTCCGGCTCAAAGAAAAGCGTTTCCAGACCCGCTTTACGATCCGCGCCTTTCGCCACGCCCAACAGCAGCGGATGGTTTTTATCCCATTCAACGTCGAGTGATTCAAACACCGCCTTGGCCTGTCCGAGCTGCCCTTTCCCGCCGTCGATAAGGATCACGTCCGGGATCTTGCTCTCTTCGATGGCTTTGCCATAGCGTCGACGCAGCACCTGGTTCATCGCGGCGTAATCATCTCCCGGGGTGATCCCGGTGATGTTATAGCGGCGATACTCCGCCCGCAGCGGACCGTTGGCATCAAACACCACGCAGGAGGCTACGGTCTGCTCACCCATCGTATGGCTGATGTCAAAACACTCCATACGTTTCACTTCCGGCAGCTTCAGAAGCGTAGCAAGCGCGGTTAAGCGCTGGCTTACCGTCGACTGCTGGGACAGTTTAGTCGTCAGCGCCGTCGCCGCGTTGGTGCGCGCCAGCTTCAAATAGCGTGCACGGTCCCCGCGCGGTTTCGTCTGGACATTCACCCGACGCCCGGCCAGTTCAGACAGGGAATCCGCCAGCAGGGTTTTATCGTCGAGATTAAAATCAAGGAGGATCTCGGAGGGCAGCGTGCGCATCTGGCTGCCCTGAAGATAGAACTGTCCAACAAACGTCTCGACCACTTCACCCAGCTCCGTGCCGCCCGGTACTTTAGGGAAGTAGCTGCGGCTGCCGAGCACTTTGCCCTGGCGAATGAACAGAACGTGAACGCAGGCCAGCCCGTTGTCAAAGGCCACGCCAATCACGTCCAGATCGTCACCGGTATTGGAGACAAACTGCTTTTCGGTAACGCGGCGTACGGCCTGAATTTGGTCACGAATGCGCGCGGCCTCTTCGAACTCCAGCGCGGCGCTGGCTTTTTCCATCCGCGCAATCAGCTGCGTTAAGACCTGATCGTCTTTTCCGGCTAAGAACAGGCGCACATAGTCTACCTGCTGGGCATACTCCTCTTCGCTGACCAGACCCGCTACGCACGGCCCCAGACAGCGACCAATCTGGTACTGCAGGCACGGACGCGAGCGGTTACGGTAGACGCTGTTTTCACACTGGCGGATCGGAAAGATTTTTTGCAGCAGCGCCAGCGTTTCACGCACGGCATAGCCGTTCGGGAACGGGCCGAAATATTCACCCTTCGCATGCTTCGCCCCCCTGTGCATCGCCAGGCGCGGATGGGTATCCCCGCTCAGGAAAATAAAGGGATAGGATTTATCATCGCGCAGCAGCACGTTATAGCGGGGCTGATACAGTTTGATGTAGTTATGTTCCAGCAGCAGCGCTTCCGTCTCGGTGTGCGTGACGGTGACATCAATATTCTGAATGAGTGCGACCAGCGCTTCGGTTTTGCGAGAGGCAAGATTGCTGCGGAAATAGCTGGAAAGGCGTTTTTTGAGATCTTTCGCCTTACCCACATAGATAACCGTACCGCCAGCGTCATACATGCGATACACGCCTGGCTGGCTGGTGACGGTTTTTAGAAATGCTTTTGAATCGAACGCTTCATTCACTGACTTATTAACGACTCCGCATTACACAGACCATGACGAATGGCCAGGTGAGTCAGCTCGACATCACCGTGAATGTTCAGTTTACTGAACATCCGATAGCGATAGCTGTTCACCGTTTTCGGACTGAGATTCAGCTGTTCAGAGATCTCATTCACTTTCTGGCCTTTGGTGATCATCAGCATAATCTGCAACTCGCGCTCGGACAAACTGGCAAACGGCGATTCCGTTTTTTCCGGTTCAATCTGGCTCAATGCCATCTGTTGTGCAATGTCCGAGGCGATGTAACGCTGACCGGCAAAGACGGAGCGAATGGCATTCACAACTTCCTGCGGTGCGGCGCCTTTACTCAGATACCCGGCGGCTCCCGCCTGCATAACTTTCGCGGGCAGCGGGTTTTCGGTATGTACGGTCAGCATGATGACTTTGGTATCAACAAAGGTACGGGCGATTTTACGTGTTGCTTCAAGCCCACCAATGCCGGGCATGTTCATATCCATCAACACCACGTCGGCCGAGTTTGTGCGACACCATTTCACGGCATCTTCACCACAGCAGGCCTCACCGGCAACTTTAATACCCTTTATATCTTCAAGAATGCGTCGTATCCCTGCGCGCACCAGTTCGTGGTCATCAACAAGAAGGACGTTGATCAAAGGAAATGTCTCCAGAATAGGGATAACGCTACTGACTACTTATTGCGTTTATATTAACGGTTTTCCCCGCAAGATTAAAACGTTAAAAAACGTGCTATACGATTACGCTCTCGTTTTTGGAAATTAGCCTGTACAGCAAGTGGAAAGAAAACCCATGCTGCACGGGCTATTGCGTCTATTTTTAAGCATCTGTATTCAAAAAGTTACAAAAAACAGGCACGCAACATCGACTTAAAAACAGTTCTAAACTTTTTGTAACAACAATTAACGGCAAACGAACCGGCGATGGCAAAAAAAATGCGAATAACGTAGAGGAGACATTACCTGTGGGTATTGTTTACGTAAATAAACAAAATGCGGAAAAGTACGAAAAACAACCACTGCTTTTTTTGTCCCGGCTTGTGGTATACTCCGCGGCCTTGACTTTCATCGTCGCGCTCGAGCGCTGTTTTATAATGAGGAAAATAAATGAGCTCACCTGAATTCGCCACTGCGGAAAATAACCAAGAACTGGCACAGGAAGTAAACTGCCTGAAATCGCTGCTGACGCTCATGTTACAGGCTATGGGTCAGGCTGACGCGGGCCGCGTGATCCTTAAGATGGAAAAACAAATCGCGCAGATGGAAGACCAGGCAGAATCAGCCGTATTCGCCAATACCGTTAAGCAGATTAAACAAGCTTACCGCCAGTAAGAAAAACGGCTGAATGCGGTGCATTCAGCCGTTATCTCGTCTGTCACGCAGAACGTGTTGTCTCTTCAGATCAGTCCCGTCGCCGCCGCGTAACAGGCTATCTGCGTCTTGTTCGGCGCGTTAAATTTCTTCTGCATATTCTTCTGATGGAAATTAACCGTATTCTCCGATATCGAGAGAATAATCGCTATTTCTGCAGACGTCTTTCCTTCCGCAGTCCACTTCAGAATTTCCCGCTCACGCTTGCTGAATTTCATTTCAGGCGGCATGACCATCTCATGTTCAAAACGCAGCAGAGACGTTAAGGCCATTTGAACCAGCATTTGCAGACGCAACTCTATTTCTTCGCAGCTGAGCTTTTCCACCTGTGCGCTAGTACGCGATACAGACAGGAAACCGAGCGCATGATTAGGCAGCATCAAACACTGCGTAATTCCCGTACGCAAACCGTGGTCCCGCGCGCCGTCCCAGAGTACCTGAGCATCAGCGAATAATTCATCCGTCCAGGGTAAATGCCCCTGAACGAAATTCTCTGGTTTCAGCACCGGATCGATGGCGAAAAAATTCTCTGACTTATATTGCGCCATCCATTCCTGCGGATAACTGGTTTCGACCGAAATCCTAGGGCGCGTAAAGGGGACAGGATGACGAACGCAAAGTGAGAAATAATCAAATTCGAGTGCCTGCGTTTGTCGCTGAAGTTCTTGATATACCTCGTCGGCACAGGACATTTCCTGAAACCGGAGGAAGCAATCCCGTCGCCAGTTGAAAAAGTCTGAATCCCTCATACTTACCGAATGAAGCCTCTGATAAAGATAATCATTATTATGGTGAATATAACCTAACACATAAATCTTATTTATTTATACAAAATATCATCCAACGCACCTGAATCTTTAGATTTAATACGGTTAATCCGAACACTAGCGGAATAAAAAAACTACGAACACGCGTTTACAGGTGAATAATTTGCCCCAGAAGAAAAATCTGGAGCAAATTACTGCAAAAATGCTACTGCATGAGGAATTTTTCAAGGAACTGGCGCGTTCGCGGCTGTTGCGGGTTCGCAAACAGGCTTTTCGCTGGCCCCTGCTCAACAATGCGGCCCTGATCCATAAAAATAGCCCGGTCTGCAACATCACGCGCAAAGCTCATTTCGTGAGTCACGATGACCATCGTCCGTTTTTCCTGCGCCAGCTGGCGAATGGTGTTCAGCACCTCCCCTACCAGCTCGGGATCGAGCGCGGAGGTGGGCTCATCGAACAGGATGACATCCGGACGCATCGCCAGCGCGCGCGCAATGGCCACACGCTGCTGCTGTCCCCCCGAAAGACGGCGCGGATAGCTGGTTTCCTTACCGGCCAGCCCAACCTTCGCCAGCAGCTCCCGTGCGCGGGTGGTGGCCTCTTCTTTTGGCTCCCCCTTTACGATGACCGGCCCTTCAATAATATTTTCCAGCACCGTACGGTGCGGGAAAAGGTTGAAGTTCTGGAAAACAAAACCAACATGCTGACGCAGACGGCGAATCAACCCTTTCTGCTGGCTGATGGATTTACCGGTGTCAATCGTGATTTCCCCGACGCGGATCGTTCCGCCTTCAGGCTGTTCGAGGAGATTAATACTGCGCAGCAGCGTGGTTTTCCCCGAGCCGCTCGGCCCGATGATCGCTACCACTTCGCCCTGCTCCACTTCCAGATCGATACCGTGGAGCACCGTTTGTCCGTGGAATTTTTTCACCAGGTTTTTAACGTCGATTGCACTCATTTCGGATCACGCTCCTGGCGGTTAAGCTGGTTTTCAAAATAGTTCTGCAGGGCGGAAAGCACCGTCGCCATCACCCAGTAAATCAGCGAGGCCGCCAGATACATCGTGAACACTTCCAGCGTCCGCGAGGTGATCAGCTGAGCCTGACGGAACAGCTCCGGCACCTGAATGGTGGCCGCCAGCGACGTATCTTTTACCAGGCTGATAAAGCTGTTGCTCAGCGGCGGTAACGCTACGCGCGCGGCCTGGGGCAATATCGCCCGACGCAGGGTTTGCCACGGCGTCATCCCGATACTGGCCGCCGCTTCCCACTGCCCCTTATCAATGGAGGAGATGGCCGCACGCAGGGTTTCGGACGTGTAGGCTGCGGTATTTAACGACAGACCAATCATCGCCGCCGGAATGGGGTCAAGCTCAATACCAAACTGCGGCAAACCGTAGTAGATCATAAAGAGCTGAGCGATAAGGGGCGTGCCGCGAAATACAGAGATGTAAAAACGCGCCAGCCAGCGTACCGGCCAGACGGGCGACATGCGCATTAACGCCAGCACGAACCCAAGCACCAGGCCGAAGAACATCCCTCCGATACTGAGCTGAAGCGTAAACACCGCCCCCTTAAGCAGGAACGGCAGTGAATCAATAACCAGTTGAATACTTTCGTGCATTATTATTTTTCGACCTGATTTTTAGACATGAGGATGATAGGCAAACAGCGCAGGCGCCCCGCCAGTGTGTACAAACAAAATCGGCCCTTCATCCTTAAAGCGCTTCTGTGCAATGCCGTCTATCAGCCCCGCCATCGCCTTACCGGTATAGACCGGATCGAGCAGAATGCCCTCGAGGCGTGCCAGCAACTTCACCGCTTCCATCCCCTCTTCATTTGGCGTGCCGTAGCCCGGCGCAAAATAGTCATCCCAGAGCTGAATATCGGCCTTTGCCTTCAGCTCCAGCTGCTCGGCCACCGCCTGCTGTAACGTAACCACTTTCGGCTTCTGATCCGCAACGCTGCGGGAGACCGTCACGCCAATCAGCTCAACATCCGGCAGCAGTTGCTCCAGCCCCACCGCCAGCCCGGCATGGGTTCCGGCGCTACCGGAGGCGACAACAACGGATGAGAGATTCACCGCGCCCTCGCATTGCTGCGCAATTTCCAGCGCGCTTTCTACATAGCCCAATGCGCCCAGCGCGTTCGACCCGCCGACGGGAATAACGTACGGACGAAAACCCTGCGCTTCCAGACGCGTGGCCAGTTCGTCGAGCTGCGCGGTCGGGTCGGTCAGGGCGTCGACCATCTCGACCTGCACGTTAAACAGATCCAGCAGAAGACGGTTACCGTTAGTGAGATAATTTTCTGCGTGCGTGCCGATCGGGTTTTCCAGCAACGCGACGCAGTGCAGGCCAAGTTTTGCCGCCACCGCCGCCGTCTGGCGCACGTGGTTAGACTGAATTGCCCCTGCGGTGATCAGCGTGTCCGCCCCTTCGCGCAACGCGTCTGCCGCCAGAAACTCCAGCTTGCGCAGCTTATTGCCGCCCATCGCCATCGGCGTCACGTCATCGCGCTTGATAAAAATGTCGCGCCCTAAATAATCAGAAAATCGGGGTAAATACTCCAGCGGCGTGGGCGCGCCGATAAACTCCAGGCGGGGAAAGCGCGTTAAATTCTGCAGTGACATGGTTCCTCCGGTAACGCTAATTCATATGATATTTTTCATTATGCACGCAGACGCGTAAGAAATAAAAAAGGCGCTTTTAAAAGCGCCTTTTTTTATGGGTCAAAGACTTATTTGGTGACGTCAGCGCCGAACCATTTCTCAGAAAGCGCTTTCAGGCTACCGTCTTTCTGCATGTCAGCAATCGCGGAATCGATCGCTTTCACCAGGTCTTCGTTACCTTTACGGATGGCGATACCGGCTTCCTGACGAGAGAACGCATCACCCGCAACGGCCAGGGTATTGTTGGTTTTCTTCACCAGATCCAGCGCGGCCAGGCGGTCAACCAGAATGGCGTCGATACGGCCCACGCGCAGATCCTGGTATTTGGTCGGGTCATCATCATAGGTGCGAATATCCACACCCTGCACGTTCTGGCGCAGCCACTCTTCGTAGTTAGTACCCAGACCGACGCCGACTTTCTTCCCTTTCAGGTCCGCAGCCGTTTTAATCCCGCCTTCGTTACCTTTCTTCACCAGCGCCTGAATACCGGACACGGTGTACGGCGTGGAGAAGTCATACTTCTTCTTACGCTCGTCAGAAATGGTCACCTGGTTGATCACCACATCAATACGTTTTGAATCCAGCGACGCCAGCATACCGTCCCATTTGGTCGGTTTCAGGGACGCTTTCACGCCAAGGTGTTTCGCCAGTTCTTCCGCAAATTCCACTTCGAAACCGGTCAGTTTACCGTCGTCGCCCTGGTAGCTGAACGGAGGATAGGTTCCTTCCAGCCCCACCAGCAGCGTGCCACGCTCTTTTACTTTATTCAGCAGGTTTTCCGCGGCGAACGTTTTCACGCTCATGCCCGCAACCAGCGCAACGGCCATAACACCCATCAGCGCCTGACGACCCAGAAGTGCAAATTTCATAAATACCCCGATATAGTGGAATTTTTACGTAGTGTAGAGAAATCGCCTGCCACGTCAAAGGCGACTGCGCTACATCTTATTCTTTTTTAATATATATCAGAAGTTGTTCCGGCGTGGGCTTTCTGCTTCACGACACCCGGCATCTGTACCTTGTATTGGGCATACTTGCGCAGCGCAATCCGGTAGTTGTTGGTGCTGGTCGCAGGCAGCCACGGCTCCAGATTTTCATCCAGATAACCGGTTTTCAGCAGATCGCGAGAAATATTGTTGACGGTCAGATGCTGCCCAAGGCGACGCAGGCGAACCACATATTCGCGAACGGTGCCGTGGCTCATCTCCGTTTGTTCAAACAGGAATTGCTTGAAGCCGATAATATCGAAGAAGTCGCTTTGCTCTTTGCAGTGGAGATCGCCACAGAAACGGCAAAGCGCCACCCACTCTTTTTGCTCTTCGAGCCAGGCGGCCTCATCCATTAACGTGTCGAGGCGGGATATCGCGATTTTGTTCACGATTTCGCCACGACGAACCAGCGTGATACGGTCGAGTAATTTATTACAGTGGGCGCAATGCGTCTGGCTGTGTTTAAAGTCTTTCAGGTAGCGGCTTAAAGGCCGTCTTTTAGATTGCTGCACCGTCATGATAACTCCTGGTTGTCAATACGTTGTGCGGCATTTCCCAGGTGAATCAATCACCTATAACTTGCCCAGTTTCGTGCGTAAGCGCTTGATGGCCTGGCTGTGCAGCTGGCTAACCCGAGACTCCCCCACCTCCAGTACCGCGCCAATCTCCTTGAGATTGAGCTCTTCCTGGTAATAGAGGGTCAACACCAGCTGTTCGCGTTCTGGTAAAGCTTCAATCGCTTCCATCACGCGCTGGCGTAAATTCCCTTCCATTAAATGGTGTAACGGGTTTTCTTGCTGATGCTCGTCCGTCACCAGCTCGATGCTATCGCCATGCTCTTCGCGCCACTCGTCGTAAGAGAAGAGTTGGCTATTATTGGTATCGAGCAACATCTGACGATACTCTTCAACAGCGATCCCAAGACGTTCCGCCACTTCGGTTTCCGTCGCGTTGCGTCCCAGCTCCTGTTCCAGCTGCCCCATCGCATGCGCCACTTCGCGCGCGTTGCGGCGAACGCTGCGCGGCACCCAGTCTCGGCTGCGCAGCTCGTCCAGCATCGCCCCACGAATACGCTGAACTGCGTAAGTCGTAAATGCCGTTCCTTGCAGAGCGTCGTATCGGTCAACTGCATTCAATAACCCGATACCGCCCGCCTGTAGCAGATCGTCCAGTTCCACGCTCGCCGGCAAACGCACCTGGAGGCGCAATGCTTCGTGACGCACCAGCGGAACATAACGCTGCCACAGCGAGTGTTTATCCATTACACCATCAGCGGTATAGAGTGAATTCACGATAAACAGCCCTGCGTTAATTGAGTTATCGGCATGATTATCCGATTCTGGAGGGGTTTTAATCGGGTGAATAGTGGGTGAAATGAGGGGTTATTTGGGGGGTTACGCGTAAATGCGGACAGAAAAAACCCCGCCGAAGCGGGGTTTGAGCTTAAACAGGCGATTAGCCTTGCAGCAGAGACAGAACCTGCTGAGGAACCTGGTTAGCCTTGGCCAACACGGAGTTACCAGCCTGCTGGATGATCTGCGCTTTAGACATATTTGACACTTCGGTCGCATAGTCGGCGTCCTGAATACGGGACTGCGCTTCAGACAGGTTGGTGGTGGTGTTGTTCAGGTTGGTGACAGCAGAACCCAGGCGGTTTTGGATGGCACCTAAAGAAGAACGGAACTTATCGATGGAGCTGATAGCATCGTCCAATGCTTTCAGTGGATCGGTAGTAGTAGCAGCTTTAGTCGCTGCGTCGGTAGTGAATTTACCTGCTGCGTCAGTGTAAACAGCTTTTCCAGAACCATTGGTCACGCTGCCATCAGTTTGCAGGAAGTAATCAACGGTATTGGTAGTAGTCAGAGTACCATCAGTCGCTGTATAAGTAGCCGCGCCCCCAGTGGTAACAACGCCAGTTGCGCTAATAGAAATATCGTCAGTACCATCAGCGTCATTATCTACATTGAGAGCAGTACCTTTAGCAGCGGATTGCAGAGCATCAGCGCTGATACGAACGTTGCTCAGTGTAATTGTACCTGATTGAGAACCTGTTGCTGCGTCAGCAGAACCCGCCAGAGCGATAGTTGCGCCATCAGCCGTAGTAATTGAAACACCCACTGCACCTGTAGCGTCATGGTTTTTAGTCAGACCATCAAGCGTTGCCGCGGCAACTGTACCGGCGCTGTTTTGAGTCAAGTTACCTGTTGAATCGATAAACAGTGCTGAACCATCTTTAGCAGTAATTTTACCATCACTCGCCAGCACAACATCAACAGAAGTACCACCAATCTTAACGCTCAGGTTAGCAGTATCCCCTGCTTTCGGCGTCAGGAAGGATTGCAGTGCAGCGCTATTGCTGTCACCAGCTGCCGCACCAGCAGCGATGGTCGCCCCGAAGCTGAAATCATTTGTTGCTTTGTTGTAGGTATAGTTAGTCGCTGTCGCTGTCCCAAAACCATTAGAAATTGTGGCATCGACAATTGCACCATCAGACAGATTTGCAAATACGTTTGCAGCAGTGGCTTTATTCAGACCTGCGTCTACAGTGTATTTGGTTACACCGGCAGCATCGGTGGATGGTGTTGTACCTGCTGTAGCTGCTGCCGCTGCCAGTTCATCCTTGGTAGCAGCAGTGTTTGCCACAGAGCCCTGACCATTAACGTTAAAACCGGTCAGACCAAGAGTTTTAGAGTCGATTTGTTTCAGGTCGATAGTGATGGTCTGGCCATCGTTCGCTCCAACCTGAATTTTCATGGAACCGTCTTTAGCCAGCACATTAACACCGTTAAACTGAGTCTGACCAGACACGCGGTCAATTTCGTCCAGACGGGATTTGATTTCATCCTGAATTGAGTCCAGATCAGACTTAGAGTTAGTACCAGTAGAAGACTGAACGGTCAGCTCACGAATACGCTGTAAGTTGTTGTTGATTTCAGACAGTGCGCCTTCAGTAGTCTGTGCAACAGAGATGCCGTCGTTAGCGTTACGTGCAGCCTGAGTCAGACCTTTGATGTTGGAGGTGAAGCGGTTAGCAATCGCCTGGCCTGCTGCGTCATCTTTTGCGCTGTTGATACGCAGACCGGATGACAGACGCTCAATGGCAGTAGACATTGAAGACTGGTTCTTGTTGATGTTGTTCTGAGTGATCAGCGAGAGGCTGTTGGTATTAATGACTTGTGCCATGATTTCGTTTCCTGTTGTTCATCAAATCTGTGGATTAGATTTGGGTTTCCACCCTTCGGCTTCATCGCCGTCAAAGGTGTTATCGTCTGGTCCAAAACAACCTTTAGATTTTTTTTCAGGATCGCATCATTTTTTTTAGCCACAGAAATACTCTTCTCTATTAGCGCTATTCTCGCCATTAAAAAAAAGAATCTAACCGTAAACTTTCCTGAGTTGAGGCCGATAACCCCACTATTCGTTCTACGTGTCGTTACATTAAGGAATAAATATGGCAAGTATTTCTACGTTGGGAGTCGGCTCAGGTCTGCAGTTAGGAGACATTCTGGATAGTCTTACCGCTGCACAAAAGGCTCAGTTAACGCCAATCACCAAACAGCAGTCTTCCTATACAGCAAAACTCAGCGCCTACGGCACGTTGAAAAGTGCACTGGAGTCCTTCCAGACGGCGAATACTGCGTTAAGTAAAGCGGATCTCTTTACCGCAACCACTACTGTTAGCAGCTCAACGGCGTTTAGCGCGACCACCACCGGCAGCGCAATCGCGGGTAAATACACTATTAGCGTTTCGCAGCTCGCTCAGGCCCAAACGCTGACCACATCTAAAACGCAAAGCGACAGCAAAGCGGCGATTGCAACCGCGGACAGCAAGATCACCATTCAGCAGGGCGGCGATAAGAAACCTGTCACTATTGATATCAGCGCAGCAAACTCGTCTCTGACCGGCATCCGTGACGCGATCAATAAAGCGGATGCGGGCGTAAGCGCCAGTATTATTAACGTCGGAAACGGCGAGTATCGTCTGTCCATTACCTCTAAAGAGACTGGCGATGAGAATGCGATGACCATCAGCGTCAGCGGCGATTCGGCGCTGCAATCCTTTATGGGCTACAACGGCACGAAAGGTGATGCCAGTAACGGCATGCTGGAAAGTGTTAACGCGCAAAACGCTAAACTAAAAGTCAACAACGTCGATATTGAAAACAGCAGTAATACCATCAGCGATGCGCTGGAAAATATCACGCTAAATCTGAATGATATTACGAGCGGCAACCAGACCTTAACCATCACCAACGACACCAGCAAAGCAACCAAAGCGATTAATGACTGGGTTACTGCATATAATTCACTGCAAGACACCTTTAGCAGCCTGACAAAATATACAGCGGTGGATGCAGGATCAGATGCGCAGAGTACCAGCAACGGCGCGTTGTTAGGTGACAGTACGTTGCGAACTATTCAGACCCAGTTACAAACTATTTTAATTAACCCCCACACCAGCTCCAACATTAAAACGCTGGCCCAGGCGGGGATTACCACCGATCCGAGCACCGGCAAGCTGGAAGTTGATAATGACAAGCTGAGTGCGGCAATGAAAAACAGCGCGGCCGGTATGAAAGATCTGCTGGTCGGTGACGGTAAAACATCCGGTATCACCACCACCGTGGGGACAAACCTGACAGGCTGGTTATCCAGCACCGGCATTATTCAAGCGGCTAAAGATGGTGTCAGCAAAACGCTGAACAATTTAACAAAGCAATATAACGCAGCGAGCGATCGCATCGACACCATGGTAGCGCGTTATAAAGAACAGTTTACGCAGTTGGACGTCATGATGAACTCCCTGAACTCCACCAGCAGCTACCTAACACAACAGTTTGAAAATACGTCTTCCAATAAGTAGTAACAGTTAATCAGATCCGAGGGGAATAACATGTATGGCGCAAAAGGCACGCAAGCCTACGCAAAGATAGAAGTTGAAAGCGCGGTGATGAGCGCCAGCCAGCAGCACCTGGTTATCATGCTATTTGATGGGGCCCTCAGCGCGCTGGTACGCGCGCGTCTGTTCCTGGGAGACGGCAATATTCCGGCAAAAGGTTTGGCACTCTCCAAAGCGATTAATATCATCGAAAATGGCCTCAAGGTCGGATTAGATGAAGAGAGCAAAGACGAGTTGACGCAAAACCTGATCGCTCTCTATGCCTATATGGTACGTCGCCTGCTGCAGGCCAACCTTCGCAATGATGTCAGTGCCATCGAAGAGGTGGAGAATTTACTGCGCAATATTGCGGATGGATGGAAGGAGGCAGCAGGTATACCAACTCTTGCCCAGGACGCCTTCTAATGAGTAATGCACCGCAACTCTATACACTCTATCAACAACTCCTTGAGCAGAGCCATTTAATGCTGCGACTGGCACGCCAGGGATTATGGGATGACTTGATAACCTGTGAGACCGATTATGTCAACGCGGTGCACTCGCTGGCTCGCATGACGCAGGATATCGCACCTTCTTTACAGGTGCAGGAGCAGCTACGTCCCACGCTGCGGCTTATTCTGGATAATGAAAGCCAGGTCAAAAAGTTGCTACAGGCCAGAATGGATGAACTGGCAAAGCTCGTTGGTCAGTCCTCTATCCAAAAATCAGTACTTTCCACCTACGGCAACCAGGGCGGTCATGTCCTGGTCCCGCAAAGCAATAGCGATATCAATTAGCCATGTAGCTGGCGAACGAACGTTTCCCGCTTCGTTCGCCAGGCATTTCTGCAAAACGTACTCCATACTTGAGTTTCGCGACCTCATGGAGACGGTGCATGCGCAATCCAACCTTACTGCAATGCTTTCACTGGTATTACCCCGCTGGCGGTGAATTGTGGCGAGAAGTTACGGCTTTAGCCCCCAACCTCAACGAAATCGGCATCAATATGGTCTGGCTACCTCCTGCGTACAAAGGCGCATCGGGGGGATATTCCGTGGGTTACGACTCTTACGATCTGTTCGATCTTGGTGAGTTCGATCAAAAAGGCAGCGTCGCCACCAAATACGGCGATAAAGCACAGCTGCTGGAGGCCATCGACGCGCTCAAAAGCAACCAGATCGCCGTGCTGCTGGATGTGGTGGTCAACCACAAAATGGGGGCGGACGAGAAAGAGTCGATCCGCGTGCAGCGCGTCAATGAACAGGACCGTACGCAAATCGACGATGAAATCGTCGAGTGTGAAGCCTGGACGCGCTACACCTTCCCTGCCCGCACGGGGAAATACTCGCAGTTTATCTGGGATTACAAATGCTTCAGCGGCATCGACCACATCGAAAACCCCAATGAAGACAATATCTTTAAAATCGTTAACGACTACACCGGCGAAGGGTGGAACGATCAGGTCGACGACGAGATGGGCAATTTCGACTACCTGATGGGCGAGAATATCGATTTTCGCAATCATGCCGTGACCGAGGAGATCAAATACTGGGCGCGCTGGGTGATGGAGCAAACGCAGTGTGACGGTTTTCGTCTGGATGCCGTAAAACATATTCCGGCCTGGTTTTATAAGGAGTGGATTGAGCACGTGCAGGAGGTGGCGCCGCAGCCGCTGTTTATCGTCGCGGAATACTGGTCGCACGAGGTGGATAAACTGCAGAACTACATCAATCAGGTAGACGGCAAAACCATGCTGTTCGATGCGCCGCTGCAGATGAAGTTCCACGAGGCGTCGCGTCAGGGCCGCGACTACGACATGAGCCAGATCTTCACCGGCACGCTGGTGGAAGCCGATCCGTTCCATGCGGTCACGCTGGTTGCCAACCACGACACCCAACCCCTGCAGGCGCTGGAAGCCCCGGTGGAAGCCTGGTTTAAACCGCTCGCCTATGCGTTAATTCTGCTACGCGAAAACGGCGTGCCGAGCGTGTTCTATCCGGACCTCTTCGGTGCCAGCTACGACGATACGGGCGGCGACGGTAATACGTACCATATTGATATGCCCGTGATTGAACAACTGCATGAGCTGATCCTCGCCCGCCAGCGTTTTGCCCACGGCATTCAAACGCTGTTTTTTGATCATCCTAACTGTATCGCGTTCAGCCGCAGCGGGACCGACGACGCGCCGGGCTGCGTGGTGGTTCTTTCCAATGGCGATGACGGGGAAAAAGTGATTTGTCTGGGCGAGAATTACGGCAATAAAACCTGGCGTGATTTTCTGGGCAATCGCGAGGAAACCGTGACCACGGCGGCGGATGGTGAAGGGACGTTCTTCTGTAACGGGGGAAGCGTCAGCGTGTGGGTCATAGAGGATGCGCTGTAGAAACAATGCCGGGTGGCGCTAACGCTTACCCGGCCTACGGTGCGGCGGTTTTGTAGGCCGGGTAAGGCGAAGCCGCCACCCGGCAAAAAAACGGCTACGGGAGCTTACTCTCCAGCGGATTTTTGCTCAGGTAATTCGCACACTCTACCGTTGGACGATCCACTTTTTGCAGCTCCATACCATCATACTCAAGCGTTGCGCCATCACGCTCCAGCGGATAGATATCCAGCTTGCTGGTCACGTTATAGTAATCATCAGAACGCAGCATAATCTTGCCCGGCACCGCCACCACGCGCTGCCACTGACGGCAATCCAGCGTATCGCCCTCTTCCGTCACCACCAGCGTGGCAATCGCCTCCGGGCTCACCATCTTGCTTTGCGGCCCTTTTGACTGCCAGTACCCTGCCAGATGCGACGGCACAGGATGCTTGATGACTTCCTGATAATTATCAACCTGAACACAGCCGGTTAACGCCAGAAGCGCACCCACAATTGCTATTTTTTTCATCATTTTTCCTGCGTGGGAAGAAAAAAATATTGTGGCATTAAAGCGGTATGGGTGCCAGCGTAAGATCGGCAGGTTTTATACCTGCATCGACATGACGTCCTGATAGGCCGATACCAGCTTATTACGCACCTGAAGACCCATCTGCAGCGACACCGACGCTTTTTGCAGATCGGCCATCACATCATTAAGCGCCACGCCCGGCTCACCGAGCGTAAATTTCTCCGCCTGCGTCCGGGCGGCGTTCTGCTTGTCGCTGATACGGTCAAGCGCGGCGTGCAGTTGCCCCGCAAAGCTGATGGTTGAAGGTTCATCCATCACGTTCTGATTACGTGCCGTCATTGCCGTTGCCTGCAGCTGACTGATTACCCCTTCAATGCCCTGTATAGCCATGACTTTCCCCTGGATGGTTTTTTACGCGGTCAAGACTAACAGCTTGTCAATCAGATAATGGCGGTAAATAGCGTTAAAAAACCAGGTTATTTGACGCATAGAAAATCACGAATCATCAAATAATGGCAGGGCCATCAATATGGAACTTTTGTCGTGTTTGCCGACCCGGGAGTCAGTTTTGTTTCTCTACACGAATAACGTAAACCACCAGGATTTAAGAGGTGCGCAATGAGTGCAACAGCATCGACAGCGCCACAGAATAAATCACTCGAGTGGATGAACCGCCTTCGCGCGAACCCTAAAATCCCGTTGATCGTGGCAGGCGCTGCCGCCATTGCGATCCTTGTTGCGATGGTCCTGTGGGCGAAAAGCCCTGATTACCGCACGCTTTACAGTAACCTTTCCGATCAGGATGGCGGTGCCATCGTCACCCAGCTTACCCAGATGAACATCCCTTATCGCTTTGCCGATAACGGCGGCGCGCTTGAAGTGCCCGCGGACAAGGTGCACGAGCTTCGCCTGCGCCTGGCGCAGCAGGGTCTGCCGAAAGGCGGCGCGGTCGGCTTCGAGCTGCTGGATCAGGAAAAATTCGGTATCAGCCAGTTCAGCGAGCAGGTGAACTACCAGCGCGCGCTGGAAGGTGAACTGGCCCGTACCATTGAAACCTTAGGCCCGGTGAAGAGTGCCCGTGTACACCTTGCCATGCCTAAACCCTCTTTATTTGTTCGTGAACAGAAATCCCCTTCTGCCTCCGTAACCGTCAACCTTGAGCCTGGCCGCGCGCTGGACGAAGGACAAATCAGCGCGGTCACGCATCTGGTCTCCAGCGCGGTTGCAGGCTTACCGCCGGGTAACGTGACGCTGGTGGATCAGGGCGGTCATCTGCTGACGCAGAACAACAGCGCCGGTCGCGATCTGAACGACGCCCAGCTGAAGTACGCGGCCGACGTGGAAGGCCGTCTTCAGCGCCGCATCGAAGCGATCCTGGGCCCGGTCGTCGGTAACAGCAACGTGCATGCTCAGGTTACCGCGCAGATCGATTTCGCGAACAAAGAACAAACGGAAGAGCAGTACAGCCCGAACGGCGATCCGTCTCAGGCGGTGATGCGCTCTCGTCAGATTAACTCGAACGAGCAGGTGGGCGGCCCCTACCCTGGCGGCGTGCCGGGCGCGCTGTCTAACCAGCCTGCCCCGGCGAACGCGGCACCGATTTCAACGCCTCCGGCCAACCAGCAGAATGCGCAGCAGACAACCTCAACGGCAAACAACGCCGGTCCGCGCACCAGCAGCCGTAACGAAACCACGAACTACGAAGTGGACCGTACTATCCGCCACACCAAACTGAACGTGGGGGATATTCAGCGTCTGTCTGTTGCCGTGGTGGTGAACTACAAAACCCTGCCGGACGGCAAGCCTCTGCCGCTGACGGCCGAGCAGATGAAGCAGATTGAAGATCTGACCCGTGAAGCGATGGGCTACTCCGAAAAACGTGGCGATACGCTGAACGTGGTGAACTCACCGTTCAACTCGGTTGATGAAAGCGGTGGCGAACTGCCGTTCTGGCAACAGCAGGCGTTTATCGATCAGCTGATGTCTGCTGGCCGCTGGCTGCTGGTGCTGATTGTTGCCTGGCTGCTGTGGCGTAAGGGCGTACGTCCTCAGCTCCAGCGCCGTGCTGAAGCCGAGAAAGCCGCGCTGGAACAGATGAATAATCGCCAGGAAGTGGAAGAAGCGGTTGAAGTGCGCCTCAGCAAAGACGAGCAGGTGCAGCAGCGCCGCGCTAACCAACGCATGGGTGCAGAGGTCATGAGCCAGCGCATTCGCGAAATGTCAGACAACGATCCGCGCGTCGTCGCGCTGGTCATCCGCAGCTGGATGGGTAACGAACATGAGTAATACGCTTACAGGTACCGATAAAAGCGTCATCCTGCTGATGACCATTGGCGAAGACCGCGCGGCAGAGGTGTTCAAACACCTCTCGCAAAGAGAGGTGCAAATCCTCTCTGCGGCCATGGCCAACGTGCGGCAAATTTCCAACAAGCAGCTGACCGAAGTGCTGGCGGAATTTGAGCAGGAAGCCGAACAGTTTGCCGCGCTCAACGTCAACGCCAACGAATACCTGCGCTCCGTGCTGGTCAAGGCGCTGGGCGAAGAGCGTGCCGCCAGCCTGCTGGAAGATATTCTGGAAACCCGCGATACCGCCAGCGGTATCGAAACGCTCAACTTTATGGAGCCGCAGAGCGCCGCCGACCTTATTCGCGACGAGCACCCGCAGATTATCGCCACCATCCTTGTCCACCTCAAACGTGGTCAGGCGGCCGATATTCTGGCGCTGTTCGAAGAGCGTCTGCGTCACGACGTGATGCTGCGTATCGCCACCTTCGGCGGCGTGCAGCCGGCGGCGCTGGCGGAACTGACAGAAGTGCTGAACAACCTGCTCGACGGCCAGAACCTCAAGCGCAGCAAAATGGGCGGCGTGAGAACGGCGGCCGAGATCATCAACCTGATGAAAACGCAGCAGGAAGAAGCGGTCATCACCGCGGTGCGCGAGTTCGACGGCGAGCTGGCGCAGAAAATTATCGACGAGATGTTCCTGTTCGAAAACCTGGTCGAAGTGGACGATCGCAGCATCCAGCGCCTGCTTCAGGAAGTGGACTCCGAATCGCTGCTTATCGCCCTCAAAGGTGCCGAGCAGCCGCTGCGCGAGAAGTTCCTGCGCAACATGTCCCAGCGTGCGGCCGATATCCTGCGCGACGACCTGGCCAACCGCGGTCCGGTGCGCCTGTCGCAGGTGGAAAACGAACAGAAGGCGATCCTGCTTATCGTTCGTCGACTGGCCGAAACCGGCGAGATGGTGATTGGCAGCGGAGACGACACCTATGTCTAATGAGCTGCCGTGGACGCGCTGGACGCCTGACGATCTGGCGCCTCCCCTCTCCGAATTTACCCCGGCCGCGATCCCGTCCGATGAGGGCGATATCGATGCCGCGGTGCCCGAGCTGAGCGAAGAAGAGCAGCGTGCGCAGATGCTGGCGCAGATGCAAATGCAGGCGCACGAGCAGGGCTTCAACGCCGGTCTGCACGAAGGACGGCAGAAAGGCCAGGAGCAGGGTTATCAGGAAGGGCTGGCAAAAGGGCTGGAGCAAGGCATCGAACAGGCGCGCCAGCAGCAGGCGCCCCTCAATGCCCGTATGCAGCAGCTGGTGAGCGAGTTCCAGCATACGCTGGACGCGCTCGACAGCGTGATTGCGTCGCGCCTGATGCAGATGGCGCTGGAAGCCGCGCGTCAGGTGATCGGCCAGACGCCAGCCGTCGATAACTCGGCGCTGATTAAACAGATTCAGGGTCTGCTCCAGCAGGAGCCGCTGTTCAGCGGCAAACCGCAGCTGCGGGTACACCCGGACGATCTCCAGCGCGTGGAAGAGAGTCTTGGCGCGACGCTCAGCCTGCACGGCTGGCGGCTGCGGGGCGATCCCTCGTTACACCACGGCGGGTGCAAAGTTTCTGCGGATGAGGGCGATCTGGATGCCAGCGTCGCTACCCGCTGGCAAGAACTGTGCCGCCTGGCAGCACCGGGAGTCGTCTGATGACCGCACGCCTTACCCGCTGGCTCAACACGCTCGATAACTTTGAAACGAAGATGGCACAGCTGCCATCTGTTCGTCGTTATGGACGATTGACCCGCGCCACCGGCCTGGTGCTGGAAGCAACAGGGCTGCAGCTTCCGCTGGGTGCCACCTGCGTTATTGAGCGTCAGGACGGGCTGGAAATGCGTGAGGTCGAAAGTGAGGTGGTCGGATTTAACGGCCAGCGCCTGTTCCTGATGCCGCTCGAAGAAGTTGAAGGCATTCTGCCCGGCGCGCGCGTCTACGCGAAAAACAGCTCAGGCGACGGTCTGCAAAGCGGCAAACAGTTACCGCTTGGGCCAGCGCTGCTGGGGCGCGTGCTGGACGGCAGCGGCAAGCCGCTCGACGGCCTGCCCTCGCCGGACACCACCGAAACCGGGGCGCTGATCACCCAGCCGTTCAACCCGCTGCAGCGTACCCCTATCGAGCACGTGCTGGATACCGGCGTGCGCCCGATTAACGCCCTGCTGACCGTGGGACGTGGACAGCGTATGGGCCTGTTCGCCGGGTCCGGCGTGGGGAAATCCGTCCTGCTCGGCATGATGGCGCGCTATACCCAGGCCGATGTAATCGTCGTTGGGCTGATTGGCGAGCGTGGACGCGAAGTCAAAGACTTCATCGAAAACATTCTGGGTGCGGAAGGCCGCGCCCGCTCGGTGGTTATTGCCGCCCCGGCGGATGTATCACCATTACTGCGTATGCAGGGTGCAGCCTACGCGACCCGTATCGCCGAGGATTTTCGCGACCGCGGCCAGCACGTCCTGCTGATCATGGACTCCCTGACCCGTTACGCGATGGCGCAGCGTGAAATCGCGCTCGCTATCGGTGAGCCGCCGGCCACCAAAGGGTATCCGCCTTCGGTATTTGCCAAGCTCCCGGCGCTGGTGGAACGCGCGGGGAACGGCATCAGCGGCGGCGGCTCCATCACCGCATTCTATACGGTGCTGACCGAGGGCGATGACCAGCAGGATCCGATTGCCGACTCCGCGCGTGCGATCCTCGATGGACACATTGTGCTGTCGCGCCGTCTGGCCGAAGCGGGACATTACCCGGCGATTGATATTGAAGCATCCATCAGCCGCGCAATGACGGCGCTGATAACCGAGAAGCACTACGCGCGCGTGCGTAACTTCAAACAACTGCTCTCCAGCTTCCAGCGCAACCGCGATCTGGTCAGCGTTGGGGCGTATGCCAAAGGCAGCGACCCGATGCTCGACAAAGCGATTGCGCTCTGGCCGCAGCTGGAAGCGTTTTTGCAACAAGGCATTTTTGAACGCGCCGACTGGGAAGACTCAATCCAGGCTCTGGATCTGATTTTCCCGCAGGTGTAACACAGGTGGAGGGCGAAGGTCATGGCGCAAAACAGCGCGTTATCAACGCTAAAGGATCTGGCCGAAAAAGAAGTTGATGATGCCGCACTGCAGCTCGGTGCAATGCGACGCGGGTGCCAGCAGGCTGAAGAGCAGTTGAAGATGTTAATCGACTATCAGCATGAATATCGCACCAACCTGAATGCCGATATGACGCAGGGCATTGGCAGCCAGCGCTGGATCAACTATCAGCAGTTTATCCAGACGCTGGAAAAGGCGATTGAGCAACACCGCCTGCAGCTTAACCAGTGGACCGAAAAAGTGGATACCGCGCTCAACTTCTGGCGCGAGAAAAAACAGCGGCTGCAGGCCTGGCAGACGCTGCAGGACCGACAGGTCGCGGCGTCAACCCTGGCGGAAAACCGCCTGGATCAGAAAAAGATGGATGAGTTTGCCCAGCGCGCATCAATGAGGAAACCGGAATGATCACACTGCAACAACTGCTGATGACCGACAGCGACCTGTCAGGCGGCACGCCAACGGGGAAAGGTACCGAGGGTGCGCAAGACTTTCTTTCTCTGCTGGCGGGCGCGTTGACCGAAGCGAACGGTCAGGGCAAAGATGCGCCGCTGACCCTGGCTGATTTGAAAGCCGCTGGCAGCAAGCTGTCCAGGGTAGCGCAACAGGACGCAGGCGAGACCACCCTGCAGGCGAAAATTGCCGACCTGCTCTCACGCCAGGAGACGCTGACCGCCGACGATGACGCGGCGAAGACCACTGCGCTGCAAACGCTGGTGTCCGGGCTGATGCCGACGACCCACGGTGATGCGTTAAAGACGCTGACCCACGCGTCCGCAAAGGATGACAGCAAAACTGACCTAACCGAAGACGAACTCGCGGGGCTCAGCGCGCTGATGGCGATGTTGCCGCACCAGCAGACGGCAACACCGGTAACGACGCAGGCAACCCACGTCGACGGCGTTACCACTCAGACGTCGCTCCCCTCCGCTCTTCCGCAAACGCTGAAAAACGCGCTGCCGGGAAAAGAGAATAGCCAGCCTCAGGCGGCGTCTCAGCCTGTGACACAAACGGCTGACGCAGCCCTGCCCGCCAGCGTACCCGTGACGCCTGCGGTCGCGGCCGCGGCCGCGGCCGCGGTAGAGAAACAGGACATCGCGAGCAGCGCGTCGTCAACCTCGCCCACCGCAACCCTGGCACCGATCCTCAGCAGCCACGCGACCTCACAGCCTGCTGCAACCGTTGCCACCGCGCCGGTATTGAGCCAGCCGCTCGGCACCAGCGAATGGCAGCAGACGCTGAGCCAGCACATCACGCTGTTTACGAAGCAAGGCCAGCAGACCGCTGAACTGCGTCTGCACCCGGAAGACCTGGGCCAGGTGCAAATCTCGCTTAAACTGGATGATAACCAGGCGCAGCTGCAGATGGTGTCTCCGCACAGCCACGTGCGCGCGGCGCTGGAGGCTGCTCTGCCGGTCTTACGCACCTCTCTGGCGGAAAGCGGCATTCAGCTTTCGCAGAGCAGCGTCAGCAGCGAGAGCTTCGCCGGACAGCAGCAATCTTCATCGCAGCAGCAACAGCAGGCCTCCCGCTCGGGCCAGCACGGCGCGTTCAATGAAGAGAGTGATGAGCTATTGGCGACCCCTGCCGCCCTGCAATCCGCCGCGCGCGGAAATGGCGCAGTGGATATCTTCGCCTAAACGCCAGAGGTAGCGTGATTATTCCCGTCTTTTCCACGCTTTGAGATAAGGCGGACACGGGATAATCACCCTATTAAGCTGTACCGAAACAGGAAGCTCGTATCAGATGACTGACTCCGCTATCACCAAAAAAAGCAAGCGCTCCATCTGGATCCCGCTGCTGGTGTTGATCACGCTCGCCGCCTGCGCTACCGCGGGCTATAGTTACTGGCGTATGCAGCAGGAACCGACTGCCGCTGCAGCCAAAGCTGAAGCGCCACCGCCTCCGGCTCCCGTGTTCTTCCCGCTGGACACCTTCACCGTCAACCTGGGTGATGCGGATCGTGTGCTTTACGTTGGCATTACGCTGCGCCTGAAAGACGAAGCTACCCGTTCTCGTCTGAACGATTATCTTCCTGAAGTGCGTAGCCGTCTGCTGCTGCTGTTCTCTCGTCAGGACGCTTCGACGCTCGCTACCGATGACGGTAAGCAAAAACTGGTCGACGCCATCAAACAAACGCTGTCGACCCCGCTGGTAAACGGCCAACCGAAGCAGGAAGTCACCGACGTTCTGTATACAGCCTTCATTCTGCGGTAACGACATGGGCGACAGTATTCTTTCTCAGGCAGAAATCGATGCGCTGCTCAACGGCGACAGCGATAAGAGTGATGATCCGCAACCGGGTCTAAGCGGCGACGACAATATTCGCCCCTATGACCCGAATACCCAGCGTCGCGTGGTACGTGAACGTCTGCAGGCGCTGGAGATCATCAACGAACGTTTTGCGCGTCAGTTCCGTATGGGGCTGTTTAACCTGCTGCGTCGTAGCCCGGATATCACCGTCGGCGCGATCCGCATTCAGCCGTATCATGAGTTTGCCCGCAACCTGCCGGTGCCAACCAACCTTAACCTGATTCATCTGAAGCCGCTGCGCGGCACCGGTCTGGTGGTGTTTTCCCCAAGCCTGGTGTTCATTGCGGTGGATAACCTGTTCGGCGGCGACGGGCGTTTCCCGACCAAAGTAGAAGGTCGTGAATTCACCCACACCGAACAGCGCGTCATTAACCGCATGCTGAAGCTGGCGCTGGAGTCTTACAGCGACGCGTGGAAGGCGATTAACCCGCTGGAAGTGGAGTACGTCCGTTCCGAGATGCAGGTGAAGTTCACCAATATCACCACCTCGCCGAACGATATCGTCGTTAACACGCCGTTCCACGTTGAAATCGGCAACCTGACCGGTGAGTTCAACATCTGCCTGCCGTTCAGCATGATTGAACCGCTGCGCGAGCTGCTGGTGAACCCGCCGCTGGAGAACTCGCGCCACGAAGATCAAAACTGGCGTGAAAACCTGGTCCGCCAGGTTCAGCATTCGCAGTTGGAGCTGGTGGCGAGCTTTGCCGATATTCCCCTGCGGTTATCTCAGATCCTGAAATTACAACCCGGCGACGTTTTGCCGATAGAAAAACCCGACCGCATTATTGCCCATGTGGATGGTGTCCCCGTGCTGACCAGTCAGTACGGCACAATTAACGGCCAGTATGCGTTACGCGTTGAGCACTTGATCAACCCGATATTGAATTCGCTGAATGAGGAACAGCCCAAATGAGTGACATGAACAATCCGTCCGATGAGAACAGCGGAGCACTGGACGATCTGTGGGCTGACGCGTTAAACGAGCAAAAGACGACCCCGACGAAAAGCGCGGCGGACGCGGTATTCCAGCAGCTGGGCGGCGGCGACGTCAGCGGCACGCTGCAGGACATCGATCTGATCATGGATATCCCGGTTAAGCTGACGGTTGAGCTGGGCCGCACCCGCATGACCATTAAAGAGCTGCTGCGCCTGACGCAGGGCTCCGTGGTCGCCCTTGACGGCCTGGCCGGCGAGCCGCTGGATATTCTGATCAACGGTTATCTGATTGCTCAGGGTGAAGTGGTGGTGGTTGCTGACAAGTACGGCGTGCGCATCACCGACATCATTACCCCGTCCGAACGTATGCGCCGTCTGAGCCGTTAAGCATGAAAACCCAGGCAACAATGTCCCAACCCTCCGCGGTACCTGGCTCACCGCTGCTCCAGGTGAGCGGTGCTCTGTTCGGCATTATTGCCTTCATTCTTATTGCGGCCTGGCTGGCAAAGCGCTTTGGTCTGGCGGGTAAAACCGCCGGAACGCGCGGCCTGAAGGTCAGCGCCAGTACCGCGCTGGGGCCACGCGAGCGCGTGGTCATCGTCGACGTGGAAGATGCGCGTCTGGTACTGGGAGTTACCGCCTCAAACATCAATGTCTTACATAAACTGCCGCCCGCCCCTGTCACGGGTGACGAGCGCGCAGAAGCCCCAGCGGATTTCCAGTCCGTTATGAAGAGTTTGCTTAAGCGTTCCGGGAGATCCTGATGCGCCGTTTGTTATCCCTTACGCTTGCGGGTGTTGGCCTGTTTGCTCCCGCGGTCTATGCGCAACTGCCCGGTCTGGTCTCGACCCCGCTTGCCGGAGGCGGACAAAGCTGGTCGCTTTCGGTTCAGACGCTGGTGTTCATCACCTCGCTGACCTTTATTCCGGCCATTCTGCTGATGATGACCAGCTTTACCCGCATTATCATTGTTTTTGGCCTGCTGCGAAACGCCCTGGGAACCCCTTCCGCGCCGCCCAACCAGGTGCTGCTGGGTCTGGCCCTGTTTTTGACCTTTTTCATTATGTCGCCGGTGATCGACAAGATTTACACCGACGCCTATCGGCCGTTCAGCGAAGATAAAATCTCGATGGAGGTTGCGCTGGAGAAAGGCGCGCAGCCGCTGCGTGAATTTATGCTGCGCCAGACGCGTGAAGCGGATTTAGCGCTCTTTGCCCGCCTCTCCAACACCGGCGAGCTGCAGGGACCGGAAGCGGTGCCGATGCGCATTTTGCTGCCAGCCTATGTAACCAGCGAGCTAAAAACCGCGTTCCAGATTGGCTTCACTATTTTTATTCCGTTCCTGATTATTGACCTGGTGATCGCCAGCGTCCTGATGGCGCTCGGGATGATGATGGTGCCACCTGCAACCATCGCTCTGCCCTTTAAGATCATGCTCTTTGTGCTGGTCGATGGCTGGCAGCTGCTGGTCAGTTCGCTGGCGCAGAGTTTCTACAGTTGAGGAGCGCGCAATGACGCCAGAATCGGTCATGATGATGGGCACGGAAGCGATGAAAGTCGCGATTGCCGTTGCCGCCCCGCTGCTGCTTGTTGCCCTCGTGACCGGTCTGATCATCAGTATCCTGCAGGCCGCCACGCAGATTAACGAAATGACGCTGTCGTTTATCCCGAAAATCATTGCCGTGTTCGTGGCGATTATCGTCGCCGGGCCGTGGATGCTGAACCTGCTGCTGGACTATATGCGCAACCTGTTCACCAATCTGCCGTACATCATCGGCTGATATCACGATGCTGCACTTCACCAGCGATCAATACGTCCAGTGGCTGGGCGTCTACTTCTGGCCGATGCTGCGCATTATGGCGCTCATCTCAACCGCCCCTATTCTCAGCGAGAAATCGATACCCAAGCGCATCAAAGTGGGGCTGGGGATCGTCATCACGATTATTGTCGCCCCGTCCCTGCCGCCGGTTGATATCCCTGTATTTTCCGCTAACGCCGTATGGGTGGCGCTTCAGCAGGTGATGATCGGCGTCGCCGTTGGGTTTACCATGCAGCTCGCCTTTGCGGCAGTGCGTACTGCGGGTGAGCTGATCGGCCTGCAAATGGGGTTATCCTTCGCCACCTTCGTCGACCCCGGCAGCCACCTCAACATGCCGGTGCTGGCGCGTATCATCGATCTGCTGGCGATGCTGCTGTTCCTGTCGTTTAACGGCCACTTATGGCTCATCTCAATGCTGGTGGATACCTTCCACACGCTGCCGATTGGCGAAAATCCGGTTAACAGCAACGCGTTTCTGGCGCTGGTGCGTGCCGCCGGGCTGATTTTTCTCAACGGGCTGATGCTGGCGCTGCCGATCATCACCCTGCTGCTGACCGTTAACCTGGCATTAGGCTTGCTGAACAGAATGGCGCCGCAGCTTTCCGTGTTTGTCATTGGTTTTCCCGTGACGTTGACGGTCGGTCTTTTATTAATGTCATTGCTAATGCCACTTATCGCCCCCTTCTGTGAACATTTATTCAGCGAGATATTCAACCTGTTAGCGGATATTGTCAGCGAACTGCCTCGCAAATAATAGTCCTCACACTCCACATTGTCTTTCTGAGGATATTCCTAAAATAAAACGTGAAAAACATCTTCCAGGATATATCTGACGCGGTTTAAATGTTTCTAACCATCTCACAATACTTAATATTTACTTTACTTTAAGAAGATTCCTGGCAAATTATAAGTAACTTTACGGGATAGTGAGTTCGCCTGAAAGTCTTTGTCATGCTCACAGGTTTTATTTGGTTTTTTCCATCCCGTATGGCTGTTTACGAGCTCTCAGGCAGATGGTGAATTATCGTTACGCATTGAGTGAGGGTATGCCATGTCAACGATCATTATGGATTTATGCAGCTACACCCGGCTAGGGTTAACCGGGTATCTGGCAAGCAGAGGGGTAAGAAAGAGAGACATCAACGATGCACACACCGTTGACGAACTCGAAGCCGCTTGTGAAGCACACAAGCCCGGCGTGGTGTTTATTAATGAGGACTGTTTCATTCACGATCCAGCCAACAGTCAGCACATTAAGCAAATCATTAATCAGCATCCTAAAACGTTGTTTATTGTTTTTATGGCGATCGCTAATATTCATTTCGACGAATACTTGTTGGTCCGTAAAAATTTATTGATCAGTTCAAAATCGATTAAACCCGAGTCGCTGGATGACATTTTGGGTGATTATTTGAATAAAGAAGTTAAGAATGTAGGAGCGGTTAACTTACCCACCCTATCATTAAGCAGAACTGAATCAAGTATGCTCAGAATGTGGATGGCTGGACAAGGGACAATTCAGATCTCGGACCAGATGAATATCAAGGCAAAAACGGTTTCGTCACACAAAGGAAATATTAAAAGGAAAATTAAAACGCATAATAAGCAAGTGATCTACCACGTCGTTCGCCTGACCGATAATGTCACAAACGGAATTTTCGTTAATATGCGCTGATCCGCGCAAGACCTTCTGTACCCTACCTGCGATCTCTGGCCTGGCCAGAGATTTTTGCATTTTCAGCCGCATGGGCCGGGGACGGGAACGCCGCCCGACACCACGCTATTCTGCTGCTTCCACAAAAATACCATCCTCATGTCCCAGTTCGTTAAAGAACCAGATACCGAGCGGGTAGTCTTCCAGAGAAACCAGGTACATTACACCTTCGCTAAACTCTTCTATTGCCAGCACCACACCCGGGCGGCGCGGTCCACCGTCCGTTTTAACGGTTACCCGATCGTTGACCTTCATACATTCCTCCTGTGGTTTTGAGCCAGTGTAGAACAAAACGCATTAACTGGCACCGACCCCCGGCGCGAATGGTGTTTTTGTGTGCGGTCTATACTTAGGAATGGACACGGTTGCATGAGGACCCCGTAATGAAGACCGATAAAGAGTACAGCGACACCATCAAGCGTGAGGTGGAGGTGGATGTCGATGCCCTGCTGGCCGCGATCAATGAGATCAGCGAGTCCGAAGTTCGCCGCTCAGACGATGAGTCAGACAAAGTGATTGTGAACGGGAGGGACTATCACACTTACCGCGAGCTGGCCGAAGCCTTCGAGCTTGATATTCATGACTTCAGCGTGTCTGAAGCGAATCGGTAAGATGAAAAAAATCCCGGTCATGGGGATGGCCGGGATCAAACTTGCTTATGCAAGAAGCACTTGAAAATTCGTTACACCAGGAAATCTGATGTAGAAACCACACTATCCCCAACGGATTTGTCTGACAAGCATATATTCTCCTGGCGAATATAATATTTTATACATGTGAATTTTAGTTATGAGCAGCAACATGCGCCGTGTGTGGGTTACGCAGGATGGATATCCTCAAACCAGCTCCCCGATACGGTCATTTTTTAGGAATAATCTTAGACAACCCCCGTCAGCCATCAGGAGCCTTTATGCTTTCGCTTCAGAAGCCACTGCTGATTTTTACCGATCTGGATGGCACGCTGCTGGATATTCATACCTATGACTGGCAGCCTGCCGCCGCATGGCTGGAGCGTCTACGGGATAAACAGGTCCCCGTTATCCTCTGCAGCAGCAAGACGGCGGCTGAGATGCTCGACATCCAGCAGGAGCTGGGCCTGGAAGGACTGCCGTTCATTGCGGAAAACGGAGCGGTCATTCAGCCGGATGTTCGCTGGGACCCACCTGCCCGGCGCATCACGGGGATGTCGCATCATACGATTCTTCACATCCTCGAGCAGATCAGACTGCACACGCACGTAAAATTCACCTCCTTTGACGACGTGAATGAACGGGTAATCGGTGAATGGACGGGACTGACGCCTTCCCGTTCGCTGCTTGCGCGCAGGCATGAAGCGTCCGCGACGCTGATCTGGCGCGACAGCGATGCGCAAATGACGCGCTTTGAAGAGGCGCTGGAACCGCATGGCCTGCAGATTGTACAGGGGGCGAGATTCTGGCACGTCCTGGACGCGCGCTGCGGCAAGGATGTGGCGGTGAAATGGCTGACTGAACGGTATTGTCTGCAGGAGCGTGTTGCGTGGACATCCCTTGGGCTGGGCGATGGTCCTAACGACGCCCCGCTGTTAGACAGCGTCGACTTTGCGGTGGTGGTCAAAGGCATTAACCGCCAGGGCATTTCGCTGCAGAACGATAGCCCGGAACGGGTTTATCACACGCAGCTTCCCGGCCCCGCGGGCTGGCGCGAAGGGCTAGATCACTTCTTGTTGTGATCGCGCCAGACGACGCAGTTGCGTCCCCCCTGCTTTGCCTCATACAACCGCGCATCGGCAATTGACTGCAGCTGCTCAAAATTATAGTTACCCTTCTCCTGGGCGCTGCTGACGCCCAGTGAGGCACTGATGCGCAAAGTGACGCTCTTCTTAACCAAAATCTCTTTGCTGTCGATCCGTGCGCGGATCCGCTCAGCAACATTTGCCGCTTCCTCAAGCGTCAGGCCAGGGAGCACGACACAGAACTCCTCGCCACCCACGCGGCCGCCCACGTCGTTGGCGCGCAGCGCACTCGCAATCAATCCTCCGGCGTGCGACAACACTTTATCCCCTGCCTGATGCCCGAAGCGGTCATTGATACCCTTGAAATGGTCCAGGTCGATCTGGATGACAGAAAACGGCAGGGACTGCTGCTGGCATTGCTTCGCAAGGGCTTTCGCCCGTTCAAACAGCGCCCCGCGATTATTCAGGCGGGTCAGCGGATCGTGCCAGGCCTGCCACTGAAGCGAGTGTTGAAGCGTATACATATTGCTGACCATACGGCGGATCACGAGCCAGGAGATCAGCAGCATGGCGGTGAAGAGCGCCCAGAGTAGCGCCAGCACAATACTGATGCTGCCGAAATCCCCGCGAACCCCTTCATGTAGCGTATGCACGCGCAGGACAACGCCCTCAAAATGATCGAGCCGTTCCCAACTGATAAAGCGGCTACCCAGACGAATCCCCCCCTCCGTGTCGGACTCGATAGCGTGAGCTATCTGCGCCAGCTCGCTTGCATCGAAGTGGTTTACGTTGCTTTCGGGTGATTCGGAGGTCGCAATCATGTTGAGGCGCGTGTCGTAAAGCTGGTATTCGCCTTCTGTATGGTTGTCCACGGCCTCCACCAGCAGCTGTTTCATCGTATCAACGCTGATATCCATCGCCACCACGCCGTACCAGAAATGGTCGTAGTAGATCGGCACGCTGGCAGTAATAAGCCGCTTGTTCCCGACAAATGACGACGGAGGCGAAATAAACCAGCGAACGGCACGCGCGCGGTTTTCGCGCTCAGACTGCTGTGAAAACCAGGGCTGCGTGACCAGCTGATAATAGCGGTGGGCAATATCTCCCGGTTGTGCAGGCGTATCGGTCGCGATAAAGAACCCTGCGCGGGAAACATAGAGCACCCGCTCTACGTTACTGGTGCGCGATGACGCCAGACGCAGGAGGTACCCCACTTCGAGGGCAGCAGAGAGTTCGTTTGCCAGGCGATCGTTATCGCGGTTGAGAAGCGTGGTTTTTTCAACAAACGCATCGGACACCCCGTTGATGGGTAACGTGCGATTTTCGTCCACCGCGATTTGCCAGTTTGCGGTGTTCCGCAGAGTGTTAAAACGCGCCACCGCATTGTGCAGCACACCGAATGCCAGCGGAGTTTGCAGCGCATCGCGCATGCTGTGGCGAAAGAACAGCATTTTATCGACGTTGTACTGCAACTGCCTGTCCAGGCCATTTGCGACCGTTTCCAGATGGTTACGCTGGCTGGAGATATAGGCATCTTCCAGTACCACCACTTCACGCCAGGTGAGGAGCGTGGAAAAGACCAGGACAATAATAAAACAGAGATTAACAATCAGGCCGGGATTGCTACGCTGATGCAGCCATTGCTGAAGAGATCGTTTTACAACATAGGTATCGCGCTGCACACACACTCCCTGAATGTCACATAAAAACGCCCGGCGAACCGGGCGTTAGAGTGATTAAGCCTTCTCGCGATGTTGCCGTCCGTCCCCCGGCTGAAGCTCGTCTTCACGAAACGCTTCCCGCTTGATGCCATAACCATCATGCCACCGGCACTCCACCATACCACTGGAATAACCTGTGACAATCATACGCGGACCACCGTTCTTCGGCTTAACTTCATCACTGACCAAAAAGACCATACCCGCCTCCTGTATCAGGGTGAAACTTTTTCAATTTAGACGAGGAATGGCCTTTTTGCATCCCTGTTCGGGTAGCAATTAGTGCGAGGCTCCACGCATTTTTTCGACTGCTTTTACGGCAGCGACCACGATAGCGCCAATGATAAAGCCCAGCACCAGATTCAACAGCGTCGGCAAAATAGCGGCGACAGCCGCCCCCTGCGCCGAGGCAAAATGCTCAATCGCATGGTGCAGCGGCGCAATACCGTGCACGACAATCCCGCCGCCGACGAGGAACATGGCCAGCGTGCCCACAACCGACAAACTTTTCATCAGCCAGGGGGCCAGCGTCAGCAGGCTTTTACCGATACCGCGTGCTACCGCGCTCGATTTCTGCTCCAGCCAGTAGCCGATATCATCCAGCTTGACGATAAGCCCCACCAGGCCGTAAACACCCACGGTCACCAGAATCGCAATGCCGGAAAGCACCATAACCTGATTGACCAGCGGTGCTTCTGACACAATGCCCAGCGTAATCGCCACGATTTCGGCCGAGAGAATAAAGTCAGTGCGGACGGCCCCTTTCACCTTATCGCGTTCGAACGCCAGCGGATCCTGAGCAGCCAGGGCTTCCAGCCGCTGCTGGCGCACCTCTGGCGTGTCGCTCTCCTTACGCGAGGCAAAAGAGTGCAGGACTTTCTCGACCCCCTCGAAGCACAAAAACGCGCCGCCAATCATCAGCAGCGGCGTGATGGCCCAGGGGATAAAGGCGCTGATCAACAACGCGAGCGGAACGAGGATCACCTTATTGATAAAGGACCCCTTCGCCACGCTCCATACCACCGGTAACTCCCGGTTAGCCTTGACGCCGGTGACCTGCTGCGCGTTCAGCGATAAATCATCCCCCAGCACGCCGGCGGTCTTTTTGGCCGCCAGTTTTCCCATGACCGAAATGTCGTCCAGCAGGGTGGCAATGTCGTCCAGCAATGTTAATAAGCTACTTCCTGCCAAAATCTCTATCCTTCTTTTTTTGCTAATTAAGTGAATAGTATGGAACAAAACCGGACACCCGGAAACAGGCACCTGACGTCAACAAAAAATTCACATCCACACCACAATTAAAGCACTCGCCAGACCGATAGTTTTGGCGTTTACTATGAGCGAACTTTTTATTTCGACGTGAGGGACTATGCGTTTCCGGCAACTATTACCGCTCATTGGAGCACTTTTTTCGCTGTATATCATCTGGGGATCCACCTATTTTGTCATTCGAATCGGTGTGGAAAGCTGGCCCCCGTTGATGATGGCAGGGATCCGCTTCTTCTCTGCGGGCGTATTGTTGATAACGTTTTTGCTGCTGCGCGGCCACAAGCTTCCCCCACTCCGCCCGCTGCTCAACGCGGCACTGATTGGATTTCTGTTGCTGGCCGTTGGGAATGGTGCCGTGACCGTGGCGGAGCACCAGAATGTACCGTCCGGGATCGCCGCCGTGGTGGTGGCCACCGTCCCGCTGTTTACCCTCTGCTTTAGCCGCCTGTTCGGTATCCGCACCCGCAAGCTGGAATGGCTGGGGATCGGCATCGGGCTTGCGGGGATCATCCTGCTCAACAGCGGTGGCAACCTGAGCGGAAACCCATGGGGTGCGCTGCTGATCATGGTTGGCTCAATGAGCTGGGCGTTTGGCTCCGTCTACGGCTCACGGATTGAACTGCCTTCCGGCATGATGGCAGGCGCGATTGAGATGCTCGCAGCGGGTATCGTGCTGCTGATTGCCTCGACGCTGATGGGTGAGAAACTGACAACGATGCCGGACCTGTCTGGCTTCCTGGCCGTGGGGTATCTGGCGCTCTTTGGCTCCATTATTGCCATTAATGCCTATATGTTCCTGATCCGCAATGTCTCCCCGGCCGTCGCCACCAGCTACGCGTACGTGAACCCGGTGGTCGCCGTGCTGCTCGGTACCGGTTTTGCGGGAGAAGTGTTATCGACGGTTGAATGGCTGGCGCTGTGTGTGATTGTTTTTGCGGTTGTGCTGGTAACGTTGGGCAAATATTTGCTGCCTGCGAAACCGGTCGTCACGCCGTGCGAGGTGGAGAAACCTTAATTCCCTGCGTATCGATCTGCGCGGCCGCCGCGCCGCCGCAGATCCACTCTTCCAGCCGCTCTGTCAGGTCCAGATCGCTCAATTTTAGCCTGCCGCGCAAGGCGCATTCCCACACGACTAATACCCGCCAGCCCTGAGCAAGAAGCGTTGCAATATCGCGTTTATCCCGTTCTACATTCTTGCCTATCTTCTCCAGCCAGAAATCGGTTCGCGTCGCGGGAACCTTGAACAGGTAGCAGTTGTGATGGTGCCAGAAGCAGCCGTGGGTGAAGATAATGCACTGATACGCGTCGAGGATGAAATCGGGACGCCCGGCGAGCGCGGCATCCTGGACGCGAAAATCAAAACCGGCCTGGGTCAGTAATTCCGCCAGCCGTTTTTCGATGGCGGTATCACGCGTGCCGATGGCACGCATGTTTTTACTGCGCGTCGCTTTATTGTGTACGTCCGTCACTGACGGCCTCGCTCTGACGCAGCGCCACAGCCTGCTTAATGCGTGAGGCCAGCAGTTTCGCCACCGCCGCAAACACGGGCACCACCACCGAGTTGCCGAACTGGCGGTAAGCCTGGGTGTCGGACACCGGAATACGGAAGCTGTAGCCCTGCGGCGACTCAAACCCCATCAGCCGCGCGCACTCACGCGGGGTTAAGCGACGTGGGCGATGGCGCTGGTTCTGCGGATCGTCAAAATCTTTTTCGCCCAGCGCTTTATCCCAGCCTCTGTCGATGAGGATCTCTGCGCCATCTTTGTAATAACGCGCCGACAAGGTGCGGGTCACGCTGTCTGCATTCGTTGGATTCACCATGCCAAAACCGAACCCATTGCCTTTGGCCTGGTGCTTTTTGGCATAGCGGTAGAGGTATTTCCACAGTACCGGCGTCAGGATAAATTTGGCGTCAACGGCGGGCTCCAGCAGATCGGCCACGCTCGGTCGGCGCGCCGGATACAGCGACGGGATATCCCGCAGGGTGAAATCCCCTTTCAGATTGAGGTCGCGGCGGAAGCCTACCAGCACGATACGTTCGCGATGCTGCGGCAGGAAATATTTACCGTCGATGATTTTCGGATCGTCTGCGCCCATGTCCTGCGCATCGGCCACGTCATAGCCCAGTTCATCCAGCGTTTGCATAATGATGCGGAAGGTTTTCCCGCCATCATGGCTTTTTAAGTTTTTGACGTTTTCCAGCACAAAAATAGCCGGACGACGGGCATCAATAATTCGGACCACGTCAAAAAACAGCGTGCCCTGCGTATCGCAGGCAAACCCGTGGGCGCGTCCCAGGGCATTTTTTTTCGACACCCCGGCGAGCGAAAAAGGCTGGCACGGGAAGCCCGCCAGCAGCACGTCGTGCTCAGGCACGGTTTGCCGGATATGCTCTGCGGCTTCTTCATCGCTGACGCCGCTTTTGTGGCTCAGGGTCACATCGCGGATGTCAGCGTTGAAATGGTGTTCATCAGGATCGCAGTACCAGTTAGCCTTATAGGTACGCACCGCGTGTTTATTCCACTCGCTGGTGAACACGCACTGCCCGCCAATGGCTTCAAAACCGTGGCGGATGCCGCCAATACCGGCGAACAGATCGATAAAGCGGAACGCATAGTCTGGATGCGCGGCGGGAGGACGCGGCAGCAGATTTTGCAGATAACGGAACTCGCCGTCGCTCATGCGGCGCCCTGCCCTGTCGCTTATCAGCAGTCTTTTGAGTATTGCCGGGCTCCAGTGACTCTCGCCATGGGCCGCCAGCTGGTTGGCAAGGGTCTTAACATCATAGATATCCAGCAGCTGCCGCAGTAATGCCTGCACGGCTGCCGTTGATTTCTCAGCCTGCGCTGGCGCGGGCTCAATCACTGATCGTATTTCCTGCATTCTCTTAACCGGGCAATAAAGACTGGAGACAGATTACCACAGTTTACCGGCTCACACTCCGACGGAAGCGGCTCAATACCTGACCATCCAGCCCCAGGCAGTCGCCCTGCAGTTCTGCGCTCAGTTTCGCCATAAACTGGATCAGAAAATCGGCGTTATGTCGGGCAAGCTCACGCCCCACGTCGGTCTGCATCGTCTCGGGCAGGCGCAGCAGCTTGGTCTGGAAGTGATCGAGGGCGAAGGCTTTGTCGTCCAGGTCACGCGAATCGGCGAACGGATCGCGCGCATCAAACAGGGTGACACCCAGCGCGCCGGATACGGCAAAAACGCGCGCCAGACCGATAGCGCCTAATGCCTCCAGCCGGTCGGCATCCTGAACTATTTTGGCCTCGGGACTTTGTGGCGCAATCCCGGCGCTGAAGCTGTGCGCTTCTATGGCGTGTTCCACCGCGGCATACCTGTCTGGCGGAAAATCCGGGAAATCGCGCTGCAAAATATCACGCGTTTTACGCGCCGCCAGCCGCGAGGACTGGCTGCGTTCGGGATGATTTTTCGGCAGGCTGACAATGTCGTGAAAGTAGCAGGCAGTCATTACTACCAGCGGGTCAGCGTTGTAATGAGGCATGATTTTCTGCGCCGTCATCCAGACGCGACGAAAGTGTGAAATATCATGCGCAGCGTCGTCGGAAGCGTGATGTTGATCAAGCCAGGATTCGAAGCGCTGTTGCCATTGAGTGAGTTCCATCTTTCTTTCCCGTTACGAAAATTGAGGGTTAATTATAACATAGCCAAATTTAATAAATTAAAAAATAGACACACGAAATACTTAATAATAATTACTCACTATATTTTCAATTAATTAATTCACACGAAAAATAAAGAGATTAGTAGAAATATTTTGCAATATTTTTACCAATTTAATTACATTTATTTTTGAACCAAATTAGCCGGCCTTAGAATAGTATCGAACACGTAATTACGGAGGGTGATTACATATATTCATATAAATTATCTTTAAAGGGAATATATAATGAAAAGAAAAGTTCTGGCAATTCTTGTACCCGCATTATTAATGGCTGGCGCAGCAAATGCAGCTGAGATGTACAACAAAGACGGCAACAAAGTCGACCTGTACGGTAAAGTCGATGCACGTCATACCTTCTCAGATAACGCTGGCGACGACGGCGATGAAACCTATGTACAGATTGGTTTCAAAGGCGAATCACAGATTACCAGTGACCTGACGGGTTATGGCCAGTGGGAATATAAAACCTACGCTAACGATACCGAAGGCGCTGGTGATACATCATTTAACCGTCTGGCTTACGCTGGTCTGAAATACGCTGAATTGGGTTCATTTGATTACGGCCGTAATTACGGCGTCGTGTATGACGTTGAAGCCTGGACCGATATGCTGCCAGTATTCGGTGGCGATTCTTACACCTGGACCGATAACTTTATGAATGGCCGTGCTAACGGTCTGGCAACCTACCGTAATTCAGGTTTCTTCGGCCTGGTTGACGGTCTGAATTTTGCGCTGCAGTATCAGGGCAATAATGAAGGCAGCAACGCAAATGAAGATCAGGAAGGCACCAAAAACGGCCATGAAAACGTACGTTTCCAGAACGGCGACGGCTTTGGTATGTCAACCTCCTATGACTTCGACTTTGGCCTGAGCCTGGGTGCTGCGTACTCTTCTTCTGACCGTACCAACGATCAGGTTGCTTATGGCGCAGGCAGTTACAACCGCTTCAGCAAATATGCTGGCGGCGAACGTGCTGAAGCCTGGACCATCGGCGCGAAGTACGATGCTAAGGATGTTTACCTGGCGATGATGTATGCCGAAACTCGCAACATGACGCCTTACGGTAGCAATGCAGATGGTGGCATCGCCAACAAAACTCAGAACTTTGAAGCCGTAGCACAGTACCAGTTTGAATTCGGCCTGCGTCCATCCCTGGCATGGGTATACTCTAAGGGCGTCGATCTGGGTGGCAACGACTATCACCCAGGCAATGGCTACGATTATGTTGACCAGGATCTGGTTAACTACATCGACCTGGGCATGACCTACACCTTCAACAAAAACTTCTCCACCTATGTTGATTATAAAATCAACCTGCTGGACGAAGATGACGCGTTCTACAGCGACAACGGCATCGCAACCGACGACATCGTTGGCGTCGGCATGACCTACCAGTTCTAATCCCCAGAAATACTCAAGCCCGCATTCGCGGGCTTTTTTATTTAATGCTGAAGTGTTACGGCGCTTCCTGCAGCGCCACGCGAATAAACCCGTTATTCTGCGCCAGCAGTTCATGCGCCTTCCAGGCATCCAGCCCCGTCAGTACCATCAACACCGCCGTTTTGCAGTTGTGGTTACAGCTCTCCAGCGCGGCCTTCGCTTCAGTCCGGGTACATCCGCCCGCTTCCATCACTATCGCGATTTGTCGTTCTGACCATTTGGTACTGGTCGCCTCCAGATCCACGCGCAGGTTGCTGTAGACGCGCCCGGATCTCACCGCCAGCCCTGTGGTCACCATATTGAGGATCGTTTTTTGCGCGATCCCCGCTTTGGCATTGGCGTATCCCGCCACCACGTCAGGCCCCAGTTCAGGCGCAATCACCATACTCGCTAACTGTGCCGCCTCGCTTTGCGCATCACCTGTTATCACCGCGACCGGTGAACCCAACGACCATGCATGCCGCATGGCCCCCCATACCCACGGCGTTTTTCCGCTGACGGTCACCGCCAGCATCATGTCGTGCTCGCCAAACTTAAGCGCCTGCAGGTCGGCAACGCCGCGCTCGTAGCTTGCCGCTTCACCGTCCGTCGTAATGGCGATAACGGGATGTTTACCCGGCGCATACTCATCAGCCGCCTGCCTTGCTATACGTCCCGAAGGCCCCGCGCCGACGAGCACCAGCCGCCCGCCATGACTGAGCGTCGCCGCAGCGTTATCCACCACGCGCGCAATCGTTGTTAAGAAAGGGGTAATAGCAGAAGAGATTTGTGCATCATCCTGGTGAATGACGTTCAGCATATCCAGCGTGGACAATCTGTCGATATTCATCGTGCTGGCGTGCCGTCTTTCCTTGACCGAACCGGTAAGCATAATGCTCATAAACAGCCTCCTTATTATGAGTACCCCCACACTATAAAGTGTTTTATATAGGTCACATGAGATGAGGGTCACGAAAAGAGGACCAAGCGCATGCTTTTACATGGCTTTAAGAAAACCGCGTCATCAGCGATAATTACCTCTTTATAATCATCGCGGAGTGTTGATGAGCGATTTGCAGCCCTTCCCCCTGACGCGCAAGCGCCCTATGAAACTGAACACCCTCGTCACGTTGATGGTGTGCGCGATTATCGGTTCCGTGCTGCTGCTGGTCTTTGCGCTCTATTCTGTGCAAATCACCCGTGCGACCCGCGATGATGTCAAAGACACCGCGCTCGGCATTGCCCGCACCCTTGCGGACAGCCCTGAGGTCAAACGCGGCCTGATGCAGGCGCCCCAGGCGGATATTATTCAGCCCCTCGCCCAGGCGGTGACAAAGCGTAACGATCTGCTGTTTACCGTGGTCACTGACATGCGCGGGATCCGCTACTCTCACCCGAACGAAGCGCTGCTGGGGCTGCATTTTATCGGCGACGATTTAACACCCGCGCTGGAAGGTAAAGAAAATGTCTCCGTCAACCGGGGCGCGCTCGCCGAAGCGCTGCGCGTTTTTACGCCCGTCTTTGACGCGCAGCAAGAGCAAATCGGCGTGGTGGTGGTCGGCATCTCCCTCAAAAAAGTTGAAGAGCAGATCACCCGCGGACGGCTTAACGCCCTCTGGACCGTGTTATTCAGTATCTTAATGAGCTCGCTGGCGATCTGGGGCCTGGTCCGCGTGCTCAAACGCATCCTGTTTGGGCTGGAGCCGTACGAGATCTCCGCGCTGTTTGAACAGCGTCAGGCGATGCTGCAGTCGCTCCGGGAAGGGGTTCTGGCGGTAGACATTCACGGCCGCGTGACGATGATTAACCACGCTGCCAGAGAGATTTTGCTCCTGCCGTCGGGCAAGCAGACCGAAAACGCCAGCGAGCCGCTGCTGGCAAGCCTGCGCGACGTGTCGAAAACCGGGATTGCGCGTCAGGATCAGGAGATCAGCTGCAACGGGCGGTTGTTGCTCTGTAATATGGTGCCCGTTAAAAGTCAGAATCGGGTGATCGGGGCGATCAGCACCTTCCGCGATAAAACGGAAATCAGCCAGCTGATGCAGCGCATCGATGGGATGGTCAACTATGTTGATGCCCTGCGCGCCCACACCCATGAATTTATGAATAAACTGCACGTGATCCTTGGGCTGCTGAACATTAAGCGCTATGACAAACTCGAGGAGTACATCCTCCAGACGGCGCATAATTACCAGACGGACATTGGCACCATCCAGAGCAAAGTCAAATCACCGGTTATCGCAGGCTTTTTGCTGGGTAAAATTCACCGTGCCAAAGAAGCGGGCATCACGCTTACGCTGGCAGATGAGTGCCAGATACCGGATACCGCCAATGAAGAGCAGGTTGCGGTGCTGGTCACCGTGCTCGGTAATTTAATTGAAAACGCACTGGATGCAATGGAAGGCCAGCCGGAAGGCGAAATCACTCTGCTGTTACACTATCAAAATGGCTGGCTCAGCTGCGAAGTCAGCGATGATGGCCCCGGTATCGATCCGGTTCAGCTGGAGGCTATTTTTACAAAGGGCTTCTCAACAAAAGGTGAAAACCGGGGCGTTGGGCTGTTCCTTGCGCGTCAGCAAATCCAGAATCTGGGCGGCGATATCACCGTCGAATCTGAGCCTGGCGTATTTACCCAATTTTTTGTTCACATCCCCTGGGATAGCGAGAGGAATATCGCGTGATAAATGTATTAATTGTCGATGATGACGCCATGGTAGCCGACCTCAACCGTCTGTACGTTAACCGTGTTGAAGGCTTTAGCTGCTGCGGCGTCGCCTCCACGCTCAACCAGGCCGAGGCCATTATCAATAACCCGAACCAGCCCGTCGATCTGGTGCTGCTGGATGTCTACATGCAGCAGGATAACGGGCTCGATCTCCTGCCGATCATCCGTGCATCGGGTCGTCCGATTGATGTGATTATGATCTCGTCGGCGTCCGATGCCACCACTATTCAGACCTCCATGCATTACGGGGTTGTGGATTACCTGATCAAACCGTTCCAGTTTCCGCGTTTTGAAGAGGCGCTGAACGGCTGGAAGGCAAAGCACAGCCTGATGGGATCCCACCAGTATTATGAGCAGGCGGACGTGGACAGACTGATCCACGGCGGTGCGCCGGAACTCGCCGACAGCAAGAAATTGCCGAAAGGGTTAACGCCGCAAACGCTGCGCACGATTTGCCAGTGGATCGACGCGCACCCGGAGATGGAGTTTTCCACCGATGACCTGGCGAACGCGGTCAATATTTCGCGGGTGTCTTGCCGCAAGTATTTAATCTGGCTGGCGCAAATCAACATTCTGTTCACCAGCATTCACTACGGCGCGACCGGGCGTCCGGTGTATCGCTACCGGCTGCAGCCGGAGCAAACGGGGTTACTCAAACAGTATTGTCAGTAACCCGATAGTCGTTATCCATCAGCGTGAAGCGGAAGTGGTGCATCGAGGAGATCACCACTTCTTTTGTTTTGGTCACAAAAATCGCTTCGATATCAGGACGAGCGCGCAGCGCAGCGCAGCCCTTTTCAACGCCCATACCGTAAATCAGCGTGGTCCAGATATCGCCGTCGATGGAATCTTTCGACACGATGGTGACGCTGTCCAGCTCGTTGTCCAGCGGATACCCGGTACGCGGGTCGAGAATATGGTGATAGCGCCTGCCGTTTTGTTCGAAGTAGCGCTCGTACGTTCCCGAGGTCACGACGGATCGATTCTCTACCGCCATCGCGCCAATCAACGCATCACCGGCGAACGGTTTTTTCAATCCGACGCTCCAGTCCCCTTCCGGTGAGCCTAACGTCTGGATGTTTCCGCCGAGGTTGATCAGCCCCAGTCCGGCGCCCTCTTTGTGCAGATAATCCCGCACCCTGTCGGCAATATAGCCTTTCGCAATGGCTCCCAGGTCGATCTCCATTCCCGCTTTCATCAGAAAGACGCTGCTGTCCGGTTCATTCAGCACCACATCCGCAGGATCGGTTACGCCCAGCAGTGCAGTAATGTCATCGGCAGGCGGAACGCTATCGCCCTGGAAGCCAATTTTCCAGCGTTTCACCAGCGGGCCGATGGCCAGGTTAAACGCGCTGTCTTTAAGCATGCTTGCCGCTTTCGCGCAGCGAATCAGCTCAAACACCGGACGGCTGACGGCAACCGGATGCTGACCGGCCGCATGGTTGATATCCATCACCTGAGAATGCGCACGGTTAACGGTAAGCAGGTCTTCGTACTGTTTGATCAGGCGAAACACGCGGGACGCGAGGGCCTCGTCATGGGAAAAGAGTTTGAGGAGGATGGGCGATCCCATCAGAACGGCGGAATAACTGTAAACGCGATGGTCATCAGGCATAGCATGAGTCCTCAGATGTAGCCCCGGCAAGCACCGCGCCGCCGGGGAAAATGCCGGATAACGCTGCGCGTATCCGGCATACAACACAGGGGGTCTTACTGCTTTTTCGAACGCATAGCCGCCTGATGTCCTGCAAGCGTACCAAAAATAATGATATCTGCCACCGCATTACCGCCGATACGGTTACCGCCGTGGATCCCGCCGACCACTTCACCGGCCGCAAACGCCCCTGGCAGCACGTTGTGCGTGCTGTCCAGCACGCAGGTTTCGGTGTTGATGGTCACGCCGCCCATAGTGTGGTGCACGCCCGGCGCAATCTGAATGGCGTAGAACGGCCCTTCATTGATTGGCGCACGCAGCGCGGTGGTACGGCCAAAATCATCATCGTGCTGTTTTTCAACGAAACCGTTGTAGCGTTCCAGGGTCGCCAGGAAAGCGTGGTGATCCATGCCCAGCGCTTCAGCCAGGGCTTTTGGCGAGCTGGCGCTGGTCACGAAACCTTTCGCGATGTACTCATCCGCCGCTTTATTTTTCGTGCGGACATGCTCATCAAAGACGATGTAAGCATATTTCTCCGGCAGGGCGATGATTGACGCCGAGACTTTATCGCGGGTCGACATTTCGTTGTAGAAGCGCTCCCCTTTCTGGTTCACCAGAATCGCCCCGCCGCCGCGGATAGATTCGGAAATCAGGTACGAGGTTTTCTGCTCTACGGTTGGGTGAATTTGAATCTCGCCCATGTCCACGGTGCCCGCCCCGATGCGTTCCAGCAGCGCGATGCCGCCACCCGTTGCCCCTTTGTGGTTGGTGGTGACGAACCCTTCAAGGTCCGGACGGTATTTGACCACCATCTGGCTGTTGGCGCTGAAGCCGCCCGTCGCCACAATCACGCTTTTTGCTGCTACGGTGACAGTTTCATTCTCTTCGGTAGTCAGGCGTACGCCGGTGACTTCACCGTTCTCGAAGATAATGTCGCTGACGGAGGTATCCAGCATCACCTCGATGTTGCGTTTGTTAACGTTACGCACCAGGCCGCTGATCAGGTAGCCCCCCACCGCAGAACCGTCTTTTGGACGGTGAGTACGGTCGATGCTCATCCCGCCGGTGGTGGTGATGTCGTTCAGCATAATGCCGCGCGTTGCCAGCCACTCAATCGCCTGTGGCGCGTTCTCGACAAAGCGACGCAGCAGTTCCGGGTTGTTCTTGTTACCGCCGCCTTTCAGGCTTTCCTGGTAGAACAGCTCTTTGCTGTCCTGAATGCCCTTCACGCGCTGGAAGCGGGTTTCGGCGGCGTTCATCCCGGCAGAGGCTTTAATGGTGTTCCCGCCGATGGTTGGCATTTTCTCGACGATCAGCACGCTCGCGCCCTCGTCGTGAGCCTGAATCGCCGCCGCCAGACCGGCGCCGCCGCTGCCGACAACGACCACGTCCACGCTGCGGGTTTCGTTCGGGTCAACGCCCTCTTCCGCTGCCAGCGCTTTGCTGGACTTCAGCATCGCTTTGGATACCGCTTTCTTCACTGCTTCACTCTGGCTGGTTGCGCCGGTGATGGCATCCACGTGCGGGGTGTTAGCGTCCAGAATGCGGGTACGGATCTCTTCAAAGCTGGTCACAAACTCAACGTCTTCACTCGGGCCAGACGCGAGCTCAATGTCTGCAATACGGTCGGTTTCGAGGCTGACGTTAATCACCAGCTCGCTGGCGTCGTCCTGCACTTTCTCAGTGAAGGTGCCTGGTTTGAATTTAGATTCACCCATGCTCATGTCGCGGATCATCGCTTCCACCAGCGAGAAGCGCCACAGCGGTTCAGGGATGCTCAGCGCCTCGCGTTTGGTGCTGTCCATAAACAGCTCAAGGCTTTCGCCCGCTGTAATGCGGTCGGTCCAGTCAGGGTATGCAATGGTCGCGCGACCCACGGCAATCAGGTCGTAACCGTGGTCAAGCGCTTCATTCACGTCTGAAGCATTCACCACGCCGCCCACGCCCATGACCGGAACCTGCGCCAGCGTGTCAGAACGCATCGCGCAGTATTTTTCGATAAGCGGCGTTGGGTCCTGGGTATCGACAATGGAAGGACGCAGGGTGGCGCCGACGGAGAAGTGCAGATAGTCCACGCCGCGCGCCGCCAGTTTTTCCAGCAGGTACATGGTGTCGTCAAAGCGGATGCCCGGCACTTCCAGCTCTTCAGGGGAGAAGCGGTAGCCAATAATAAAGGCGTCGTCCGCGTACTGGCGCACCATTTTGTGAGTAATGTCCAGCACCGCCAGCGGGAACTTCGCGCGGTTATCGCGGCTGCCGCCCCACTCGTCGTCGCGCTGGTTAGAATTCGGTGAGTAGAACTGCTGAATCAGGTAGGTGTTCGCCCCGTGGATCTCCACGCCGTCGAAGCCGGCCTGGATGGCGCGGCGCACCGCTTCACCAAACTTGCCGATCATGCCTTCAACTTCTTCGCCTGTCAGCGCCACTGGCGTTGCTGCGCCCTCACGCGGCGCGGCAACGGCGCTCGGGCCAACCGGCGTACGGCCACCGATCAGTTTTGGGTCGACCATGCGGCCGCCGTGGTAGATCTGCAGCAGGGCCTTAGAGCCTTTCGATTTAATCGCCTCCGCGATTTTCGCCAGCCCGGCAATTTTCTCGTCGTTATCGATGCCGATTGCGCCCGGGAAGGCGAGGCCGAGATCGTCGACGAAGCAGCACTCCACAATAATGGTGCCGATACTGCCGGAACGGGCACGATAGTATTCCACCAGCTCGCTGGTGACGGTGCCGTCGTAATAGCCGGTACAGGTGGTCATAGGTGCCATTAACAAACGGTTTTTCAGTTCAGTGCCATTCGGTAATGTGAAGGGGCTTAGAATACGTTCGTTAGTGCTCATAATAAAAACTCCAAACTTTAAAAATTAAGAATTCGTTATCGGATTGGTTTTTTATTTCGTCGTTATTTGCCGATGTCATGATATTAATATAATGATTTTTTTAGTTTCTAAAGTTATTACGTTAGTTAAAAAACTATTTAATCCCTGCGATAACACAAATAATACATTGGTGTTAGCGATTGTAATTCAGCCATTCACAATAATTTAAAAATCGTTAAATGATTAATGGTAAAACCATTTCACCGAGACACACACAAAACAAATAAAATCAATATGATACAAAACAACAAAAAGTAAATATGTTACAAAAATGATAAAATACACTCGTAAAATACATAATACCCACATACGCCAGAGTGGTTATTAATAAAAGCATAAAAATAACGCTGCAATTCTGTTTTTTTGATCGCGATCAATAGTTATGGCATCCAAAAGCGCAATATAAAAACATCATTATTTTTTAATTTAGCGCAAACCAAAAAGCGTTAAATCGCTATTACTGAAAATACAAAACAGCATCTTAAATAACTAAAGAAAGCAAAGAAACTTAAGAAAGCGATTTTGTTTTTTCAGAGCAACCGAATCTTTGACAACTTAAGACGTGAAACTATGAATACAAAAACTGCTGTAACGCCTCCTGTGGCGAATCAGGCATCAAATGGACAAGCAAAACGACTGCTGATGATGGCGCTGCCCATCGTTGTCGCCGTACTGCTGCTGTTTGTTCCCGTTCCTGAAGGGTTGCCGCCTTACGCATGGCACTACTTCGCTATCTTTGTCGGCGTGATCGTGGGCTTGATCTTCGAACCGCTGCCGGGTGCGGTGATCGGTCTGACCGGTGTGGTCGCCATTGCGCTGTGCAGCCAGTGGGTACTTTTCAGCCCGGAACAGCTGGCTGACCCGAAATTCAAGCTGGCAGGCGCCTCCTTTAAGTGGGCGGTGAGCGGGTTTGGTAACTCAACCGTCTGGCTGATCTTCGGTGCCTTCATGTTTGCCGCAGGCTATGACAAAACCCGCTTCGGCCGCCGTCTGGCGCTGATTCTGGTGAAATACCTCGGCCGTCGCAGCCTGACGCTCGGTTACGCGATTACGTTTGCTGACCTGCTGCTGGCACCGTTCACCCCTTCCAACACCGCGCGCAGCGGCGGGACAATCTACCCAATCATCGCTAACCTGCCGCCGCTGTACGGTTCAAAACCGAATGACCCAAGCGCGCGTAAGATTGGTTCGTACCTGATGTGGGTGGCGATCACCGCGGCCTGTATCACCAGTTCGATGTTCCTTTCTGCTCTGGCGCCTAACCTGCTGGCGCTGGCGCTGGTGAAAAGCACTGTCGGGATCAACATCTCCTGGGGCACCTGGTTCATCGCCTTCCTGCCGCTGGGCGTGCTGCTGATTCTGACCATGCCGCTGCTGGCTTACTGGTTCTATCCGCCTGAAGTAAAAGTGAACGACGAAGTACCGCTGTGGGCGACCCGTGAACTCGAAAAACTGGGCAAACTGTCCCGCAACGAAATCCTGCTGCTGGTGTTCGTATGCTGTGCGCTGCTGATGTGGATCTTTGCCGCCGCGTGGATTGAACCCGCTATGGCTGCCCTGCTCATCGTCGGCCTGATGCTGTGGACCGGCGTGCTGGAGTGGAACGATATCACCGGTAACAAAGCCGCGTGGAACACCTTCGTCTGGTTCGCCACGCTGGTGGCGCTGGCGGATGGCCTCTCCTCCACCGGTTTTATCAGCTGGCTGGGTAAAGAAGGCGGTCTGTTAATGAGCGGTATCTCGCCGGGTGTGGCTACCATCGTCCTGCTGCTGGCGTTCTACCTGCTGCACTACCTGTTTGCCAGCACCACCGCGCACACCACGGCGCTGCTGCCAGCGATGCTGACCATCGCCTCCACCATTCCGGGCATGAATATGGAAGTGTTCGTTCTGCTGATGGTGACCTCGCTGGGCGTGATGGGGATCATCACCCCGTACGGTACTGGCCCAAGCCCGATTTACTACGGTAGCGGCTACCTGCCAACCAAAGACTACTGGCGCCTCGGCACCATCTTCGGTGCCATCTTCCTGGCGGCCCTGCTGCTGATTGGTTATCCGTGGATGTCCATGATGTTCTGATTCCTGACCGCCGGACTTCTCCTCCGGCGGTTTTATTTTTGTGGAGCAATACGCTATGTCAAACAAACCGTTTATCTACCAAAACCCCTTCCCTCTCGCGCACGATGACACCGAATACTATCTGCTCACCAAAGAGCACGTTTCAGTTGCCGAGTTCGACGGTCAGGAAGTCCTGAAAGTGGAGCCTGAAGCCCTGACCCTGCTGGCGCAGCAGGCCTTCCACGATGCTGCGTTTATGCTGCGTCCTTCCCATCAGAAGCAGGTTGCCGCGATCCTGAACGACCCGGAGGCCAGCCAGAACGACAAATACGTTGCCCTGCAGTTCCTGCGTAACTCTGACATTGCCGCAAAAGGCGTACTGCCGACCTGTCAGGATACCGGCACCGCGATTATCATGGGTAAAAAAGGCCAGCGCGTCTGGACCGGCGGCGGTGACGAAGCGGCCCTGAGCCAGGGCGTCTATAACACCTACATTGAAGATAACCTGCGCTACTCGCAGAATGCGGCGCTGGATATGTATAAAGAGGTGAATACCGGCACCAACCTGCCCGCGCAGATTGACCTCTACAGCGTGGACGGCGTCGAGTATAAATTCCTGTGCATGGCGAAAGGCGGCGGTTCTGCCAACAAAACCTATCTCTACCAGGAAACCAAAGCGCTGATCACTCCGGCGAAGCTGAAAAACTACCTGGTTGAGAAGATGCGCACCCTGGGCACCGCAGCCTGCCCGCCGTACCACATTGCCTTTGTTATCGGCGGAACCTCAGCGGAAGCCACGCTCAAAACCGTTAAGCTGGCTTCCACCCGCTACTACGATGCGCTGCCAACCGAAGGTAACGAACACGGTCAGGCGTTCCGTGATGTTCAGCTCGAACAGGAACTGCTCCAGGAAGCGCAGGACCTTGGTCTGGGCGCGCAGTTTGGCGGTAAATACTTCGCCCACGACATCCGCGTGATCCGCCTGCCGCGCCACGGTGCCTCCTGCCCAATCGGCATGGGCGTCTCCTGCTCCGCTGACCGTAATATCAAAGCGAAAATCAACCGCGACGGGATCTGGATTGAGAAGCTGGAACACAATCCGGGCCAGTATATTCCTGAGTCCCTGCGTCAACAGGGTGAAGGCGACGTGGTGAGCATCAATCTCGACAAGCCGATGAATGAGATCCTGGCGCAGCTTTCCGCGCACCCGGTCTCCACCCGCCTGTCGCTGAACGGCACCATCATCGTGGCGCGCGATATCGCCCACGCGAAGCTGAAAGAGCTGCTCGACAACGGGGAAGAACTGCCGCAGTACGTTAAAGATCACCCGATTTACTACGCAGGCCCGGCCAAAACGCCAGAAGGCTACGCGTCTGGCTCACTCGGCCCGACCACTGCGGGACGTATGGACTCCTATGTGGACTTACTGCAATCCCACGGCGCGAGCATGATCATGCTGGCAAAAGGCAACCGCAGCCAGCAGGTGACGGACGCCTGCCATAAGCACGGCGGCTTCTACCTCGGCAGCATCGGCGGCCCGGCAGCGGTACTGGCGCAAAACAGCATCAAGAGCCTGGAGTGCGTGGCGTATCCGGAGCTGGGAATGGAAGCCATCTGGAAAATTGAAGTGGAGAACTTCCCGGCCTTTATCCTGGTGGATGACAAAGGCAACGATTTCTTCCAGCAGATCCAGAACAAGCAGTGCAAGGGGTGCTCACAGCGCTGAGTCTTTCCACAATGACGGCAGCAGCGACAGCGTTTCATTAATTAACCCACGCTTGTCGCTGCCCGGTTTCCAGATCGTCACCATCGTCTGACCGATCCCCTGGCTGCCCACTTCGGTGTGCAGCCTTTTTACGTTTTGCCATCGCGCCGCCTGAAGATGCGTCGGCAAAAATCCCCAGCCACACCCTTTCTCCAGCAGGCCGCGCAGCATCTCCAGCTCGTTGGTAAAAATCGTATGCCCGGAGATTTGCAGGCGACGCGCGACCGGTTCGTCAGACGCAGGGTGCATGACCACCTGCGGCACAAGGGAGAGGTCGAGGAGCGACACCGGCGACGCATTCTCCCTGAAAAGCACTTTCGAGGCGTAAAAATCCATATCAATGGCGCCGAGCGCCCGCCACTCCATCTCGTTACCGACGCTGCGATTGCGCGCCTGGCAGATGCCCAGATCGGCCGCACCGCGTGCCAGCATCGCTTCCGCGTCGTCGCGCGAGGCGCAGGTCAAACTCAAACGAACGTTGCGCGTCGCCATTTTCGCCAGCAGCGCCTGCAAAAAAGCCCTTGGCGTGAACGGATCGTAGACGAGGGAAATGTCCTGCATCGCGCTGTCCGGCACCGCTCTGGCAAACGCCTCGAAGGCCCTCACCTGCCGCATCAGCAGATGGGCCTGACGCTGAAGCTGCTCCCCTTCCGGCGTTAATTGCAGGTGGCGCCCCTCGCGCACGAACAGCGCATAGCCCAGACCGTCTTCCAGAAAATCGATCAGATCGCGCAAGGTGGTGCGATCTTTTCCGAGCTTGCTGGCCGCCTTCATCAGGCTGCCGTGCTCAGCCACGGCGGTGAACGCCTCCAGCTGGGCAAACGAATACATCAATGTCGCCACACCTGACTCCCGTTAATTTACGGGGGATTTTCCCCCATAACGCGTTTTTTATTATAGACCGCGTGTTCGTAAACTGAAGCCCTCCCTGACCAAACGAGATCAACATGAAAAACAAAACCTTAAAACTCACTCTGCTTGCCGGTCTGGTTTTCAGCAGCCTGTTCTCCCCCCCCGTCATGGCTGCCTGTCACGGCAGCGAGCTGACGGCCTGTCCTGCCCCGTATGATGCAAAACTGCCGGATGCGCATGCTATGCTGACCTGGAGCCAGACCGACCGCGTCGTGGGCTTTCGTAATGACTACCGCAACTATGCGGGAGACGTGTTCCGCCACGGCGACGCTACGCCGCTGCTGGCGGCAGACAAACCGCTCACCGATGCCCGTTACCGGGTTAACGGCAAGACCTGGAACCTTCAGGATTACCTGAAACGCCAGAACGTCAGCGGTATGCTGGTGCTGAAGAACGGAAAAGTGGCCTATAAATATCTGGGTGAAGGCAATACCGACTCCACGCTCTGGACCTCGCGTTCCGTGGGAAAATCGGTGGTCTCCGCGCTGGTGGGGGTGGCGCTCAAGGAGGGGAAAATCCATTCCCTGGACGATCTCATCACCCAATATGAACCGGATTTAAAAGGCACCGCCTGGGACGGCGTGACGCTGAAACAGCTCATCACCCATACCTCCGGCGTGGCGTGGAACGAAGACTACACCAACCCAAAATCAGACTTCGCGCAGCTTACCGAGTGTGAAGCGAAGCCGGGCACCTACGACTGCGTGCGAACGCTGGTGAAGGGGTTACACCGCGAGCATCCCGCGGGCGAAAACTGGTCCTACTCCTCGGGCGGCGCATGGCTGCTGGGGGACGTGCTTGAACGCGCCACCGGCATGACGCTCGCGGCGTATCTGGAGAAAAGCATCTGGCAGCCTTACGGTATGGCGAGCGACGGCGTATGGCATGCCTACCGTAAAGGGCAGCACGACGTCGGCGCCCACGGCTTTAACGCCACGCTGGAAGACTGGGGCCGCTTCGGTCAATTCATCCTTCATAACGGCACATTGCCGAACGGTAAGTCGATCCTGCCCGCAGGCTGGGTGAAGCAGTCCGCAGACTGGACGCAGGCAACGGGATCGGTGTCGAAGGCGCACCCGAAAGGGTTATACGGCTATCAGTGGTGGAATAACGAAGTGCCCGCCACGGCCACGGGGGTTAAGCCCGCGGTGCAGGATTCGCTGAAAGATTCACTCTGGGCGCTGGGGATCTTTGGCCAGATGATTATGGTGAATCAAAAGGAAAACCTGGTCATCGTCCAGTGGTCAACCTGGCCGCAGGCGGAACCGTCATTCAGCGCCCAGCCGCTGGAAGCATCGCTGATGTTTAGCGCGATTGCTCAGGCGCTGCGCTGAATAGTGCACTTCATTGATATTACTGCCGCTCGTAGAAAGCGGCTAAGTTGTTGATAACGGGTTAGCCATCCATCTCAGCCAGGCCTGCCTGGCTTCTTTTCTGCGCGATGTCACAAAACAGCGATATCAGCCACTTAGTGGAATATGGTGAACGAAAAATCAATGAATTGTTAAGTTATTGTTAGAACTGTAAATCCTGGTCAACGCCCCGTCATTGATGCACAGCACGCATCAGTTCATGCGCGATTTGCGCTTATTAAATTCCTTTTATTGAGCCAGTTTTCAGAAACAGACGATCATAACGTCACGATAAAACTGGAGACAATCATGATTTCCTCGACCCCACCTGCAACCGTTCGTGCAAGAGCGGGCGCGATACTTCGCGTCACCTCCGGCAACTTCCTTGAGCAATTCGACTTCTTCCTGTTCGGGTTCTATGCCACCTACATCGCGCACACCTTCTTCCCTGCGAGCAGTGAATTTGCCTCGCTGATGATGACCTTCGCCGTCTTTGGCGCAGGTTTCCTGATGCGCCCTGTCGGCGCCATCGTCCTCGGGGCTTATATCGACAAGGTTGGCCGCCGCAAAGGGCTGATCGTCACGCTGTCGATTATGGCGGCAGGAACCTTCCTGATCGTGCTGATCCCCTCCTATGAGAGCATCGGCCTGTGGGCGCCGCTGCTGGTGTTGATGGGGCGCTTGCTGCAGGGTTTTTCCGCCGGAGCGGAGCTTGGCGGGGTGTCGGTCTATCTGGCGGAAATCGCCACGCCGGGCCGCAAGGGCTTTTATACCAGCTGGCAGTCCGGCAGCCAGCAGGTGGCGATTATGGTGGCGGCGGCAATGGGCTTTGCCCTGAACGCGCTGATGGAAGAGAGCGCCATCCGCGAATGGGGCTGGCGCATTCCGTTCCTGTTTGGCTGCTTAATCGTGCCGTTTATCTTTTTCCTGCGCCGTAAGCTTGAAGAGACGGAAGAGTTTCGCGCGCGCCGCCACACGCTGGCGATGCGTCAGGTCTTTACTACCCTGCTGGCGAACTGGCCGGTTGTGGTTGCGGGCATGCTGATGGTGGCGATGACCACCACCGCGTTCTATCTGATCACCGTCTACGCGCCGACCTTCGGCAAAAAGGTGTTGATGCTGAGCGCCTCTGACAGCCTGCTGGTCACGCTGCTGGTGGCGATCTCTAACTTTATCTGGCTGCCGGTAGGCGGCGCGCTGTCGGACCGCTTCGGGCGCAAACCGGTACTGATTGCCATGACGCTTCTGGCGCTGGCGACCAGCTACCCGGCGCTAACGCTGCTGGCGCAGGCCCCAAGCTTCTCCATGATGCTGAGCGTGCTGCTGTGGCTCTCTTTCCTGTACGGCCTGTATAACGGCGCGATGATCCCGGCACTGACGGAGATCATGCCGGTTGAGGTGCGAGTGGCTGGTTTCTCACTGGCGTACAGCCTGGCTACCGCCGTCTTTGGCGGGTTTACGCCGGTCATTTCAACGGCCCTGATTGAGTACACTGGCGACAAAGCCTCCCCGGGATACTGGATGAGCTTCGCGGCAGTCTGTGCCATGCTGGCAACGCTCTATCTCTACCGTCGCAGCGCACTGCATCTGCAAACAGCCCGTTAATCCGGAGAGGATGATATGAGCACATTTATACGTTCAGGACTGACCGGGCTGGTATTGCTGGCAACCAGCGCAGCGGCGCTGGCCCAGGAGGTGACCGTCATGATCTCGGGCGGTTTTAAAGCCGCCCTTGAAAAGCTAGCGCCAGAGTATGAAGCCAAAAGCGGCGACCACATTGTGTTGATCCCGGGGCCATCGATGGGAAAGACGCCGCAGGCGATCCCCAACCGGCTGGCACGTGGTGAAAAAGCGGACGTGGTGATCATGGTTGGTGATGCGCTGGCGCATCTGGCGAAGGACAGGATGGTCAAAGACGGCTCACGCGTTGAGCTGGCGAACTCGCCCATCGGCGTGGTGGTCAAAGCCGGTTCGCCGGTGCCGGATATCGCCACGGAGGCCACCCTGCGCCAGACCCTACTGAAGGCGAACGCTATCGCCTACTCCGACAGCGCCAGCGGTCGGTATGTGCAAACTCAGCTGTTTAAAAAACTGGGGATTGAAGAGCAGGTTGCGGGAAAAGCGCACAAGGTTGAGCGGATACCGGTCGCGTCGGAAGTGGCAAAAGGGAAGTACAGCATCGGCTTCCAGCAGGTGAGCGAGCTGCTGCCTGTTCCGGGGGTTACCTTTGTCGGCAAGCTCCCGGATAATCTGCAATACATTACCCGTTTTGCCGGCGCAGTGACGGCCCATGCGGATCACCCCTCAGAGGCGAAAGCGCTGCTGGATTATCTCGCGTCAGCCAGCGCGCGGGAGACCATTACCGCTACCGGGATGATCCCCGTCGCTACGCCGCGCGATAGCGCGCGGTAATCAGCGTTTCCAGCTCGGCGGCAATCCATGACTGAATGCGCCCGCTGCGCCGAATCAGCCCGACAGTGCGTTTCACTTCAGGTTCGGTCAGCGGGATATGCGTCAGAATCGAATGTTCCGCGTGCGGCATTGACATGGCGGGGACGGCCGCAATGCCAATCCCCGCCTCCACCATCCCCAGCATCGTGGTGACGTGGCGCGTTTCACAGATCCCCGGACGCTCGGGCTTGATGTGGCCGAGCATCTGGTCGAGCAGGTTGCGGTTTCCGGAGGTGATATCCAGGCTGATGTAATCCTGCTGATAAAACGCCTGCCAGGTCAGATTCTTACGCCCCGCCAGCGGATGATCGCGACGGCACGCGGCGACGTAGACATCCTCCACCAGCGGAATGAACGTGATATCCGGCTGCAGGCTTCTCGCAAAACAGATCCCAAAATCCGCCTGCCCGCTGGCCACCGCCTCAATCACGTTGCCCGCGCTGCTGTCGATAAGCTTTATGCGCACCCGCGGATAGCGGCTATGGAACTGGCGGATGACCTCGGGCATAAAATGACAGGCAGCCGAAGGCACAGTGGCGACGGTAATAAGTCCGGTACGCTCCTCGCTCACCTTGTCGATATCGGCCAGCATCGACTCCACGTTTTCCAGAAGCACCCCACAGCGCTCGGCAAAGGTTTGCCCGAAGAGCGTCAGCATCACGCGCCGGGTGGTTCTGTCGAACAGTTTGGCCCCCACTGCCGCCTCCAGCTTTTCGATGCGGCGGCTTAAGGCAGACTGCGAAATGCAGATAGATTCTGCCGCAATACGGAAATTACCGTATTCTACCAGGGCTCTGAAGGCGTAAAGATCGTTAAGGTCGAAGTTGACGGGCATACTTTCTGGCAATCCTTAGCGCTTTCTGGAAACTCGGACATTCATAATAGCGACTTATGGATTGGCGGCAACCTTCTCTGGTTGTCACCGCAAGCGCGCGTCATATTTTATGTAAGGGATGTCCTCAATGGGATTTTTGTCACTGAAAAGAAACGGGATAAGTGCTTGAATAATGGCGGAGAGCGGAAGATTTACCCTCCCGGTAGCGTTTCCCCCAACTCCGTTTGTTGTTGCCTTCATGCCGGGTTCTTTGGCATGTTAACAGCACATCACCTTCCCATTTTTGTTCAAGTGACGAGTTTGCGAGCAAAGCGATGATTAAGTGGCCCTGGAAAACGAATGAGGCTGGCCGGGATATGGCGCTGCCGTGGGATGACGCGCTGGCGATCCCTGTTCTGGCTAATCTTAAGCCGGATGAACAATCGAAACTGGTTCAGATGGCGGATCGTTTTTTGCAGCAAAAACGCCTGGTTCCGCTGCAGGGGTTCGAGCTGGATCCGCTGAAAAATACCCGTATCGCCCTGCTTTTCTGTCTGCCGGTGCTGGAGCTCGGCATTGAGTGGCTGGATGGCTTCCACGAAGTGCTGATCTACCCGGCCCCCTTTATCGTCGATGACGAGTGGGAAGATGACATCGGGCTGGTGCACAACCAGCGCGTGGTGCAGTCCGGTCAGAGCTGGCAGCAAGGGCCGATCATCCTTAACTGGCTGGATATTCAGGACTCGTTTGATGCCTCAGGCTTCAACCTGATTATTCATGAAGTGGCGCACAAGCTGGATACCCGCAACGGCGATCGCGCCAGCGGTGTCCCTCTTATCCCGCTTCGTGAAGTTGCCGGATGGGAGCACGACCTGCATGCGGCGATGGAGAACATTCAGGATGAGATAGACCTGGTGGGGGAAAGCGCGGCCAGTATTGATGCCTATGCCGCAACCGATCCTGCCGAGTGTTTTGCGGTGCTGTCAGAGTATTTCTTTAGCGCACCAGAACTCTTTGCCCCACGGTTCCCGGCGCTGTGGCAGCGTTTTTGCCAGTTTTACCAACAGGATCCTCTGCACCGTCTGCGGCAAAGCGAAGAGCCCGGCGGTAATACTTCCCGCCAGGTCCATTAACATTTTTCGGCAGGGGGACGAGCGGTGCAGCGTACCCCTAAGCTGACCAGCAAAAACAGCAGCGCAATTCCCCATGCGGCGGCAATTAAAAACGACTCACCGTAAAAGCGGGTTACGACAGGCACCAGCATCGCACTCACTCCGTAACCTAACGTATGGCTGGTGGCGATAATCCCCGCCCCTTTCCCTGTCGTCAACCTGTCGTTCAGCAACAGTTGATACCCCGGCGTTGCCATCGCGGCACCCAGCGACGTCATTACAATTCCCACGTAGAAAAGCGCGAGATCCGCGACATACATCACTCCAAGCCCTGCCACCATCAGCACCGCGGCCAGGCAGAGCAGCGCCATCGGGCTGAAATGCTGCGGGCGAACCACCAGAAACTGGGCGGCGAGCGTGGCCAGTGCGGCCAGGCTCAGCAGCATCGCAACATGATGGCTGATTTGCACCGGGTCGCCCTGGAGCAACGGATGCAGATGCGGTGACAGGCCAAGCTGCATCAGGCTCACCAGCGCCGCCAGCAGCAGCGCCAGCCCCAGAAACGGCAGCATTGATACCTGTAGCCGGGTCGACTGGTGCGCCACCGGCGGCAGCGGCGGATCGGCGGCTTCACGCAGCACCAGCAGCAGCGCGATGAAGGGCGCTACTGCCATTAGCCAGAGCGGCGCCACCGGGTTAACGCTGAGCATCAGCGCCGCCAGCGGCGGCCCCAGCAGACGTCCGCAGCTGAGACCCGAGCTAATGGTCGCCAGCGCCGCCATTCTCTTCTCCAGCCCCGTGCGCTGAATGGCCCACGTCTGCGCGGCGGGCACCAGCCCGGAGACCGTCAGGCCGTACAGCGTGCGCGAGAGAACAAGCCCCGCCAGCCCCCACGCGGCATTCAACACGCCCTTGCTCATCGCCCAGACCACCAGCGCCATCACCAGGAAACTCGCCAGGTAGCCACCAAGGGAGGCGAGCATGACCACCTTACAGCCGTGCCGCTCGCTCTGCCGTCCCCACCAGGGAGAGGCGGGTAAAAAGAGCATTGAGCCAAACATCAATAGCCCCGCCCAGACGGAGAGCGAGAGTCCGGTCAGGCTGACCAGCTGCGGCAGCATGACCAGCAAACCATTTTGCCCGATACCTAATAAACCTGCGCACAGCGCCAGAGGCCAGTTCGCTTTCGGGGTGACGTTGTCCATCAGAGTTTCAGAGGTTGGGCGCATAGAATTGTGAAGATAGTGTCAATAAATATGTGGAAATTATGAAGTTTATGAAAACAAATATTGCAAAAATAGTTGCGACTGTAAACAGAATGAATATCATAACGAGAATTATTATCAGTCATGGAATGAGGTACTTTTATGCGTGCTCTGCCCCGCTCCGCCGGTACAGACGTTGCGGCCCAGTGTTTTTTGAACGCGCTGCTGCGCGAAACGAAGGACTGGCGCTATCACCCTGCTACCGCTGCGGATGAGTTATCGCAGATTCATATCCCGCTTTCCCAGACCCAGGCTATTCGGGTTCCCGTACGCTATTTTTCGCCTACCCAGCATCACCAGTATCGTTTTCCGGCAACGCTGATCCACGCAGACAGCGATAGCGGTGACGCTGTCACCTTTACGCAATTGGTTGATTTAATTCTTGAAAAATCCTCCGTAAAAGGCTCGCTGGATAGCGAAACGCTGACACGCTTTAAACAGCGCGTCCTTGAAAGCCACGCCCACACCTGGCAGGCGATCGATCTGCGCCACGGCTGGGCAACCCTGCGCGATAAGCCGCTGACGTTTGCCGACGCGGAACAGGCGCTGCTGGTCGGCCACGCGTTTCACCCTGCGCCAAAATCCCACGAGCCGTTCAGCGAAACCGAGGCGCGGCGCTATCTGCCTGATTTCGCCTCCCGCTTCCCGCTGCGCTGGTTTGCCGTTGAGAGCACGCTTATTGCCGGCGATAGCCTGAACGTCTCCCTGCGCGAACGTCTGCTGCGCTTCGCGGCACAGAGCGCTCCTGAGCTGCTCGGCCACTTCACCGACACCCGCTGGCTGCTGCCGATGCATCCGTGGCAGGCCGACTATCTGCTGGAGCAGGCGTGGTGCCAGCGTCTGGTGGAAAACGGTGCCTTGCAGGACCTGGGCGAAGCGGGCGCACAGTGGCTGCCCACCAGCTCGTCACGCTCGCTGTACAGCGAAACCAACAGCGACATGATTAAGTTCTCGCTCAGCGTGCGCCTGACCAACTCCGTGCGCACGCTGTCGGTGAAAGAAGTTAAGCGCGGGATGCGCCTGGCGCGACTGGCGAAAACGGAACGCTGGCAAGATTTGCAGGCACGCTACCCGACCATGCGCGTGATGCAGGAAGACGGCTGGGCCGGGCTGCGTGACGCAAACGGCATCGTTCAGGAAGAGAGCCTGATGGCCCTGCGCGTCAACCTGCTGTTCGATACGCCAGACACCCAGACCAACGTGCTGGTGAGCCTGACCCAGTCCGCGCCGGACGGCGGTGACAGCCTGCTGGCCGCGGCGGTGCGCCGTCTGAGCCAGCGTCTGGACTTACCGCTCGACCGGGCCGCACGCTGCTGGCTGGATGCCTATTGCGACCGCGTGTTACTTCCGCTTTTCAGCGCCGAGGCGGACTACGGCCTTGTCCTGCTGGCGCACCAGCAGAATATCCTCGTTGAAATGCAGCAGGATTTCCCAGTCGGGCTTATCTACCGCGACTGCCAGGGCAGCGCGTGGACCGAAGGGGCCGACGCGTGGCTGAAAGAGGCGGGCGAAACGGAGGTGGAAAACCGCTTCGGCGACAGCCAGCTGCTGCGCTACTTCCCTTACTACCTGCTGCTGAACTCTACCCTTGCCGTCACCGCCGCCCTTGCAGCCGCCGGTTTTGACAGCGAGGAGAGCCTGATGTCCCGGGTGCGCGACGCGCTGGCCGAACTGCGCAAGACTGCATTGCAGACCCGCTGCCTCGACTACGTGCTCGACAGCCCGACCTGGAACTGCAAAGGCAACTTCTTCTGCTACCTGCACGATCGCAATGAAAACACCATCGTCGATCCGGCGGTGATCTATTTCGACTTTAGCAACCCGTTTTACAAGGAGAAGGCGTGATGGCCATTGCGAATATCGTCCATTCCGGCTACGGCTTTCGCTGCACAGCCACGGAAAAAAACCTGCCGCTGACGCTGGGTCTTGATGGCAGCGCGGTGCTGGAGCGTCTGAATGGGATCCCGGACGGCTGGCTGGTCGAGGCGCTGGATCAGCTGTTTGTTGCCGCACCCACGCTGACCGGCATCACCCTGCCCTGGGCAACCTGGCAGGATGAACCGCAGGCGCAGGCACTGTTTCGTCTGGCAAGCGGGGATTATCTGGCGCGTGAAACCTTCTGGCAGCAGCCGCTGTGGCTGAAAGGCGAACAGCCGCAGTCCAGCGGCGGGATGCAGTTTGATGAGAGCCGTCAGCTGTACTTCCCGCTGCGTCCTCGCCGCCCGCAGGGCGAAGTGTACCGCCGTTACGATCCGCAAATTAAGCGCACCCTGAGTTTCCGCGTGGCCGACGTGGCGCTGGACGGCGAGCGCTTTACGCAATGGATGAACAACCCGCGCGTGAACGCCTTCTGGGAGATGGCGGGTCCGCAGGCCGAGCAGGAAAGCTACCTGCGTCGTCAGCTTGACTCGACCTACTGCTACCCGGTTATCGGCTGCTTCGACGACCAGCCGTTCGGCTATTTTGAACTCTACTGGGCGGCGGAAGACCGCATTGGCCGTCACTACCGCTGGCAGCCGTTTGACCGCGGGCTGCACATGCTGGTGGGTGAAGAAAACTGGCGCGGCGCGCAGTACATCCGCAGCTGGCTGCGCGGCCTGAGCCACTATCTGTATCTCGATGAACCGCGCACCGCGCGCATTGTCGCCGAGCCGCGCTTCGACAACCAGCGCCTGTTCCGCCATCTGGCATCCGCCGGTTTTGACACGATGAAAGAGTTCGACTTCCCACACAAGCGCTCGCGCCTCATCATGAGCGAGCGTCACCGCTTCTTCAGCGAGGTGGAACTGTGAACGCGCTCTGGCAGAAAGTGAACCGCGAGATGGTGGCGAAGATCCTCGCCGAGCTGGAATACGAACGCACCCTGCGCGCTGAGCCGGTTTCGTCGGACGGCTGGCGCATCACCATGGGCAGCGAGTCCTGGCAGTTTCGCGCCGCGCGCGGGATCTGGGGCTGGCTGCACATCGACCCGGACAGCCTGACCACCGCCAGCGGCGAAGCCGTCGAAGCGGAGAGCGCGCTGCTGCAGTTGGCGAAAGTGCTGGAGATGAGCGACGCGCAAACGGCAGAGCACATGGAAGATCTCTACGCCACGCTGCGCGGCGACATGCAGCTGCCGCAGGCGCGTGAAGCGATGGACGCGGACGCGCTGATCCACCTCGACCCGGACGAATTACAGTGTCTGATGAGCGGCCACCCGAAGTTTATTTTCAACAAAGGCCGCCGCGGCTGGGGGCTGGACGCGCTGCGTCAGTACGCGCCTGAGTATCGGGGACGTTTTCGTCTGCACTGGGTTGCCGTTCAGCGGGCGCATCTGGTCTGGAGCAGCGACGCCGATTGCGATATCAACGCTCTGCTGGCGAGCGCCATGGACAATACCGAGCGCGCCCGCTTTGACGCCCGCTGGCAGGCGCTGGGCCTCGACGAGACCTGGCTGCCGGTGCCGCTGCACCCGTGGCAGTGGCAGCAGAAGATCGCCATTCATTTCCTGGCGCAGCTCGCGCGCGGAGAGATGGTCGAGCTGGGCGAGTTTGGCGATGAGTATCTGGCGCAGCAGTCCCTGCGCACGCTCACCAATGCCAGCCGTCGCGCGCCGTATGACATCAAGCTGCCGCTGACCATCTACAACACCTCCTGCTATCGCGGCATTCCGGGCAAGTACATTGCCGCCGGGCCGCTGGCCTCGCGCTGGCTGCAGGAGCAGTTTGCCACCGACGCCACGCTTGCCCGCTCTGGCGCGCAGGTGCTGGGCGAACCCGCCGCCGGCTATCTGTCGCATCCGGGCTATGCCGCGTTGCCGAAAGCGCCCTACCGCTATCAGGAGATGCTGGGAGTGATCTGGCGCGAGAACCCGTCCTGTTATTTAGAAGACGGTGAACAGGCGGTGCTGATGGCGGCGCTGATGGAAACCGACAATGCCGGGCGCCCGCTGATCGACGCGTGGATTAAACGCTCGGGGCTAAGCGCCGACGCGTGGCTGGAGAAGCTGTTTGAAGCAACGGTGATCCCGTTCTATCACCTGCTCTGCCGCTACGGCGTGGCGCTGATCGCCCACGGCCAGAACGTGACGCTGGTGATGAAGGACTCTGTTCCGCAGCGCATCCTGCTGAAAGATTTCCAGGGCGACATGCGCCTGGTGGATGAAGACTTCCCGCAGACGCAGAGCCTGCCGGATCAGGTGAAGGCCGTCACGGCGCGCCTCAGCGCGGATTACATCATTCACGACCTGCAAACCGGCAACTTTGTGACGGTGCTGCGTTTTATCTCGCGCCTCACCCTGCAATGCGGCGTCAGCGAAACGCGCTTCTATCAGATTCTGGCCGAGGTATTGCGTGGCTATATGGCTGAACACACGGATCTGGCAGAACGCTTCGCCAAATTCGATCTCTTCAAGCCGCAGATTATTCGCGTCATCCTCAACCCGGTCAAACTGACCTTCTCCGAACACGACGGCGGCAGCCGCATGCTGCCGAACTACGTCACCGACCTTGATAACCCTCTTTTTCTGGCCTCCCGGGAGTCAGCGCAATGAAAACCTATGATTTCATCGGCATTGGTATTGGCCCGTTTAACCTCAGCATCGCCGCGCTGGCGGAAGGGCTGGACGGTTTTAGCTCGCTGTTCCTTGAGCGTAAACCGCACTTCTCCTGGCACCCGGGGATGATGGTGCCGGACTGCCACATGCAGACCAGCTTTCTGAAAGATCTGGTCAGCGCCGTGGAGCCCACCAACCGCCACAGCTTCCTGAACTACCTGGTGCAGCGTAAAAAGTTCTACCGCTTTCTGACCACCGAGCAGCGCACCGTCTCCCGCGAGGAGTTTGCGGACTACCTGTGCTGGGCGGCGGAAAACCTCACCAACCTGTCATTCAGCCAGCAGGTGCAGCAGGTCAGCTTTGATGAGACAAGCGGCCTGTTTGAGGTGGTGACCCAGCGGGACCGCTTCCTGGCGCGCCACGTCTGCGTGGGGATTGGCAAACAGATCAACCTGCCTGACTGCGTCACCGTGCAGGACGATAGCTGCTTCCACGCCAGCGAGATGATGCTGCGCACGCCGGATCTCGCGGGCAAGCGCGTCACCGTGATCGGCGGCGGCCAGAGCGGTGCCGACCTGTTCCTGAACATCTTCCGCGGTGAATGGGGCCAGCCGCGGAGCCTGAACTGGGTATCGCGCCGCAACAACTACAACGCGCTGGATGAAGCTGCCTTTGCCAACGAATACTTCACGCCAGAGTACGTGGAGAGCTTCTCCACGCTCGGTGAAGAGGCGCGTCGCCAGATGCTGCACGAGCAGAAGATGACCTCTGACGGTATTACCACGGAATCGCTGCTGGCGATTTACCGCGCCATGTACCACCGCTTTGAAGTGCTGCGTGAAAAACCCTGGGCTCACCTCCTGCCATCCCGCTCGGTGACGGCCCTCACGCGCCAGGAAAACGGACATCGCCTGAGCATTCAGCATAATCTTGATGGCGGTCAGGAACAGCTGGAGAGCGACGTGGTGATTTTCGCCACCGGCTACCGCGCCGTGCACCCTGCGTTCCTCGCGCCGCTGTCTCACCGCCTCCATCGGGATACGGATGAGGCCTTCTGCATCAACAACGATTTCACCCTCGAATGGGACGGCCCGCAGAGCAACCGCCTGTTTGCCGTAAACGCCGGGATGCACCGTCTCGGCATTGCCGAACCCCAGCTCAGCCTGATGGCCTGGCGCGCGGCGCGAATTCTGAATCGCGCGCACGATGACGAGCCGTTTGAACTGGCTACCACCCCTGGCGTTATCCACTGGCGAAGCACCGCCAGCCCGGAAAGTAGCCAGGTTTTTAAATCTTTAGCAAAAACGACCGAGTACTGACACACACATTCAGGATCAACATAACAATGAAACGTTCTCATCTTTGGGTTTTAAATCCTTGCTTGCTTGCAATGCTTTCTACCTCTGCGTGGGCAGAAGAACAAAAGGAAGAAGATATCGTGGTCTCTGCCAGCCGTGCTCACCGCAGCGTGGCTGAAATGGCGCAGACCACCTGGGTCATTGAACGGGCTGAAATTGAGCAGCAGGTTCAGGGCGGAAAAGAGATTAAAGAAGTGCTGGCCCAGCTGATCCCGGGCATGGACGTCAGCAGCCAGGGGCGCACCAACTACGGCATGAACCTGCGCGGTCGTTCGATGATGGTGATGGTGGACGGCGTGCGTCTGAACTCGTCACGCAGCGACAGCCGCCAGCTCGACTCTATCGATCCGTTCAATATCGATCGTATCGAAGTGATCTCCGGTGCCACCTCGCTCTACGGCGGCGGCAGCACCGGCGGCCTGGTGAACATCGTCACCAAAAAGGGCCAGCCGGATACCGAAGTGGAGTTCCAGACCGGGACAAAGAGCGGGTTTAACAGCCACAACGATCACGATGAGAACGTGTCGGCAGCCGTCAGCGGCGGCAACGATAAGGCCTCCGGTCGTCTGTCGGTGTCGTATCAGCGCTACGGCGGCTGGTATGACGGCAACGGCGACGAGGTGATTATCGATAACACCCAGACCGGCCTGCAGTATTCCGACCGTATTGACGTGATGGGCACGGGCACCATCAACATTGACGACCATCAGCAGCTGCAGCTCACCACGCAGTACTACAAGAGCGAGTCCGACGGGAAGCACGGTCTGTTCCTCGGCGAGAACTTCTCGGCGGTGACGGGCGATGCAAAAGCCTACAATAAAGACAACCTCAACTCCGATCGTATCCCCGGTACCGAGCGCCACCTGATTAACCTGCAGTACTCGAATACCGATTTCTGGGGCCAGGATCTGGTCGCGCAGATTTACTATCGCGATGAGAGCCTGACCTACTACCCGTTCCCGACGCTGAGCAAAGGTGCGGTGACCAGTATTGGCGCATCCCAGCAGAAAACCGACTTTTACGGCGGCAAGCTGACCCTGAACAGCAAGCCGATGGACGATTTGACCCTCACCTGGGGTGTCGATGCCGACCATGAAACCTTCGATGCCAACCAGCAGTTCTTCGATCTGAGTAAAGCGGCGGCAAGCGGCGGTATGGATCTGGAAAATGCCTACAACGTGGGCCGTTATCCGGGTTACAGCATTACCAACCTCGCCCCGTTCCTGCAGGCCAGCTATGACATTGATGCCATCACCCTGAGCGGCGGCGTGCGCTACCAGTACACCGAAAACAAGGTGGATGACTTTGTGGGTTACGCCCAGCAGCAGGCCATCGCGAACGGGAAAGCCACCTCCGCCGACGCGGTGCCGGGTGGGAAAACGGACTACAACAACTTCCTGTTTAACGCCGGGATACTCGGTCGCCTGACCGAACAGCAGCAGCTGTGGTTTAACTTCTCCCAGGGCTTCGAAATTCCGGACCTGGCGAAGTACTACGGATCTGGCACCTACCAGCTCGTCGACGGCCACTATCGCCTGCTGAACAGCGTGAACGTGAACGACTCGACTCTGGACGGGATCAAGGTTAACGCCTACGAGCTGGGCTGGCGTTTCACCGGCGACAACCTGCGCACGCAGGTCGCGGCGTACTACTCGCTTTCCGATAAAACCATCACCATCAACAAGAGTGACATGACCATCAACCTCGAAGACGATAAACGTCGTATTTACGGGGTTGAAGGCCAGGTTGACTATTTCTTCACCGACAGCGACTGGAGCACCGGCGCGAACTTTAACGCCATTAAGTCTGAGACGCGTGAAAACGGAAAATGGGAGAAGCTGACGGTCGACAGCGCCAGCCCGTCGAAGGCCAGCGCATGGGTTAACTGGGCACCGGGCGACTGGGCGCTGCGCGTGCAGAGCACGCAGACCTTTGACGTGTCTGACGCCGACGGTAAGAAGATCGATGGCTATAACACCATTGATTTCCTGGGCAGCTACGCCCTGCCGGTGGGCAAGGTCAGCTTCAGCGTGGAAAACCTGCTGGACAAAGACTACACCACCGCCTGGGGCCAGCGCGCGCCGGGGCTGTATAGCCCAACCTACGGCGCACCGGGCCTGTATACCTATAAAGGCCGCGGACGTACCTTTGGTCTGAACTACTCCGTACTGTTCTGATCCTGCGCGCCGCCTGCGGGCGGCGCATATTGCTGTGTAATTTCAACGCGAATTTGCTATAAAATCAGCGATTTGCTGAAATTGTCGGCAAACGAACGAAAAGTTTACGTTCCCCCTTTGACAAGGTGAACGCAGGTCGATAATATTCGCCCCGTTCACACGATTCCTCTGTAGTTCAGTCGGTAGAACGGCGGACTGTTAATCCGTATGTCACTGGTTCGAGTCCAGTCAGAGGAGCCAAATTTGAAAAGCCTGCTTTTGAAGCAGGCTTTTTGCTTTTCTGCGTCTCTGATGTTAATTCAGAATCGCATCCAGCCTGGCAAGCACCTCATTTACAACGGCGTCAGGTATGCGTTCCAGCCGCATGCCGTTTCGGGCAGCCATATCAAGGGTTCTGGGCTGGTCGCAGCGAATAATGCCTGTTGTTTTTGTCCCCGCCCCTTCCAGTGAAACGGTGAAACCTGCTGTACGAGCAAAGTTTCCGCCGCTGGTGACGGGAACCACTACCGGTAGCCGGGTCAGCTTGTTAAACGATGCCTTCGATACGATGAGTACCGGGCGTTTTCCACTTTGCTCATGGCCAGCAATCGGATTCAGTGAAACAAGCCAGATTTCCCCTCTGTCCATTTACAGGATCTCCTTGCCTACTGCAGGCGCATCAATCCATTCCCGCTCCTCTTCGCTCATTTCAGCGTGCGGATCGCACTGCGCCAGCAGCTCCTCAAGCGAATAATGAGGCCGTTTCTGGGGTTCAATAATCAGGCAGCCATTATTAATGGTTATGCCGACTTCGCTGTCCGTCGACAGCTCCAGCGTTTTCAGCACGGCGGGAGGAACCGCCAGCATGATGGATCCGCCAACCTTTTTCAGGCGAGTTGTATACATAGCGCACCTCCGAATATTATATTTTAATATAACATTCGTGGCGGATGGTGCGCAATTATTCATCAGATTCATGGTGATTTCGTTTTCGTAATGAAGAGTGCAGAAAGCCGTTATCCATCGAAGGACGGATAGACGAAATGCGAGGCGGCTTCCGGATCGGCGCTGTGTGGGGGCCAGGTTGAGGCCCCCTCTCTCACGGCGTCATAACGATGCGGCCAAGCGGTTTCGCTGTCTCAGCGTATTCATGGGCCGCGGCGGCGTTTGCCAGGGGGAAGATGCGGTCAATGACAACCCTGATGCGCCCTTCTGCCACAGCCTGCAGCATGTCGTCCACGCTTGTCCGAACGTCAGGCCTTTCAAAAAGGGGCCCCATGAATACCCCCATGAGCGTCTGGTTAGACTGCATTGGCGGCCACAGGTCGACAGTCAGGCTGTCACCGCCCGCATTGCCGACGAAGACGAGACGTCCTTCCGGCGCGAGTGCAGAGAGCGAGACAGGCAACGTCGTCCCCACCGGATCGATGACGAGGTCAACACCGGCACCATTAGTGTATTCTCGGACACTGTCAACGACGTTATCCTCTACACGATCCACGACATAATCGGCACCCCATTCACGCAACCGACTTCTTCTCTGCGTTCCGCTTGCCACGGCGATGACCGTCGCGCCTGCCTGTGAGGCAAGCTGAACGGCCGCGAGCCCGACGCCCCCCGCGGCTGCCTGAATCAGGACGGTTTCTCCGTGCCGGAGCATGCCTCGTGTGAAAAGGCAGTGGTGCGCGGTTCCAAAAGAGATCGGTACCACCGCCGCGTCTGCTGCATCCACCCCGTCTGGTATTAGCCAGGTTCGTTTTGCAGGCACAGCCCAACGTTCCGCATGCGATCCCTGCATGCTAAACGCAGCCACTCTGTCTCCGACCCTGCGGTTACGAACTTTCGCTCCGACGGCAACCACCGTGCCCGCGGCCGCGTAGCCGACGATCCACGAAGGAAGAGGCGGCGGCGTTGAGCGCCGATTGATCAGATCTCCCCCTTCAATCGAGATTGCCTCGACAGAAATCAGGACATCGTCAGGCCCTGCGACAGGATCCGGGACATCAATGTATTGCAGGACGTCGGGAGCGCCTTCCACGTCATAAACCGCTGCTTTCATCAATTTACCTCTGTCTTATCATGGTTCGTGGGCAGCCTGGCAATCACCTTAATCTCAAACTGGAATCCGTACAGTCACGTCAGCAAACGTGCAGCCCGCAGCCGTGAGAACAGCAGGGGCGAAATCTGTCCGGTGAACACAAAGACACTTTACAGGCGCCAGATCGGGCGGATAAACAAGCGACTTTGTCCATCATTCTTCTGCCCTACAGCACAAACTCATAGTGCGAGCCATCTGGCAGTTCAACATCAAGCCGCAGCTTTCCGCCCGCAGCCTCAACGTAACGCTTAAGTGAAGAGAGTTTCAAATCGCGCCCGGGCTTTTCCATTACCGCAACGGTAGGCTGCCTGATACCCAGAGCCTGTGCCATCTCTACTTGCGTTTTATGGACTTTCTCACGTAACTCAGCCAGATGAATGTTGAGCAAAATATCCGTTGCTATCGCCTGAGCGCTGGCGACAACCTCCGGCTTTTCATCCGCTATAAGCTGCTCAAGGGTTCTTCCCATCGTGCTATTCCCTCTCTTTTAATGTATTCAGCCAGTAACAATGGATCACCCTTACTCTGAATACGTAGCTCTTTCATGTTGCTGTGACGAGAGCCTTTAAGCGTATCGGCGTAGGGTCTTGATAAACCCGGCCCCTTCTCTCGCAAAACAAGCATTGCTGCAAGTACGCTGGCGCGATCTGTATCGTCAAGCGAAGTGAACCAGCGATCAAACCTGTCCGTCGTATTAATTGCCCACACAAGACCTCCCAGCAAATATAGATCAAAAGCTATATACATGAAAAGCTATAGCAATGATTATGCTGAGAGAGAAAAGAAGATTCTTGTGGGGTTAGGAGAATACAGAATGCGTGCCGGAGTAATTCTGTGTATGCCTTATCGGATATTCATTTTGTTACGAGCAGCATCGAAAAAAGTCAGGATCCGGTCAACTGCCTCCAGCGCCACGCTGCGAGGACAGGTGACGGCAGATGGAGTCGTCGCAGATACGGAATTATTTTGAGGCTCAGGTCGCCCCCGAGCAGGTTGCCGAATCATTCGAATCACAGCCAGTTTTTAAAAATATCCTTTCAACTGAGCGACGAGCCCGGCCAGCGCAGCGCTACCGGGCAAGCCAGCGGCTAAATCTGGTAATCAATCGCCACTTCTTCCGGCTCCATCACCTGACGTTTAATTTCGTCCACCGACAGCCCGGCATTGCACAGCTCGATAAAACGCCACACATAGTTGCGCTGCAGCTGCCCGCGCTTCAGGCCAAGCCAGACGGTATTGGCGTCAAACAGGTGACGCGTATCAAGACGCACGAGGTTCCCGTCTTCGCGTTCCCCGCTGGACTGTTCCGCCACCAGGCCAATGCCCAGACCCAGCTCGACGTAAGTTTTGATCACGTCGGAGTCCTGCGCGCTCAGCACCACGTCCGGCGTGAGCCCTTTGCGGTTGAAGGCTTCATCAATGCGCGAGCGTCCGGTAATGCCCTGGCGGTAAGTGATCAGCGGCCATTTCGCAATGTCTTCCAGCGTCAGGGGTGAGACCTGATTCAGCGGATGATCGACCGGGAGTAATAAGCTGTGGTACCAGCGGAACCAGGGGAACGCCACCAGCAGCGGGTCGTTGCTCAGACGCTCGCTGGCAATGCCGATATCTGCCCCGCCGTTTTGCAGCAGCACTTCAATTTCCTGCGGCGTGCCCTGAATAAGCTCCAGACGGACATCCGGGAAAAGTTCGCGGAAGGCTTTAATCACCGGCGGCAGGCTGTAGCGCGCCTGCGTGTGGGTAGTGGCGATGGTGAGCACGCCCGAAGCGTCATTGGTGAAGAGATCCGCCAGACGACGCACGTTGCTGGCCTCGTTGAGGATCCGCTCAGCGATGGTCAGCAATGCCTTGCCCGGCTCCGTCATCCCAAGCAGACGCTTGCCGCGACGGATAAAAATCTCTATCCCCAGTTCCTCTTCCAGCTCGCGAATATGGCGGCTGACGCCCGACTGGGATGTATAAAGCATGTTAGCGACTTCGGTTAGGTTGTAGTCCCGCCTGGCCGCCTCACGGATAATTTTAAGTTGCTGGAAATTCACGATTCACTCCGGCGCATCTGACATAGCTCTATTGTTAGAGTCAGCCGAGCTGCAGAACAAATAATAAAAACCAGCATCTTATTCTTTTATGGAATATCAGCTCACGAGCTGGAGTTCACGGTTCTCAAGCGACGGCTTGCTGACCAGCGACATCAAAATCTCTTTTACCGCCTGCGCCTGCGGCGACAGCGAACCGCGAGCGGACATGTTCAGCGACAGCGGCAGGCTCATGGAAGGCGTGGTGATCCGCGCCATCCAGCCGTTTGCCGCACTGCACAGCGAGCGGGCGGCGGACTCCGGCAGGACCGTTACTCCCATTCCGCTGGCAATGGCCGCGGTCAGCGTGGAGATTGAGTCAATTTCGCCAATAATTTTAGCCGTCAGGCGGCGCAGGGAGAACGCTTCGTCCACGCGCACGCGCACGGCGCTATAGTCGCGCGGCAGGAAGAGATTCATCTCGGCCACGGCGGTTAAATCAACGCTCTGACCCGGGCAGTCGCGGGTGCCGACCAGATAAAGATCTTCTTTCAGCAGCGGCTGGCTGGTGATCCCGGCGACGGGAGAGCGATCGTAAAGGACGGCCATATCCAGCTGGCCGTTGAGCAGTTTGTCATTCAGTACGGAACCGCTGTTTTCGTGCAGGTAGACCAGCACTTCAGGCAGCTCAGCGCGAACGGCCTGCAGCAATGGCATGGTGATAGACGATGCCGCGGTTCCTGGCGCTAAACCAATGGAAACGTGCCCGCTCAGGGTCTGGCCGACATTGTTTACCGCCAGCTGCGCCTGTTCACACTGACGTAGAATAGTGCGGGCATGGGTATACAAAATTTTACCTGCTTCTGTTGGCGTTACGCCGCGCTTGGTGCGGATCAGCAATTGCTGATCCATTTCGCCTTCCAGCGTAGCCACCTGCTGGCTCAGCGCAGGCTGCGCGATATGCAGCACTTCTGCCGCTTGAGTCAGGCTGCCGATATCGACGATTTTTACGAAGTATTTCAGTCGTCTTAAGTTCATTTTGCCCCCTGTTCAAAAAACTGTGCCGGAACCGGCTGTCGTTGTTGAACTGGTTTTGCAATATGAATGCCAGTTTTACGAAGAGGTCTGATTTGCTGTTAAGCGGCTGAAAATAAGGAAAGCTAATCATGGATGGGGGTTTAATGACTGAAACAGCGGTTTATGATCTGCCCCATTAGGGGTATGTTCGCACCATGACGGTGCATTACGTTGGCAAAAGCGCCACTTTGCTGATTTTGTCAGCAAACGATCAAAAGGTGTTGATCCATCCTTTGACAAGGCGAACGCAGGTCGATAATATGCGCCCCGTTCACACGATTCCTCTGTAGTTCAGTCGGTAGAACGGCGGACTGTTAATCCGTATGTCACTGGTTCGAGTCCAGTCAGAGGAGCCAAATTTGAAAAGCCTGCTTTTAAAGCAGGCTTTTTGCTTTTCTGCGTCGGGAAAAATTGTCGGGTGGCGGCTTCGTCTTACCCGACCTACGGGGCTGTAGGCCCGGTAAGCGCAGCGCCACCGGGCGAAACGAACTCAATCGCTGAGCTTCACCGGCATCCCCGACCGCCGTTCCAGCTCAGCGCCCGCCCCCTCGTTTACCAACTCTGTCCGCTGTGCGGCTGAAATGGGCAGAGGCACTTTCCGGGTTGACTCAAATTCCGCGCGGTTACGTGATAATGGCTCATGAACCTCAACCCAGCGGCTGCCGTCCGGCTCGGTGGTGGTTTTAACGGGCCTGTCGATAAGCTGCACGCGGGTACCTACGGGAACATTATCGAAAAGATATTTGATGTCGTTATTACGCAGACGAATACAGCCCTGGCTCACCCGCAGCCCGATGCCGAAATTCGAGTTTGTGCCGTGAATGGCATAGAGCCTGCCGATATAAATCGCATACAGCCCCATCGGGTTATCCGGCCCGGCCGGCACGAACGCCGGAAGCGTTTTCCCCTCTGCCGCATAGGCGCGGCGCGTATTCGGCGTCGGAGACCAGGTTGGCCCCTCCTGCTTACGCTCAACGGCCGTCACCCAGTTACGCGGGGTTTCACGCCCGGCCTGGCCGATACCGATGGGCAGCACTTCAACGGTGCTGCCGCCAGGCGGATAGTAGTAGAGGCGCATTTCCGCCGCATTCACGATGATCCCCTCGCGGACGGTGTCGGGCAAAATCAGCTGCTGAGGGATTACCAGACGGGTGCCGGATTTGGGCAGAAAAGGATCCACGCCCGGGTTTGCTTCCAGCAGGTTGCTCAGCCCCTGCCCGTACTGCGCGGCAAAGGCTTCCAGAGGCAGCGTGTTGCCTTCGGGAACGGTGATGATAATCGGGGTTCCCACCAGACGGCTGCCTTCCGGCGGAAGTGGATAGGTGACGGCAAACGCACCGGGAACGGCGGCGCACAGCGTAAGGACGAACCAGACAAGTCGAATCATAGTTTCCTGTGCTCATAAAAAGAGAAAGCCCGGGCTCAGGCAGGCTTTCTCAGTTTACGCTATCACGCCTCGGTTTTGCGCCACCTGCGCGTCAGTACTTTTTCCGCCTCGACAATAAGGAACATCACAAAGCCAATCAGCAAGGTGATGACCCAGTAGCGGAACGGCAGCGCTTCGGTGCCAAACAGCATCTGCATGAAGGGTGCGTAAATGATAAGAAGCTGTAGCGCCAGCAGTACGCCGCTGACGATCCAAATCCCTTTATTCGCCAGCAGGCCTTTGCTCAGCGAGAAGCCGTCATTCACGCGGCAGTTGAGCATGTAGAACCACTGCGCAGTGACCAGGGTTTGCAGCAGCACGGTGCGGATAAATTCCGCCGAATAGCCGCGCGGCTGTAGCCAGGCCTCCAGCACAAAGGCGCTGATGGCAATCATCAGACCGACAAACACCACGCGCCAGATGGCATAGCCGTCCATCACGTGGAGATTCGCCTTGCGCGGTGGCCGGTTCATGATGTTCTTCTCACCCGCTTCAAACGCCAGGCCAAACGACAGCGTGGCCGACGTCGCCATGTTCATCCACAGGATCAGGACCGGCGTTAGCGGGATCAGGTTCCCCGCCAGCAGCGCGATGATGATCAGCAGAGCCTGCGCGATGTTGCTAGGGATAACGAACAGAATGGTCTTTTTCAGGTTATCGTAAACCCGACGTCCCTCGTGCACCGCACGGGCAATGGTGGCAAAGTTGTCATCCGTTAACACCATGTCGGCGGCTTCCTTGGTGACTTCCGTCCCCTTAATCCCCATGGCGATACCCACATCCGCCCGCTTGAGCGCCGGGGCATCATTTACGCCATCCCCGGTCATGCCCACCACTTCCTGTTTACTTTGCAGAGCCTGCACAAGGCGGAATTTATCCTCCGGGCTGGTTCGGGCGAAAATATCGTACTGCTGGGCGGCGTCGCTCAGCTGACGATCGTCCATCGCCTCCAGCTCGCGTCCGGTGATCGCGCTTGCGGCGTTACCTATCCCCAACATTTGCCCAATGCTCATTGCCGTTTGCGGGTGATCGCCGGTGATCATTTTCACGCGGATCCCGGCCTGCAGACAGTCGGCAATGGCGGTAATGGCCTCCGGACGCGGCGGATCCATCATTCCTGCAATACCCAGCAGGATCACGCCATCATGCAGGTCCGGGTGATCCAGCTCGCGCTGTCCCTCGCGGGCAGGTTTCCAGGCCGCAGCCACCATGCGTAGACCTTCCCGGGCATACTCTTCAATCTTCCCTTCCCAGTAAGGCTGATCGAACGGCTGCAGTCCGTCATTCGTCTGCTGGTACTGGCAGAGGCGGAACAGGACGTCCGGTGCGCCGGTGATCAAAATCACCTCGTCATCGCCCAGCCGGTACAGCGTGGACATGTATTTATACTGCGAATCAAACGGGATTTTACTGCGCATTTCGGTATCGAGCGGTGGGAGCGGGATTTTCGCCGCCAGCACCTTCAGCGCGCCCTCGGTTGGGCCCCCGGTGATTTTCCACAGCCCCTGCTCGTCTTTGATCAGCTGGCTGTCATTACAGAGGTCAATGGTGCGCAGGTAGCGTTCCAGCAGGGAACCCTGCGTCACGCTGACGGGCGTTGGATCATCTACGGGGTGAATATTCCCCACCGGTTCGTAGCTGTCGCCCTCCACGCGATAGGTCGTGTCAGCGGTAATCACCGCTTTGACCGTCATTTCATTCATCGTCAGGGTGCCGGTTTTATCCGAGCAGATGACCGTCATTGCCCCCAGCGTTTCCACCGTGGGCAGCTTGCGAATGATGGCCTTGCGACGCGCCATGGCCTGTACGCCAAGCGAAAGGATGATGGAGATGATGGCCGGCAGACCTTCCGGCACGGCGGCAACGGCGAGGCTAATAAGCGACAGCACCAGTTCAGAAACCGGCATATCCCGGAACAGGAGGCTAAAGACGAACAGCGCCACCATCATCACCAGGATAGTGATGAAGATGGTCTTACCGAGCTTATCCATCTGCACCATCAGCGGCGTGCGGTGCTTTTCAATGTCTGACATCATCTGATTGATGTGGCCCAGCTCGGTCTCACCCCCGGTTGCCACCACCACGCCTTTACCGCCGCCGGAGCTGACGGTGGTGCCTGAGTAGAGCAGATTATACCGGTCACCCAAAGGCAGTTCCCCGCTTAACGCATCGCTGTTTTTCTCAACAACGGTGGATTCGCCGGTCAGGATGGCCTCCTCCACGCGCAGGTTGTGCGCTTCAATCACGCGCAGATCCGCAGGGATACGATCCCCGGCACGGATCACCACGATATCCCCCGGGACCAGCGCCGTGGTGGGGATCGTTTCATGATTCCCCTGTCGTACCACCACGGCTTCGCTGGAGAGCATATTGCGAATACTCTGCAACGATTTTTCTGCATTGCTCTCCTGGATATGGCCAATCAGCGCGTTAATGATGGCAACACCCAGGATTACAAACATGTCTACCCAATGGCCCATAAAGAGCTTAAGCAACGCGGCCACCAGCAGAACGTAAATCAATACGTCGTTAAAATGCGCCAGGAAGCGCAGCCAGGCGGGCTTGCCCTTTTTTTGCGGTAACGCATTCTCACCGTGCTGCTGAAGCCGGGCGGATGCCTCAGTGCCGCTAAGGCCTTCCAGGGTGGAGTGGATATTCGACAGGGTTTCGTCAACGGTTTGTTGATAATACGGACGTTCAGGTTTTCCTGTTTTCATCGTTCCTTCCTCAGGTTCTATTCAGAAATCACCTTGCTTCTCTGTAATTAACGAATAACGAAAACAGGGACATGAGCGTAGCGAACAATACTTGCCGCCTCCGATCCTAACAAATGGGTTTGAATATTGGGATTTCGCGAGCCGACAATAATCGCGCCGACAGCCAGTTCATCCGCCAGCTTTATAACCTCATCACGAACGTTCCCGCTACGGACATGGAGATGAACACGCGCTTCTGGCAGATTCACTTTTTTGACCAGATCAGACAGCTTTTCTTTCGAATTATTAATCATATATTCATCCATTTTGCGCGCATCTGAAATAAAACCACGCGTCAGTTCGGCTGAAAATTTGGGCATGACGTGCAGCAAATGAATGTCCCCCGAAGCGCTTTGCGCCAGAAACTGTGCATGCTGCAACGCTTTATCCGCCAGGCTTGTCTCGTAGACGTCCACCGGAACGAGAATGTTTTTATACATATCGAGCATCCTTTTTATAACCAACACGAGAGTGAATGAAGCAAAAAAACGCATTAAATGCAGGGGGTTGCCCTTAATGCCAGTTACGGTAAAAAGAGATGAATAATATTAAACGTAGCACAGGAATATCAGGTTTAGCGCTTCCCCACTGATAATGGTTATTTAACATTTATGTTTTCGCCGACTATGCTCATAGTCAGCCACCGCTTCCGGCTCATGGAGGAATGTATGTATGGTTTAAGTCTGATCCGCCTGGGGATGTTTATTGCACTCGCCATTATCGCCAGCACGGCGATTGGTTTATTTACCTATATGGTCGTCACTGTTCTGGCTGAATAGTGTCACCCCCTGTCCAGGTTATGGAATAAATAAAACAGTTATTTATTAGGGGAATACAGTGAACCGCTACCTTTCTTTTTTACCGTTCGTTTTGTTAACGCTCACGGCGTGCGACCCGAAACCGAAGCAAACCGCCCCCCTGCCCAGGATGGTAAAAGTGGCGGAGGTGACGGTTCCCGGCCACGCCCAGCAGCGCGTTTTTCCTGCCCGCATTGAATCGGGCGATGCCACAGACCTTTCCTTCAAGCGCGCAGGGCAAATTGAAGCGCTCGATGTACGTCAGGGCGCTGCCATCAAACAGGGGCAACAGCTTGCCAGACTGAACGCCCGTGAGGCCCAGCAGCGGGTTAACGACAGACAAACGGCGGCGACGCTGGCCCAGAGGCAGTTCGATCGCTTCCAGACGCTGGCAGGACGACAGGCCATTTCAAAAGCCGAGATGGACGTGCAGCGTGCGAACCGCGATTCGGCGAATGCGGCGCTGCAGATTGCCCGGGAAGAGCTAAATCAGATGACGCTCGTTGCGCCCTTTAGCGGGACGGCGGCCAGCGTGCACGTGCGAAATCATCAGGTGGTGTCTGCCGGTCAGCCCATTGCGACGTTAACCCGTACCGATCTGCTGGACGTGGTGTTCAGTATCCCTGAAAACCTGTTTAAGACCTTTGATATCCGCAACGCGCAGTATCGTCCCGTGGTGAGAATTAACGCCATTCCGGATCGGGAATTTACCGCCGTCTACAAAGAGCATTCGGGCAGTAGCGACAGCAATACCCTGACCTGGCAGGTGATACTCACCATGCCGCGACCCGATGATTTTCCCGCCGTCGGTGGCGTAAGCGGTACGGTGACCATCAATTTAACCAACCTCCCGGCCGGTGCGGGCGCTCAGGCGCTGGTCGTACCGGTAGAGGCAGTCTTTAACCCGGACAACAGCCCGCGCAATGAGCCGCACGTCTGGGTCGTGACGGGCGAAGGCGACACGCTCCATCTTGAAGACCGCAAGGTCAGCGTGGGGCAAGTGAGTACCGAAGGCGTGGTGATCGCCAGCGGGCTTAAGGCGGGCGAACGCGTGGTGGCCGCAGGCGTTGGGGAGCTCCACGCTAACCAGCCGGTGCGTATCTGGACGCGTGAACGGGGACTGTAATGGATATCTCTCGTCAATTTATTAATAACCCTGTTCGCGTCTGGCTAACGATTCTGCTGCTGGGCGTCGGGGGGATTTTCGCCCTGTTGAATATCGGCAGGCTGGAAGATCCCGCCTTTACCATCAAAACCGCAGTGGTGGTCACCCACTACCCCGGCGCATCCGCTCAGCAGGTTGAAGAAGAGGTGACGCTTCCGCTGGAGAATGCCCTGCAGCAGCTGCCTTATCTGGACAACGTGAGCTCCATCTCGTCAAACGGTCTGTCGCAAATCACCGTTAACATCGCTTCACGCTATCACTCGAACGAACTGCCGCAGATTTGGGATGAACTTCGCCGCCGCGTGGGCGATGCCTCACGTCAGTTCCCGCCCGGCGTCGTCACGCCCTTTGTGAATGACGATTTCGGCGACGTGTTCGGCTTTTTCTTCGCCATTTCCGGAGATGAATTCAGTAATCCTGAACTGGTGAGATATGCGGAGCAACTGCGCCGGGAGTTGATTCTAATCCCCGGCGTCGCAAAGGTTGCCATCGGCGGGGCCATTAGCCAACAGGTCAACATCGACATTTCCCTGACCAAAATGGCCGCGCGCGGCATTACGCTGAACCAGCTTTCTGCCCTGCTCAGCAGACTTAACGTCGTTTCCAGCGCAGGAGAAATCACCTCCGGCACCGAATCCATTCGCCTGCACCCGACCGGTGAGTTCGAGAATCTTGATGAACTGGCGGATCTCATCATCACGCCTTCCGGCGCCGGGGCGGCGACGCGTCTGCGCGATATCGCCACGCTGTCGCGCGGGCTGAACGAATCGCCAGCCAGCATCTACCATGCCAACGGCAAAAAAGCCGTCACCATGGGCGTCTCGTTTATTCCCGGCGTGAACGTGATCGACGTGGGCCACGCGCTGGAGGCGAAGCTAAACCAGATGTCGGCGGAAAAACCGGCAGGCATACAAATAGACCTGTTTTACGATCAGGCAGCCGAAGTGGGCCACTCCGTTAACGGTTTTATTATTAACTTTCTGATGGCGCTGGCGATTGTCATCGGCGTGCTGCTGATCTTTATGGGCGTACGCAGCGGGATCATCATTGCGTTTTCGCTCGCGCTCAACGTGCTCGGCACGCTGCTCATTATGTATCTGTGGGGCATTGAGCTGCAGCGCATCTCGCTCGGGGCGCTGATTATCGCCCTCAGCATGCTGGTGGATAACGCCATCGTGATTGTCGAAGGGGTGTTGATTGCCCGGCAGCAGGGCTCACCTCTGCTGGCCGCCGTGAACTACATCATCCGCCGCTCCGCCCTGCCGCTGCTGGGGGCGACGGTGATTGCCATCCTGGCGTTTGCCCCTATCGGGCTGTCGCAGGATTCCACCGGGGAATACTGTAAATCCCTGTTCCAGGTGCTGCTGATTTCCCTGATGCTGAGCTGGTTCTCGGCGCTCACCCTCACCCCGGTGCTGATTAAGTGGTGGTTGTTTAAAAACGACGACACCCCTAATAAAACCGACGAGTCAGATCCTTACGACAAACGGCTCTACCGCGCCTACCAGCGCCTGCTTAACACGCTGCTGCACCATAAGGCACCGACGCTCATTGTGATGGCTGCGCTGCTGGCAGCGTCTGTCTGGGGTTTTGGCGCCGTACGGCAAAACTTTTTCCCTTCGTCTAATACGCCGATTTTCTTTGTCGACCTCTGGCTACCCTACGGCACCGATATTAAATGGACCGAGAAAATGACCGGCGATATCGAAAAAACCATTAACGGCCAGCCCGGCGTAGAAACCACCGTCTCGACCATTGGTCAGGGAAGTATGCGCTTTATTCTGACCTACAGCGGACAGCGGCAGTACGGCAACTATGCGCAGATCATGGTGCGCATGGACGATCAGCGCAACATCTCCGCCCTGACGCGCCACGTGGACGAGTACATCGCGCGAAACTATCCGCAGGTCAACGCCAGCACCAAGCGCGTGATGTTTGGCCCCTCCGGCGACAGCGCCATTGAGGTGCGCATTAAAGGTCCCGATCCTGACCGGCTGCGCCTGATTGCCAGCCAGGTGGACGACATCCTCACCCGCGACCCTGCCACGGGCAGCGTCAGGAACGACTGGCAAAACCGCAGCAAGGTGATCCGCCCACAGTACGTTGCCGCCCTGGGCCGCGAGCTTGGCGTAGATAAACAGGACGTCGACAACGCGCTGGAGATGAACTTCTCCGGCAGCCGGGCGGGGCTATACCGGGAAGGCAGCGACCTGCTGCCCGTGGTGGTACGCCCGCCTGAGAGCGAACGGCTGGACGCCAATCACCTGAACAACGTGCTGGTGTGGAGCCAGACGCGGCAGCAGTACATCCCGCTGAGTAACGTCGTCAGCCGCTTCTCGCTGGAGTGGGAGGATCCGCTCATCCTTCGACGCGACCGCTCGCGGGTGCTGACGGTTCAGACGGACCCGGACCCGCTAAGCCAGCAAACCTCCGGCGATATCCTCGCCCGCGTGAAGCCGCAGGTAGATGCCCTTCCCCTGCCACACGGCTACAGCATTGAGTGGGGAGGCGACGCGGAAAACTCCAGCGAAGCGCAGCAGGGGCTGTTCACTACGCTACCTCTCGGGTATCTGGTGATGTTTGTCATTACGGTGCTAATGTTCAGCTCGGTGAAAAATGCCGTCGCCATCTGGCTGACCGTACCGCTGGCATTGATCGGCGTGACGCCGGGATTTTTAATTACCGGCATTCCCTTTGGCTTTATGGCGCTGATTGGCCTGCTGAGCCTGAGCGGAATGCTCATCCGCAACGGCATCGTGCTGGTGGAAGAGATTGAGCAGCAGAAAATGCAAAAGGATCAGCACGAGGCGATCGTGTACGCCGCCACCTCGCGCCTGCGCCCTATCCTGCTCACCGCGTTCACCACCGTACTTGGCCTGGCTCCGCTGCTGCTGGACGTTTTCTTCCAGAGCATGGCCGTTGTGATTATGTTTGGACTGGGGTTTGCTACAATCCTGACGCTGCTGGTACTCCCCGTGATCTATGCGTGTTTCCATCGTAAGGACGAAGCCAAATAACAATGAATGCGACAGGGCTGAACATTATCAAGACGCTGGGCTGTATGACGGCGGTGACCTTCTTTACCATTTACAATACCTGGGATCATTATGATTATGACTATCACTGGATCCTGGGGTTTTTAACTTTTATCTCGACCATCGCCACGCCGCTGTTTTTTGTGGTTTCGGGCTATCTCGACGGACAGTCCCGGCACGGCACCCGCTGGCAGCTGGGTAAAATTAAAAGTCTGGTGATTGTTTTTCTGTTCTGGATAACGATCTACTACCTGTGGGAGCCCTATCAGCGCGGGTATTTAATCCAGCCCTGGTTTGTGTTCGCCTTTGTCGTGATTTACACCTTCCATCCGGCGGTGGAGTGGCTCAGCCAGCGGCGAGCGCTATTCTGCGGAGCGATTGCCGCCCTGCTGCTCTTTTCCTACGGATACGATCTGCTATCAGCGCTTTATCCTGAAACACACATCTTTTCCCTGTCACCGCAGTATCGGCTGTGGACATGGCTGCTGTTTTATCTGACGGGGCAGCTCTTCTGCGACCCGAAAATCGCCGAATTGATTAGCCGCAAAAATGTCGTCAGGGCGGCGGTTTTCGCCATCCCGTTTATCTATCTCTTCACCTGGTTTTACGAGCGCCACTTCTTCTTCGCGCTGTTCAAGGCGGACAGAAACGCCTTTATTCTCACCGGCTCTCAAATTTACATTTTGATCATCGCGCTGGTGATTGCGGCGAACGGCGTGCGCTTTCGTCGGAACGCCGAATTCAAAGAGTCGGTTCTGGCCGCCATCAGCAAAACGATGACCGGCGTGTATATTGTGCACTACTCGGTATTTCACCTGCTGACGGCGCTGATACCGGTGACCTCCCTCGGCATAAAGCTTTCGCTGATTGTGCTCACGTTCGTCACCTCTGTTCTCTTCTCCATGCTGGTATTGTCTAACGCCGTGGCAAAAAAGGTGATCACCCTTTAAAAGCCTAAGCGCAGCCAGGCAAAGAGCACGTTGCCGTTATTGTAGGTACCTGGAATATAGGTGAACTGGACGGTAACGCGCTTATACCCGGCCGAAAACAGCGGGAAGATGAACGGTAGCGGCACGTAGTTGGCAAAATCATCTCGCGCCGTGATGCCCGCTGCAGCACCGAGCCCCAGGCGGAAATCCTTCGCATTATCCAGATACCAGCCCTTCTCCCAGCCATAGCCCATTGCGGGCTGCCATTCGTTGTGGGAGTCCTTGAACATCATCGCGAAGAGCGCGCTCCAGTTGCCCTCTTCGTTATAGCGGGAAACGCCCAGCCCGCCGCCCCACGGCATTTCATTGTAATTGTCCGTTTTTTCTTTGTCGTACATAAAGCGAGCGTGCCAGCTCAGGAACGGCAGGTACAGATCGTAACGTTGAGGCTCTTCCCAGGTCTGGGAGATATCCTCCGTCAGCGTATTCCACCAGCCGCTAATCCGCTGTTCTCCATAGACTTTCTGCTCGGCATGAAGCGGTGCGGCGAATAAAAACAGGACAATCCATATGGCCGAAAAGGTGCGTTGCATCGTTTTTCCCTCATCTCAAGTCACGCAGCGGTTTCTATTACTGTAATCCATTCAGCACTAACCGGAGCCAAACAGACTGATTTATCTCGAGGCAGGGGAAGATGAAATTTATTTATTCAACGCCTTCCGGAAAGATAAAAACGTTTTCTCAGGCGTTTTGTCGCGGTAGTCTCATAGGTTCCGTTTATATGACGGACGCAATGTGAGTGACCTTTTCTTATACCAATAATTAAAAATCAGTACAGACAGGACAACTATGGACTCCACCCTCATCTCCGAACGTCCCAACGAGGAGACACCTTCGCTCAACCGTGCCCGCCGCGCAGCCTTAGGCAGCTTCGCGGGTGCCGTCGTCGACTGGTATGATTTTCTGCTTTACGGCATCACTGCCGCCCTGGTGTTTAACCGCGAATTCTTTCCCCAGGTCAGCCCCGCGATGGGCACGCTCGCGGCGTTTGCCACCTTCGGCGTCGGCTTTCTGTTTCGCCCGCTGGGCGGGGTGATTTTCGGCCACTTTGGCGACCGCCTCGGCCGCAAGCGCATGCTGATGCTCACCGTCTGGATGATGGGGATCGCCACTGCGCTTATCGGTATTCTCCCCTCGTTTGCCTCCATCGGCTGGTGGGCGCCGGTACTGCTGGTCACCCTGCGTGCCATCCAGGGCTTCGCCGTAGGCGGTGAATGGGGCGGCGCGGCGCTGCTGTCCGTTGAGAGCGCGCCAAAAAATAAGAAAGCGTTTTACAGCAGCGGCGTGCAGGTGGGTTACGGCGTCGGCCTGCTGCTCTCTACCGGGCTGGTCTCCTTAATCAGCCAGCTCACCACCGACGAGCAGTTTCTGAGCTGGGGCTGGCGCATTCCGTTCATCTTCAGCATCATGCTGGTCATCGCCGCGCTGTGGATACGCAACGGGATGGAAGAGTCCGCGGAATTCGAACAGCAGCAGCGGGAAAAACCGGTCGCTAAAAAACGGCTGCCGGTGATGGAAGCGCTGGTTCAGCATCCTGGCGCTTTTCTGAAAATTATCGCCCTGCGCCTCTGTGAACTGCTGACGATGTATATCGTCACCGCGTTTGCGCTGAATTACTCGACGCAGAACCTCGGACTTCCCCGCGAGCTGTTCCTCAATATCGGCCTGCTGGTCGGCGGGATAAGCTGCCTGACGATCCCCTGCTTCGCCTGGCTGGCGGACCGGTTTGGTCGCCGTCGCGTCTATATTACCGGGGCGCTGATTGGCACCCTCAGCGCCTGGCCGTTCTTTATGGCGCTGGAGGCACAGTCGATCTTCTGGATTGTCTTCTTCGCCATCATGCTCGCCAACATCGCTCACGACATGGTGGTGTGCGTGCAGCAACCGATGTTCACCGAGCTGTTTGGCGCAAGCTACCGCTACAGCGGCGCGGGCGTGGGCTATCAGGTGGCAAGCGTAGTCGGTGGCGGGTTTACGCCGTTTATTGCCGCCGCGCTGGTGACTTTCTCTGGCGGAAACTGGCACAGCGTGGCGATTTATCTGCTGGCCGGTTGCCTGCTCTCTGCCGCCACGGCGCTGTTTATGAAAGAGCCGCGCCACGCCTGATCTCACTTTTGTTTCACGGGCGTGTGACATACTATCGGGTAGAGTCACACACCTGTGGAACAAGGAGACAGAGATGAATAATAAGGGCTCCAGCCTGACCCCGGCTCAGGCGCTGGAAAAACTCGACGCGCTGTATGAACAGTCCGTCAACGCGCTGCGCAGCGCCATCAGTGAATACATCGAATCAGGGAAACTTCCCGATGAAAAGGCCAGAACTCAGGGCCTTTTTGTTTATCCGTCGCTCTCTGTGACCTGGGACGGCAGTGCCAGCAGTAATCCCAAAACCCGTGCCTACGCGCGCTTTACCCACTCCGGCTGTTACAGCACCACCGTCACCCGCCCTGCGCTGTTCCGCCCCTATCTTGAGGAACAGCTGACGCTGCTGTATCAGGATTACGGCGCGCACATTTCTGTAGAACCTTCGCTGCACGAAATCCCTTATCCGTACGTGATAGACGGCTCGGCGCTGACGCTGGATCGCTCCATGAGCGCGGGGCTGACGCGCCACTTCCCGACCACCGAGCTTTCCCAGATTGGCGATGAGACGGCTGACGGGATTTATCACCCGGCGGAATTTTCTCCCCTGTCGCACTTTGATGCTCGCCGCGTGGACTTCTCGCTGGCGCGCCTGCGTCACTACACCGGCACGCCTGCGGAGCACTTCCAGCCGTTTGTGCTGTTCACCAACTACACCCGCTACGTGGATGAGTTTGTCCGCTGGGGCTGTAGCCAAATTCTCGATCCGGACAGCCCGTACATTGCCCTTTCCTGCGCGGGCGGGATCTGGATCACCGCGGAGACCGAAGCGCCCGAGCAGGCTATTTCCGACCTGGCGTGGAAAAAACACCAGATGCCCGCGTGGCACCTGATCACCGCCGACGGTCAGGGCATTACGCTGATTAACATCGGCGTGGGCCCGTCAAACGCCAAAACCATCTGCGACCATCTGGCGGTCCTGCGTCCGGACGTGTGGCTGATGATTGGCCACTGCGGCGGCCTGCGCGAAAGCCAGCTGATTGGCGACTACGTGCTGGCACACGCCTATCTGCGTGATGACCACGTGCTGGACGCGGTGCTCCCGCCGGACATCCCGATCCCAAGCATCGCCGAAGTGCAGCGTGCGCTCTATGACGCTACCAAAGAGGTCAGCGGTATGCCGGGTGAAGAGGTTAAACAGCGCCTGCGCACCGGCACGGTGGTGACGACGGATGACCGCAACTGGGAGCTGCGTTATTCCGCCTCCGCGCTGCGGTTCAACCTGAGCCGCGCGGTGGCGATTGATATGGAGAGCGCCACCATCGCCGCGCAGGGGTATCGCTTCCGCGTCCCTTACGGCACGCTGCTGTGCGTCTCCGATAAGCCGCTGCACGGCGAAATCAAGCTGCCGGGCCAGGCCAACCGTTTTTACGAAGGGGCTATCTCTGAGCATCTGCAGATCGGTATTCGTGCGATTGATTTACTTCGGGCGGAGGGCGACAAGCTGCATTCACGCAAGCTGCGTACCTTCAACGAGCCGCCGTTCCGCTAATAACAAGGAAAAACCATGCACACCACATCACCGCTCTCTGCCCTGCGCCACTGGCTTGAAGCCAGTCATCTCGACGGAATGATCGTTCCGCGTGCGGATGCCTGGCAGAGCGAATACTGCGCCCCGTACGACGAAAAGCTGGCCTGGCTGACGGGCTTTGACGGCTCGGCCGGTCTGGCTCTGGTGCTGAAAGACAAAGCGCTACTCTTCGTCGATGGACGTTATCAGGTTCAGGCCCGCGTTCAGGTCAATATGGACGACACCATCTTCACAACGAACCGCTGGCTGAGTGGCTGGCGAAAAACGTCGAGGCAGGGACGCGCATCGCCTTTGACGCGATGCTGATGACAAATTCCGAGTTTGAGCAGCTGTCCGCCACGCCGTGCGAGCTTGTGCCTCTGGATGCCTCGCCGTTTGACACGCTGTGGACTGACCGCCCAGCGGCGCCAGCGGGGCTTATCCGCGAAATGCCCATTGAGGTCAGCGGTGAAGGCAGCGCAGAAAAACGTCAGCGTGTTGCCGCCGTGCTGGCAGAACACAATGCTGATTTCCTCGCCGTGACGCTGCCGGACAACATCGCCTGGCTGCTGAACGTGCGTGGTTCAGATATCCCCTTCAGCCCGGTTCCTCTCTCCTTCGCCCTTCTTGGTCGTGATGGTGGGATTGAGTGGTTTGTTAACGACAATAAGCTCAGCACACTTCCTGCAGAGGTGCGCAATGCGTTTACCATTGCGCCGCAGGACGCTTTTATCGAACGCTGTCAGCAAATGGCTGAAGGCAAACGGGTGTTGGTTGATGCCGATTCCGCGCCGGTGGCTCTGCGCTTCGCTATTGAGCCAAGGGGAGAAATTATCTGGCGGACTGACCCCATCACCCTGATCAAGGCCACCAAAAACCCGGTCGAGCTGGCAGGTTATCGCGAGTGTCATCACCAGGACGGCGCCGCCTGGGTCAACTTCCTGGCCTGGCTGAGCCGTGAAGTGCCGCTGCGCGAGGCGGCAGGGAATCCGCTAACAGAGCTGGAGGTTCAGGCGCAGCAGCTGGCGTTCCGTCAACAGCAGCCTGGGTTCATCGAGCAGAGTTTTGCAACCATCTCCGCCTCTTCGAGCAATGCGGCGATGTGCCATTACCACTCAAGCGAAGCCAGTAACAAGCCCATCGGACATGACCATTTTTATCTGAATGATTCCGGTGGTCAGTACCACAACGGCACCACCGATGCCACGCGCACGCTGGCGTGGGGTAAAGTCGATCCGCAGCAGCGCCTGCACTATACCGCCGTGCTGAGAGGCTTCCTGTCGCTCATTACCCTGCAGTTCCCTTCAGGGACTCAGGGACATCAGCTGGATGCCTTCGCCCGTCGTCCGCTGTGGGAGATGGGGTTGGATTACGATCACGGTACCGAGCACGGCGTGGGGCATCAGCTGCTGATCCATGAAAACCCGCATCGTATCGCCAAAAAGGTCAACCCGTGGCCGCTGGTGGCGGGGAATATCATGACCATCGAACCGGGCTACTATCTGGGCGATAGCCACGGCATTCGCATTGAAAACCAGGTCGAGATTGTGGAAAGCCGCCCGGGTTTCTGCAGGTTTGCCTCGCTGACGCTGATTCCAATCGATTTAAGCCAGGTCGAATTGCATCTGTTGAGCGAGCAGGAAAAGCAGTGGCTGGATGAATACCATCAGCAGGTACGGGAGGCATTGTCACCGCTGGTGAATAGCAATGCGCGTCCGTGGCTGATTGAGGCGACGGCGCCGATTCGTATGAACGGATAGTGCGGCTTTTTGCCGACGCAGAAAAGCAAAAAGCCTGCTTTAAAAGCAGGCTTTTCAAATTTGGCTCCTCTGACTGGACTCGAACCAGTGACATACGGATTAACAGTCCGCCGTTCTACCGACTGAACTACAGAGGAATCGTGTGAACGGGGCGCATATTATCGATGCTCCCCGATGATGTCAAAGGCAGAATGCAGATTTCCGTTCGTTTGCCGATTTATTCTCCATTTCGCGCATTTGTCAGGCATTCTTCCGTGGATATTTCCATAACCAACGCCCACTTACCATGCGCCAGTAGAACAGTGCACCGCGCACGGCCCAGTCCAGGAACATACCCAGCCAGACCCCTACAACGCCCATTCCCAGCATAATCCCCAGCGTATAGCCCGCCACCACGCGGCAACCCCACATCCCGAGCATGGATACCCACATGGCAAACCGGGCATCGCGCGCGCCTTTTAACCCAGCGGGCAACACCCAGGACGCGGCCCAGATCGGCATAAACGCGGCGTTGAGCCAAATCAGGATCTTAACCACCTCTTTAACGTCGTTTTCGTGGGTGTAGAACGAGGCCATCAACCCGGCAAAAGGCGCGGTTCCCCAGGCGATCATTGTTAGCCCAATTGTCGATAGCCAGAAGACATGCCGGAGCTGGCGCTCCGCCTGCCCTATCTGCCCTTTCCCGAGACGTTTGCCGGTGATAATCGTGGAGGCGGAACCAAGGGCATTGCCCGGCAGGTTAATCAGCGAGGCGATGGAGAAGGCGATAAAGTTACCGGCGATAACATCCGTTCCCATACCGGCCACAAACATCTGCGTGAGCAGCTTGCCGCCGTTGAACAGCACCGACTCAATGCTTGCCGGAATACCGATGCCCATCACTTCCCAGATAATGGCAAAATTAAACGGCCTGAAATAGCTTTTCAGCGTGAGGCGCAGCGACGGAGTGATCCCCGTCATCAGCACGCCGATAATCGCTGCCGCGCCAATGTAACGTGAAATAGTCAGGCCAAGGCCAGCACCAACAAACCCCAGACCGTCCCAGGAAAAGACCCCGTAAATCAGTACACTACTGATAATGATGTTCAGGATATTCATCCCGCCGTTGATCAGCAGCGGAATTTTAGTATTGCCCGCTCCGCGCAGCGCGCCGCTGCCAATCAGGGCAATGGCCGCCGCCGGATAGCTTAACACCGTCATTTCCAGGTATGTCAGCGCAAGGTCTTTCACCTCGCTGGTCGCCTCGCCCGCGACAATATCAATAATCTCTTTGCCGTAGTAATGGATAACCGCCGCCAGAACGATCGAAAAGAGCGTCATGATCATCAGCGACTGGCGTGCCGCCTCGCGCGCGCGCTTCGGATCAAGTTTCCCCAGACTAAAGGCAACGACAACCGTTGTACCCAGATCGATAGCGGCAAAGAAAGACATCACCACCATGTTAAAGCTGTCCGCCAGCCCGACCCCTGCCATCGCCTCTTTGCCCAACCAACTGACGAGGAACGTACTTAGCACGCCCATCAGCAGTACGCAGGTATTCTCCAGGAAAATAGGCACCGCAAGGGGGGTGATTTCACGCCAGAACAGAACACGATAGCTTTTACGTTTTGCATACCAGGGCGTGCGCACGATCGCCTGGCGTAAGGGGGCAGTGACGTTCAAAATGGACCTTAGCGAGAAAAGTTGAAACTCCATTTCAAATGATGGGGGAGAAATGGCTATCCTGCAAAGTATTTCCATAAAAAAGATGTTTGGATTTACAACAAACTGACGACAGAATCAGCAGTCAGTCGATTTTCCCTAAGATCAGGTTTGACAAAACTTTTTTCGCCGCTAAGATAAGCCTCCACAACGATTCCTCTGTAGTTCAGTCGGTAGAACGGCGGACTGTTAATCCGTATGTCACTGGTTCGAGTCCAGTCAGAGGAGCCACATTTAGAAAAGCCTGCTTTCGAGCGGGCTTTTTGCTTTTCCGGTGAGGATAAATGGACGCACTGTTTGTTTACGGCACACTACGCCCCGGTCACTCTAACGCGCATATTCTTGAAAACATTGGCGGTGAATGGCAGGCTGGCTTCGTATCCGGCACGTTTTACGAACGCGGCTGGGGCGCTGCGGCGGATTTCCCGGGGATTGTGCTCCATCCGGACGGCCCCCGCGTCGAAGGCTATCTGTTTATCTCTGATAACCTTGCTGCACACTGGCAAATGCTGGATGAGTTTGAAGACGGCTACAATCGGGTTGAGGTCACGGTCACTACCCTTGAGGGTAAACAGGTTAAGGCCTGGATTTATCAGCTACAGCCGCGCTCTGCGTAATAAAAAAGGCTCTCTGTCACCAGAGAGCCTTTTTCACAATTAGCAGCGATTACTCGCTTTTTGCTTCAGCGTTTTTGATTTCGCCCATCACTTTCAGCTTCTTGGAGATGTCGCGACGCTCTTTGGACAGCTCGGCGTTTTTGATGATGTAGTCATCAACGCGGTCTTCATAGTCGCTCTTCATGCTGGCGATGATGCCCTGAATAGCTTCAACGCTCATGCCTGGCTTGATGTAGTCGCTCAGGTTGTCGAGCAGCAGAACACGTTTCTGGTTGTCACGGATCTTCTTCTCAACGTCCTGAATTTCACGCTGCAGTTTGTTTTTGCGGCGGAACAGGCGGACGAATTCCAGAACATCCTGGAACGAAGGCTTGGTAGTTTCCATTTTTACACCCCTGATAATGTGAGATTCGGATTCGTTAAAGCAACCGTTGTAACAGTAACCTTACTGACAGCGGCTGCGAATGACAATGGCTATATCGTTTAAAGCTATCATAACCCCAATTGCTGCTGAATCGAAGCAGCAGGCGTCACATACGCCTTTTATTTGCGCAGCGCCCGACAAATCAGGTGCGATAGCAGCTCAAGCTGCCGCGCCAGTTCCATACTCAGCCAGACGTAGCCATGAATAGGCGTTTCCGCCACGTTATCGCTCTGGCGTTCATTGATTAGCTGCTTCAGCTCCGCGACGATCTCATTCAGCCGCTCGCTGTTGGCCAGTATCGGCTGCGGGTTGCCTTCATAGAGCGCATGGGCGATGGTCAACAGCGTTTGCTGCGTCATCTGCTGGGTCTCTCTGAGCGTATGCGCATTAAGCATCAGCAGATGGCTGGGACGCGAGGCCCAGTGGGCGTTGATCTGCAGCTCAAGCATGCAGACCAGATTGCGGCTTACCGTCTGGATGGCCTCGAAAATCGCTTTCTGAATATGGGTTTCTTTGCTGGCGGGCGTGATCAGGCCGCGCATTTTGACGACATCATTGAGGATCTTCTGCAGGTGTTTTTCCAGCCGTGGCCGTTCAACCAGATTCGGAGAGAAACCGGCCTGATAGACGCGGTTAAAGGCGGTGACGTAATTAGCCATCTGAATACGCCAGTGCAGAAAGGCGCGTTGCGGCCAAATCCCCGTAAACAGCATCGCCAGCAGCGAGCCGAGGACCACATCCCCACTTCGCCACAGCGCCGTGGTCATATCCCCGGCGGGCGCACCGACCACCACCGCGAGCGTAATCCCAATCAGCAGGGCCTGATAAGGTTTTTTGCCCAACGCCAGCCAGCCGCACAGGAACATGGCGGCACCGCACCATGCCAGCATGACCGGGAACGAGATAAGCTCCAGCTTCAGGGCGATAAGCCCAAGTGCGGAGCCTAAAACGGTTCCGCCAATTCGCTCAAGCGCGCGCGGAACAACGTTTCCCCAAAAGGAGATGGGCCCCATCACGACCACCAGCGTAATCAGCGGCCACGTCCCCTCCGGAACATCCAGCAAGCGAACCAGTACAAACGTCAACACGAACGCCAGCGCGATGCGACACCCATGCACCACGCGGTAATGTTTGTACAACCGAATTTCAAACGGCGTTAATGATTTGTCGGGACGCACACCCGCTCTCCAGCTACACGGCAAATCACAATTGTACTGTGTTTTCAGCCGGGTGGATCGCCCCCGGCTAAAAATCCCACTTTTTACAGGGTTAACCCGCTTTGTGCTCTACCGCGACGAACATCTCAATGTCCCAGTAGCCATCTGCGTTACCATCATTGAGATAGCGTTCGAAGCAGGGTTTTGGGGCAATCTGGTACTTATTGTCCTGCAGGAGGGAATTAAAGAACTGGTACCACGGGGTCGCAAAGTCGTAATTCTCTACGCGTGCCGTCGCCACGGCATAATCCCCGGCCACAATTTCGGTCATCATCACCCCTTCACTGTTATCGGGAATGATAAAGTCGGCGGGAACCGTGACGGCGGTGTCACAGCGCAGTTTTTCTGCCGGGACCTCATCAGGATTATCGTAGTAAACCGCGACCCACTCCAGCGGCTGAATGTGACGCCCATCCACCCACATGACCAGCTGTTCAAAGCCCTGCTTCACGGTTTTTTCCCACGGCCCAACAAGGTGAAAACCTGCGATTTTACGTTTCTGCTGCTGCTTGATGCTGTAGTCCATGCTGCCTCCGATTATTACTGTATATTTATACACTATAAAGCAGAGTAAATATTATCGGCAAACGAGGAGTGTTTATTATGTGAGCAGACTCGCAACCCTGCCAGTCTGCTCAGAAAGGTTAGATAGTGTGATGCAGATAATCACTCAGGCGAGAGAAAATACCGCCTTTATCAACGCGTTCCAGCGTGACCAGCGGCCAGTGCGCCACCAGCTTATCGCGGTCGTACAGCTGAATTTCACCGACCCGCTGATGGGCGGCAATCGGGGCCTGCAGCTCTTTTGTATCCAGCACGTATTTAGCCTTAATGTTTGGCACTTCTGCTTTTGGCAAGGCCAGCCAGAAGTCCTGATCGGTTCCCAGGTTTACCTGTTCTTTATCACCGTACCAGATCCGCTCGGTCCCCACTTTTTTACCGCTGTGCAGGATCTGCACCGTATCAAAGTTCTGTTGTCCCCAGTGGAGCAGCTTGCGCGCCTGATCTTCACGCCCCTTCGGGCTATCTGCGCCCATTACCACGGCGATCAAGCGACGCTGACCGTCCACCGCGGAGGCAATCAGGTTAAAGCCCGCGCCGGAGGTATGCCCCGTTTTCAGACCGTCCACGTTCATGGTTTTATCCCACAGCAGGCCGTTGCGGTTCTGCTGGGTGATGCCGTTCCAGGTCAGGCTCTTCTCGCTGTACATATGATAAAACTCTGGCTCACCGTGAATGATCGCGCGGGAGAGAACGGCCAGATCGTAAGCGGAGCTGTGCTGCCCTGGCGCATCCAGTCCGTGAACGGTTTCAAAATGGGTGTCGCGCAGGTTCAGCTTTTGCACATAGTCATTCATCATATTCACGAACTGCGGCTGACCGCCCGCGACGTGATCGGCCAGCGCCACGCAGGCGTCGTTACCGGAGTCGACAATCAGGCCCCGGCTGAGATCGCGTACGGAAACGCGATCGCCCTCTTTCAGGAACATCAGAGACGATCCGTCAAAGACCGGGTTACCTTTTGCCCAGGCGTCGCGCCCAACCGTGACGATGTCATCCGGGCTGATGCGATGGCTGTCGATAGCGCGGTCAACGACGTAGCCCGTCATCAGCTTGGTCAGGCTTGCCGGATTACGCTGTTGATGTTCGTTGCCCGCCGTTAATATCTGGCCAGTAGTGTAATCCATCAGCACCCAGGACCCCGCCTGGATGGCAGGTGGCTGCGGGGAGAAATCCAGCGGATCGGCAGCCAGCGCAGATGTGATACTCGAAGCAAGTAAAGAAACAGCAATAAACAGACGGCGTTTCAACGGTATATCCTCAGGTCATTAAAAATCGATGACCTTTTTACGGGAGTTCTGCTGTCGTTACCTGCCTTAATTGCAAAAAAATGTGACAGAGTGCATGTTTTTCTCTGACGCTGTCTCGCAAATTTCACGCATGACCGCGCTTTTTATTCGGACTGCTTAGCGCGATCGTTTACCATAGCGTCGTGAATTTTTTACAGGATGATTTTACTGGTGTCTGATTCTGCCGCGCGCCCAACTTTTTTGTTCCACGATTACGAAACCTTTGGCACCCACCCGGCGCTGGACAGACCGGCGCAATTTGCTGCCATCCGTACCGACGATGAATTCAACATTATTGGCGAGCCAGAGGTCTTTTACTGCAGGCCCGCGGATGATTATCTGCCGCAGCCGGGCGCGGTGATGGTTACGGGCATTACGCCGCAGGAAGCGCGGGAAAAAGGGGTGAGCGAAGCGGAGTTTGCCCGCCGCATCCACGATCTGTTTACCGTTCCCAATACCTGCGTGGTCGGTTACAACAACATCCGTTTCGATGATGAAGTGACGCGCAATATCTTCTACCGCAACTTCTACGATCCCTATGCCTGGAGCTGGCAGAACCGCAATTCGCGCTGGGATTTACTCGACATTATGCGCGCCTGTTACGCCCTGCGTCCTGAAGGCATTAACTGGCCGGAGAACGAGGATGGCCTGCCGAGTTTCAGGCTTGAACACCTGACGCGCGCCAACGGCATCGAACACAGCAATGCTCACGACGCGATGGCAGACGTCTATGCCACCATTGCCATGGCAAAGCTGGTGAAAACCGCCCAGCCGCGTCTGTTTGAGTATCTGTTGAGTCACCGCAGCAAACAGAAGCTGACTACGCTCATTGATGTACCGCAGATGAAGCCGCTGGTACACATCTCCGGGATGTTCGGTGCGTGGCGCGGCAATACCAGCTGGGTTGCGCCGCTGGCATGGCATCCCGACAACCGTAATGCCGTTATCATGGTGGATTTGGCGGGCGATATCTCCCCGCTGCTGGAACTGGACAGCGATACGCTGCGTGAACGGCTTTACACACCGAAAAACGAGCTCGGCGATCTACCTGCGGTACCGGTGAAGCTGGTTCACATCAATAAATGTCCGGTGCTGGCACAGGCCAATACGCTGCGACCAGAAGATGCTGACAGGCTGGGTATTAATCGTCAGCATTGTCTGGATAACCTGAAGGTGCTGCGCGACAACCCGCAGGTACGGGAAAAAGTGGTCGCTATCTTTGCGGAAGCCGAGCCGTTTGTACCGTCTGAGAACGTCGACGCACAGCTTTATAACGGCTTCTTCAGCGATGCCGATCGCGCGGCGATGAATATCGTTCTGCAAACCGAGCCGCGTAATTTACCGGCGCTGGATATTACCTTTGCAGATAAGCGCATTGAAAAGCTGATGTTCAATTACCGGGCGCGAAACTATCCGGGTACCCTGGACGAAGTGGAGCAGGAACGCTGGCTGCAGCATCGACGTAACGTGTTTACGCCGGAATTCCTCAACAGCTATGCGCAAGAGCTGGAAATGCTTTACGGCCAGTATGAAGGGAATGCTGAGAAACAGGCGCTGTTGAAATCCCTGTTCCAGTATGCGCAAGAGATTGTTTGAGTGATGGGTACAAAAAAGCCGGAGACATTGTCTCCGGCTTTTTTTCGCCCGGTGGCGCGGGCCTATGTTTTTTGTAGGTCGGGTAAGGCGTAGCCGCCACCCGACACAATATTACGCAACGTCTTCGTACTGAGGTACCGGGTTACGGAAGCTTTTGGTTACGCAAGCCAGATAGATCAGACCGATAGCACCCCAGATCAGACCCAGAACCATTGAGCTCTCTTCCAGGTTAATCCACAGCGCACCCACCGTCAGCGCGCCACACATTGGCAGCACCAGATAGTTGAAGTGGTCTTTCAGCGTTTTATTACGCTTTTCGCGGATCCAGAACTGAGAGATCACCGAGAGGTTAACAAAGGTAAACGCCACCAGCGCACCAAAGTTAATCAGCGCGGTTGCAGTCACCAGGTCAAACTTAATGGCCATCAGGGCGATTGCGCCAACCAGCAGTACGTTCCACGCCGGGGTACGCCATTTCGGATGGACGTAGCCGAAGAAACGGGTTGGGAACACACCGTCACGACCCATTACGTACATCAGGCGAGAAACACCTGCGTGTGCCGCCATACCGGATGCCAGTACGGTGACGCTGGAGAAGATCAGCACGCCCCACTGGAAGGTTTTCCCTGCAACATACAGCATAATTTCAGGCTGTGATGCGTCCGGCTCTTTAAAGCGAGAGATGTCCGGGAAGTACAGCTGCAGGAAGTAGGAAGCACCGATAAAGATCATGCCGCCAATCAGCGCGGTCAGGAAAATCGCTCTCGGGATCACGCGCTCGGCGTCTTTGGTCTCTTCAGACAGAGAAGAGATACCGTCGAAGCCCAGGAACGAGAAGCACAGGATGGTCGCACCGGTGATCATCGGCACAACGTGCGCGCCTTCAGACCAGAACGGACGGGTGCTGGCCAGCGTACCTGCGCCTTCACCGTGGGACACGCCGTAAATGATCAAGCCCACGATAACCGCAACGATACCCATCTGCAGAATAACAATCAGGGTGTTGAAGTTCGCCACGGTCTTGATGCTGCGCAGGTTAGAGATGGTCATAAAGGCCACCAGCGCCACCACGAAGATCCACGACGGTACGGAAGGTACCAGCGCTTCGAAGTAAATTTTTGCCAGCAGAATGTTGATCATCGGCATGAACAGGTAGTCCAGCAGCGATGACCAGCCCACCATAAAGCCAACCGCCGGGCTAATGGATTTCTGAGCATAGGTGTAGGCAGAGCCCGCAGACGGGAAACGGCGAACCAGTTTTCCGTAGCTCAGCGCTGTAAAGAGAATAGCGACCAGCGCAAAGGCGTACGCCGTTGCAACGTGACCGTCAGTAAGGCCTGATACGATACCGAATGTATCGAACAGCGTCATCGGTTGCATATAGGCAAGGCCCATCATAACAACCGGAATCAACGTAAGCGTTTTACGTAATTCCACGCGAGAGGTGTTTGGAGTTGCATTATGCGACATAGTTATTCTCCTTTACGGTAATAACCGCCACGTAAGCGAAAAATTGCCCCATTTCTTTCTTCCTCAGCGACAACAACTGTCGGATTTTAGTAAATATCTATCCGGTACGAAGCCCGGCCTCTTGGTTTTTAGTTTCGTTTCGTACATGCAAAAAAAAATAACCGACGCCTTTTATATCGTCGATTATTCATTTGTTTGCAGCGGCGGCATTTTGCCCCACATCAGATACAAAAGGCAATAGTTTGCAACGCACCGGGCAATTTTCTTTTTGCTAACTGGCTGATTTCTCGACGCTGCCCTGAGAGTAAACTGCGGCGATAGCACTATTTGCTAAAATTTCGTCCCGCCACCATGCGCTGGCAAGTCCGGCAGTTTGTTCATTCCAGCCCACCCAAACCGATTCGTTGCTGCTTTGAGCAAGTACCTGTTTTTCAACAAGCGCACCGCTATCAATAAAGCGCTGCGCCAGATAGCGCGGCAAATAGCCGCACCCCAGACCGCTTATTTGCAGCTCCAGCTTGGTTTTAAAATCAAACACGGTAATCGCCTCTTGCTCATCAAGCAGCTGCGAAGAGACGCCACATTCAGGCCGGGAGCTGTCGCCCACCACAATGGCACGGTAGTTTTTAATAATACGGCGGTTAATGGGCTCAGGTTCATTCGCCAGCGGATGATGGGGCGCGACGGCAAAAATTTGTTCCAGTATACCCAGTCGCGCAAAGCCAAAATCACTCAACTGGGGGGGCTCATGCAGTGCCCCGACGATGATATCCGCCCTGCCCCGCGTCAGCGCATCCCAGGAGCCGCCCAGCACACCATTAATGAAGATTAACCGGGTCACGCTGTGGCGCTGATAGAACGCTTCGATCAGCGGCGTCAGGAGAGAAAAGGGAAAGGTATCATCCACGCCGATCACCAGTTCGTTTTCCCAGCCCTGATGAAGTTTGATAGCCTGTTTTTCCAGCTCTCGAACCGTATGGAGAACGTCGCGCCCCTTTTCCAGCAGCATCTGTCCGGTTCGCGTAAAACGCGCGCGATGTCCGGAGCGATCCAGCAGCTCAATGTTCAGATCGCTTTCAAGCTTATGCACGGTATAGCTGAGCGCCGAAGGCGTTTTATAAAGCTTCGCTGACGCCGCGGCGAAGCTTCCCTCTTTTTCCAGCGCATCCAGAATAATAAGAACATCCAGCAGCGGTTTCATCTTCGCCCCCTTACGGTGTGCGATCGTCTCCGCTGATGGCATTATTCCATGGGCATCACCAGCGGATCGGGATACTGATACTCAAATCCCAGTTCATGACAAATTCGATTGCCATCAACAATTTTGCCTTTCCCTTCCCCTTTCGCATCGCCAAAGACTGGCGGAGCCAGACCCAATTGACGAGCCATCAGCGGATAGAAGGTACTTCTCGATGGATGAGAGGGTGCACATATATTATAGATGTGCCCACCCTTCGGAGCCTGTAATAGCAGCTCAATTGCCCCAATAACATCCTCAAGATGGACGAGATTGACGCCATGTTGTCCATCCGGAGCCGATTTTCCGGCAAAGAACCGTCCTGGATGACGACCCGGCCCCACCAGCCCGGCCAGACGCAGGATATCTACCTGAGTGCCCGGCAGGTTATGCAGCCAGTCCTCCAGCTCTTTCAGCACGCGACCACTCGCGGTTACCGGTTGACGTTCACTGTTTTCCTTCACCGTCCCCTCAACGTCACCGTAGACTGAGGTGGAACTGGTGAAAATGATGCGCGGGATGTGATGCGCCAGCGCGCTGTCGACAATCTCCTGCATCGCCTGCAGATAAAAAGACTCTCCCGGCCCGCTGCGACGGGCGGGTAAGGTAATAACCAGCGCATCGACATCCATCAGCGCATCCAGATCGTCAGCATCACAAACCAGTTCGGGCTCAAGGCGCAGCTCAACGCCCTCGATGCCACACATGCGTGCGGCTTCTACCCCATCCGACGTGGTTTTGCTCCCGGTCACCTGCCAGCCTTTCGCGGCTAATGACATCGCCAGCGGCATTCCTAACCATCCTAAACCGACAATCGCGACCTTTTTCATGAAAACTCTCCGCTTACACATGCTTGTATTAAGGCTACGCCAGCCCGGCAGAACACACAATTCATAGCATCAATATGAAATGAATTAATGATCACAAAAAGCCCTTGCAATCTGCCGGGCAAGTGGTTTAGGTTAAAAGACATCAGATGCATAAGCATTCAACGAGAATTTATATGACACGCGTTCCATTTAAAAACCACCATCACCACCATCATCCTGACTAGTCTTTCAGGCGATGTGTGCTGGAAGACGTTTGGATCTTCCAGTGGTGCGCGAACGCAAGAGAAAGCCCCCGGAAGATCATCTTCCGGGGGCTTTTTTTTGGACCGCATTCAGACAGGTTAAAACAGGTTAACGAGGAATAAAGAATGTTAGATAACTCACGTTTACGCATAGCTATTCAAAAATCAGGCCGTTTGAGTGACGATTCACGCGAACTGCTGGCCCGCTGCGGGATTAAAATCAACCTGCACACCCAGCGCCTGATTGCCCTGGCTGAAAATATGCCTATCGATATTCTGCGCGTGCGTGATGACGATATTCCTGGCCTGGTGATGGATGGCGTCGTTGATCTCGGCATCATCGGGGAAAACGTGCTGGAAGAAGAGCTGCTGACCCGCCGCGCGCAGGGCGAAGACCCGCGTTACTTCACCCTGCGTCGTCTGGACTTCGGCGGCTGCCGCCTGTCGCTGGCTACGCCGGTCGATGAAGCGTGGGACGGCCCGGCTGCGCTGAACGGCAAACGTATCGCCACCTCTTACCCTCACCTGTTAAAGCGTTACCTCGACCAGAAAGGCGTGCAGTTTAAATCCTGCCTGCTGAACGGCTCTGTTGAAGTGGCCCCCCGTGCGGGACTGGCGGACGCCATTTGTGACCTGGTCTCTACCGGCGCGACGCTGGAAGCGAACGGTCTGCGCGAAGTAGAAGTTATCTACCGCTCCAAAGCCTGCCTGATTCAGCGCGACGGTGACATGGCCGAACCCAAGCAGCAGCTCATCGACAAGCTGCTGACCCGTATTCAGGGCGTGATCCAGGCGCGTGAATCCAAATACATCATGATGCACGCGCCGACCGAGCGTCTGGACGAAGTGATCGCCCTGCTGCCGGGCGCTGAGCGTCCAACCATTCTGCCGCTGGCGGGCGATCAGCAGCGCGTGGCGATGCACATGGTGAGCAGCGAAACCCTGTTCTGGGAAACCATGGAAAAGCTGAAGGCACTGGGCGCAAGCTCTATTCTGGTGCTGCCAATTGAAAAGATGATGGAGTAATGGCCATGAGCTTTAACACAATCATCGACTGGAATAACTGTAGCGACGCACAGCAGCGCGAACTGCTGATGCGTCCGGCGATTTCCGCCTCGGAAAGCATTACCCGTACCGTGGCCGAGATCCTCAACAACGTCAAAACCCGCGGCGATGACGCACTGCGGGAATACAGCGCAAAGTTTGATAAGACGGAAGTTGACGCATTACAGGTAACCGAGCAGGAAATCATTGATGCCAGCAATCGTCTGGGCGACGACATCAAGCAGGCGATGGCCGTTGCGGTGAAAAACATTGATACCTTCCACACCGCGCAGAAATTACAGACCGTTGATGTGGAAACCCTGCCCGGCGTGCGCTGCCAGCAGGTCACGCGCCCGGTTGCGTCGGTCGGCCTTTATATCCCTGGCGGTTCTGCCCCGCTTTTCTCCACCGTACTGATGCTGGCGACCCCGGCGCGTATCGCCGGGTGTCAGAAAGTGGTGCTTTGCTCACCACCACCGATTGCCGACGAGATCCTGTACGCGGCGAAGCTGTGCGGCGTGCAGGCGATCTATAAAGTGGGTGGCGCGCAGGCGATTTCGGCCCTGGCGTTCGGCACGGAATCCATTCCCAAGGTCGACAAAATCTTTGGCCCTGGCAATGCGTATGTGACCGAAGCCAAGCGCCAGGTCAGCCAGCGTCTGGACGGCGCGGCCATCGATATGCCTGCCGGCCCGTCTGAAGTGCTGGTGATTGCCGACAGCGGCGCCACGCCGGACTTCGTGGCGTCCGACCTGCTTTCACAGGCGGAACATGGCCCGGACTCGCAGGTCATCCTGCTGACGCCGGATGCCGATATGGCGAAACGCGTAGGCGAAGCCGTTGAGCGCCAGCTTGCGGACCTGCCGCGTGCCGAAACGGCTCGCCAGGCATTGTCCGCCAGCCGCCTGATCGTGGCGCGCGATCTCGACCAGTGTATTGCCATCTCTAATCAGTACGGTCCCGAGCACCTGATTATTCAGACCCGCAGCGCGCGCGATCTGGTCGACAGCATTACCAGCGCGGGCTCGGTGTTTCTTGGCGACTGGTCACCGGAGTCCGCGGGCGATTATGCCTCCGGCACCAACCACGTGCTGCCGACATATGGTTATACCTCCACCTGCTCAAGCCTGGGGCTGGCGGATTTCCAGAAGCGCATGACCGTGCAGGAACTCTCCCGCGAGGGATTTGCCTCGCTGGCGTCGACCATTGAAACCCTGGCCGCCGCCGAGCGCCTGACCGCCCACAAAAACGCCGTGACCCTGCGCGTTGCCGCCCTGAAGGAGCAAGCATGAACATCGAAGAATTAGCCCGCGAAAATGTCCGTCGCCTGACGCCCTATCAGTCTGCGCGTCGTCTGGGCGGGAACGGCGACGTCTGGCTGAATGCCAACGAATATCCCACGGCGGTGGCCTTTGAGCTTTCGCAGCAGACGCTGAACCGCTACCCGGAGTGTCAGCCGAAAGCGGTGATCGAGAACTATGCGCAGTATGCAGGCGTGAAGCCTGAGCAGGTGCTGGTCAGCCGCGGCGCGGATGAAGGGATTGAGCTGCTGATCCGCGCCTTCTGTGAGCCGGGTAAAGACGCGGTGATGTACTGCCAGCCCACCTACGGGATGTACAGCGTCAGCGCCGAAACCTTTGGCGTGGCGTGCCGCAACGTGCAGGCGCTCGACAACTGGCAGCTGGATTTGCAGGGCATCGCCGATAACCTCGACGGCGTGAAGGTGGTGTTTGTCTGTAGCCCGAACAACCCCACCGGGCAGATTATTCATCCGCAGGATATCCGTACCCTGCTGGAAATGACCCGCGGCAAGGCGCTGGTGGTGGCGGATGAAGCCTATATTGAATTCTGCCCGCAGGCGACGCTGGCAGGCTGGCTTGAAGAGTATCCGCATCTGGTGGTGCTGCGTACGCTGTCGAAGGCTTTCGCCCTCGCGGGCCTGCGCTGCGGCTTTACGCTGGCCAATAAAGAGGTCATCGACCTGCTGCTGAAAGTCATTGCCCCTTACCCGCTCTCCACGCCGGTTGCCGACATTGCCGCACAGGCGCTGGCGCCGCAAGGTATCAACGCCATGCGTGAACGCGTGGCGCAAATTCTGGAAGAGCGTCAGTACCTGGTGACAGCCCTGAAAGCGATCCCCTGCGTAGAACAGGTGTTTGACTCTGAAACCAACTACATTCTGGTGCGTTTTACTGCTTCAAGCTCCGTATTTAAATCTTTATGGGATCAAGGCATTATCTTACGAGACCAAAATAAACAACCATCCTTAAGCGGCTGCCTGCGTATTACCGTCGGCACCCGTGCAGAGAGCCAGCGCGTGATTGACGCCCTGAAAGCGGAGAAAGTATGAGTCAGAAGTATCTCTTTATCGATCGTGACGGCACCCTCATTTCGGAGCCACCTACCGATTTTCAGGTCGATCGTTTCGACAAGCTGGCTTTTGAACCCGACGTCATCCCGGTTCTGCTCAAGCTGCAGAAGGCTGGCTTTAAGCTGGTGATGATCACCAATCAGGACGGGCTGGGTACGGACAGCTTCCCGCAGGCCGACTTCGACGGCCCGCACAACCTGATGATGCAGATCCTCACCTCGCAGGGCGTGGCGTTTGATGAGGTGCTGATCTGCCCGCACCTGCCAGCCGACGAGTGCGACTGCCGTAAACCGAAAGTGAAGCTGGTTGAGCGTTATCTGGCGGAAGAAGCGCTCGATAAAGCCAACAGCTATGTGATTGGCGATCGCGCCACCGACATCACCCTCGCCGAAAACATGGGCATCGCGGGCCTGCGTTACAGCAGCAGCGATCTCAACTGGGCGAAGATTGGCGAACAGCTGACCAAACGCGACCGTTACTCGCACGTTGAGCGCAACACCAAAGAGACGCAGATTGACGTGAAGGTCTGGCTGGACCGCGAAGGCGGCAGCAAGATCCACACCGGCGTCGGATTCTTTGACCACATGCTGGACCAGATTGCGACCCACGGCGGTTTCCGCATGGAAATTACGGTAAAAGGCGACCTTTATATTGACGATCACCACACCGTGGAAGACACCGGCCTGGCGCTGGGCGAAGCCCTGAAGCTGGCGCTCGGTGACAAACGCGGCATCAACCGTTTCGGCTTCGTCCTGCCGATGGACGAATGCCTGGCACGCTGCGCCATGGACATCTCGGGTCGCCCGCACCTGGAATATAAAGCCGATTTCACCTACCAGCGCGTGGGCGATCTCAGCACCGAAATGGTGGAGCACTTCTTCCGTTCGCTCACCTACACTATGGGCCTGACGCTGCACCTGAAAACCAAAGGCAAGAACGATCACCACCGCGTGGAGAGCCTGTTCAAAGCCTTTGGCCGTACGCTGCGCCAGGCGATCCGCGTTGAAGGTGACGCCCTTCCCTCGTCGAAAGGAGTGTTGTAATGAACGTGGTGATTCTGGATACCGGATGCGCCAACCTGAACTCCGTGAAGTCGGCGATTGCCCGCCACGGCTACGAGCCGGTGGTGAGCCGTGACCCGGACGTGGTGCTGCGCGCCGACAAACTCTTTTTACCGGGCGTGGGCACCGCGCAGGCGGCGATGGATCAGATTCGCGAGCGCGAGCTGGTCGATCTGATCAAAGCCTGTACCCAACCGGTGCTCGGCATTTGCCTGGGTATGCAGATCCTGGGCCGCCGCAGCGAAGAGAGCAACGGCGTCGAGCTGCTGGGCATTATTGACGAAGACGTGCCGAAAATGAACGACCACGGCCTGCCTCTGCCGCATATGGGCTGGAACCGCGTTTACCCGAAAGCAGGCAACAGGCTGTTCCAGGGGATCGAAGACGGCGCGTACTTTTACTTTGTACACAGCTACGCCATGCCGGTGAATGCGGACACCATTGCCCAGTGCAACTACGGCGAGGCGTTTACCGCAGCGGTACAGAAAGATAATTTTTACGGCGTGCAGTTTCACCCGGAACGCTCTGGTGCCGCGGGCGCACAGTTGCTGAAAAACTTCCTGGAGATGTGATGATTATTCCCGCTTTAGATTTAATTGACGGCACGGTTGTTCGTCTCCACCAGGGCGATTACGGCCAGCAGCGCGACTACGGTAACGACCCGCTGCCGCGCCTGCAAGACTACGCGGCGCAGGGCGCTGAGGTGCTGCACCTGGTCGACCTGACCGGCGCGAAAGAGCCGGCGAAACGCCAGATCCCTCTGCTCAAAAAGCTGGTTGCTGGGGTGGATGTCCCCGTGCAGGTTGGCGGCGGCGTGCGTACGGAAGACGATGTTGCCGCCCTGCTGGACGCGGGCGTGGCGCGCGTGGTGGTCGGTTCTACCGCCGTGAAAGATCCTGATACGGTGAAGGGCTGGTTCCGCCGCTTCGGCGCCGATGCGCTGGTGCTGGCGCTGGACGTTCGCATTGATGAACAGGGTAACAAGCAGGTTGCCGTTAGCGGCTGGCAGGAAAACTCCGGCGTAACGCTGGAAGAGCTGGTCGATATTTATCTTCCCGTCGGCCTGAAGCACGTGCTGTGCACGGATATCTCACGCGATGGCACGCTGGCCGGCTCTAACGTTTCGCTGTACGAAGAGGTTTGCGCGCGCTATCCGCAGGTGGCGTTCCAGTCTTCTGGCGGTATCGGTGATATTGGCGACGTGGCCGCGCTGCGCTGTACCGGTGTGCAGGGTGTGATTGTGGGACGGGCCTTACTGGAAGGCAAATTTACGGTGACGGAGGCGATTCAATGCTGGCAAAACGGATAATCCCTTGCCTGGACGTGCGTGACGGCCAGGTGGTGAAAGGCGTGCAGTTCCGCAACCACGAGATCATTGGTGACATCGTTCCGCTGGCGAAACGCTATGCAGATGAAGGTGCCGATGAGCTGGTATTTTATGACATCACCGCCTCCAGCGATGGACGCGTGGTCGACAAAAGCTGGGTCGCACGCGTGGCAGAAGTGATCGACATCCCGTTCTGCGTGGCGGGCGGAATCAAATCCGCTGACGACGCGGCCAAAATTCTCTCGTTTGGCGCGGATAAAATTTCCATCAACTCCCCTGCGCTGGCCGATCCGGAACTCATCACCCGCCTGGCCGATCGCTTTGGCGTGCAGTGTATTGTGGTCGGTATCGACACCTGGTTTGACGATACCACCGGCAAGTACCACGTTAACCAGTACACGGGCGACGAAAGCCGCACCCGCGTTACCCAATGGGAGACGCTGGACTGGGTGCAGGAAGTGCAGAAGCTCGGCGCGGGCGAGATTGTTCTCAACATGATGAACCAGGACGGCGTGCGTAACGGCTATGACCTGGAGCAGCTGAAAAAAGTGCGCGCCGTGTGCCATGTGCCGCTCATCGCCTCCGGCGGCGCGGGCACCATGGCGCACTTCCTTGAAGCCTTCCGCGATGCGAACGTGGACGGCGCGCTGGCCGCGTCCGTGTTCCACAAACAAATTATCAATATTGGTGAGTTAAAAACGTACCTGGCCGACCAGGGCGTGGAGATCAGGGTATGTTAACAGAGCAACAACAGGCGCAGCTGGACTGGGAAAAGACTGACGGATTATTGCCGGTAGTTGTACAGCATGCTGTTTCAGGTGAAGTGCTGATGCTGGGGTATATGAACCAGGACGCGCTGGCAAAAACGCTCGACAGCGGTAAGGTGACCTTTTTCTCGCGCACCAAACAGCGCCTGTGGACCAAAGGCGAATCCTCCGGTCATTTCCTGAACGTGGTCAGCATCACCCCTGACTGCGATAACGATACCCTACTGGTGCTGGCAAACCCGATTGGGCCGACGTGCCACAAAGGGACCAGCAGCTGCTTTGGTGAGGCGAGCCACCAGTGGCTGTTCCTTTACCAGCTTGAGCAGCTTCTGGCTGAACGTAAAACAGCCGATCCTGAAAGTTCGTATACCGCGAAGCTGTACGCCAGCGGAACCAAGCGCATAGCGCAGAAAGTGGGCGAAGAAGGCGTCGAAACGGCGCTGGCGGCGACGGTGCATGACCGGGAGGAGCTGACTAACGAGGCGTCGGATTTGATGTACCACCTGCTGGTGCTGCTGCAGGATCAGGAGCTGGATTTAACGGCGGTGATTGAGAACTTGCGTAAGCGCCATAAATAAAAAAAAGACCGGGGAAACCCGGTCTTTTTTTGTCTGCGAATCAGGCTTTTGGCTTGTAGTTGCGCAGCGCGTTGCGGCCCAGTACCACACCCGAACCGATAATCCCGCCCAGCAGCACGGCAAGAATCAGGGTGATGGCTTTTTTCGGGCTATCGCGACGGATAGGTAAATTCGGTTTCATCACATAACGGTAAACGTGAATGGTGTCCGGGTTCACGTTCAGGTTCTGGATGTCCAGTAAGTTTTGTTTGGTCTGGTAGTACGCAGCTGAGAAGACCAGCGGACGTGACGCTTCGTTATCAATCATTGACTTCAGCGCTTCGCTTCCCAGCAGGAACATGGTTTCCTGAGTGACATCCTGAGTTTGCTGAATCTGAGGTGTTGTGATTTTTGCCGCTTCGGCGTTTTTAAGCGCCTCAACGATCTGTTTGATTCGCAGATCTTTTTGCTCCTGAGAAACCTTCTCCTGGTTTTCCAGAGAGTCTTTCAGAGTGGTGATCTGCTGTTTGATGTTATCCCTGAGGTCGAGAGTCAACTCTTTTGCGGTTTGCTCGTCGACCTGCTGGATGTACTGTGCCAGTTGCTTTTGAGCGGCTTCTGCGGATTCACCCTCATAACTTACGGTCAAAGGCAGTGCTTGCCCTTTAACAGTTGCGTCGATAGTGAGTTTTTCCGGATCTTCCTGATTATCAAGCGCCTGGGCTAAAGCCGAGAATGAGGAATTGAAACGACCAATCGCACGAGTCTGAATGTCCAGCATCGCCGGAGCAGCACTGCCGTAAAGGATATTCAACGCATTCGCGTAGGTGGCAATCTGAGCCGCATCGGGCTGGGCAATGATAGCAGATGAGGTCCATTTCTCTTTTGCTACCGTGATGTATACGCCTGCTAATACGATAAAAACAGCGACAAACGCCCCTATTACCCACTTTCCGCGCCAAAGTTGCAGCACTAAATCAAGTAAATCAATTTGCTCCGGGTCAGTATTGCGAGTGACCAGGCTATTGTTGTTTTGTGTCATACAATCCCTAACAGATGAAAAGGGCAAAAAACATAATGTTTACGTAGTTTATCTGTTGCTGCAGATTTTTCTATAGGAATTCGATGAGTTATATCGGAAAGATGGGTTATGTAACTTATGCGCTACGCGCTATCATAGACAAATTCTGATGCCTCAGGCGTCAACAAGAACGAAGCGTTAACGAGGAAAGATATGAAATTTTTGGTAACGGGCGCAGCAGGCTTTATCGGTTCACATGTCAGCAAGCGACTGCTGGATGCAGGCCATCAGGTCGTCGGTATTGATAATCTGAATGACTATTACGATCCGAACCTGAAGCTGGCACGTCTGGATCTGCTCGACTCCGATAATTTTACCTTCCACAAGCTGGATTTAGCCGACCGCGAAGGTATGGCCGCGCTTTTCGCCAGTGAGCAATTTGACCGTGTGATCCATCTGGCCGCGCAAGCGGGCGTACGCTACTCGCTGGAAAACCCGCACGCCTATGCAGATGCTAACCTGGTGGGCCATCTCAACGTGCTGGAAGGCTGCCGCCATAACAAGGTTCAGCACCTCCTGTATGCTTCCTCCAGCTCCGTTTACGGCCTGAACCGTAAGATGCCGTTCTCAACTGACGACTCAGTGGATCACCCGGTTTCACTGTATGCGGCGACCAAAAAAGCCAATGAACTGATGTCGCACACTTACTCGCATCTCTACAACCTGCCGACGACCGGGCTTCGCTTCTTTACAGTGTACGGTCCGTGGGGACGCCCGGACATGGCGCTGTTTAAGTTCACCAAAGCGATGATTGAAGGCAAGAGTATCGATGTCTACAACTACGGCAAGATGAAGCGTGACTTCACCTACATCGATGATATCGCTGAAGCGATCGTCCGCCTGCAGGATGTGATCCCTCAGGCCGATACAAACTGGACCGTCGAGACCGGTTCGCCAGCGACCAGCTCCGCACCGTATCGCGTCTACAACATCGGCAACAGCTCGCCTGTCGAGCTGATGGATTACATTACCGCGCTGGAAGACGCGTTAGGCAAAAAGGCAGAGAAAAACATGATGCCCATCCAGCCCGGTGACGTACTGGAAACCAGCGCCGATACGAAGGCGTTATATGACGTGATTGGTTTTAAACCGCAGACCTCGGTTAAAGACGGAGTGAAGAGCTTTGTCGACTGGTACCGTAATTTCTATAAGGTTTAATACAAATAAACCCGGCGCATGAGCCGGGTTTTTTATGTGCGGTAGACAGAGGATTAGTCGCTACCAAACAGATCGCGGGTATAAACCTTGTCCGCCACGTCTGCCAGCTCTTCCGCCATACGGTTCGAGATAATCACATCCGCTTCCTTCTTGAAAGCGTCCAGATCGCGAACCACGCGGGAGTGGAAGAACTCGTCTTCCTGCATCGCGGGTTCATAGATAATGACCTGCACGCCTTTCGCCTTAATACGCTTCATGATCCCCTGAATAGACGAGGCGCGGAAGTTATCAGAGCCGCTCTTCATGATCAGACGATAGACGCCCACCACTTTCGGCTGACGCGCAAGGATCGAATCAGAGATGAAGTCTTTACGCGTGCGGTTGGCATCCACAATCGCGGAAATCAGGTTGTTTGGCACCGCCTGATAGTTTGCCAGCAGCTGCTTAGTATCTTTTGGCAGGCAGTAACCGCCGTAGCCAAACGACGGGTTGTTGTAATGGTTACCGATACGCGGGTCGAGGCACACGCCTTCGATGATTTGGCGGGTGTTCAGGCCCAGACTCTCTGCATAGCTGTCCAGCTCGTTGAAGTAGGCCACGCGCATTGCCAGATAGGTATTGGCAAAGAGCTTGATCGCCTCGGCTTCAGTGGAGTCAGTGAACAGTACCGGAATATCTTTCTTGATTGCGCCTTCCTGAAGCAGTGCGGCAAAACGTTCCGCACGCTCAGAGCGCTCACCGATCACGATACGGGATGGGTGCAGGTTATCGTATAACGCCCTGCCCTCGCGCAGAAACTCTGGCGAGAAGAAGACATTATCAATACCCAACTCTTCTTTAATCGATTTGGTGAAGCCTACCGGAATGGTCGATTTGATGATCATCACCGCTTTTGGGTTGATTGCGATAACGTCTTTGATCACCGCTTCTACGGTTGAGGTGTTGAAGTAGTTGGTTTTAGGGTCGTAATCCGTTGGTGTGGCGATGATGACGAAATCTGCGTCGCGGTAGGCGTCTTCTTTGTCCGTCGTGGCACGGAAATTCAGCGGTTTATTTGAAAGATAATCCTGTATTTCCTTATCAACAATCGGTGACTTCTTCTGGTTGAGCATATCCACTTTGGCCTGCACGATATCCAGTGCAACCACTTCATGGTTTTGTGCGATCAGAATGCCGTTTGAGAGACCTACATAACCGGTTCCGGAGATAGTTATTTTCATTCGCTAATGACTTCTGTGAGTTAACTGTATTGATGGTCGCGTGACCATCGCGATGAACCTGACTGTTGGGCTTTGTACCTTCTTGCCAACAGGACTGTCAAGGCAAACCAGGAGTAATCCCTACGAGTGGGCTGACATTCAGACTTCTTCGAAAAAAACATCATTATCATGATAAAAAAAACCCGGAGAATTCTCCGGGTTTTGTTCACAGCCAGTTGATTAAATTATTCCATCCATTCGGTATGGAATACACCGTCTTTATCGATACGTTTATACGTATGCGCACCGAAGTAATCACGCTGTGCCTGAATCAGGTTCGCTGGCAGTACGGCAGCACGGTAGCTGTCATAGTACGCCACCGCAGCGGAGAAGGTCGGAACAGGGATACCGTTCTGCACAGCATAAGCAACCACGTCACGCAGCGCCTGCTGGTATTCGTCCGCGATTTTCTTGAAGTACGGTGCCAGCAGCAGATTCGCGATACCGGCATTTTCAGCGTACGCATCAGTAATTTTCTGCAGGAACTGAGCGCGGATAATGCAACCAGCACGGAAGATCTTCGCGATTTCGCCGTAGTTCAGATCCCAGTTGTTTTCGTCTGAAGCGGCACGCAGCTGAGAGAAACCTTGTGCATAAGAGACGATTTTACCCAGATACAGCGCACGACGAACTTTCTCAACGAATTCAGCTTTATCACCAGCTGGTTTGGCCTGAGGACCAGACAGCACTTTTGAAGCGGCAACGCGCTGCTCTTTCAGAGAGGAAATGTAACGAGCAAACACAGATTCGGTGATCAGGGACAGGGGCTCGCCCAGATCCAGAGAGCTCTGGCTGGTCCATTTACCGGTACCCTTGTTCGCTGCTTCATCCAGAATCACATCAACCAGGTATTTACCCTCTTCATCTTTTTTAGTGAAGATATCTTTAGTGATGTCGATCAGGTAGCTGTTCAGCTCGCCTTTGTTCCACTCGGTGAAGGTCTCGGCGAGTTCTTCGTTAGAGAGGTTCAGGCCGCCTTTCAGCAGGGAGTATGCTTCGGCAATCAGCTGCATATCGCCGTACTCGATGCCGTTGTGGACCATCTTCACATAGTGACCAGCACCGTCAGGACCGATATAGGTCACGCACGGCTCGCCGTCTTCAGCAACGGCTGCAATTTTGGTCAGGATAGGCGCGACCAGTTCGTACGCTTCTTTCTGGCCGCCAGGCATGATAGATGGGCCTTTCAGTGCGCCTTCTTCACCACCGGAAACACCGGTACCGATGAAGTTAAAGCCTTCCGCAGACAGTTCACGGTTACGACGAATGGTGTCGTGGAAGAAGGTATTCCCGCCATCAATGATGATGTCGCCTTTTTCCAGATACGGTTTCAGGGAATCGATAGCAGCATCGGTACCCGCGCCCGCTTTCACCATTAACAGGATACGACGAGGCGTTTCCAGAGACTCAACGAACTCTTTAACCGTATAGAAAGGAACCAGTTTCTTGCCTGGATTCTCAGCGATGACTTCTTCAGTCTTATCACGGGAGCGGTTGAAAACGGAGACGGTATAACCACGGCTTTCGATGTTGAGCGCCAGGTTGCGCCCCATCACTGCCATACCGACAACGCCGATCTGTTGCTTAGACATTACATACTCCTGTCAGGTGTGGTCACCACGAAAAATACGTGGCTTGAATGTATCTATGATGTTAACTCAGGATCAGTAAAAATGGGTAGTGGAAGATGCTGTTAACCATACTCTGCTGATTGTCAAAAGGATGTGACTTTTAAAAGGGCCGCTAATTGTAAGTCTGTTCATATAAGCGCGTAATTTCTGACCACTGATACCGCCTGGAAGCTATTTCTGCCATATCTCTTCCTGTCGGTTTGAGAACAGAGAGTTCGATATTCCCAACAATATCCCTTAAGTGCGTATCAGAAGAGAAATAATGTGCTTTATCTTCCGTTGTATAGCGGTTGAAATTACAATCAAAGGCGATAATTTCCATACCAAATTGCATCGCTTCAACGAGTGAAGGATTCGTACCGCCAGCACTGTGACCATGAACATATCCTTTACACTGACTTCTCAAGTCAAACAGTACCGAAACGTCATATACAGGATCGATAATTTCAATATTATCGAATTGGCTATACTTTTCCTTCAATGACAGGCCGTAATCACTGTTATTCCAATTACCGACAAACTTGAGTTTATACGGTGAACCAGCGAAAGATTCGAGAATCATAGCGACGTTGTTTTCTGGTTCTATACGGCATAGCGAAAGATAAAAATCAGATTTATGTTCAGGGACCACCTGTCCTTTTATCAGGGCATGCTCTCCCCCATAAGCAATGACCTCATTATCTTTATTATATTCAGACTTAACGTAGTCACCAATTGCCTGATTATCTGAAATAACAACATCTGAACTGATTACGGCTAATTTTTCTGACAGTTTGAGGAAAGATTTAGCCAGACGCCCCCACTTTTCACGACGCCACTCAAGACCATCAATGTTAGTGACGATTTTAGAATGTGAAAAAAGTCTGAAAACTGGCAGTGCAATACATCCTGAGACCCCAAGAATCAGTACAACATCATACTTCCCCTTAAGGCAACGGAATAAGCTATAAATATCATAAAAGATACTCGAGGCTCCGTTTGCTTTTAAAGAAACATATTCAAGTCGGGCATTTTTATAATGCGCTGGTTGATTTTGATAATGCTTTGATGAGCAGAAAACCGTATAGGAAACATTTTCACTTTGGTAATCAACCAAGTTTTGTACCAGAGACTCAAACCCCCCATAACAGGCAGGGATCCCAACAGTACCAACTACCGCAATCTTCTTCATAGATTCATTCATTTAGTATGTAACTGTAGTGACAGTTTGTAGCCATCCAGGGTCTGTTCAGCAGTATGCTCCCAAGTGAAATTAGAAACGATACGCTCTTTTAATTTTGTACTAAAAGGCTTCTCCATGACTTCAATCACCCCCTGACGTATCGATGAAACATCACCAGGTTCACAGTAGACAGCCATATCTTCAAAATAATATTGAGTATCACCACGATCTGTGACAAGTACATTACAGTTCATCACTGCAGCTTCAAGCGTAGAAAGCCCTGGCGTTTCCATCCATGATATTAATGCATGCGCTTTTGCCACTTTATATAAAGCAGCAAGTTCTTCCTGAGAAACATGCTCAATAAAAATGACATTTTCACCAGCTTCTCGTTTACATTGCTCGTAATAGCTTAAACTGTTAGGGCTTGGCTTACCAACTAATACTAATTTGTATGGCAGGTCTTTACACGCGCGAATCAGTTCTAATTGACACTTACGAATTTCTATTCGCGCTGCACTGAGTAAACAACCTTCAAGATTGTGATATTTTGATGAATCCGTTGCGTGAAAATTAAAGACATTCAAATCAACGGCATTCGCTACAGATACGCCAGCTTTCCTTGGCAGCCCCATGTCATGGCGGACGCGTTCAAGTTCAGTAGGACTATTAGGTAGAAGCACATCAACAGCCCGTGCAATTTCTCGCTGAGCTCTCATATGGCCTTTAAAAAGATATTCAATAGTTCCAGAGTGAAAATTTCTATTTTTGATGATTCGCATCGCTGTCTTTAAATACTCAACCATGCTTTCCTGAAAATTATTAGCCACCCAGCGCTGCAGACCTACTCGCGCCTTTTGGTCACATTCATAATAAGTACCCCATATCGTCGAAAGAACCATGGGCTTATTTTTATCTTTAGCCTGACGAACATAATGGAGGATATCCTGAGGATTCCTTAGATTAAAAAAGTGGATCAAATCATAACTATCGAAATTTATTTCGCCGCCATCAAAAATATCTATAGAAATACCAATTTTTTCAAGATACTGTTTTGTTTTGAGGAGCTGAATGGTATCTCCACCTGGCCCACTGAACAATGTGGGACGGGAGATGAATAGTACTTTCATCATAGGAATCATTCCTTACTGAAATTCAGGTTAAAGAGAGATGTTTGAGTTTCTCTTTGCAAAATAAAACAAGCTCTTTCGCCGCACTCTCTTCAGATGCTTCTGCATAAATCCTCAATTCAGGAGCATTTCCTGAAGCTCTAAAATGAAGTATGGATGTGTCTTCTAACATCATCCGAACACCATCTGTATAATCAACCTTAACTATGGCCTTGTTCAGGCCCAAATAGGCCAAAAGTTCATCAGGTTTATCTTTACCAAGATTAATCAAAGGTGTGGACTGATGAGGTGGAAAAGCCTGAATACGGTCAGAATAAGTGAATCTTTGTGGCAGCGAGTCTAACGCAGCTTTAATCCCAGTTCTTGCATAGGCAGCTAAAACTACCAGTGCTGGAAGAACAGAATCTCGGGTTGGCAATGCACTAATAATCCTATCGGCCTGGTGGATTGAGCTTGCCAGAATAAAACCACCATTTGCTTCAAAGCCAGCGACAGTATCATGATGGGAAAGTAATGTTGATAAACCATCAATAACATAAGGCGAACCGATTTTAGTGAATAACACTTCGTCAAATTTGCCGCATTGATTCAAGAGCGTATTGGAAGATATCGGTGTAGCAACAGCTTTCACACCAAGAGCAATAGCGGTTAGAATGCACAGTATATCTCCACGCAACCACTCACCGTTTTCATCTGTCAAAAGCGGCCTGTCACCATCACCATCAGTTGAAAATATTGCATCAAGGTCAAATTCATTCCTCCAAATGCGGGCTTTTTGCTTATCTTCTTCTGATACAGCTTCAGTATCGATGGGCACAAATTCTTGTGTCCTTCCCAACGATATTACCGTAGCGCCAAGATTCTCAAAGATAAATGGATAGACATCACGTCCAGCACTAGAGTGCTCATAAATGCCAATCCTCAATCCCTGCAAACAGCCATCCGGGAAGAAATGAGTATATCTATTAATGTAATTTTTTTTAGCTGATTCATCTATTGTCAATTTTTCGATAATTATGGAATCATTCAGCGGTATGTCAGAGCTCGTTATATCCAACTCGTCTTGCTTAGTGATCTCCCCTGTAGAAGTGTAAAACTTCAGCCCATTCCTATCGAAAGGAATGTGACTACCGGTTACCATAATTGCTGGCACTCCTTTGCTAAGCGAGTGATAGGCTAATGCTGGTGTAGGAATAACACCAAAAAAGCGATATTCGACACCAAGATTTTTCAATGCATTAGCGCAGCTCAACGCGATACCATAGCTGCTGGGGCGATTATCAATAGCAATAAAAACTTCTTCAGTTTTTTTTATTTTACTTACAACAGCGACGAAATTTGAAACGTAAGCGCGCACGACTAAATCGGTGAATTCTTCTACCATACCTCGTGCGCCGCTAGTACCAAACATAATGGTACTTTTTTTTATAATATCCTTCGTAGATAAATTATTCATGAGCCATTTCCTTAAGCATTAATCCCTGTAGATGTCGTCTTCTTCGAGATATGAGCCAGATTGTATCTCAATAACCTCAAGAGGAATGCGGCCATTATTCTTAATGCTATGCATCACTCCAATAGGAATATAGGTTGATTCGTTTTCAGTAACAAAGATTTTTTTATCGCCCTTAGTTACATATGCAGTTCCTTTAACAACAATCCAGTGTTCGGCGCGATGATGATGGTACTGCTGAGAAATTCCAGCCCCGGGATTTATGACGATTTTATTTACGATATAATTATTACTTCGAGTGTAACAACGAATACTTCCCCAAGGACGGAACACTTCGGTATGCAAAATATGTTCTTTACGTTTTAAGCGGTTCAGTTCTTCAACAACCGCCTTAACGTTTTGAACTTTATCTAATGACGCTACCAGTAACGCATCCTGAGTTTGCACAACAGCGAGATTTTCGACACCGACTAAAGTCACCAGCGAATCTGACGAATACATATAGTTATTTGCGCTATCTACACAAATAACGTCACCAATTTTCGCATTTCCCGATTCGTCTTTTTCAGATGTTTCCCATAGCGAGAGCCAGGATCCCACGTCACTCCATTGGGAAGAAAATGGAATGACCGCGCTACGTTCAGTATGTTCCATAACGGCATAGTCAATAGAGTCTTTCGGAGAGCAGTTGAAAGCATCTGCATCTACCCGTAAGAAATCCATATCAGCTTGTGATTGAAGCAACGATTTTTCACAAGCTGAATGTATATCAGGAGCAAATTTTTTTAGTTCATGTAAATATGTAGAAGCCTTACATACAAACATACCACTATTCCAAAAATAAGTACCTTCCTTAAGATACTGTTCAGCCTTTTCAAGAGATGGCTTTTCAACAAACGAGTCAATCTTGTATAGGTTTTTATCTAACTCATCACCAGAGCGAATATAACCGTAACCTGTCTCAGCTTTATTAGGAACAACCCCAAAAGTAACGATATAGCCCTTTATAGCTGCATCAACGCCTTCGGCAACCAGATAACTAAACTTCTCTTTATTTTCGATATAATGATCTGCTGCTAAGACTACTAATATTGCATTCTTATTATAGGATAAAGCATGAAATGCTGATAAAGCAATGGCGGGAGCAGTATTTTTTGCTTCAGGCTCAAGAATAATATCAGCCTTTTTATAATTAATCGTACGTAGTTGTTCCGCTACAATAAATCGATAATCTTCGTTACTCATAATAATAGTTCTATCATGAGGGATATCATCAAGACGAGCGATTGTCTCCTGCAGCAACGTCGCTTCACCAATAAGTTTCAAAAATTGCTTAGGATATGTGGATCGCGAAAGTGGCCATAAACGAGTTCCGGATCCGCCAGCCATGATGACGGGAACGATATAATTATTATCCATTTTCATAATCTCACTTATTCTGCAGCAGACCTTTCACATATCCATTCAACATATAATAATACATTGGCAAGGCAATTAATTTCTTACCTTTTAATAACATAACAGGTACCGTTATTGGAAAGAGTATAAGCGCAACCATTCGAGCAAAATATTTCTTTTTATCAAGCCGATGATATCCATCCCCAATGCCATAGTTGATCAACTTCGACTTTAATTCATTAAAATCAACAGGTAAATCCCAATATACAAATGCATTATGGGCTATTTTTACGCGTTCAGTCTGTTCAAAAGCACGCAAGATAAACACGGTATCTTCTGCGGTATAGGAATCTTCTGGATACCCCCCAGCACGTTCCCAAATTTTTTTTTCAAAGCCAAGTGAACGTGAACTCGGTAAAAAGCTTTTTGCTGGCATGTCCGGTGGAAGAGTAGGGCAAAATATATCGGCAGTATACAGCTGAAACTTGTTTGTTACTCGAGCCTTATAAGTTCCAGAGACAATGTCGGCTCCTTCATCAAAGCACTCTTTCATGTTTTTGACCCAATCCTTGTCAACGATACAACCAGCATCAGTCACCAGGATTCGATCGTACTTTGCATTGCGGATTGCCACGTTGCGACCACGAGCTATTGGTCCCTTTGAATACTTTTTGCAGCATTGCGGATCGACTATGACATTTAATTCACATTGACCAGCCAAAGCAGCAAAAGCTTCCTTGATAAGCTTCACAGTATCGTCACTTGAACCTCCATCAACAATAACTATTTCATCAGGAATGTCGGTCTGGCTGAGGATAGAATCACAAAATCGTTTGATTGATGCAGCTTCATTGAAGACAGTTGAGATTAATGTAACTTGATTCATGAATGTGTAGCCTTGTCAGAATTTTTTTGAATAGTATTCACCTGATTTTTCATTAAAGCGAGTGTAATAATTATTGACAAAAGCAATGCATATTCAACACGTACATATGAGTTATAAATCAGAAATATTGAGAGTACTGATAAATAGTATTCATCAGTCTTAATGAAATAAACAAACAGCGCTAGATGCACAAATAGATAAAACAGAAGGAGTAACAAACCACCCCGCAATAGGTTTGCTGCTACGAAAGAGTGAGGGAAGAAATACCTATTCCCAAGCCGCTCCTTTTCGGAGAAACTTTTACTGTCAAGTGCTTCAAGGATCGGTAGAGGATATTTGTCAAAATTGAAACTACCTGAAAGACCATACCCTAATATTACTTTAAGCTCGGAACTCTCATTTCCATCAAGAATATTGATTACTTCATATTGCCTAACCCTACCGGACCCGGACATCTCTTTATTTTCTTGAAAAATATTAAGATCAGATACTTTCCACAGTAAAAAGTTATATAAGTTAGGATTGGTAACCAGTACAGCAAAGCAAAGCACCGTAAAGAATGGAATAATTTCCATCAAAACTTTAAATTTCAGCTTTATTTTTTTTGACAAAAAGAAAGAAATAACCAATGTCAAAATAACTATACCTATCAAAGCACGACTTAAAGAGAACAATGATATATAAAAAAGAATTCTATAAACTATAGATCTCTCGAAAATGGTTCTATCTTTAGTTTGCAAAAACAAAATAAATGCTATTACCGAAATCAACGGCTGAGTGAAGTAATCCCAAGAAGGCGTTCCTAAAGTAAAATCATAAGCAATAAATAAAATAACTCGCAAACCGATAATTGCCGGCAAAAATATTAAAAAGTCTTGCAACTGAGCCTTAAGCTCTTGTTCTTTCCAGTTTGAAAGAAGTAAAAATACACACATTAAAACTATATATATTTTTACATTTGTAATCGCTATGGATAAATCGAAAGGTTGGTCATTGATAACTGTAATGAATACCAGCCATGCCAATAAAAGTACTACGGCAGAGACAGCTGTTCCTGATGCAGTACTAAGCTTAAATTTATTGAATACAACAGCCGCTACGGGTAATGTAATTATTGCCCAATAAAATAATGTTAATGGGCCTATTTTTACAGTGTTTACTGTATTATAAAAAATTTCGTTGGAACTTAAGGAATCGTACAGAAAAAGTATGTCTCTTGGATATTCAGGAATCAAGAAAAGTAAAAATAAGCTTATCTCAATAAGTTTTTTTTTCTTAAATAACCCATAATATATTAATATGAAAAATGCTAATATTGAAACTAGCATGCCAGCCATATTTTCTGCAAGGAATGTTATCCAAGTAAAGGATATTAGTGACCAAAATAAAATATGGCCAAATTCATTTCGACTCATGAACTCTCCAATGATGTTAGCTTTTCACCACATCTGTTAAGGCTTTTAGAGCACGTTTTTTTTCATCAGATATATTCGATATATTCAAATCAGAGCAAGTCATTTGTTCTAACCCAAGATTTTCTACCATTGAAGTGCCATCAAACACACGTGGATTATTATACATATTTTCCAAAAATGAATTTATTTTCGGAGAATATGTGAATGCAACCAGTGGAACATTATATAATGTAGCGAAGACAAGAGAATGTAATCTCATCCCTATATGGTATTTTGATAAAGCAATTTTCTGAATTGATTCATTTTCGTCACAAAAATGAAAATTAACTTCACTCGGAAGATACTCACTTAATTTACGATGAAATGCATGGTCGTTATTTGTTGGATCTTGATGCATTGAAACAAAACAAATATTAAAAATACCAGTGCTCTTAATGATGGCATTGATGACAGTTGTATAATTATGCATCAACCTTTCATCACCAATATAAGCATAATGTCCGGATACTGAAATAAAGGATTCATTATATATTTCCTTTTCAGGATCAGTAAAAATTTCGTTTAACAGAACAAGATCACCACCCAATTCACAATTCTTTATTTGCAATTCTTGTACCGCTATTCGATATGATTTACCATCTCGAAAAACAATATGCTTTGAAAGCTTGAGAATCAAATTAACAAGTATTTTTGCCCACCTTGTAGTCAAATTACCAATTCCCACACCCACAAAATAATTTTTTGTACCACTAATAAAACAAAATAATGAAATGATAAACAACAGTATAAGTCCGGAGTAACCTGTATTTTCATCTTTATAAAAACAGGTCCCCCCCCCCCAAACAAGTTTATCCGACCGTCTTAATACAGTCAAAAAGCGAAGTTTATTTTTAAAGCCCCCTAAAGGTCTGTAAAAGACACCATTTTGAACTATTTCCTTATCGTAATGTCCATAGACATTGATATTTTTGTAACATTGCGATTGCTTAATGGCTTTAAGGCATACATCAAGCATTACGTCATCGCCAAGGTTTTTATAGCCGTAATAACCCCATAACGTGATTTCAGATTTTTTTTTCATTTTCACAAATTGTAATAAGATATAGCCAGCCAACCAGACGTGATAGCAGTACCGCATATGCCATCCCGATTTCACCAAGATAAGTTATTAAAGGGTAGGATGTAATAAACATAACAACTAATTGTGTGATTTTGAGATAAAGTAATCGGTTGTTGGACTGATGGTAAAGTACGCTTTCCCTGTCTGTGAAATACAGACCAACAGAGAAGGCAATGGCAAGAACATACATGATTGTTGCTGCTGATTCGTAAGTGTTACCATATAATAATGAAAGAACTAGTTTCGAAAAAACGAGATAACCTAATATGATAAAAGCAATGAAAAATATCTTCTGCTTCTTTTGAACATTTTTAATACCAACTTTAACCAGTACTGCCATCACTGACGAGTTAAGTAAGGGTATAAGCATGCAAAGTGTGCTTGCGATAAAATAATTAGCTGCATTAAAGCCCATTCCATCGATAATGATGACGTCTGCACGCATCAACAATGCGACAATAGCTGTCACCAAATACAATTTGAACAATATTGGTAGATCATCTTTAAAAAAGTAGTATTTACACGTGAAACTTAAATGTATATAACACCCTCTGATGATATAAATAATAGAAATGATATAGGCAGCCGTAAGTCCCATCAACGCAAAAAAAACATCTTTTGGATAAATAATTACGGCTATTGTGACAAAACCTAATTTTACCGCATTGCTTAGGACATTATTAAAAGAATAGCGCCCCCACGACTCATCGATTTGATTGAATATGTTAAGAACCTTATGAACGGCCATCAACAAGGACGCAAACACACACAATACGCTATTGCCACCCCAATAAAAATAGACAAAGGGCAACATTAATATAAATAAACCAATCATACCAGCTATTGCTAAGCTTGTTAGCATTTCACAATGGCGCTTATCTTTCTTTTTAAAAATTACTATCAGTGATGATGAAAGACCGAATTCAAAAACTGCACTTAGAATAACAGTTGCATTAATAAATACAGCCAACTGGTTGAACTCAGTTACAATAAGAAATTTTGCTGCAACAACATTAACCATGAAAGTTAAAATCGCTGACAGTAAACCGCCAGCAAAAGTAACAAATATTGATTTATTCATACTAATTAATATCAGAAATAAGAAGCAGATGCGAAATATGGTAATTTCTCATCTTTTTGCGATAGAGTAATACTTAAATCACCTAACGGCCAATGGATTTCAATATCAGGATCGTTCCAAATAATACCCGCTTCTGATGCTTTATTGTAATAATTTGTTGTTTTATAGATGAACTCCGCTTTTTCGCTTATGGTTAAAAAGCCGTGGGCAAAGCCTTCAGGGATCCATAATTGTCGTTTATTTGTCGCTGAAAGATGAACCCCGACCCACTTGCCAAAATACGGTGATGTTTCGCGTACATCAACAGCAACATCAAAAACTTCCCCAACAATACAGCGTACAAGCTTTGCTTGTGCGTAGGGAGGCATCTGATAATGTAATCCTCTCAGTACCCCTTCGCTGGATTTAGAATGATTATCCTGTACAAATTCAACATGATTACCCACCACTTCGTTGAATATTTTCTGACTAAAGCTTTCATAAAAGAATCCACGCTCGTCGCCAAAAACTGTTGGTTCGAAGATCTTAACATCAGGGATAGAGGTTTCAATAACTTTCACGTTCAAACATCCTTCACTAATTTAAGCAAATACTGACCATATGCATTCTTTTTAAGTGGTTCTGCCAGTTTTTTAACCTGTTCTGCGTCAATAAAGCCTTTACGGTATGCAATTTCTTCCGGACAAGCCACTTTCAGCCCTTGACGTTCTTCGATAGTTGCGATGAAATTGCTGGCCTCTATGAGACTTTGATGCGTGCCGGTATCCAGCCATGCATAACCACGCCCCATCATAGCGACAGAAAGATTTCCTTTCTCAAGATATAGACGATTAATATCTGTAATTTCAAGTTCACCCCGTGCAGAAGGCTTAAGTTTTTTTGCCATATCTACTACATCATTATCGTAGAAATACAATCCAGTTACCGCATAATTACTCTTAGGCTCAAGTGGTTTTTCCTCGAGACTTATAGCGAGACCGGATTTATCGAACTCTACAACACCATAACGTTCAGGATCATTAACATGGTAAGCAAAAACGGTGGCACCTTTATTGCTGTTTACCGCGGCCTCAAGTTCTTTCGGTAAATCATGACCGTAGAAAATATTATCACCAAGAACAAGCGCGCAATTGGCATCACCAATGAACTCTTCACCTATGATAAAGGCTTGTGCTAATCCATCCGGGCTCGGTTGAACCTTATATTGCAGTGATAATCCCCATTGACTGCCATCACCAAGCAATTGTTCAAAGCGTGGTGTATCCATCGGCGTACTAATAATAAGAATATCTTTGATACCTGCAAGCATTAGTGTCGTTAATGGATAATAAATCATAGGTTTATCATAGATTGGCAGCAATTGCTTGCTTACCGCCATTGTCACCGGATAAAGACGTGTCCCGGAGCCACCCGCCAAAATAATTCCTTTACGCGTAGTCATTCTCGTTCTCATATATTGTTTGCTCAATTGAGCGCATTAAATTTGTCACACTCATTGAGATAAAAATAGTTCTGCTAACATGCGTTTTACCCCTATTTCCCAGGCAGGTAACGTTAGCGCGAAGCTTTGCTGAAACTTACTCGTATCCAGACGTGAATTATGTGGACGTCTGGCTGGTGTCGGCCACGCTTCCGTCGGTACGCCATTGAGTGTTTCCAGTGAAAGTTCTATACCTGAGCGTCTTGCCTCTTCAAAAACCAATGAAGCATAGTCAAACCAAGTCGTTGTACCTGATGCGACGAGGTGGTACACACCTGCTAAATTAGGTTGATTGAGAACTGACTTAATAGCGTGCGCAGTGCAGTCAGCTAACAACTCGGCACCTGTCGGAGCGCCATATTGATCGTTGATGACCGACATTTCAGTTCGTTCTTTTGCAAGGCGTAACATCGTCGCTGCAAAATTATTGCCTTTGCTGGCGTAAACCCAACTTGTGCGAAATATAAGATATTTACTACTGGTATTCTGGAGTGCTCGCTCACCCGCTAATTTCGTTTCACCATAGACATTTAATGGTGCCGGTGTATCACTTTCTAACCAGGGATTTTTACCTGTTCCAGGGAATACGTAGTCCGTTGAGTAATGAACAACCCACGCATCAATTTTTTGCGCTTCTCTCGCAATAGCTTCAACGGCGGTAGCATTAATGAGTAGTGCCAGTTCGCGCTCTGATTCAGCTTTATCGACGGCAGTATGTGCAGCAGCGTTAACAATGACGTCAGGCTTGACCCGACGCACCGTATCGGCAACCCCCTCAGGGTTGCTAAAGTCACCACAATAGTCCATTGAATGGACATCAACTGCCGTGATATTTCCTAAAGGCGCCAGTGCGCGCTGGAGTTCCCAACCGACCTGACCAGATTTTCCAAATAGCAGAATATTCAAGCGTTGCGACCCCCATAGTTCTGTTCAATCCAAGTTTTATAGGTTCCACTTTTTACATTCGCAACCCATTCTTGATTATTCAGATACCATTGAACCGTTTTGCGAATACCCGTCTCAAATGTTTCTAGCGGTACCCAGCCAAGCTCGGTACTAATTTTTTGTGCATCTATCGCATAGCGACGATCATGCCCAGGCCGATCGCTAACATACGTGATCTGTTCTTTGTAAGATGTTCCTTTAGGCACAATTTCATCAAGCAAATTACAGATAGTCCGGATCACTTCGATATTTTGCTTTTCGTTATGTCCACCAATATTATAGGTTTCTCCCACTTTACCTTTAGTCACAACGGTATAGAGTGCACGAGCATGATCGTCGACAAATAACCAATCACGGATTTGGTCGCCATTGCCATAAACTGGTAACGGTTTACCTTCAAGTGCATTTAGAATTACCAGTGGGATCAGTTTTTCAGGGAAATGGTATGGCCCATAATTATTTGAACAGTTGGTTACTATTGTAGGTAAACCATAAGTACGGAGCCATGCACGCACCAAATGGTCGCTTGCAGCTTTAGATGCCGAATAAGGACTACTTGGCATATAAGCGGTATTTTCAGTAAATAGCGGTAATGCTTCGCCTTTTGAAATTTCATTTGGATGAGGCAAATCGCCATAAACCTCATCAGTAGAAATATGATGCAAACGGAATTTCTGTTTCGCAGCATTATCTAAGGTAGACCAATATGCTCGAGTCGATTCAAGCAAAGAATACGTACCAACAATATTTGTCTGGATAAAAGCTGTAGGTCCAGTAATTGAGCGGTCAACATGGCTCTCTGCGGCCAGATGCATAACCGCGTCCGGTTTATAATGATTGAACACGCGATCCAACTCATTTCTATCACAGATATCAACTTGTTCGAACGCATATCGTTCATTATCACTTACGGATGAAAGCGACTCAAGATTTCCGGCATAGGTTAATTTGTCAACGTTCACAACGTGATCAGTAGTATTGTTAATAATATGCCGAATGACAGCCGAACCAATAAACCCAGCACCGCCAGTAATTAGTATTTTCATAATTTATTTTGAGGTAAGTGTGTCAACAATTACTTTTGAAGAAGTCCCATTACCATAGGGATTATGGGCGAAACTCATCACGTTATAGGCAGCTTTAGACTCGAGAAGCTCATTAACTTCATCAACAATACGCCTCTTATCTGTACCAACAAGCTTAACAGTCCCCGCCTGGATGGCTTCCGGTCTTTCAGTTGTATCACGCATCACTAGAACAGGCTTACCTAATGAAGGCGCTTCTTCCTGGATCCCGCCTGAATCCGTCAATATCAGATAAGATTTGTCCATTAGGTATATAAAAGGCAGATACTGTTGCGGCTCAATAAGATGAACATTATTGATACCAGCAAGGATACGATTAACAGGCTCTCTAACGTTTGGATTCATATGGACAGGATAGACAATCTGTACATTGTTATGCTGTGTTGCCAGTGTTGCTAACGCCTCACAAATATTTTCAAAACCGCGCCCGAAACTTTCGCGACGGTGGCCTGTTACTAATATCATTTTTTTATCAGCAGATAAGAAAGGGAAACTCGCTTCAAGCTTACTTACCAGAGCAGGATTATTGTCAATTTTGTCCTTTGCCATATGCAATGCATCAATCACTGTATTCCCGGTAACAATGATTTTATCTGCATTGTAGCCTTCTTTAATTAGGTTCGCTTTTGAAGACTCTGTAGGTGCAAAATGATAATCTGTTAAAACAGATGTCAGTTTTCGATTGGCTTCTTCTGGCCAAGGTGAATATATATTTCCCGTACGTAAACCCGCTTCTACATGACCAATAGCAACTTTCTCATAATATGCTGCTAAACTCACAGCAAAGGTGGTCGCTGTATCACCATGCACCAGTACAATATCAGGCTGGAACTCTTGCAGTATTGGTTTAAGATTGATAAGAATAGCCGAGGTAATATCGTTAAGGCTCTGCCCTGCTTTCATTAAATTAAGATCATAGTCAGGCGTAATTTCAAATAAATCCAGTACCTGATCCAACATTTCTCTGTGCTGCGCTGTTACACATACCTTAAGATTCAGCTGCGGATTATTTTTGATTTCAGTAACCAAAGGAGCCATTTTTATTGCTTCAGGCCGAGTCCCAAAAACAATCAAAACTTTTTTCATCATTGTGAATTTTCACCTAATATGTTCGATATCTAACCTAACGTTCCGAGAAGTGCACGTATTGTAAGTGTAACAAAGCTCAGGCTACGCAGAAAGCTGTGATTTATTGCACGCTACCGCCCCTGGCTTAACAGCTACCAGTGCACTGAGCAACGTTTTTTTTGAATGATTTTGTAGTCTGATTAAAGACAAAAACTGCCGTTAATTGTCGTCCTAAATGGATTCAGAAACAAGCACAAATCGTTACAAATCAGTCCACATTTGAATCAGATAACTCCATGTTATCACTAGAATTAATAACGAAAAGCGGCAGTTACCATTTTGGTTATGTTTACACATACCAAATGATAACTGCCGCTTATTCAAACAGACAGAGACAAATCAGTCGTTAGCCAGCAGCTTCTCTATGCGGCTTCTGAACTTCGCCCCTTCCTTCAGGTTACGCAGGCCGTAGTTCACAAACGCCTGCATATACCCCATTTTCTTACCGCAGTCGTAGCTGTCGCCGGTCATCAGCATGGCATCTACGGACTGTTTTTTCGCCAGCTCAGCTATCGCATCGGTAAGCTGGATACGGTCCCAGGCACCTGGCTCCGTTTTTTCCAGCTCGGCCCAGATATCCGCGTTCAGAACATAGCGGCCAACGGCCATCAGGTCGGAGTCCAGCGTCTGAGGCTGATCCGGCTTTTCGATGAACTCAACAATGCGGCTCACCTGCCCTTCCGTTTCCAGCGCTTCTTTCGTCTGAATGACAGAGTACTCAGAGAGATCGCCATTCATGCGCTTCGCCAGCACCTGGCTGCGGCCCGTCTCGTTGAAGCGTGCCACCATTGCCGCCAGGTTGTAACGCAGCGGGTCCGCAGACGCGGTATCAATGATGATGTCCGGCAGAACGACGATGAACGGGTTATCACCCACGACCGGACGCGCGCACAGAATCGAGTGGCCCAGACCCAGCGGCTGCGCCTGACGCACGTTCATGATGGTCACGCCAGGCGGGCAGATAGACTGTACTTCTGCCAACAGCTGACGCTTCACGCGCTGCTCAAGCAACGCTTCGAGTTCATAAGAGGTGTCGAAGTGGTTTTCAACCGCATTCTTCGAGGAGTGCGTGACCAGAACGATTTCTTTGATCCCTGCAGCAACAATCTCGTCGACGATGTACTGAATCATCGGCTTGTCGACGATCGGCAGCATCTCTTTAGGAATTGCCTTGGTGGCTGGCAGCATATGCATGCCCAGACCCGCTACCGGAATGACTGCTTTCAAATTAATCATTATATCTTCCACCTTAAAATGGTTGACGAATTATAGCTTTTAAACCTGTTTTCGCCAGTACGTTTTGCTGTAATTCTGGATTCATGTTACGCCCAGGCACCACAAATTACAGTAGTTGTAATCTGAATAGATCGCATTATCCAACCAGGAATCGTCGCAAAAATTACCGGCGGGTGATTATCTTCCCGGCAGCGCAAAATTCAGCCGTTCCGTATTCACAACATGCTGGTCAACCCGGTCAATGTCCACCGAGCTTTGCCCTTTTTCATTGACGGCCTTAACGTTCGCCAGCGACAGCAGCGTTTCGTCTTTGGCCATAAACTTGCCCCGCACGTCCTTACGCAAATCAAATTTGATTTTCAGCGCCGGCCCCACGGCCGCTTCCTGCATCACGTTGATGTTACGCAAGAAAAGATGCTGAGGCTTGTTGTGCAGCTCAAGCGTTGCGCGCTGCATGTCAACGTTGGTGATGGCGACAAACGAGGTCGCGTTGCCGGATGAAATTTGTATTCCGCGCAGCTTATAGGCAAGTTGCCGATTATCCAGGCGAATATCGTTGAGCTTAAAATTCTGCGGTATCGACAGGTAGTTGCCTTTAATTACGCCGTAACCGATTAACATTCCAGCGCTATTGACCATGTCGACATTATCAATAACGAAATTATCACAGCCGTAAATCGCTACCGTGGCGTTATCTATTCCCGCTTTTTTGCTGAAGTCGGGGGTAATGTTTTTAGCCTTAATATTGCGAATAACAAAGTGTTTACCGTTTTCGACATGAACTAACTGACGACAGTTGCTGCCCGTTATATTGGCCACCACGAAGTTCTTCACGGTTTGCTTTTCAGGGTAGTCATTGTCGTAGGTACTGCCCGCAAGCCCGATGCCAATCCCCCAGTTGATTTTACCGTTGGTGCAGTTGATGTTGTCGATCACATGGTCAGAGATCAGAATGTTACGGTCGTTGATCGCCACGTTCCACTCAATCGCGTCACCCTGCAGGTGGCTAAATCGACTGTTGGTAATGCGCGCACCGTCCACCTGATTATGGTAGCCCTGTCGCAAAATGGCGTAGTTGGCCTGGCTCACGTTGATATTATCGATGAGGAGGTTGCGCATCACCCTCGGCTTTTTGCCGCCGATGTAGATCTGCGTGACGGGGCCAAAGCCGCTCATCGCCAGGCCTTTGATGACGCAATCGGAGCCGCGGACATCCAGCGTGATGTTGTGCGTGCGCCCTTCGCCCTCACCGATGACTTTACTGCCTTCCTGGAGCACAAAGCGCCCGCGCCCGTTGCCTTTGAGCCCACCCCGTATCAGGAGCGTTTTACCGTCGGGGATGAAAATACCGGTATTGATGTTGCCACAGACGAGATCGGCGGGTACCACAACGGTGTCGGCCTCGGAAAACGCCTGCTTAAAGGCGGCGATCCAGTCGCTGTTGTTGTACAGTTCCACGGAGACCGTCCTCCCTGTGGCCGCCCGCACGGCGCGCGGCGAAAGCAGCGGCATTGCCGCCAGGACGGATAAGGAAGAGACAAAATGGCGTCGGGTAATCTTTTTCAGCATACAACCTCGGCGTTACAGCGTTTGCAGCAGGCTCGCTAACTGGCGATTAATCACCTGCTGGTTAAATTCTGTTTCGACTTTTTGTCGGGCATTTTGCAACACCGGTACCAGCTCCTGCTGGTCGATGTCGCTGAAGGCCGCTAAGCGGTCGGCCAGGGCGAAAGCATTATTTTCAGGCACCAGCCAGCCGGAATATTCAGACCTGATCAGTTCCGGGATCCCGCTGTGCAGCGTCGACACAACAGGAATCCCCACGGCCATGGCCTCCATCAGCGCGACCGGAATACCTTCCATATCACCGTCCGCGCCGGTCACGGAGGGCAGCAGGAAAACGTCCGCCTCGTCGAGCATCGCCTTCACCTCATGGCTTGGCTTGAAGCCCGGCATCTCCACGTAGCCTTCCAGCTGGTACTGTTCGATCAGCGTGCGCAGTCGGCGCTCCCAGGGGCCGATACCTAAAATGCGATAGTGGAAATCCACCCCACGCGCTTTTAGCTGGCGGCAGGCTTCAATCGCGACGTGCAGCCCTTTCTTCTCGGTTAAACGCGCGACCGAGATAATCTGCAGCGGTTTCCCCGGCACCTTCACCGGGCGCTGGGTGAAGCGCTCCATATCGACGCCCATCCGCGAAACGGTGATTTTTTCGCTCGGGCAGCCCATCTTTTTCAGCCGACCGGCCCACAGTTCGCTGATGGGCAGCATCATGTCACCGCGGCGGAAAAGCTGCTGATACTCCGGGGTGTAGTGGTTCAGCACTTCCCGGCTGGAGATATCGATACCGTGGAAAATGGTCGCGATTTTGCCGTCAATCACCCCCAGCTCGCGCAGCTTCGCGGCGGTCACGCCCGCCGGGCCGAAGTGGGCGATAAACACATCCGCACGATACGGCTGCGCCGTTTGTCCGCAAATGGCGGAGAGGATCAGATTGCGGGATTCCGCCCCGTAGCGTGACACGTTCAGCGCCCGCCACGTCGAGGGACGATGCAGCCCGCGCAGCGTCTGGCTGGCGCGGTAGCGCAGTTTGTTCAGCCGCCCGCCCGGCTCATCCTGCAGCCAGCGGGTTTTGGCTTCCAGCCCATACTGGGTGTACGCCGCATGGGTGTTTTGCGTATCGCCCTTTTGCAGGGCGATAATCTCCACGTCATATCCCATATCGATAAACGCGGTGATCTGGTTCAGTACAAAGGTCTCAGACGACAGCGGAAATTTCAGTAAGAAGAAACCAACCTTCATTTCCCCTCCCCGACGCGGTCGAGCACCGATTTCACCATGCCGATCCCTTTATCGCGCTCGGCTTTCACCGCCACGGCCAGGCGTTCGTTAATCGCCGGCAGCTGTCCCAGCGTGTCGCCGACCATGGCACCCAGAGAACCGTCGAGAAGATGACGAATATCCACCGCCATTTCCGGCATGCCGAGCTGCTGCATAATGCCCGCCGATTTGTGCTCGTAGTTAATGGCAATCGCCGGCGTGCCGAAGTTCATGGAGATAATGGCCGAGTGCAGGCGCGTGCCGACGGTGAGGTCACAGGCGGAGAGCAGTTTGCCCATCTCCAGGTCGTTCAGCTCGTCCATCACCACGTGGTAGCGCGACGGGTCGTTCACCAGGTGACTCAGGTTAAGCGCCACCATGCGGTCATCTTTGTTGTAGCTGTCGATCCCGGTACAGGTGGAGAGCGCCAGCACCTGGTAGCCGCTGTCCAGCACGCGGTTCACCACGTCGGCGAAGGCTTTCTCGTAGGCCGCCTGCGTGGTGCCAAGACGTTTATCAAAAGGCGCCAGCTCGCGCAGGGTGATGGCGACGGTTTTCTGTTTCGCCGCCACGTCGAGCCAGTGCTGTACCGCGTAGCTCGGCTGGAAATTATCGACCTGGTGATCCACCAGCCAGGCGGTGTCCACGCCGTGCTCAACTTTTGACGTGTCGATCTCGCTGCGCTTCATCAGGTCCAGGCTCACGGACTCGCGCAGGATCAGCGCGTCGCAGTGGCCGAAGACGTAGTTCGCCAGCTGGTTAAACTGCGGATCCTGGAATGGCCCGACGCTGTGGCCGATCATAAACAGCGGCTTTTTCGCCATAAAGGTGCAGAGCGCATGCTCAAACTGCGGCACGCCGTACAGGTCGACGAAGAACGAACCGCCGACCTGAATAATGGCGTCATAGCCGGAGAGCAGGCGGACAAAATCCGTAAAGCCCTGGGCAATGGCGATGTTGCGCAGCTTGCCGGTGTCGGTCACGCGGGAAAGCAGCACCTGATGCTGGTAGCGACGGCGCAGAACTTTCTTCACGCGCCCCATCACGCCCGCGGCGTTGTTGTGCTGTTTCATCTGGCTGTAGAGCGGGTCGCCCATCACCGGGCGGTTCAGTAACCAGGATGAGCTGACCGGATAACGGCTCATCACATCCACTTCTGTCTCAGGCTCAAGGGTGTTAATTGCATCCAATAAACCGCGCAGGATGGCGCTGTCGCCACGGTTGCCGCAGGTATGGTTGCCAAGAATAAGTAATTTCATAATGGCCTCTTAAAATTAGCCTGCGCGAAGCAGCGTTTTCATTTTTTCGTTACGGCAAAACTGGCGCTTCATCTCAACCACCAGCGCATTGCGTGACAGCACAATCATCACGCCGAACGCCAGCGCGCCTGCGGCGACCTGAACCGCCAGCAGCGCCGCCAGCGGCAGATGACCGCTGAGCACCACGCCCAGGCCATAGCTGACCGCAAGCGTGGGTAAGGAGAGATAAAACGGCAGCCACAGGCTCAGGATGTACTGACGGTAGCTGGAGCCCAGCACCGGCTTGATCATGATGAAGTAGCTCAGAACGGTATTGACGATCTGCACCAGCAGGAAGCCCAGCGTGACGCCGATAGCGCCCGCCATATGCCCGCCGACGATAATCGCCGGAATAAACAGGAAGGTTTTGAACACGTTGAACTTAAAGCTGATGTCCACGCGCGCTTTTGCCATCAGCAGGGAACCAATCGGATTACCCACAGAGCGCAGCAGCCCTACCACGCACAGCAGCTGCAGGATCGGGATGATGCCGTTCCACTTCTCACCAAACACCAGCGGCACGAAGTTGCTGGACACCACCATCAGCCCCAGCAGCACCGGGAAGTTAATAATCCCCACTACGGAAAGCAGCTTGTAGAAGTTAACGCGCAGCTTTTCGGTGTCGTCCTGAATCTTGGCAAACGCCGGGAACAGCACGCGGGTGATAATCGGGTTCAGCTTCATCGGCGGTACGACCGCGACGTTGTAGGCCAGGTTATAGCCCCCCGCCACGCTCGCGCCCAGAATACGCGCCAGCACCAGCGTCGAGAGGTTGGTGTTGACGTAGTTGATAATGCTGTCCGCGGTCAGCCACGCGCCAAAGCGCAGGTTGGACGAGACGGACGCCAGCGAGAAATGCAGCCCCGGACGGTAAATCTTCCGGCCAAAGTAGCCGAAAAGCAGCGTACGCACGGCCGAGTTCACCAGATAACCAAGGATGGCGGTCATCGCCAGCGGCCAGAAATGGGCGCTCACCACGGTGAAGGTAAAGCCCGCCAGCACGGCGCTGGTCTCGATCATGCCGATCTTGTTGAACTCCAGCTCTTTTTGCATCAGCGCGCGGAACTGCTGCCCGTGCGGGATCACCACAAAAGCAAACGACAGCGTACGCATCAGCGGAGCGAGATCCGGGTTATGCAGCACGCTGGCGATGGTGTCGCTCAGCAGGAACACCAGAACGAAGACGAAAATCCCCAGCCCCACGTTCAGCCAGTAGAGCGTGGTCAGCTCCAGATGACTGATCTCTTTGCGCTGGATAATCGAGTTGGCGATCCCGAAGTCAGACAGCGTATCGGCCAGCGCGATAATCACCAGCGAGACGGTCAGCAGGCCGAACTGATGGTTATCGATAATCCGCGCCAGCACCGTCATCTGCACCAGCCCAAGGCCAATGATGACGACGGTGGCCATGGCCGACCACTTGGCGCCGCTGATGGTTTTTTCACGTAAGCTCATCTTAGTACGCCGCTTTGTTCACGAAGCCTTTGAAGATGGTCAGAAAAACAATCTTGATATCGAACCAGAGGCTCCACTCACGGATGTACTCCAGATCGAACTCAATACGTTTTTCCATTTTTTCCAGCGTATCGGTCTCGCCGCGCCAGCCGTTGATCTGCGCCCAGCCGGTGATGCCTGGCTTCACCTTGTGGCGCAGCATGTAGCCTTCAATCAGCGAGCGGTACTGCTCGTTATGGGCTACCGCGTGAGGACGCGGTCCAACAATCGACATGCCGCCGGTGAAGACGTTAATGAACTGCGGCAGCTCGTCCAGCGAGGTCCGGCGCAGGAAGTTCCCCACGCGGGTCACGCGCGGATCGTTCTGCGTCGCCTGGGTCACCACCTTGTCGTTTTCCATCACCTTCATGGAGCGGAATTTCCACACCATGATCGGCTTGCCGTCCATGCCGTAGCGTGTCTGGCGGAAGATAATCGGCCCGGGTGAGCTGATTTTCACCGCCAGCGCAATGCAGCACAGCACGGGCGAAATCAGCAGCAGGATCAGCGAAGAGAGAACAATATCTTCCGCGCGCTTGAGCACGCGGTTAATGCCGGACAGCGGCGTATCGTACAGCGGCACAACCGGCACGCCGTTCACTTCTTCAATGCGGGAATGGAGGATGTTGAAGGTAAAGACGTCCGGGATCAGGATCACCGAACAGGTGGTATCCGCCAGCTCGCGCATCAGTTTCTTAATGCGGGATTCGTCTTTCATCTGCATGGCGATATAGACGTTGTGGATCTTCCCTGCTTTCGCGTCGTCGATAAGCTGCTCGTAGTTGCCAGCCCACTCAGACGGGACGCCGCCCGGCTTCGCGTCGTGGTAGATCCCCACCACTTCAAAACCTAACCACGGCTCTTTGCGGAAGCTGTCGAGCAGCACCTGACCGACGGGCAGATCCCCTGCGACGGCCACATAGCGTCTGTTGTAACCCCGATTGCGCAGCCAGCCCGCACCGAAGCGGATCAGCGAACGGCAGACAACCATGCCCACGCTGGTCAACAGGTACCAGCAGAGGTAGGTCACGAGGCGGTTATCAAAATCATGGCTGAATGCCACCAGCCCGGCGCTGAAAATCAGGCTTAAGGTCCAGTTTTGCAGCAACAGCATCAGCTCGGTGGTGATTTTCACCCCACGCCACGAGCGGTAAAAATCGGTCATCCCGCCGATCATCTGAAACACGACCAGCGCAATCAATGCCATCAGCAGATGCATATATAAGAACGGTTGCCCGCTAACCCGACACACCGCCCACAATCCGCCGACCATGATGGTGATATCAGAAAAACGCTGCACCATAGAGATTAACGATGCATTCGTTCTCGCTCGTTCGCGTTTTTTTAGATTCGTCATCGTTGTTCCTGTATTCGATTCCCCCTCCCACCGGGAGGGGCAAATATTACTGATTCAACAGCGCCAGAATGTCCTTCGTTCGGGCTTCCATCAGCGCCGTGTCGGCACGGGATTCCACGTTCAGGCGCACTACCGGCTCGGTATTGGACGAGCGCAGGTTGAAGCGCCACTGCGGGAACGCCATGCTGATGCCGTCGGTACGGTCAATTTCCAGCGCGTGGATGGCAAAGTGCTGCTCCACGCGGGCAATCGCGTCGGCAGGCTGCGCCAGCTTGCTGTTGATCTCCCCACTCGCCGGGAAGGCCGCCATGCGGTCACGCACCAGCTCGCCCAGGGTCTGCCCTTTCAGGCACAGCAGCTCTGTCACCAGCAGCCACGGGATCATCCCGCTGTCGCAGTAGGCAAAATCACGGAAGTAGTGGTGAGCGCTCATCTCGCCGCCGTAAATGGCGTCTTCTTCACGCATGCGTTCTTTGATAAAGGCGTGGCCGGTTTTGGACATCACCGGCGTACCGCCCGCCGCGGACACCACGTCGACGGTGTTCCACGAGAGGCGCGGGTCGTGAATGATCTTCGCTCCCGGGTTTTTCTCGAGGAAGGCCTCCGCCAGCAGGCCGACGATGTAGTAGCCCTCGATGAACTGCCCTTTTTCGTCGAACAGGAAGCAGCGGTCGAAGTCACCGTCAAAGGCGATCCCCATATCGGCACCGTGCTCAATCACCGCGTTACGGGTGTCGTCGCGGCACTCCGGCAGGAGCGGGTTAGGAATACCGTTCGGGAAGTTGCCGTCCGGGGTGTTATGCACTTTGATGAAGGTAACCGGCACGTTCAGCGCCTTAAAGCGGGCTTCCAGGGCATCCACCACCGGACCGGCCGCGCCGTTACCGGAGTTGATCACCAGCTTCAGCGGCTTCAGGTTTGCCACGTTGATGTAGCCCAGCAGGTGGTCGATGTACTCTTTTTGCAAGTTGATACGCGTGTAGCTGCCGCGCTTCGCGTCGTTCACCGGCGGGAAATCGTTGGCTTCCGCCAGACGCTGCACGTCGCGCAGACCGGTATCGCCGCTGATCGGACGCGCGCCCTTGCGCACCAGCTTCATGCCGTTGTAGTCCATCGGGTTGTGGCTGGCGGTCACTTCAATACCGCCGTCCACGCCCAGGTGGAAGGTGGCAAAATAGATCTCTTCGGTGCCGGAAAGGCCGATATCCAGCACGTCCACGCCCGCATCCTGCAGCCCTTTCGCCAGAGCCAGCTTCAGGGACTCGCTGGTCAGGCGCACGTCGCCGCCCAGCACGATAGTTTGTGGCTTTAAATATTCGCCGTATGCGCGGCCAATGCGCCACGCAATGTCTTCATTCAGCTCTTCGCCCAGCTTGCCGCGAATATCGTAGGCTTTAAAACAGGTTAACTTTTCCATGATGACCCCTTTTTCAGGCAACAGTTGGCCCTGACCAATTAATGGCCAAATTCTTTTTTTTCATTCGTAGGCCCGGTTAGCGCAGCGCCACCGGGCAGGAAGCAGAGGCGCTACACCCGTCCGTAACGATCCTGGAAGCGAACGATATCGTCCTCCTCCAGATACGAACCGGAGCGCACTTCAATTAAGTCGAGCGGAATTTTCCCCGGGTTCTCCAGACAGTGCGTGGCCCCCAGCGGAATGTAGATGGATTCGTTTTCGCCCAGCAGTTTGATTTCGCCGTCGATGGTGACTTTTGCGGTTCCCGCCACCACCACCCAGTGCTCGGCGCGATGGTGGTGCATCTGTACCGACAGTCCTTCCCCCGGCTTCACGGTAATACGCTTCACCTGATAGCGGTCGCCGGAGTCGATGGAGTCATACTTGCCCCACGGGCGGTAAACTTCGCGGTGAATGTGGTGCTCGTGACGGCCATCGGCCTTGATTTGTTCAACCACTTTTTTAACGTCCTGCACGGCGTTACGGTCGGCAATCAGCACCGCATCTTTGGTCTGTACGACCACCAGGTCCTTCACCCCAACCGTGGTGACCAGGCCAGATTCGGCATAAACGTAGCTGTTTTCCGTTTTGTGGCTAATCACATCACCGTGATGGACGTTACCCTCCGGGGTATGGGCGCTAATCTCCCACAGGGATGACCAGGACCCCACATCGCTCCAGCCAGCGTCCATCGGAACCACCACGGCATCCGCCGTGCGCTCCATGACCGCGTAGTCAATGGACTCTTCCGGGCAGGCGAGGAAGGATTGCTCATCCACACGAATAAAGTCGAGGTCAGGATCCACCACCGCCATCGCTTTCTCGCAGGCGCGCAGGATGTCCGGACGGTATTTTTCCAGCTCTTCCAGGTAGCGTCCGGCGCGGAACAGGAACATGCCGCTGTTCCAGTAATATTCCCCGCTGGCCACGTAGGCCTGCGCGGTTTCCAGGTTCGGTTTTTCGACGAACTGCGCCACGTCAAACGCCACGCTGTCGCCTTCACCCGGCGTCACGCTGCCGCGACGGATGTAGCCATAGCCGGTTTCCGGCAGGTCCGGCACGATGCCGAAGGTCACCAGCTTGCCGCTTTCCGCGTAAGGAATGGCCGCACGAACCGCATCGCGGAACGCCTCTTCCTGCTGAATGACGTGGTCAGCCGCCAGTACCAGCATCAGCGGGTCACAGTTTGGGCTGCTGCGTTTTGCCGCCAGCGCAGCCAGGGCGATCGCTGGGGCGGTGTTACGACCGGCAGGCTCCAGAATGATGTTTTCTGTGAGTTTGTTCAGCTGGCGCAGCTGCTCGGCAACGATAAAACGGTGCTGTTCGTTACAAATAACGACCGGACTTTCACACTCCACGCCGTGCAGACGGTTGACCGTCGTTTGCAGCATGGTGAGGTCCCCTTTCAGGCAGAGGAACTGTTTTGGATAGAGCACGCGGGACAGCGGCCACAAACGGCTACCAGAGCCACCTGCCATCACAACCGGATACAACGTGGTTTGACTCATGATTTATCCCCGTATATCTGCAATAAATTGGCTCAGCACGTTCTCTTTTTCGAGCGTGCGTTCGGCATATTCACGTGCCACCGTGTTTTCTTTTGGCATGGCGAGTGCCTGCTCAATACCGGCTACCAGCGCGGGAACGGATTCCGGCTCCACGCAAACGGCAATGCCGGGATAGCTGTTACACAGCTGGCCTAATTCTGTTTCGGCTTCTGCCGTAATCACCGCGTTACCGCCCACCGCCAGAATGTTGGTCAGCTTGGACGGCAGCACCGCGTCCGCCGCGCCGCGCTTTTGCACGACCAGATGGCAGTCGCCCATCTTCAGCAGGGCAGGCAGCGCCTCGTAAGACTGAAGCGGGAAAAATTTCACGTTGGTCAGGCCGCGTTCGAGGGCCATTTTTTCCAGCCGCGCTTTTCCACCGCCCTGCCCGACAATCACAAACGTCCACGGATGTTCGCTAAGCTGCTGCGCCGCTTCAATGACGCTCTCCAGCCCCTGCTTTTCGCCGATGTTGCCCGAGTAAAGAATGATTTTTTGATCTTCAGGCAATCCGAGCCTGGCGCGGAGCGCATGCGCGTCTTGTTCGGTCACATCGCGGAAACGCGCCACTTCGGACCAGTTCGGGAAGAAAATGACTTTCTCCGCCGGGACGCCTTTCTCCTGCGCCTTGTTCATCATCGAGCGCGAGATGGTCGAGACGTAATCCACGTTGTGCAGCCCGCTGCGCTCAAAGGCGCTGGCGAGCTTCGCCACCTTGCCGCCCTTGCCCTTGCCCGCCATTCCCAGGCCGAGCATGGCGTCCACTTCATAATCCTGAATGTGCAGCAGGGTGCGCGCGCCGGAAAGTTTGCCCAGCAGGCGCATGCCCGGCGTGCAAAACAGCGTCGGCACCACGCCGATAATGCGATCCGGCTTCCAGCGACGCTGCGCCATCAGCGGGAAAAAACTGCTCAGGGCAAAGCTGCCCAGGTGAATTAAACGTTTCAGCGTCGAAGGCTGTTTTGGCACGTAGAGCGGGCAGCGCCACACGGTCGCTGCGCCCTCTTCGCGGCGGTAGCGCCAGCTTGAGTAGCGCTCGCCCACCTTCCACTCCGGATAATACGGCGGCGCGGTAATGACCCGCACGTCATGTCCCTGGCTCGCCATCCACTCAACCATCTCGCCGGTATATTTCCCGATGCCGGTTAATTCCGGCGAATAGTTAATGCCATACACAAGGATCTTCATAAACCCGGCACCCCGGACTGACGTTCTGCGAGGAAGTACGCTCGACTGTTATCGTGAACGTTGTCGCTCGCCAGCAGCGCCTCTGGCGTCTGCCAGCGGTAGTCGTCATGCTGAGAATCAGGCAGATGCAGATCTGCCTCGCTCACCTTCAGGCGGAACCCCAGCACGATGTAGTGCGTGGAGAACCCGGTGCCTGAAAAGTTATCGTCATAGAAGTGCTGCCAGACCCCGTAAAACTGGCCCGCCGCCATCGGCAGCTGCAGGCCCAGCTCCGCCAGAGTGAGACGCTCAAACGCATCGGTAAGCCGCTCATCCTTCTGCACGCGCCCGCCGGGCACGAACCAAAAGCCCTGTGCAGGACGATTGGTTCGTTTCCCCAGCAAGAACTCGCCGCGTTCGTTCTCCACGATCAGATCGATTGAGATCAGCGGAGTAGAACGCACTACCGTGGCAAAATCTTCCTGACTTAAAAACATCATTACCCCCGGAAGCGGTGCTGGTTTTCCAGGAACCACTGGTAGGTGCTGGCCAGCCCCTGCTCCAGTGACACCTCGTGATACCAGCCCAGCTGATGCAGACGAGTCACGTCCAGCAGCTTGCGCGGCGTACCGTCCGGCTTGGTGGCGTCAAACACCACGCGGCCTTTGTAGCCCACTACCTGCGCGATAGTCTGCGCCAGCTCGCGAATGGTGCAGTCCACGCCGGTACCGACGTTGATGTGCGACAGCATCGGCTCGGTGTTCTCCTGCCACACCTCGCGATCCAGCTCCATCACGTGAATGCTGGCCGCAGCCATGTCGTCCACGTGCAGGAATTCACGCATCGGCGTGCCGCTGCCCCACACCACCACGTCCGGCGCGTTCTCGGCGGTCGCCTCGTGGAAGCGGCGCAGCAGCGCCGGGATCACGTGCGAATTGCTCGGGTGGAAGTTGTCGTGCGGTCCGTACAGGTTGGTCGGCATCACCGAACGATAGTCGCGGTTGTACTGACGGTTGTAAGACTCACACAGCTTGATCCCGGCAATCTTGGCAATCGCGTACGGCTCGTTGGTCGCCTCAAGCGTGCCCTGCAGCAGCTCGCTCTCGGCGATCGGCTGCTTCGCCATTTTCGGGTAGATACAGGATGAGCCGAGGAACAGCAGCTTGTTCACGTTGTGCAGGTGCGCCGCGTGAATGATGTTGCTCTCGATCATCATGTTCTCGTAGATGAAATCCGCCGGGTAAGTGTTGTTGGCAACAATGCCGCCCACCTTCGCCGCCGCCAGATACACCTGGTCAATGCGTTCGTTAGCAAAGAAGTCCTGTACCGCACGGCTGTCGAGCAGGTTCAGCTCGTCGCGGGTGCGGACAATCACCTCTACGTCACCGCGCTGCTCGAGCTGGCGCACAATCGCGGAACCCACCATTCCGCGATGACCGGCGACAAAAATACGTTGTTTTGTCATTCTCAGGACTCCAGCGCGATGGCAACCTCGTAGCCATGAGACTTGAGCAGGGAGTGTTTTTTCGCTGCTTCAAGGTCTTTGGCCACCATCTCGGAAACCATCTCCTGCAGAGTGGTCTCGGGTTTCCAGCCCAGGGTCTCGTGCGCTTTGGTTGGGTCGCCCAGCAGGGTTTCCACTTCAGCAGGACGGAAGTAGCGTGGGTCAACCTGAACGATAACGTCGCCCGGCTTCACGCCCGGTGCGTCGTGACCCGTCACGGAAACCACAATGCCCTTCTCTTCCACGCCGGTACCTTCGAAGCGCAGTTTGATGCCCAGCTGTGCGGCAGCCATTTCAACGAACTGACGCACGGAATACTGCACGCCGGTCGCGATCACGAAGTCTTCTGGTTTGTCCTGCTGCAGCATCATCCACTGCATTTTCACGTAGTCTTTCGCATGGCCCCAGTCGCGCAGGGAGTCCATGTTGCCGAGGTGCAGGCAAGATTCCAGCCCCTGAGCGATGTTGGCGATCGCGCGGGTGATTTTGCGGGTCACGAAGGTTTCGCCGCGACGCGGAGATTCGTGGTTGAACAGAATGCCGTTACAGGCGTACATGCCGTAGGATTCACGGTAGTTCACGGTGATCCAGTAGGCGTAGAGCTTAGCAACCGCATACGGAGAGCGCGGGTAGAACGGCGTGGTCTCTTTCTGTGGAATTTCCTGCACCAGGCCATACAGCTCGGAGGTGGACGCCTGGTAGAAACGGGTTTTCTTCTCGAGGCCCAGGAAGCGAATGGCTTCCAGCAGACGCAGGGTGCCCATGGCGTCAACGTCGGCGGTGTATTCCGGGGATTCGAAGGAGACCGCAACGTGGCTCATCGCGCCCAGGTTGTAGACTTCATCCGGCTGCACTTCCTGCAGGATGCGGGTCAGGTTGGACGTGTCGGTCAGGTCGCCATAGTGCAGGTGGAATTTCGGGTTCGCCGCATGAGGATCCTGGTAGATATGATCGACACGCTCGGTGTTGAACGAAGAGGCACGACGTTTAATACCGTGTACTTCATACCCTTTTTCCAGCAGCAGTTCTGCCAGGTAAGAACCATCTTGTCCGGTAACGCCGGTGATGAGAGCGACTTTAGACATGTTTATATTCCTCTGTACTTATCAAAGTTTTTCAGTTTCAACGCGTTCGCGTATCACCACTGCGGGGTTGCCACGGCAAATTGTATTTGCCGGTAGCGATTTAAAAACGCTGCTGCGGGCACCGACTACCGTGCCATCGCCAACAGAAACGCCAGGTGCAACAAAGACATCCGTTGCCAGCCAGCATTTTTCACCAATCACAATTGGTGAAGCGGTAATATCAAAATGCTGACTCATAAAATCGTGGCTGCCGGTGCACAAATAACACTTCTGCGACACCACCGAATTTGCGCCAATCGTAATCTCGCCCAGGGTATATAGCACCGCGTCATCCCCTACCCAGGCGTAATCCCCAAGCGTTAATTTCCAGGGATAGGTAATTTTCACCGAGGGGCGAATCACTACGTTTTTTCCGATTTTTGCGCCAAAGAGACGCAATAAAAAGGCTCGCCAGCGGTACAGTATTTGCGGAGACCAGGCAAATAATGTCGCCTGAACCGCCCACCACAACTGCACCTTAATACCGTTCCCGCCCCGAAAGCCTTTCGGCACGGAGAATCCATTAAGTTCCTGCATTAGGCTTCCTTATATTTCAGGCTTTGTTATATAAGGCTTTCGCTTTACCTGTCGTTTTCAGGCGTAAAAAATAAGACAATTCCGCCCAGAACCCCGGCACGCGTAATATTTTACGCTGCACGTTTTTTGCATCCTGGCACAATTCCAGATTATTTGAGGTTGACACACCGCCCATGGAAAATTCAGATACCAGTCCTTTAATACGACGGAATGGATAACCTGATTTGTACAAGCTGGCAGTTAGTGCATAATCTGAAGACACTTTATACTGCAAATCGTAAGGCTGTTTTTTCAGGCCCTCGACCGGAAAGAAAATGGCCTGATGGCTGGCCGGCAGGCTGTGGTAGATATACCAGCCCGGCTTGGCGCTGCGCAGCACTTTATTTCCGTCACCAAAATCGAGCAGTGCATCGCCAATATACAAGGCGTCCTCTTTCTGGCGGGCGAGCTGACGGGCAAACAGGGCCACGTCGTCATGGAACACATCGCCGGAGTTCAGGAAGATGGCGTAACGTCCCTGCGCCATCGCGATGCCTTTATTCATCGCGTCGTAAATGCCTTTATCTTTCTCGCTGATATAACGTAAGTTGAACTCACCGTTGAGTTTTTCCAGAAACTCAGCCGTACCGTCGTTCGAACCGCCATCAACCACGATCCACTCAAAGGTGAGGCTCGGATCGCGCGCCAGGTTGCGCAGCGAGCGCCAGGTTTTTACCACCCCTTCGTAGTTACGAAAGGCGACAGTAATGACGCTAAGAAACATAAATCACCTCATTTCGTCATACGCGCGTAATATTGAGCGCTTTGCGCAAAATAAACGGGCAGACAATCAAGAAAGCATATTCCGGGCTAAATATTGACCCCGTAAAGAACAACGACACTGGCGTAAAAAGATAAAGCTGCACGCGAAAGTTTTGGTTATCACCAAACGCGTTAATCATCATTTTAAAAACTTTAAACAGATACCAGATCGTCAACAGTACGGCGAACCACGAAAAATAAATAATTAACAGATACAGACCATTGTCTATGGTTTTACCGACATCCGCACCGTTAAAGATTCCGAATGATGCAACATATTCGTAAAGTGAGCCGAATCTTACTACCCCATCAATATGGGTTAAGGAATAACCCACCATCACCAGTGGCCCGATGATGCGATAATAGGACGAAGACCCTTCCGTTCCCAAATCTCCCAAACGTTCTGAGATGTACGGGAAGGCAAATATCACGCCAACCATAAATACCGTCAGGGAGATAATCGCCAGCGGCAGTTTTTTCTTAATCGCATCTTTGTTCAGATACTGGAATGCCCACTCCAGGAGGTAAAACAGGATAAATGTCATTACCCCTGAGAACGATCCAGACAGAACAATTCCTGCAAGAATCATAGCATCGGTCTTGGGGGTTTTGATACCAAACTGTTTGATGCTGAGCCAAATTGAGATTAACGCCAGAGCGAAAAACGCCGGTTCAAAATAGAGTGCAGTAGTACGCTTACCACCAAACTTAATGAAGTTCAGTACATAGCTGTTACTGTATATGAGATATTTCGAAATTATCTCCATCAGGCTGCTGCCGCCGGTCAAAATAATTTGCGCCATTTCCATCGCGGCAAGCATAACAATGACCCCAACGACAATATAAAAGAACCTAAGGATTTTCTTATAATTGTGAGGGGAAATAGTTTTAAAGCGAATACTCCACACCATGCCAATTATGATAACGATATAAACAAACAGCATGGTTGAGGTGACGTATTTGCTGGCATCCAGCGACTGACCAAAGATGTAGTTAAACGCGGTCAGACCCACCCCGAGCCCTAACGCTATCATCAGCTTCTTGAGACTGATTTTCTCAACGTAGAGTAAAAGCAGAACGGGCAAGAAGGTGACGATGGTAATCGGGAAGCTCTCTCCCAACTGGGCAATCTTGACGTTGACCAGCAGGTAGATCAGCGGCAGCAGCAGATAACTACAGATTCTGATAGAACGAGACATACTCCTCCAGCATCTGTTGTCCACTGTAGGCCTTGCGGCTGCGGTTTCGGAACGATTCCAGGTCAGTGCCAAAAACGGCCTGCGCAATCGCGGCCTTCGGCAGCTGCACCAGCGGCAGCACCTCCTGCTCCGCAAAGGTTTTCCCGCCGGATTTCTCCAGCACTTCGCGCGCGGCGTCGCTGTGGGTGGCGATAACAGGAACACCGATTGAGAGCGCTTCGCACAGGATCAGCGGATAGTTGTCCACGCGGGAGCTGAACACCAGCGCGTCCATACCATTGAGGGCGCTCATCAGCTTGCGCTTGTCGGTTTCAAATCCGTGATTCACCACGTTCGCCCCTTCAAACGGGGAAAACTTGCCGAAGGTGTGCAGTTCAACCTTGTCGCCGAGCGCCATGATGTCGCGCACCAGCTGCTGGTTGGTTTTTCCGTCGTAGCGCAGGTCATGCGCAACAATGGCAATTTTCGGTTTGCCCGGCGTTTCGGCTACGGGCGTCAGTTCCGCCAGGATCTCTTCCGTCGCCACGTCGATGCCGTTGTTGATGATCTTGCAGCGCCCTGCCCCGTACAGGCTGTTGAAGGCATCCGCCACGTGCTGGCTTGGGGAAATAAAGGTGCAGCCGAGCGAGAGCATGTCGCGAAACAGCTGACGTTTGCCCTCAACCAGCTGATGCGCGCGATCCACCTTCACCGGCGGGTAATTGCTCAGCGTCGGGCATTTCTTGCAGCTATCTTTCCAGCCTTCGCACCCGTCGGTAAAGGCGCAGCGTCCGGTCACGCTCCAGTGATCGTGTAGCGTCCAGACGAATCGGGTGTCCGGCTTATGCGCTTTAGCCTTCTGACAAAACGCCACCACCTCGTCCAGATTCAGCCAGTAGCTGTGCAGTACGTGAAAATGCAGCACCACCGGACCGGCGGTGCGCGTCACGGTGCGGTAAAGATTGTTCAGGTTGCCAAACAGATCGCGGTTAAACAGGCGGAACAGCGCGATGTTGGCAATGGAGGTCAGACGCGGGGTCTGCTTCAGCACCTGAGGATAGTTATCGTGGCTAACGCTTTTCTTGCCGCCTTTGCCGTAGCCGTAAACAAAACGCGACTGTAATCCTTTTTGCAGCGCGCGCTGGTGCAGATCCAGCGCCACGCCTGCCGCTCCGCCTTCTGCGAGGCGTACGTTAAATTGCAGAATGTTCATTTAATCACCTTCACGCGGGCTTTCTCTCCCACCACCAGCGCGTTATCCGGAACGCTGTCCAGCACCACGCTGCCTGCGCCAATCGTGACGTTGTTGCCGATCGTGATGTCACCAACGATCACCACGTTGGCGCCCAGCTCGACGTTATTGCCAATTACCGGACAGGCCAGGCTGTCTGGCCCACGGTTGCCGATAGTGACCGCGTGGCGAATGGTGAAATCATCCCCCGCCACGACGAACTTATTGATCACCACGGCATACCCGTGGTGGATGGTGAAGCGTCGACCAATGGTGGCAGCGGCCTGAATTTCATAGCCAAAAAAGCATTCGGTCATGATGCGGTACAGCACCAGCACGGGTGCCGCCCAGATATTGTTTAAAACGTTTTTCTTACGCCACACCGAGCAAAAGTGCGCGATGCGGTACGCCAGAACCATGCAGCACGGGCGCAGGCTCCAGCTGTTAGCGCGGCAATCTTCCAGAAACATTATTTCCCCCGAAGCCCGTCGGCCAGACGCTTGCCGTTACGCACGGAAAGCAGCGTCAGCAGCGTGCGCCAGTTCATGCGCTTGTTGCGGATCTGATACAGGGTAAAGAGCTGATACTTCCGGCTGGCACGGTCAAACTTGTTCTTGTGCTTGCGGTAGAAGTGGAAGTAGCCCGAGAATTTCTTCGGTGACGAGGTGATTTGCATCTCCCCGTGGTTGATGTGCAGGATCTGCGTGGCCTCTTCCACTTTCCACGGCTCGCCGTACTCCACCACCATCCGCAGGAAGATGTCGTAATCCTGCGCGGCCTTCAGTTCGGTATCGAACAGGCACTCTTTGAAGCGCCATGCCCAGGTGAAGACCTGATTACCAATAATGTTGCGCTTGTAGAACAGGCGGCGGGAGTACGGTGATTTCGGGTACAGCGGCAGGCTGGCCGGCTGCGAGTACACTTCCCCCTGGCAAACGTAGTCGTTGGCATACAGGAACGCGTGCGTCACCAGCTGCGCTTTGTGAGAGAGGAAGATCGACAGCCGGTTTGGCGTCCATTCGTCATCGTCGTCGATTCCGGTCAGATACTGCCCTTTGGCCTGCATAATTGCCTGATTACGCACCGCGCATGCGCCGGAGTTAATGGCGTTATGCGTATAGACCACCCGCGGGTCGTTGAGGTCAGTTACAAACTTTTGCAGCTGCTCATACGAGGAAGAGCAGTCATCCACGATGATCAGCTCCCAGTTATCGTAGTCCTGACGTAACACCGACTTGATTGCGCGGATCGCCAGCTGCTGACGATTCCATGTCGGCATATAGATAGAAATCAAAGGGCGTTGTGTGGTCATTTTTTCCTCCTACCCCTCACCCCGGCCCTCTGCCCAGAGGGGAGAAGGTGAAAGACCGCACCAGGCAGTCCCCTCTCCCCTCTGGGGAGAGGGTTAGGGTGAGGGGTGTGGGTGAGTTTTGTTATTTACTGTCAGATTTATATTCGTACTCGTAATACCCGTAATCCTGGTATCCGGTCGCGCGACGGAAGATGGAGTTCAGGATCACCCCTTTCACCTCAATGCCGTTCTGCTCGAAGCGGCTCAGGCTGGTCTCGACTTCCTTCAGCGTGTTCACCGCGTAGCGCGCCACCATCAGCGTGGTGCCTGCATGACGGCCCACCACGGCGGCATCGGTCACGGCCAGAATTGGCGGGGTATCGATCAGCACCAGGTCATAGTGTTTACTCGCCCACGCCACCAGCTCGGTGAAGCGTTCGCTCATCAGCAGCTCGGACGGGTTCGGCGGCACCTGACCACGCGGGATCAGGTCAAATTTCGGGATAGAGGTCGGCTTCGCGCTCTCGCTAATCTCCCCTTTGCCAAGCAGGATTTCCGACAGGCCGTTAACGTTGTTGGTGCCGAGCAGCTCATGGGTGTAGCCCTTGCGCATATCGCAGTCGATCAGCAGCACGCGCTTGTTGGTCTGGCTTACCACCGCCGCCAGGTTGGCACAGACGAAGGTTTTACCGATTGACGGGCTAACGCCGGTCATCATCAGGACATTGTTTTTCGCCTGCATCATGGCGAAGTGAAGGCTGGTACGCAGGCTGCGCACCGCTTCAATCGCCAGGTCTGTCGGGTTACCCACGGCCAGCAGCTGGCTCTGTTTGTAACGCTTAACCCCTTTGATGGTTTTGACGCTGTCACGCGATTTTTGCCATTCGGAGAGCGGGATGCTGGCGTACACGTTGATGCCGTGCTCTTCCAGCACCTGCGGGCTTTCGATACCGCGGTTGAACAGCGAGCGCAGCAGCACACCCACGATGGAGAGCATCAGGCCGAGAATAATGCTGCCGAGAATAATCAGCGCTTTCTTCGGCTTCAGCACGCCAGGCTGCGTGATGGCAGGGTCGACGATACGCACATCACCCACCGTACTGGCTTCGGTGATCTTCAGCTCCTGCTGTTTGTTCAGCAATTGCATATAGACCTGCTGACCGGACTCCACATCGCGGGTCAGACGCACAATTTCCTGCTGCGTCTTCGGCATGGCGGTCACGCGGTTGTTCAGCTTGGCCTTCTCTTCTTCCAGCGTCTGGCGTTTTTCCAGCAGCGTGCGGTAGGCCGGGTGGCGTTTGGTGTAGAGCTTGGAGATTTCCGCCTCTTTGAAGGTCAGCTCATTAAGCTGCGCATCAATGTTCACCATTGAATCAAGAACGGATTTCGCTTCCAGCGGCAGGTCAACGGAGTCTTTATCCTGACGATATGCATTCAGCTTGTTCTCGGCGGCATCCAGACGGGAGCGCACTTCCGGCAGCTGTTTGGCGAGGAAGGCCAGGCTTTTTGCGGCTTCCGCTGATTTTCGCTCGACGTTCTGCTCAAGGTAGTTGCGGGTAATGCTGTTCAGGATATCGCGGATTTTGTCCTTATCTTCACCGGTAAAGGTCATGCTCAGGACGCCGGTGTCCTTCCCATTTTCGGTGACGGTGAGGTTGTTTTGCAGGTTATTGATCATCCCGAGCGTGGAGAATTTGGTGACGGTAAACTCTCCGCCTTCCTGGGCGTGGATCGCGCTCACCATCATGCTGACGCCGTCTTTGGTCAACATCTGCCCCACTTCACCGCGCGCGCTAAGGCCCGCATCGCTGGTCAGCTGGTACTGCTTCGGACCAAGCACCGTCAGGGTGAAGGTCTGATCGGCGGCCCCTTTAGGCAGCACGAAGTCCGTCACCTTGACGGTGTCATTGCTGCGCCCCATCAGGCGATCCCAGCCCGCCCCGAATATCGGGAATGTGTTTTTGGTGACGGAGATATCAAGCCCCAGATCGTGCACCGTTTTGCCCAATACCAGACGCGACTGGATCAGCTGAATTTCAGCGTCAGATGCGGGCGGTTTGTTCGCCAGCGCAGAGCCGATATCCTGTACCAGCGAGTTACCGGTGTTCTGTTCAATTTGCACCAGCGCGTCAGCGCTGTAGATAGGCGTCGCGAAAAGCGTATAAACAATCGCTGCCACGGCAAACACGGCGGTGATCCCTATCACCCACCACTTCGCTTCAACAACGGTGCCGACCAGGCGACCAATATCGATTTCATCACTGCCCGAAGTCGGGGCGGCAGAAGGTTTTGTTTTTTCTGTCATTGTTATCCCTGCTGAGCTTTCAGTGCCTGCGCCCACTGACGGGCAGACTGGTCAAGTAAGGTGTATACCGCCTCAAATGCCTCACGGCTCTTGCGATACGGATCGGGGATTTCACGCTCGCCATCCCAGTGACCAAACAGCATCACCTTGCCGCGCATCTCCGGTGCAATCTCGCACAGCGCGTGAATGTGGCGTTTTTCCATCGTGAGGATCAGGTCATACTCGCGGCACATCCGGCCTGAAATCTGACGGGCAACGTGCCCGTCAAGAGAGAGGTTATGATCCCGCGCAACGCTCGTCGCACGCTCGTCGGCCCCTTTGCCAACCAGCGCGCCAAGCCCTGCGGACTCAACCGTTAACGCTGGCTCGTACTGCTTCAGCAGCCGCTCAGCCGTGGGGGAACGGCAAATGTTCCCCACGCATACCACCAGAATTTTGTTAAACATCGCGGATTACCAGGTATGAATGTCGCGCGCCGTATCCGTCATGTAGCGAACGCCACTGATGGTTGGCAGCAACTGGTTGATCAGGCGGTTCCAGCGGGCAACCGGCGCGGTGGTAACGTAGACCACATCGTATGGCTGGAGGCGGAACTCCGTTGCCATCACCAGCGACGTCGCATCAGACATATCCAGCTGGTAGATGTTGGCAATCTTGCCTTTCGTACCCTCGCCTTTCAGCGGACGGATAACAAAGATACCGCTGGCGTTCGACGAGGTCAGGTCGATGCCTTCCGCGTTGCCCAGCGCTTCGGTCAGGGTCATACCGCTGAAGTCCATCTTGAGGGTGCTCTGTTTCTTCACTTCACCCATCACGAACACTTTCAGATCGTCGTTGCGCGGCACGTACAGAATGTCACCCGGATAGAGCAGTCGGTTCTGCGTCAGGTCGCCGTTTTGCATCAGCGCCTGCAGCGAAATGCGCTGCTCTTTGCCTTCGTGGGTCAGGACAACGTTGCGCCAGTCGGCACCGTCGGTTAAGCCGCCTGCGGCGTTGATGGCATCCAGAACCGTCAGCGGGACGTTAGTGATGGCCTGCTGGCCGGATTTATTCACCTGGCCGGAGATATAGGCTTTTTGCGAGCGGAAGGCGGCGATATTAACGTCCACCTGCGGGTCAGCGATGTACTGCGCTAAGCGGCCGGTAATATCACTACGGATCTCGGCCAGCGTCTTGCCAGCCACGTGCACTTTGCCGATGTACGGATAGAACATCGTGCCATCAGACTGAACCCAGTTACCGGTGTCGCTTGAGCTGCGGTACTGGCCGGCTGGGGTCGTCAGTTCCGGGTGGTCCCATACGGTCACGTTGATCACGTCACCCGGTCCTACGCGGTACTGGTATGAGGCGATTTCCTGGTCCAGCGACATATTCGGCTGGGCAACATTGGGACGCGGACGTAATTGTTCCACCAGACGTGGGGTCAATGGATAAACATTCACCATTTTGTCGAGGTCAAAATCGGCGTCCTGCTGTTTGATCACATCCTTGCCCATAGTTGACATATTGCTGCCGGGAAAGACCGTGCAACCACTCATCAAGGTCACAGACACCAATAATGGCATCAATTTCATTTTGGATTTCATCATTGATTATTTATCACTTTGGCAGAGTAATTATCCTGTGCAATTTAAATAAGCGCGGGTCGTTTTGGCATTCAGAATGCAGTTAAGCAATGAGTAATATAACTGGCATCAGTCCTAAAAAAAGCTTATTCATCCATTGGCTATTGACAGAATAATCGAGGCTGATTCACACGCTTTCAGGCACGCTACCGCCCTTGGCTTTCAGTTACCAATCCACTGACTAAACAATGTGTTATGGATAGACACCCTCTTAAACAAGGTCTTATGGGAATATTTCAGCCACGTTAAATAGCCCGCTGGCAATGAATTGCCACACCATAAGAACGAAACAAAAATAGCAACAAAGAAATTTAACATTTGATGCTGGGAGAATTGTTGCAGCTAACCTAATAGCAGGCAAGGAGACAACCCTCCTAATATCTGTTTTTAAGATTAATATTAAGAGCAAAGTTTTGAGGTTTTAGGATTTTCTTTATATTGACAAAATATGCGTTAAAACCATTTATTGCGATATATCCTAAATATGAACCAGTGTAATTAAATCTTCTCCATTACCTTATTTACACGGCTCATTTTTTCACTCGTTTTATCCTCTCTTCTATTAAGAGAAATCTCAGCCCGGCATTGCAATTTCGGCCAGCTTTATCCATGATCGAAGTGTGACATTGCTCATGTAACTTAAGGTATTGCGATTACTATGGAATGGATTGCCGATCCATCAATCTGGGCCGGGCTGGTTACGCTGGTCGTCATCGAATTAGTGCTCGGTATTGATAATCTGGTCTTTATCGCCATCCTCGCCGAAAAGCTGCCCCCCGCGCAGCGCGACCGTGCGCGCGTTACGGGTTTGCTGCTGGCGATGGTGATGCGTTTGCTGCTGCTGGCCTCAATCTCCTGGCTGGTTACCCTCACCACACCGCTGTTTACGCTCTACGGCCTGAGCTTCAGCGCGCGTGACCTGATCATGCTTTTTGGCGGGTTGTTCCTTCTTTTCAAAGCCACGGTTGAACTCAATGAGCGGCTCGAAGGGAAAGACAGCGAGAGCCCCACGCAGCGGCGCGGCGCAAAATTCTGGCCGGTGGTGGCACAAATTGTGGTGCTCGACGCCGTTTTCTCCCTGGACTCCGTCATCACCGCCGTCGGCATGGTCGATCACCTCGCGGTGATGATGGCCGCCGTGATCGTCGCCATCACGCTGATGGTAATGGCCAGTAAAGCGCTCACGCGGTTTGTGAACAGCCACCCGACCATCGTGATCCTGTGTCTGAGCTTCCTGCTGATGATTGGTTTCAGCCTGGTCGCCGACGGATTTGGTTTCCACATTCCAAAAGGCTACCTGTACGCGGCGATTGGCTTCTCGGTCATGATCGAATCGCTCAACCAGCTGGCAATCTTTAACCGTCGCCGCTTTCTCTCAGCAAATCAGACGCTGCGCCAGCGCACCGCCGATACGGTAATGCGCCTGCTGAGCGGGCGAAAAGAGGATGCCGAGCTGGACGCCGAATCCTCTGCAATGCTGGCCGATCACAGCGACGGGGAGATCTTCGATCCGCAGGAACGACGGATGATTGAGCGGGTGCTTAACCTGAACCAGCGCTCCGTCAGCAGCATCATGACCTCGCGTCACGATATCGAGCATATCGATCTGACGGCGCCGGAAGAGCAAATACGCGCCCTGCTGGATAAAAACCAGCACACCCGGGTCGTGGTGACGGGCGGTGAAGAGGAAGAGGAGCTGCTGGGCGTGGTGCACGTCATTGACCTGCTACAGCAGCAGCTGCACGGCGAGCCGCTTAATCTACGCGTGCTGGTGCGCCAGCCGCTGGTGTTCCCGGAGGGACTGCCGTTGCTCTCCGCGCTTGAGCAGTTCCGTAACGCGCGTACCCACTTCGCCTTTGTGGTGGATGAATTCGGGTCCGTCGAGGGGCTGGTGACGTTGAGCGACGTGATGGAAACCATCGCCGGTAATCTGCCGAATGAGGTGGATGAAATCGATGCGCGCCATGACATTCAGAAAAACGCAGACGGTACGTGGACGGCCAACGGCCATATGCCGCTGGAGGACCTGGTGCAGTTTGTGCCGTTGCCGCTGGATGACAAACGGGAGTATCACACCATTGCGGGTCTGCTGATGGAGTATTTACAGCGAATCCCGCAGCCGGGGGAAGAGGTTCAGGTGGGAGACTATCTGCTGAAAACGCTGCAAATTGAAAACCATCGCGTGCAGAAAGTGCAGCTCATTCCACTACGGGATGAGGAAGAAATGGATTTTGAGGTGTAAAAAAGCCGGGTGGCGCTTCGTTTACCCGGCCTACGGTGTCTGGCTTTTGTAGGCCGGGTAAGGCGTAGCCGCCACCCGGCACCACGGGCATCACAGCTTATCTAACAGCTTCTTCACGTCCCTGCCGGTTTGGGAATCTTTATTGCGGTCCGCCCAGCTATTCAGCCGACGTTTTGCTTCGTCCTGCAGATGCTTACGCAAGATCTGATCGACCTGCAGGCTGTAATTCAGCGCCTGCCATTTACCGTAAACGTTCAGCGGGATCGGCGTCTCCTTCAGGAAATTGATAAGCTCGCCTTCGCCTTCCCATCCGGAAAGTACACGAACGTTAAACCGCGTATCCGCCGTCTCTTTCACTAAATCCAGCTTGCCCTCGCCCGTCAGCGACAGCAGAGAAGATGCTCCCTGCATCTCGTCCAGGGACAGCTTTCCGTTATCCAGGGTCAGCTCACTGGTAAAGTTATCGAGACGCGTTGCGCTATCGTAGTTTTCCTGCGCTTTGACATTGCTGCTGCGCTCTACCGCCTGTTGCACCAGCTGCTGGAAGTTGAGGCCTTCCATACGGGTGTCTTTCAGATCAACGTGCGCCTGACCCTGCCAGTCGCGGCGGAATGACTCCGCGTCAATCTTCGTGCCGGAGAAATCCCCCGCCAGCGTCAGCTGCCCCGTGAGGTCAATTGGATAATTGAAGGCTTTGAGGATCGCGCCGATCTCAATGTTTTCAAGGCGTGGCTGGAATTCGGCGCTGGCCACGTCTTTGCGCACGTCCAGCGTACCCGGCAGCGATATGTGCCCCGCCCCCATCTTGCCGCTGAGTTCAGAGATCACCAGCAGGCCATTATGGTTGAACATCTGGCTGCTGACGTCAGTGAAATCAATACCGCGCCAGCGTACGCTGTTGGCTTTCAGCAGTATGTCGGCGGTAAATCCGCGCAGACCGTTGTAGTTGGGCTGATCGAGATTCGAGGAGATCACCGGACGCGGTTTCGCGGCCTGGCTTTGCCCTGTCTGTGCAACATCGCCGTCAGCCGCAGCGTTCGGCTGCGGTGGCAGCAGGTTTTCCAGGTTCAGCTTGTCGAACTGCAGGTCAAAAACCCATTTCGGCTTTTCAGCCAGAGAGACGCTCGCCTGCCCTTTCAGGGTACTGTCGTTGGCCTGCAAATTGAGCGAGTTTAGCTCCAGCTGCTTGTTTTCTTCATGCCAGACGGCCTGCAGCGTGCCCTGACCGGTAATCCCTGCCGTCGGCAGGTCTGCACCCGTCAGCTGCCAGTTCAGCTGCTGGACATCCGCCGTCAGAAGATGGGGATAGTCCGAGGCATTCACGTTAGCGTTCATAGAGAGGTTCAAATCGCGCTGATCGCGGTTGACCCGCCCGGAGAACTCCACGGTGGCGATATGGTTGGCGTCCTGCTCCATCCTGAGGTTGATGTTGCGCACGGTGACCTGTTCGTCACCTTCATGCTGGAAGACCAGCACGCTGTCAGCCACTTTCAGGTTACCAATATCGAACGACCAGCCGGTATCAGACGGCTCGTCCGGCAGGGTATTTTCGCGTGGGGCGACCGGAGCATCCGCTTTACGCACCGCCTCGGTTTGAGGAGTAAGCTGGATCACCGCCCCTTTCAGCATCACCTGGTCAACCTGAAGCTGATGCGAGAAGAGCGGGAACAGCGCCACATCAAGGCGCATATTGTCTGCCGACACCAGCGGCTGAGACGCCCCTGGCGCGGTTAACGACATACGACCCGAGAGAATGCTGAGTTGCGGCCAGACGTGCCAGCGCAGCGGCCCGTCCAGCTTCAGTTCATACCCGCTGCGAGCCTCGACCTGCCGTACCATATAAGCACGGAAATCATTGGGGTTAACCAGCAGCACCAACGCAGAAAGGCCAGCCACCAGCACCACCAGCAAAATCATCAGCGTTGTCAGAACTCTTCTCATGGCATCCTCAGTGAACGAACAATCAGTCTTTATCAATACGACTGGCAACCGCACCCTGCTGGTCGCGATATTTCGCGTCCTGACGGCGGTTGTAAGGACGATCTGCCGGGCCGGTCAGCGGCTCAAAGCTCAACGCGCCAATCATCATGCCCGGGCGCAGCGCCAGAGGCAATTTACCGGCGTTGAAGAACTCCAGCACGATGCGGCCAGACCAGCCGGGATCGATACGGTGAGCGGTAACGTGAACCATCAGGCCCAGACGCGCCAGCGAAGAGCGGCCATCAAGCCAGCCCACCAGATCGGCAGGCAGCGTCACCGACTCAAAGGTCACTGCCAGCGCCAGCTCACCGGGATGCAGATAAAACGCCTCGCCCTCATCAAGGACGATTTCGTCACTCATCACGCGATCGAGCGCGGCGCTGACTTCATCTTTCGGCCCGCTGAGATCGATAAACGGTGCCGTGTGGCCGCTGAAGGTGCGGAATTTATTCCCCAGGCGCACGTCAACGGTGACACCGTTAATGCGCTCTACCGGCGGACGCGGGGTGATAGACAGACGGCCTTCATCCAGCCAGGCTTCTATATCGCGGTCACAAAGACGCATGGCACTTTCTCCTTTCGTGCATCGTGCCCCGCAACCGTAGGGTCACAGGGCAAAACCAGGTTATCTCTGAACGGTACACAATTCGCGCGGCTTATTCAAAAAACTGGCTGATTTTCGCTTTTAAGATATCAATAGCAATACGGTTTTTACCGCCGCGAGGCACGATAATATCGGCGTATTGCTTGGATGGCTCGATAAATTGCAGGAACATTGGACGCACGGTTTTCTGGTATTGCGCCATGACGGAGTCCATGGAACGACCGCGTTCGTTAACGTCGCGCTTGATGCGGCGCATCAGACAGATATCCAGCGGCGTATCGACGAAAATGGAGAAATTCATCGACTCACGCAGACGGGCATCCGTCAGCAGCAGGATGCCCTCAAGGATAATGACTTTTTTCGGTTCAATGTGAACCGTTTCCTGCGTGCGGGTGTGCTCTACGTAGCTGTAGACCGGCAGCTCAATGGCCGTACCGTTTTTAAGCGACTGAAGATGCTGGAACAACAGGCTGTGATCCATCGCACTGGGGTGGTCGTAGTTGGTTTTGACGCGCTCTTCCATCGAAAGATGGGATTGGTCTTTGTAATAGCTGTCTTCGGGAATGACGCCGATGTGCTCATCACCGACTTGTTCACGCAATTCGCGATAAAGCGTACTGGCAATTAGACTCTTACCTGAAGCCGATGCGCCGGCGATGCCTATGATGACGCACTGATGAGACTTATCAGTCATAAATTTAGCGACCTGATTAACCTGGATGTTAAGGAAGGACGACGCCGGAGCGTCAAACGCGGCAATTATAGGGATTTCGCGGGCGTGATACCAGTCGAAAGCGCAGGTTATGCGAGACTGCCTGAAAAGTGTCTTTTTACTCCCTGAGTGAAATTTTAACGACTGCTTTTTCGGCGTTCACCCGGAATTTTTCCCGGAGTAACTATTTAATAAGTCTATGATGTCAAAATCTGAGCTGTCAGCATATGATTTGTAAATTGTTTGTACTAGCATAAACGAAATTAATCCTTTCACGCGCCCGGACCTCGCTCCTGACGGCATGGCGTCCCTGGATAGAGCGGTAATGAATAAACAATACCAACGGGTTTTGGTTACCACCCCACATCCTTTATTACGACTTGTCTGCCTGGGCCTGGTCACCTTCATTTTTACCCTATTTTCACTCGAACTGACCCGCTTTGGTACGCTGCTGGCACCGCTGTGGTTCCCAACGTCCATCATGATGGTGGCCTTTTATCGCCACGCCGGGAAAATGTGGCCGGGCATTGCGTTGGCCTGTTCGTTGGGCAATATTCTGGCCTCGTGGATGCTGTTCTCATGGGGATCCCTCAACCTCGTCTATACCTTTGTGAATATTATCGAGGCGTGCGTTGGGGCGTTACTGTTACGCAAACTGCTCCCCTGGTACAACCCGCTGCAGAACCTGAACGACTGGATCCGCCTGGCCGTGGGCAGTGCGTTGATCCCGCCTCTTGTGGGCGGAGTACTGGTTTATTTACTGATACCGAACACTGACCCCCTGCGTAATTTCCTCATCTGGGTGTTGTCGGAATCCATCGGCGCGCTGGCGCTGGTGCCATTGGGGCTGCTGTTTAAACCACACTACCTGCTGCGTCACCGTAACCCGAAACTGCTGCTGGAAACGCTGGTGACGACGGTGATAACCCTGGTGCTCTGTTGGGCGGCGATCACCTGGCTCCCGTGGCCTTTTACCTGCGTCATCGTCCTGCTGATGTGGAGCGCCGTTCGCCTGCCGCGGATGGAAGCCTATCTGGTATTTTTAGCCACTACCATGATGGTCTCCCTGATGATGGCGAGAAACCCGGCGTCCATAACGCCGCAGAATGTTATGGTTGCGTTCAATGCGCCCTGGCTCCCCTTCCTGATGATGCTGCTGCCCGCCAACGTCATGACCATGGTGATGTACGCGTTTCGCGCCGAACGCAAGCACATTACCGAAAGCGAAGAGCGTTTTCGTAATGCGATGGAGTATTCCGCCATCGGTATGGCGCTGGTGGGGATCGAAGGCCAGTGGCTGCAGGCCAACAAAGCGTTGTGCAATTTCCTTGGCTATAGCCAGACGGAGCTTCAGTCCCTCACCTTCCAGCAGTTGACCTGGCCTGAGGATTTGAACACCGATCTGGAGCAACTTGAGCAGCTGGTAAGCGGCGAAATCAATACCTACACGCTGGAGAAACGCTATTACACCCGCAGCGGCGAGGTTGTCTGGGCGCTGCTCGCCGTCTCCGTTGTTCGTCATGCTGACGGCACGCCGCTCTATTTTATCGCCCAGATTGAAGACATTAACGACCTGAAACAAACCGAGTGGGTCAACAAACGCCTGATGGAGCGCATTACGCTCGCCAACGAAGCGGGCGGGATTGGCATCTGGGAGTGGGATCTGGAGCCGGATATCATCAGCTGGGACAAGCGGATGTTCGAACTTTACGAAATCCCGCCGCACATCAAACCGACCTGGCAGCTCTGGCATGACGCCATGGTGCCAGAAGACCGTGAGCACGCCGAAAAAGTGCTGCGCGATTCATTAATCGCTAGGCTGCCGTTCAAGCTTGAGTTTCGCATTCGTGTGAAGGACGGCATTCGCCACATTCGTTCGCTGGCCAATCGGGTGCTGAACAAGCAGGGCGAGGTGGAACGCCTGCTCGGCATCAATATGGACATGACCGAGGTGAAGCAGCTTAACGAAGCGCTGTTCCAGGAAAAGGAGCGTCTGCATATTACGCTCGACTCCATCGGCGAAGCGGTGATCTGTACCGATATCGACATGAACGTCACCTTTATGAACCCGGTCGCCGAGAAGATGAGCGGCTGGCCGCAAACCGAAGCCATCGGGCAACCGATCCTGCGCGTGCTGCACATTACCTTTGGCGAGAATGGACCGTTGATGGAGAACATCCACAGCGGCGATATGTCACGGTCAGATATCGAACAGGACGTGGTGCTCAACTGCCGCAACGGCGGGTGCTTCGACATTCACTACAGCATCACGCCATTAAGTACCCTTGACGGGCACAATATTGGCTCCGTCCTGGTGATTCAGGACGTAACCGAGTCGCGCAAAATGCTGCGCCAGCTGAGCTATAGCGCCTCCCATGATGCGCTCACCCGGCTCGCAAACCGCGTCAGTTTCGAGAACCATCTCAAACGCCTGCTGCAAACGGTGCAGGAGACGCACCAGCGTCATGCGCTGGTCTTTATCGATCTCGATCGCTTCAAAGCCGTTAACGATACGGCAGGCCATGCCGCGGGCGACGCCCTCCTGCGGGAACTTTCATCCCTCATGCTGACCATGCTGCGCTCCAGCGACGTTCTGGCGCGGCTGGGCGGAGATGAGTTTGGTCTCCTGCTGCCGGACTGCAATCTCGAAAGCGCGCGCTATATCGCGGGACGGCTGATTAACACCATCAATAACTATCACTTCACGTGGGAAGGTCGTCTGCACCGGATCGGCGCCAGCGCGGGTATCACGCTGATTGATGAGAGTAACCATCAGGCGGCGGAAGTGATGTCTCAGGCAGATATCGCCTGCTATGCCTCAAAAAACAGCGGACGTGGCGTGGTCACGCTCTACGAGCCACAGCAGGAGCGGATCCACAGCAACCGCAGCATGATGTCACTGGACGAGCAGTGGCATATGATCAAAGACAATCATCTGATGATGATAGCCCGCAGCGTGGCCTCTCCGCGCATTCCGGAAAGCGCCAGCTTCTGGCTGCTGTCGCTCCGCCTGTGGACCAGCCAGGGTGAAATGCTGGAGGAGCATGCCTTCCGCTCAGGTCTGGCAGAGCCTGAACTGCTGCACGCCCTCGACAGGCGGATCTTCAACGAGTTCTTCCGTACCTTTGCCGCGCCCGTCGCCGCAAAAGGCATGGGCGTTGCCCTGCCGCTGTCGGAAGCCGGATTAGCCAGCGTCACGCTGGTGGATGAACTGCTCGATTTGCTTGAGAAAGGCCCGCTGCCCGGCCGTCTGCTGCATCTGGTTATTCCGGTTGGCGTGGTGCGCAGCCCGGATGAAAACGCGCAGCGCAGTTTGCAAAAACTCCGCCATGCGGGCTGCCGCGTGGTGTTAAGCCATGTTGGACGCGATATGAATGACCTTAACGGCCTGAACACCAACATGGCCGATTATCTGATGCTGGATCCCGACGTGATTAACAACGTTCACGGCAATTTGATGGACGAAATGATGGTGACCATTATCCAGGGGCACGCCCAGCGTCTGGGGATGAAAACTCTCGCAGGCCCCTGTCATCAGCCGATCGTCATGGATACGCTTTCAGGCATTGGTATCGACTTCATTTACGGCGATACCATCGCTGAAGCGCAGCCGCTGGAGCTACTGCTGAACACCAGTTACTTCGCCATCAATTAAGGGTGACCAGCCGTCGGTATACCAGATGTGCAACAGCGCATAGGATCGCCACGGCTGCCAGCGTTCGGCATAGCGACGAATTTGCGCGGGCGTCATGCCGGCGAAGCGCTGCTTAATCAGATAATCATCCGGCAGAAAGACATCCTTCGCCTGCCAGCCGCGCAGGGCCAGATAGTTTGCCGTCCAGCGCCCTATCCCGGGCCTCTGCTGTAGCGCCTTCATTCCGGCCTCAATATCCGCGGGCGGGGAAAGCGGAAACGTCCCCTCGCTCGCCGACTGCGCCAGATAAATCAACGACTCCGCGCGCTTTACCGGCATGCCTAAGGCTTTCAGCGACATCGGGTCCGCGGCCGCCAGCGCGTCCGGCGTGGGGAAACAGAGATAGCCCGGACAATCCGCCACCGGTTCGCCGCACAGCGCCACCACCCGCGACGTCAGTTTCGCCGCCATCGCCACGCTCACCAGCTGCCCGAGAATGGCCCGAACGCCCTGTTCGTAGGCATCCACGGCCCCCGGCAAACGCAAGCCCGGCCGCGCGGCACCGAGATCGCCCAGCGTGTCCGCAATATGTTGCGGGTTACAGGCGAGATCGAACAGCCGCGCAATACGTTCAAGACAGGTCTGCGCAACCGGGATTAAGCCGGGACTGAGCGTCACGACCAGCGTATGGGCTGCGGTATCCGGCGTCACGCGAAAGACACCCCGATGGCCACCGCAGGCGAAACTGCGCTCGTAGTAGTCGCTCGTGACGGTTTCAACGCCCGTTACCGCACGCGCGCCAAGAAAGCTAAACATCCACTGCCAGTCGTAAGGGGGTTGCCAGGTCAGGGTGTACATCGTCTCTCCTTTTGGGTTCCCCACAGCATAAACGGAAAGCGCTTGTTTCGCCTTGCTTTCATATTCCTGTTGTCGCCATGAAGACATTTCGTTAAAGTCTCGCCCCTTCTCACTGGCATGGGGATTCATCGTGTTTATTGGATTCGACTACGGTACGGCAAACTGCTCGGTTGCGATTATGCAAAACGGACAGCCGCAGCTCCTGAAAATGGAGAAAGAGAGCACGCTGCTGCCGTCAATGCTCTGCGCACCAACGCGCGAAGCGGTCAGCGAATGGCTGTTCCGCCATCATCAGGTCCCCGCTACCGCAGCGGAAACCCAGGCGCTGCTGCGCCGTGCGGTCAGCTTTAACCGTGAGGAAGACATCGACGTTACGCCGTCCAGCGTGCAGTTCGGCCTCTCTTCGCTCGGTCACTATATTGAAGATCCGGAAGAGGTTTACTTCGTCAAATCACCGAAATCCTTCCTGGGTGCCAGCGGCCTGAAGCCGCAGCAGGTGGCGATGTTTGAAGATCTGGTGTGCGCCATGATGCTTCACATCAGAAATCAGGCGCAGGCCCAGGTACAGGATGCCATCACCCAGGCGGTGATTGGTCGCCCGATTAACTTCCAGGGGCTGGGCGGCGACGAGGCCAACCAGCAGGCGCAGGGGATCCTTGAGCGTGCGGCGCACCGCGCGGGCTTCCGCGACGTGGTGTTCCAGTATGAGCCGGTTGCCGCGGGGCTGGATTTTGAAGCCACGCTGACGGAAGAAAAACGCGTCTTAGTCGTGGATATCGGTGGGGGCACAACCGACTGCTCGCTGCTGCTGATGGGACCGCAGTGGCATAACCGTCGTGACCGTGAAAATAGCCTGCTGGGGCACAGCGGGTGCCGCGTAGGCGGTAACGATCTGGATATCGCGCTGGCATTCAAGAGCCTGATGCCGCTGCTCGGCATGGGCGGTCAAACGGAAAAAGGCATCGCCCTGCCGATCCTGCCGTGGTGGAACGCGATTGCCATTAACGACGTGCCTGCGCAAAGTGATTTTTACAGCACCGCGAACGGCCGCTTCCTGAACGATCTGGTGCGCGACGCGCAGGACGCCGAAAAAGTCGCGCTGCTGTATAAAGTGTGGCGTCAGCGCCTGAGCTATCGCGTGGTGCGTACTGCGGAAGAGAGTAAAATTGCGCTTTCCGACCGCGCAGAACATGCGGTCTCGCTGCCGTTTATCAGCGACGAACTCGCTACGGCGATTTCGCAGGACGGGCTGGAAACCGCACTTGCTCAGCCGCTGCAGCGCATTCTGGAACAGGTGCAGCTGGCGCTGGATAACGGCAAAGAGAAGCCGGACGTTATCTACCTGACCGGGGGCAGCGCCCGTTCACCGCTGATTAAGAAAGCGCTGGCGGAACAGCTGCCGGGCATTCCGATTGCCGGTGGGGATGACTTTGGCTCCGTCACCGCAGGGCTGGCGCGCTGGGCGCAGGTGATGTTTAGTTAATGTCGTTGCGCCGGGTGGCGGCTTCGCCTTACCCGGCCTACAAAACCCTCGGGTGTAGGCCGGGTAAGCGAAGCGCCACCCGGCTAAAAAGAGCACCACACTCAGACCATTCCTGACAGTCTTCCATATTTCCTCCATTTTTCCGCTGTGTTACCTGACTAAACTAGTATCATTCCCCGAAAGAGTTTCAGGATGAGAACGTATAACGATGAAAGGCAGTAACAAATCCCGCTGGGCAATCGCCGCTGGCATCATTGTGGTGGTCCTTGCCGCCGCCTGGTACTGGCACAGCCAATCCGCTAACGCCCCTGCACCCGCCGGTGCCACGAGCGCGTCGCAGGGCCCAGCCGCCGGAGGCCGTCGCGGTATGCGCGGCGGTGCGCTGGCGCCGGTACAGGCGGCAACGGCGGTGAACAAGGCCGTTCCTCGCTATCTTACCGGCCTCGGGACCATTACTGCCGCCAACACCGTGACGGTGCGCAGCCGCGTCGACGGCCAGCTGATGGCCATTCACTTCCAGGAAGGGCAGCAGGTCAAAGCCGGTGATTTACTGGCGGAAATCGACCCGAGCCAGTTCAAGGTTGCCCTCGCCCAGGCGCAGGGCCAGCTCGCGAAGGACAAAGCTACCCTCGCCAACGCTCGCCGCGATTTGGCGCGCTACCAGCAGCTGGTGAAAACCAACCTCGTGTCACGTCAGGAGCTGGACACCCAGCAGTCGCTGGTCAGCGAAACGCAGGGCACCCTCAAAGCCGACGAAGCCGCCGTCGCCAGCGCACAGCTGCAGCTGGACTGGAGCCGCATTACCGCGCCGATTGACGGACGCGTGGGCCTGAAGCAGGTCGATATCGGCAACCAGATCTCCAGCGGCGACACCACGGGCATCGTCGTCATCACCCAGACCCACCCTATCGATTTGGTCTTTACCCTGCCGGAAAGCGAAATTGCCACCGTGGTGCAGGCGCAGAAAGCCGGAAAGGGGCTGGTCGTGGAAGCCTGGGACCGCACCAACAAGCAGAAGCTGAGCGAAGGTACTCTGCTCAGCCTGGATAACCAGATCGACACAACGACCGGCACCATCAAGCTGAAGGCGCGCTTTAACAACCAGGACGATGCCCTCTTCCCGAACCAGTTCGTCAACGCGCGAATGCTGGTTGCGACCGAAGAGAACGCGGTGGTGATCCCAACGGCCGCGCTGCAGATGGGTAACGAAGGTAACTTCGTCTGGGTACTGAACAGCGACAATAAAGTCAGTAAACATCTGGTGAAAACCGGGATTCAGGACAGCCAGACGGTGGTGATCGCCGCCGGGCTTTCCGCCGGCGACCGCGTGGTGACAGACGGCATCGACCGCCTGACCGAAGGGGCGAAAGTGGAAGTGGTTGAACCGGCGAAACAGGGAGCGAAAGCCTGATGCAGGTAATGCCACCAGGCTCTACAGGTGGGCCTTCACGCCTGTTTATTTTGCGACCTGTCGCCACCACGCTGTTGATGGTGGCGATCCTGCTGGCCGGGATTATCGGTTACCGCTTCTTGCCCGTGTCGGCGCTGCCGGAAGTGGATTATCCCACCATTCAGGTGGTAACGCTCTATCCGGGCGCCAGCCCGGACGTGGTGACGTCCGCCATTACCGCGCCGCTGGAGCGCCAGTTTGGGCAGATGTCTGGCCTGAAGCAGATGTCCTCGCAAAGCTCCGGTGGGGCGTCCGTCGTGACGCTGCAGTTCCAGCTGACGCTGTCGCTTGACGTTGCCGAGCAGGAGGTGCAGGCCGCCATCAACGCCGCCACCAACCTGCTGCCGTCGGACCTGCCTAATCCGCCGGTCTACAGCAAAGTAAACCCGGCGGATCCGCCGATCATGACGCTCGCCGTCACCTCCTCCGCCATGCCGATGACGCAGGTGGAAGACATGGTTGAAACACGCGTGGCGCAGAAAATTTCGCAGGTCTCGGGCGTGGGCCTCGTTACGCTGGCAGGCGGCCAGCGCCCGGCCGTCCGCGTGAAGCTGAACGCGCAGGCCATTGCCGCGCTGGGCCTGACCAGCGAAACCATCCGCACCGCCATCAGCAATGCTAACGTCAACTCGGCGAAAGGTTCGCTGGACGGTCCAACCCGCGCCGTGACGCTTTCCGCCAACGACCAGATGCAGTCTGCCGATGAATACCGTCAGCTCATTGTGGCCTACCAGAACGGCGCGCCGATCCGTCTGGGCGACGTGGCGACCGTTGAGCAAGGGGCGGAAAACAGCTGGCTGGGGGCGTGGGCCAACAGGCAGCAGGCGATCGTGATGAACGTGCAGCGCCAGCCTGGCGCGAACATCATCGACACCGCCGACAGCATTCGCACCATGCTGCCGCAGCTGATCGAAAGCCTGCCGAAATCGGTCAGCGTGAAGGTCCTTTCCGACCGTACCACCAACATTCGCGCGTCGGTCACCGACACCCAGTTCGAGCTGATGCTGGCGATTGCGCTGGTCGTCATGATCATCTACCTGTTCCTGCGCAACGTCCCGGCAACCATTATCCCCGCCGTCGCCGTGCCGCTCTCGCTGGTCGGCACCTTTGCGGTGATGGTGTTCCTCGATTTTTCGATCAACAACCTGACGCTGATGGCGCTGACCATTGCCACCGGGTTCGTGGTGGATGACGCCATCGTCGTTATCGAGAACATTTCGCGCTATATCGAAAAAGGTGAGAAGCCCTTATCCGCCGCGCTGAAGGGCGCGGGCGAAATCGGCTTTACCATTATCTCGCTGACCTTCTCGCTGATTGCGGTGCTGATCCCGCTGCTGTTTATGGGCGATATCGTCGGACGTCTGTTCCGCGAGTTTGCCGTGACGCTGGCGGTCGCCATTTTGATCTCCGCCGTGGTCTCGCTGACCCTGACGCCGATGATGTGCGCCCGCATGCTGAGCCACGCGTCCCTGCGCAAACAAAACCGCTTCTCGCGCGCCTCCGAGCGCATGTTTGACCGGATCATTGCCGCCTACGGTCGCGTGCTGGCGAAAGTCCTGAACCATCCGTGGGCAACGCTCGGCGTGGCGCTGGGTACCCTGGCGCTCAGCGTAATGCTGTGGATTTTCATTCCGAAAGGCTTCTTCCCGATCCAGGACAACGGCATTATTCAGGGCACGCTGCAGGCCCCGCAGTCGGTCTCGTTCGCCAGTATGGCGCAGCGCCAGCAGCAGGTCTCTGAAATCATTATGAAGGACCCGGCGGTGGAGAGCCTGACCGCCTACGTGGGGGTGGATGGTACCAATCCGTCGCTCAACAGCGCGCGCCTGCAGATCAACCTCAAGCCGCTGGACGACCGAGACGACCGCGTTAACGCCGTCATTGAGCGTCTGCAAAACGCCGTCGCGCGAGTGCCGGGCATCGAGCTTTACCTGCAGCCCATTCAGGATTTAACTATTGATACCCAGGTCAGCCGCACGCAGTATCAGTTTACGCTACAGGCCACCACGCTGGATGCCCTCAGCACCTGGGTGCCGCAGCTGGTGGAAAAACTGAAAGCGCTGCCGCAGCTCTCCGACGTCAGCAGCGACTGGCAGGATAAAGGGCTGGCGGCGTACGTGAACGTCAACCGCGACACCGCCAGCCGTCTGGGCATTACCATGGCGGACGTGGACAACGCGCTCTATAACGCCTTTGGTCAGCGCCTGATTTCCACCATCTACACCCAGGCGAACCAGTATCGCGTGGTGCTGGAGCACAACACGGATAACACGCCGGGCCTCGCCGCGCTGGACTCGGTGCGCCTGACCAGTAAAGACGGCGGTATCGTGCCGTTAAGCGCCATTGCCAGCGTGGAGGAGCGCTATACCCCGCTGTCGATCAACCACCTGGATCAGTTCCCGTCCACCACCATTTCGTTTAACGTGCCGGACGGATACTCGCTGGGCGAAGCGGTAGAGTCCATTCTGAGCGCAGAAAAAGAACTCAACTTTCCGTCCGATATTCAGACCCAGTTCCAGGGGAGCACGCTGGCGTTCCAGGCCGCGCTGGGCAACACCGTCTGGCTGATTGTCGCGGCGGTGGTCGCGATGTACATCGTGCTCGGCGTGCTTTATGAGAGCTTTATTCACCCGATCACCATCCTCTCTACCCTGCCAACCGCAGGCGTGGGGGCGCTGCTGGCGCTGATGCTGGCGGGCAGCGAGCTGGACGTCATAGCCATCATCGGCATTATCCTGCTTATCGGTATTGTGAAGAAAAACGCCATCATGATGATCGACTTCGCCCTTGCCGCCGAGCGCGAGCAGGGGATGTCGCCGCGCGATGCCATCTTCCAGGCCTGTCTGCTGCGTTTTCGTCCGATCCTGATGACAACCCTCGCCGCCCTGCTGGGCGCGCTGCCGCTGATGCTCAGCACCGGCGTCGGTGCTGAGCTGCGCCGACCGCTGGGGATCGGTATGGTTGGCGGTCTGCTGGTCAGCCAGGTGCTGACGCTCTTTACCACGCCGGTGATCTACCTGCTGTTTGACCGCCTGGCGCTGTGGGCGAAAAGCCGCTTCCCGAAACGTGAAGAGGAGGCGTAAGTGAAGTTTTTCGCCCTCTTCATTTACCGCCCGGTGGCGACAATTTTACTCTCCGTCGCCATCACCCTGTGCGGCGTGCTCGGCTTCCGGCTGCTGCCGGTGGCGCCCCTGCCGCAGGTGGATTTCCCGGTGATCATGGTCAGCGCCTCGCTGCCGGGTGCCTCACCGGAAACCATGGCCTCGTCGGTCGCCACGCCGCTCGAGCGTTCGCTCGGGCGGATTGCCGGGGTCAACGAGATGACCTCCAGCAGCTCGCTGGGCAGCACGCGCATTATTCTGGAATTCAGCTTCGACCGGGATATTAACGGTGCCGCCCGCGACGTGCAGGCGGCGATCAACGCCGCACAAAGCCTGCTCCCGAGCGGCATGCCGAGCCGACCGACCTATCGTAAAGCCAACCCGTCCGACGCGCCGATCATGATCCTGACGCTCACCTCGGACACCTACTCGCAGGGTCAACTGTACGACTTCGCCTCTACGCAGCTGGCGCAGACCATCGCCCAGATTGACGGCGTGGGTGACGTTGACGTCGGCGGCAGCTCCCTGCCCGCCGTGCGCGTGGGGCTGAACCCGCAGGCGCTGTTTAATCAGGGCGTGTCGCTGGACGACGTGCGTTCCGCCATCAGCAACGCCAACGTGCGCAAACCGCAGGGGGCGATTGAGGACGGCAGCCACCGCTGGCAGCTCCAGACCAATGACGAGCTGAAAACCGCCGCGGAATACCAGCCGCTGATTATTCACTACAACAACGGCGCGGCGGTGCGCTTGAGCGACGTTGCCAGCGTCACCGATTCGGTGCAGGACGTGCGTAACGCCGGGATGACCAACGCCAAACCGGCGATCCTGCTGATGATCCGCAAGCTGCCGGAAGCCAACATCATCCAGACGGTCAACAGCATCCGCGAACGCTTGCCGGAGCTGCAGGAGACCATTCCGGCGGCCATCGATCTGCAGATTGCGCAGGATCGCTCCCCAACCATTCGCGCCTCGCTTGAAGAGGTGGAGCAGACGCTGATCATCTCCGTGGCGCTGGTGATCCTGGTGGTGTTCCTGTTCCTGCGCTCCGGCCGTGCGACGCTGATCCCGGCGGTGGCGGTGCCGGTCTCGCTGATTGGCACCTTTGCCGCCATGTACCTGTGCGGCTTTAGCCTTAATAACCTGTCGCTGATGGCGCTGACGATTGCCACCGGCTTCGTGGTGGATGACGCCATCGTGGTGCTGGAGAATATCTCCCGCCATCTGGAAGCGGGCGTGAAGCCGCTGCAGGCGGCGCTGCAAGGGACGCGCGAGGTCGGTTTCACCGTGCTCTCCATGAGCCTGTCGCTGGTGGCGGTGTTCCTTCCGCTGTTGCTGATGGGCGGGCTGCCGGGACGACTGCTGCGGGAGTTTGCCGTCACGCTTTCGGTCGCCATAGGTATCTCGCTGGCGATTTCGCTGACGCTCACGCCGATGATGTGCGGCTGGATGCTCAAGCGCAGCAAGCCGCATTCGCAGCCGCGCCGTAAAGGCTTTGGCCGTGTTCTGATGGCGATGCAGGAAGGGTACGGTAGATCGCTGAAGTGGGTGCTAAACCATACGCGGCTGGTCGGGCTGGTACTTATCGCCACCATTGGCCTGAACGTCTGGATGTATATCACCATCCCGAAAACCTTCTTTCCGGAGCAGGATACCGGCGTGCTGATGGGCGGTATTCAGGCCGACCAGAGCATTTCGTTCCAGGCGATGCGCGGCAAGCTGCAGGACTTTATGAAGATCATCCGTGAAGATCCGGCGGTAGATAACGTCACCGGCTTTACCGGCGGATCGCGCGTTAACAGCGGGATGATGTTTATTACCCTCAAGCCCCGCGACGAGCGTAATCTTACCGCGCAGCAGGTGATTGACCGCCTGCGCGTGAAGCTCGCCAAAGAGCCGGGGGCGAACCTGTTTTTGATGGCCGTTCAGGATATCCGCGTCGGCGGTCGTCAGGCCAACGCCAGCTATCAGTACACTCTGCTCTCGGATGATTTAGCCGCCCTGCGCGAGTGGGAGCCGAAGATCCGTAAAGCGCTGGCCGCCCTGCCGGCGCTGGCGGACGTCAACTCGGATCAGCAGGACAACGGCGCGGAGATGGCGCTCACCTACGACCGCGAAACCATGTCGCGGCTGGGCATTGACGTGGCAGCGGCTAACAGCCTGCTGAACAACGCTTTTGGTCAGCGCGAGATTTCTACCATCTATCAGCCGATGAATCAGTACAAGGTGGTGATGGAGGTTGACCCGCGCTACACCCAGGACATCAGCGCGCTGGACAAGATGTTTGTCATCAACAGCGACGGCAAGGCCATCCCGCTGTCGTACTTCGCCAGCTGGCAGCCGTCAAATGCGCCGCTGTCGGTTAACCATCAGGGCCTTTCGGCGGCCTCGACCATTTCGTTTAACCTGCCAACCGGCTCGTCGCTCTCAGAGGCCAGCGATGCTATCAACCGCGCCATGACGCAGCTTGGCGTGCCGTCCACCGTGCGCGGCAGCTTTGCCGGCACGGCGCAGGTGTTCCAGGAGACGATGAACTCGCAGGTGATTTTGATTCTGGCGGCGATTGCTACGGTTTATATTGTGCTGGGCGTGCTGTATGAGAGCTACGTTCACCCGCTGACCATTCTCTCGACGCTACCGTCGGCGGGCGTGGGGGCGCTGCTGGCGCTGGAATTGTTCGGCGCGCCGTTCAGCCTCATCGCGCTCATCGGGATCATGCTGTTAATCGGTATTGTGAAGAAAAACGCCATCATGATGGTCGACTTCGCGCTGGACGCCCAGCGCAACGGCAACCTCTCGCCGGAAGAGGCGATCTTCCAGGCCTGCCTGCTGCGCTTCCGCCCGATCATGATGACCACCCTGGCAGCGCTGTTTGGCGCGCTGCCGCTGGTGATATCGGGTGGAGACGGTTCAGAACTGCGTCAGCCGTTGGGGATCACCATCGTCGGCGGCCTGGTAATGAGCCAGCTGCTGACGCTGTACACCACGCCGGTGGTCTATCTGTTCTTTGACCGCCTGCGGCTGCGCTTTTCACGTAAAAAGAGAACCACGGTGACCGAGTAAATGACCGACCTCCCCAACAACGTTCGCTGGCAGCTGTGGATAGTCGCGTTCGGCTTCTTTATGCAGTCGCTGGATACGACCATCGTTAATACGGCCCTCCCCTCGATGGCGAAAAGCCTGGGAGAGAGCCCGCTACACATGCATATGGTGATTGTCTCCTACGTGCTGACGGTCGCGGTCATGCTGCCTGCCAGCGGCTGGCTGGCGGACAAAGTGGGCGTGCGCAATATCTTTTTTACCGCCATCGTGCTGTTTACCACCGGATCGCTGTTTTGCGCCCAGGCCAACACCCTCGACCAGCTGGTGATGGCGCGGGTGCTGCAGGGCGTTGGTGGCGCGATGATGGTGCCGGTCGGGCGGCTAACGGTGATGAAGATTGTGCCGCGCGAACAGTATATGGCGGCGATGACCTTTGTGACGTTACCCGGCCAGGTGGGGCCGCTGCTGGGCCCCGCGCTCGGCGGGATTCTGGTGGAGTACGCCTCCTGGCACTGGATTTTCTTAATCAACCTGCCGGTGGGCATCATCGGCGCCATCGCCACCCTGACGCTGATGCCGAACTACAAAATGCAGACGCGGCGCTTTGATTTCTTCGGCTTTATCCTGCTGGCGGCGGGCATGGCAACGCTCACGCTGGCGCTCGACGGGCACAAAGGGCTGGGCATTTCGTCCCTGACGCTGGGAATGCTGGTCGCTATCGGCATCACCGCCATTCTGTGGTATCTGTGGCATGCTCGCGAGAATGACAAGGCGCTGTTCAGCCTGAATCTGTTTAAAAACCCCACCTACCGCCTTGGCCTGTTCGGCAGCTTCGCCGGGCGTATTGGCAGCGGGATGCTGCCGTTTATGACGCCGGTTTTCCTGCAAATCGGGATGGGATTTTCGCCGTTCCATGCGGGCCTGATGATGATCCCGATGGTCCTCGGCAGCATGGGCATGAAGCGCATCGTGGTGCAGGTGGTGAACCGCTTTGGCTACCGCCGCGTTCTGGTCGCCGCCACGCTGGGGCTGGCGCTGGTGAGCCTGCTGTTTATGGCCGTGGCGCTGATGGGCTGGTATTACGTCCTGCCGCTGGTGCTGTTCTGCCAGGGGATCATCAACTCCATGCGCTTCTCGTCGATGAACACCCTGACGCTGAAAGACCTGCCGGACGAGCTGGCGAGCAGCGGCAACAGCCTGCTGTCGATGATCATGCAGCTCTCCATGAGCGTCGGCGTGACCATTGCGGGCCTGCTGCTCGGCATGTACGGACAGCACCATCTCAGCGTGGATACGCCCGTTGCGCATCAGGTCTTTTTATATACCTATCTCAGCATGGCGGTGATTATCGCCCTGCCCGCCGTCATCTTCGCCAGAGTCCCGAATGACACCACAAAGAACGTCGTGATCCGACGCGGCAAAAGGAGTGCACCATGAAATTCTGGCGTCCGGGTATTACCGGCAAACTCTTTGTGGCGATTTTTGCCACCTGTATCGTCCTGCTGATCACCATGCACTGGGCGGTGCGGGTCAGCTTTGAGCGCGGTTTTATCGACTACATCAAGCACGGCAACGAACAGCGCCTGCAGGGGTTAAGCGATGCGCTGGGCGAGCAGTATACGCAGCATGGCAACTGGCGGTTCCTGCGCAATAATGACCGATTTATCTTCCAGATCCTGCGCTCCCTGGAGCACGATAATGACGACGACCGCCCGGGCCCGGGCATGCCGCCGCACGGCTGGCGCACCCAGTTTTGGGTGATAGACCAGGACATGCGCACGCTGGTTGGGCCGCGCGCACCGATACCGCCGGACGGCACGCGGCGCGCCATCACGGCTAACGGCGCCACGGTGGGCTGGGTGATCGCCTCGCCGGTTGAACGCCTGACGCGCAATACCGATATTAACTTTGACCGCCAGCAGCGTCAGACCAGCTGGCTGATTGTCGCCCTGTCGACGCTGCTCGCCGCGCTCGCCACCTTCCCGCTGGCGCGCGGCCTGCTGGCCCCGGTTAAGCGGCTGGTGGAAGGCACACACAGGCTGGCCGCCGGGGACTTTACCACCCGCGTCGACACCCGCAGTCAGGACGAGCTGGGCAAGCTGGCGCAGGACTTTAACCAGCTCGCCAGCACGCTGGAGAAGAACCAGCAGATGCGCCGCGACTTTATGGCCGATATTTCGCACGAGCTGCGCACCCCGCTGGCGGTGCTGCGCGGCGAGCTGGAGGCGATTCAGGACGGCGTGCGTCAGTTTACGCCCGAGTCCGTTGCCTCGCTGCAGGCGGAAGTGGGCACGCTGACCAAGCTGGTGGACGACCTCCACCAGCTCTCCATGTCCGACGAAGGCGCGCTGGCCTACCAGAAAGCGCCGGTCGACGTGATTAACATTCTGGAAGTGATCAGCGGCGCCTTCCGCGAGCGCTTTGCCAGCCGCAACCTGAAAATCGACCTCTCCCTGCCGGACAGCGCGGTGGTGTTTGGCGATAAAGACAGGCTGATGCAGCTGTTCAACAACCTGCTGGAAAACAGCCTGCGCTACACCGACAGCGGCGGCGGGCTGCATATTTCCGGCAGACAGGAAAACGGACGCTTCGCCCTCACCTTCGCGGATTCCGCCCCCGGCGTGCAGGATGCGCAGCTGGAGAGACTGTTTGAGCGGTTCTATCGCACTGAAGGATCGCGCAACCGCGCCAGCGGCGGCTCCGGGCTTGGGCTGGCGATTTGCCTCAACATCGTCGAGGCCCACAACGGCACCCTCCGCGCCGCCCATTCGCCTTTTGGCGGGGTTAGCATTACAGTAGAGTTACCTCTGGAACGGGATTTATCGAGAGAAGCATGACCGAGTTACCGATTGACGAAAACACGCCACGCATTTTGATTGTGGAAGACGAGCCTAAGCTTGGGCAGTTACTGATCGACTATTTACGCGCGGCCAGCTATGCCCCGTCGCTGATTAACCATGGCGATCGGGTGTTGCCCTACGTGCGCCAGACGCCGCCGGACCTGATCCTGCTTGACCTGATGCTGCCGGGTACTGACGGCCTGACCCTGTGCCGCGAAATTCGTCGTTTCTCTGACGTGCCCATCGTGATGGTGACCGCCAAAATAGAAGAAATCGACCGCCTGCTGGGACTTGAAATCGGCGCTGACGATTACATCTGCAAGCCCTACAGCCCGCGTGAAGTGGTCGCCCGCGTGAAAACCATTCTGCGCCGCTGCAGGCCGCAGCGCGAGCTTCAGGTGCTCGACGCCGAAAGCCCGCTGATTGTCGACGAAAGCCGCTTCCAGGCGAGCTGGCGCAGCAAGCTGCTGGACCTGACGCCTGCGGAGTTCCGCCTGCTGAAAACCCTCTCCCACGAGCCGGGAAAAGTGTTCTCCCGCGAGCAGCTGCTGAACCACCTGTATGACGATTACCGCGTCGTGACCGACCGCACCATCGACAGCCACATCAAAAACCTGCGCCGCAAGCTGGAGGCGCTGGATGCCGACCAGTCGTTCATTCGCGCGGTGTATGGCGTGGGGTATCGCTGGGAAGCGGATGCCTGCAGAATTGTGTAACAAAATTCTCCCCTCACCCCGGCCCTCTTCCCAAAGGGGCGAAGGTGAGGGTGAGGGGCAAAAACTTTACCTCCCTGCCCCACAGCGCTACAATGCCCGCCCTTAAAGTGGGGGATCTCCCCTTACCGCTGCACCAGTGCACGCGGATCTGACCTGTCATCAGAACGAGAACAATCATGTTTAAACCGGAACTCCTTTCCCCGGCGGGAACGCTGCAAAATATGCGTTACGCTTTCGCCTATGGTGCCGATGCGGTGTACGCGGGCCAGCCGCGCTACTCGCTGCGCGTGCGCAACAACGAATTCAACCACGAGAACCTGCAGCTCGGCATCAACGAAGCGCATGCCCTGGGCAAAAAATTCTACGTGGTGGTGAACATCGCGCCGCACAACGCCAAGCTGAAAACGTTCATCCGCGATCTGAAGCCGGTCGTGGAGATGGGGCCGGACGCGCTGATCATGTCGGACCCGGGTTTAATCATGCTGGTTCGGGAGCACTTCCCCGAGATGGATATTCACCTCTCCGTGCAGGCCAACGCCGTCAACTGGGCGACGGTGAAGTTCTGGAAGCAGATGGGGCTCACCCGCGTCATTCTGTCTCGCGAGCTTTCCCTCGAAGAGATCGAAGAGATCCGCGCCCAGGTGCCGGATATGGAAATCGAGATTTTCGTCCACGGTGCGCTGTGCATGGCCTACTCCGGCCGCTGCCTGCTGTCTGGCTATATCAACAAGCGCGACCCGAACCAGGGCACCTGCACCAACGCCTGCCGCTGGGAATATAAGGTCCAGGAAGGCAAAGAGGATGACATCGGCAACATCGTGCACAAGCACGAGCCGATCCCGGTGACCAACGTTGAGCCAACGCTGGGCGTCGGCGCGCCAACCGACAGCGTGTTTATGATTGAAGAAGCCAAGCGTCCGGGCGAGTATATGACCGCCTTTGAAGACGAGCACGGTACCTACATCATGAACTCCAAAGACCTGCGCGCCATCGCGCACGTCGAGCGTCTGACCCAGATGGGCGTGCACTCCCTGAAAATCGAAGGCCGCACCAAGTCCTACTACTACTGCGCGCGTACCGCACAGGTGTACCGCAAGGCTATTGACGATGCCGCTGCCGGTAAACCGTTCGATACCAGCCTGCTGGAAACGCTGGAAGGTCTGGCGCATCGCGGCTACACCGAAGGCTTCCTGCGCCGTCATACCCACGATGATTATCAGAACTACGAGCACGGCTACTCCATTTCCGAGCGCCAGCAGTTTGTCGGCGATTTCACCGGCGAGCGCAAGGGCGCGCTGGCGGCCGTGGCGGTGAAAAACAAATTCACCAAAGGCGACAGCCTGGAGCTCATGACCCCGCAGGGCAACATGAACTTCCGTCTGGAGCATCTGGAAAATAAAAAGGGTGAAGCGATTGACGTCGCACCGGGCGACGGACACGTCGTCTGGCTGCCGGTACCTGAAGAAGTGGATCTGGAGTTTGCGCTGCTGATGCGCAATTTCGAGGGTGAAAACACCCGAAATCCGCACAGCAAATAGTCAATCAGCGGGATTTTTTCACATCGGGATAATTCTTAGAATCGGATCACATACCGCTTCGTTCAATACGGGTATTATCCCCAGCGCTGAAAAACATAACCCATAAATGCTAGCTGTACCAGGAACCACCTCCTTAGCCCGCGTAATCTCCCTTACGTGGGCTTATTTTTTGCCTTTCATCCTGTTCTTACGCGCTTTTTTCCTCTCTGCTATACACTCTTAGTAACGCTAAAAAAGGGAGCAGCGCGGATGGCAACCTATCCAGACAGTTTATTGATTCTCAACGGCAAAAGTGCGGGCAACGATGTGCTTCGCCAGGCCATTACCGAATTACGGGAAGACGGTGCGCGCATTCACGTGCGGGTGACGTTTGAAAAAGGCGACGCGGCACGGTACATCGAGGAAGGCATCCGGCTGGGCGTCAAAACCATTATTTCCGGCGGCGGAGATGGCACCATTAATGAGATTGCCTCAGCCCTTATCAACCTGCCCGCGGCAAACCGTCCGGTGATGGGGATTTTGCCGCTTGGCACGGCAAATGATTTTGCCACCAGCGCAGGGATCCCGGAAGATTTCGGGAAAGCGCTACAGCTGGCAATTCTGGGCAAATCGACCGCCGTAGACATTGCGCAGGTGAATGATAAAACCTGCTTTATCAATATGGCGACGGGCGGATTCGGTACGCGCATCACCAGCGAAACGCCGGAAAAGCTCAAGGCGGCGCTGGGCGGCGTTTCGTATCTGATCCACGGCCTGATGCGCATGGACACGCTCAAGCCCGACAGCTGTGAAATCCACGGTGAAAACTTCCACTGGCAGGGTGACGCGCTGGTGATTGGCATCGGCAACGGGCGTCAGGCGGGTGGCGGACAGCAGCTTTGCCCGGAAGCGTTGATCAACGACGGCCAGCTCCAGCTGCGCATTTTCACCGGCGACGGACTGCTGCCCGCGCTGTTCACCACGCTGACGCAACCGGAAGAGAGTCCAAATATCATCGCCGGGAAATCGGCATGGTTTGAAGTGAATGCCCCACACGGGATGACCTTTAACCTCGACGGGGAACCGCTGAGCGGGACGCAGTTCCGCATTGAGGTGTTGCCCGGTGCGCTGCAGTGCCGTTTGCCGCCGGACTGCGCACTTTTGCGCTGAGGTTTTGTCGGGTGGCGGCTACGCCTTACCCGACCTACGCGCTCGGTACTGTAGGCCGGGTAAGGCGTAGCCACCACCCGGCTAAAAACCGCACACCCCTAATACACCGCCACCTCCCGCGCCATTTCGCGGGAATACTGCTGGCTGGCATTGACCAGCATCCGCGTATAGTCGGTTTTGGCCTGCCCGGCCACCAGCGCATCGACGCTCAGGCTTTCGAGAATTTTGCCGTACTGCATCACCGCCACCGTCTGGCACAGGTGGGCAATCACGCCCAGATCGTGCGTCACCATCAGGTAGGTCAAATTTGACTCACGCTGAAGCTCCGCCAGCAGGTTGAGGATTTCCGCCTGCACGGAGACGTCCAGCGCCGAGGTCGGCTCATCCAGCAGCAGCACCTGCGGCTCCAGAATCAGCGCTCTGGCGATCGCCACGCGCTGGCGCTGCCCGCCGGAAAGCTGGTGCGGATAGCGGTCGCGAAACGCCCGGTTTAACCCCACCTTATCCAGCAGGGCGTAAATGCGGCGCTCCCGATCGCTGATGCCGTGGATTTGCAGCGGCTCCTCCAGAATATCCCCGATGGTGTGGCGCGGATGCAGCGAGCCGTACGGGTCCTGAAACACCATCTGCACCCGGCGGCATCGTTCCTGGCTGATGCGCTTTTCCAGCGGCCTACCGCCAATCGCCAGCTCGCCCTCCCAGTGGGTAAACAGCCCGGCCAGACATTTCAGCACCGTGGTTTTGCCCGAACCGGACTCCCCCACCAGGCCATAAATCTCACCCTCTTTCACGCTGATATTCACATCGTCCAGCACCTGATTGCGCTTCTCGCCCTCGCCGAACGCCAGGTTGAGGTGGTTAATCTCGATCATCTCTGCTCCTTACTCGGTGAGCCAGCTGGCCTGACGCTGTAATACCGGCAGCGTCGGACGGCGACGGTTGATTTCCGGCAGCGCGCTGATTAAACCCTGCGTGTAGGGATGCTTCGCGTTGTGCAGATCCCGCGCGGCAATCGACTCCACTACGCGGCCGGCGTACATCACCAGCACCCGGTCGCAGAAGCTGCGCACCAGATTAATGTCGTGGCTGATAAAGATCAGCCCGAGCCCGCGGGACTGCACCAGATCGTCCAGCAGGCCGAGCACCTGCAGGCGCACCGACACGTCCAGCGCCGAGGTCGGTTCGTCGGCAATCACAAGCTCCGGGTCGGTGATCAGCATCATGGCGATCATGATGCGCTGCCCCTGCCCGCCGGAAATCTCGTGCGGATAGAGGTGATACACCCGCTCAGGCTGACGAATGCGCACCACGTCGAGCATCTCCAGCACTTTGGCTTTCGCTTCCGCCTTGCGCCCCGGATGATGGGTCAGCCAGGCTTCGGCAATTTGATCGCCCACGCAAACCACCGGGTTGAGCGAGTACTTCGGGTCCTGCATGATCATCGAGATACGCTTGCCGCGAATACCGCGCATCTGCGCCTCGCTGACGGAGCGTAAATCGACGTCGCCAAACTGCATCCGTGAAGCGCTGATTTGCGCTTTGGCCGGATGCAGGCGCAGCAGCGCCCGCCCGACGGTGGATTTGCCGGAGCCGGACTCGCCGACAATCGCCAGCTTTTCGCGTCCGAGCTGGAAAGAGACGCCGCGCACCGCGTGGGTTACCGCACCGCCGTTGATGAAATCGACGTGGAGATCGCGCACGTCGAGCAGCGGGCTATTCGCTGCGAGGATCGAGGATGTCACGTAGGCCATCTCCTAAGAAGTTGAACGCCAGGCTGTTGATCAGGATCGCCAGCCCCGGAATAGTCACTACCCACCAGCACTCCATCATGTAGGTGCGACCGCTGGAGATCATCGCCCCCCACTCCGGCTCCGGCGGCTGTGCGCCAAGGCCGAGGAAGCCCAGCCCGGCGGCGGTGAGAATGATCCCCGCCATGTTCATGGTGATACGGATAATCACCGACGGCAGGCACAGCGGCACGATGTGGCGCCACAGCACACGGGCCGATGACGCCCCCTGCAGACGCACGGCGGAGATAAAATCGGCCTGACGCAGGGAGAGGGTTTCGGCGCGCGCCAGACGGGCAATCGGCGGCCAGGCGGTGAGCGTAATCGCGATAACCACATGCTCCAGCCCGGGACCAAGCGCCGCCACAAACGCCAGCGCCAGCACCAGGCTCGGGAAGGAGATAAAGATATCGGTCACCCGCATCAGCACGGCATCCACCCTGCCGCCGAAATAGCCTGCGGTAACGCCCAGCAGCAGCCCCAGCGGGCCGACGGTCACGGAAACCAGCAGCACGATATAGAGCGTGATGCGCGAGCCGTACACCAGGCGGCTGAAGATGTCGCGGCCAAACTCGTCGGTGCCGAACCAGTGCTGCGCGTTCGGGGCGACCAGCGCGTTGTTAAGGTCCTGTACCAGCGGATTGTATGGCGCGATCAGCGGCGCGAAGGCCGCCACAATCAGCAGCAGCAGGATAATCCCGCCGCCGATGGCGGTGAGCGGGTTGCGCGCCATCTTGCTGACAAAACCGGCGGCGCGGCCCAGCGTACGCCTGATACGCTGGCGGCTTTCGGATGGCCCCGCCCCCAGCGGCGTATCCAGAGAAACGGTCATGATTTCGTCCTCGGGTCAAAGAGTTGATAAAGCATGTCGGAGAGCAGGTTGAGCATCACGAAGATAACCCCCACCAGCAGCACGCAGCCCATGACCGCGTTCATGTCCCCGAGCAGCAGGCTGCCGGTGAGGTACGAGCCGAAGCCCGGCCAGGAGAAGACGGTCTCAATCAGCACCGCCCCTTCCAGCAGCGAGCCGTAGGCCAGCGCCACCACCGTCAGCAGCTGCACGAGGATATTGCGAAACGCGTGATTCCAGATCACCTGACGCTCGGTTAAGCCTTTTACCCGCGCGGTGATGATGAACTCCTGCGACAGCTGCGCCAGCATAAAGCTGCGGGTCATGCGGCTGATGTAGGCCAGCGAGTGGAAGCCGAGCAGCGAGGCCGGTAACACCAGATGGTTAACGGCGTTCCAGAACACCGCGCCGTTCCCGGCCAGCAGCGCATCCACCGTCATCAGTCCGGTGCGGCGCGGGACTAAACCCTCCAGCCCGAGATCCAGACGCCCTGCGCCCCCCACCCAGCCGAGCCAGGCGTAGAACAATAGCAGCCCCATCATCCCGACCCAGAAAATAGGCGTGGAGTAGCCCGCGAGGCTGATGATGCGCACCACGTAGTCGGAAACGCTGTTGCGTCGCGCCGCCGCCAGCACGCCCAGCGGGATGCCCAAGCCCGCGCCGACGATTATCGCCATCGTCGCCAGCTCAAGCGTCGCCGGGAAAACGCGCAGGATATCGGCGGTCACCGGTTTGCCCGTCAGCAGCGCGTTGCCCAGATCGCCGTGCAGAAGGTTACTGAGGTAAATGCCGAACTGCGTCAGCAGAGATTTATCGAACCCCAGCTGGTGATAGACCTGCTGGTAGGTACTGTGGTCGGCATCCGGGCCAACAATCGCCAGCACCGGATCGACGGGCATCACGCGGCCGATGAAAAAGGTCAACAGCAGCAGGCCGAACAGCGTTACCAGCACCTGCGTGAGCCGCGTTGAGAAGCGCCGGGCCCGGGAGCCGGGTGCGAGGATCGCCACGCTCATTTTTCACCTCCGGTTTTGTAGACGTCGCGCAGGAAGGTCGTGGCCGACGGGTGCGACTGAAAGTTCTTCACCTCGTTACGCACCACCACCGAATCCACCATCTGGGACAGGGGGATCAGCGCCGGGATCAGCGCGTCGTAGCGCACCTGGATCTGCTGGTAGTCGGCGACCTGTTTCTTCGGATCGCGCTCCAGCAGGGCCTTGTCGATCATCTCGTTGAGCGGCCTGTCATAAAAGCTGGTGCGCCAGCCCTGGAAATTGGTCAGACGGGCTTCGTCGCTGTTGTCCGGGTTATAGACCAGCGCGCGCAGGCTGGAGTGCGGATGCGGCTCTACCCCGCTGCCCCCGCGCCCGACCAGCATGTCGAACCTGCGCTCGCGCATTGCGCCGTAGATCTGGTTCCCGGTGCCGGTGATGATTTTGGCGTTAATCCCCGCCTGCATCAGCGTTGACTGCACCGCAATGGCAATGTTCAGGAACGGCTGATCCGCCAGCACCCGCAGGGTGGTATCAAATCCGTCCGGATAACCCGCCTCTGCCAGCAGCTTTTTGGCGCGAGGGATATCGAGCTTATAGCCCGGGTCGGGCAGCGTTGATGGCATGCCCGCCTTGATGGGGCGCTGGTGCAGCACGCCGTAGCCCGGCATTAGCGCTTTATTGATGCCCTGATAGTCAATCAGGTAGCGCACCGCTTCGCGCACCTTCGGGTTAGCGAAATGCGGCTCTTTCATGCTCATCGCCACGTAGTAGACCGTGCCTTTCTGTACGGCTTCGACGGTGAGCTGGGGGTCTTTACGCAGAGCGTTGATGTCCGCCACCGCCATATTGTTGGCAATGTCGAGGTCACCCTTTTCAATCATCAGGCGCAGGGTTTGCGACTCCTGGAAATGGCGCAGCACCACGCGGCTCATCTTCGGCGCGTCGCGCCAGTAGTGCGGGTTACGCTGCATGCGCAGCACGTCCTTCGCCTGCCAGGTCTCCAGCATAAACGGGCCGGAACCGGCTTCGTTGGTGGTCAGCCAGCGGTTGCCCCAGTCGTTGTTGACCGCGTGCTGCTGCACCGTTTTGCTGTCGAGCACGCCGAGGTTGCCGAGCGCGCCAAGGGAGTAAATCACCAGCTGCGGGTCATTGGCCTTTGGCAGGACAATCTGCACCGTGTTCGCATCGGGTGCGCTGATGTGGCTATCGATGTTTTTCTTTGAAAATCCGTAGGATTTCCACACCGACGCCTGCGCAAGGTTGAGGTGCAGCAGGCGGCGCATCGACCAGACCACGTCCTCCGCCGTGAGCGGGTTGCCGGAGTGAAACTTCACGTCATCGCGCAGATGGAAGGTCAGGGTTTGACGGTCCGGCGAAATATCCCATGATTTTGCCAGCGCGGGCCTGACGTTGGTGAGTTCGTTCGGATCCAGCTCCACCAGCGAATCATAGAGATTGACCACAATGCCGACCACTTCGTTACCGGTCATTGCCGCCGGGTCGAGGGTCAGGAGGTTGTTCATATTCATGCCGATGATGAGCTGGTCGGGCGGCGTTTTTGCGACCGCCGCACCGCTCCCCATCATCAGCGAGAGCGCGAGCAAGCACGCCCCGGCTAAAGGAGATCGTTTCATGTATATATCGCCTGTAGGGTACGTTTTTATCTGTCAGTCGTGGCTGACGGTATTGGCTTCGATATATGCAAAATTAATGTCTTCGCCCAGTCCCGGGCGGGTCGGCAGGCTGACCATGCCGTGCTCGTCCATCGGGTCGACCAGGCTGTTGAGGTACGCCGCCGGTTTGTCGTAGTCGAGGAACGGGTGCAGCAGGCCGCGCTCGTACCAACGGCAGTTTTTGATGGCGCCAATCACCGCCAGGCTCGCCGCGCCGTTGCCGTGCACTTCGCAATCCATCCCGAAGGCTTCCGCCAGGTTCGCCACCTTCAGCGTCGGAGAGATGCCGCCCACGCCGTTGGCCCCCGCGCGCAGGATGTCGCACGCCCCGGCTTTGATCCAGTCCGCGCGGCTGTGGTGTTTTCCGCCCAGGCTTTCCGGGCCGATAATCGGGATCGACAGGTTTTCCGCCAGCCAGGCGTAGGAGGCCATGCTCTCCTCCTCCATCGGCTCTTCGAACCAGGCGAAGTTGAGTTTCTCCAGCTCTTTACCGATGTACAGCGCTTCGGTGCGGCTGTACCAGTGGTAGCCGTCGATCATGAGATCGATATCCGGGCCTACCGCTTCACGCACGGCGGCGCAGGCTTTGACGTCCATCTTCGGGTTGGGCGCAAAGGAGACCGGCGGCATCCAGGTATGCAGCTTGATGGCCTTATACCCGCGCGCCACCAGTTTTTCGGCAAAGCTGGCATACTCGTCCGGCGTGGATAAGCCTCCCGGCAGATCGTCGCCGCACATGGTGCTGCCGTAGGCCGGAACCGTGTCGCGGTAGCCGCCCAGCAGCTTCCAGACCGGCATGTTTAGCTTGCGGCCAGTGAGATCCCACAGCGCCTGTTCGACGAAGCCCAGCGCGCGCTCGGTCAGCTGATGCGCGCTACCGCGCTGCCAGTGCGCCAGATCCTGCCAGATGCGCTCGCGGTTGAACGCGTCCTGGCCGACCAGCACCTTGCGAAAGAAGGTGTTGACCACAAAGGGGCGCACCACCTCCGGCGGCGCGAAGGAATACCCTTTGGTGCCATCGTCTGCCGTAATAGAAAGCATCGCCATTTTGGCCATGCTCTCCGGCCCCGGATGCGAATGCCCGGCAGCGTCGGAAACCCGACTCGTCGGGTACTGGAAGACGGTGACGTTTACAGATTCAATTTTCATTATCAGTCCTTAAGACGACAGAGGTTCAGCGCGATTCGAATTTTGAAAAGGTGTTTCGAAATTAACTTTAAGCGCAAAATTCGTCCGCTGCCTTAGACAAATTCCGCTAAGCGCTGACCATTTTTTGTGCATATGCACGGGAAGGAGTGACAGTTTTCACAAAAGAAGGGGGAAGTGTGAGGTGGATCGGGAGAAATAAAATGTGGTATTTATTGCTCCTCACCCCGACCCTCTCCCCAAAGGGGCGAGGGGGAGAAGATCGCACCGTGCAGTCCCCTCTCCCCTGTGGGGAGAGGGTTAGGGTGAGGGGAAAATGCTTAAGCAATCGTCACTTTACTGTCCAGATAGACGTCCTGCACCGCATTGATCAGCTTCACGCCGTCGGCCATGGTTTTCTTAAACGCCTTACGGCCAAGGATCAGCCCCATGCCGCCCGCGCGTTTGTTGATCACCGCCGTGCGCACCGCGTCTGACAGGTCGGTGTCACCGCCCGCCGCGCCGCCGGAGTTAATCAGCCCCGCGCGGCCCATATAGCAGTTCGCCAGCTGGTAGCGCACCAGGTCGATCGGGTTATCGCTGGTCAGCTTGCTGTAAACGCGGTCATCGGTGTAGCCAAAATTCACCGCCTTGTAGCCGCCGTTGTTCTCGGCCATTTTCTGCTTCACGATATCCGCGCCGATGGTCGCCGCCAGATGGTTCGCCTGGCCCGTCAGGTCGGCCGACACGTGGTAATCCACGCCGTCTTTTTTGAACGCCGAGTTACGCAGATACGCCCACAGCACGGTCACCATACCCAGCTCGTGCGCGCGCTCGAACGCCGCAGAGATCTCTTCTATCTGACGACGGGACTGCTCGGAGCCGAAGTAAATCGTCGCCCCAACGGCAACCGCCCCCATATTGAACGCCTGTTCAACGCTGGCGTAGAGCGTCTGGTCATATTCCGTTGGGTAGCTCAGGGTTTCGTTATGGTTCAGCTTCACGAGGAACGGAATGCGGTGGGCATAGCGACGCGAGACGGAGGCCAGCACGCCGTAGGTGGAGGCCACGCAGTTACAGCCCGCCTCAATCGCCAGTTCGACAATGTTCTTCGGATCGAAATAGAGCGGATTCGCCGCGAAGGAGGCACCAGCAGAGTGCTCAACGCCCTGGTCCACCGGCAGAATGGAGAGATACCCGGTGCCGCCCAGTCGCCCGGTGTTATAGAGCGTCTGCATGTTTCGCAGCACGGCAGGCGGACGGTTGTTGTCCACCATCACGCGGTCCACGTAGTCGTGGCCGGGCAGGTAGAGCTGGTCGGCTGGAATGGTCATACAACGATGCTGTAAGAGGCTGTCGGCGTCTTTGCCAAGCAACTGCGCAATATCAGTCATAGTGATGCTCCCGTAAGTCCGACGTCGAGTCGGAGCGTGTGATCCAAACCCACAAGTTTGCAGGCAGACTAAGCCTGGTACCGACTTAACAGATTTTCCACCGTCTGCAACTTTTTTAAGCACAATCTGCTGGCTCGTTTCGTATACAACAATTTTGTTACACTGATCAAACATTCACCTCAAAGGTATTTGAAAGGTATTATTAAGTGGTATGTTAAAGGCGTACCCTCTCTGACATGCAGGATTAAAAAATGAAAACGAAAGTCCAACTGTCATTCATGATGTTTGTTGAATGGTTTATCTGGGGCGCGTGGTTTGTGCCGCTGTGGCTGTGGCTGAGCAAAAGCGGTTTTACCGCCGGGGAAATCGGCTGGTCCTACGCCTGTACCGCCATTGCCGCTATCCTCTCCCCAATTCTGGTCGGCTCGCTGACGGACCGCTTCTTCGCCGCCCAGAAAGTACTGGCGGTGCTGATGTTTGCCGGCGCGATTCTGATGTACTTCGCCGCACAGCAAACCCAGTTCAGCACCTTCTTCCCGCTGCTGCTGGTTTACTCCCTGACCTATATGCCCACCATCGCGCTGACCAACAGCATTGCATTCGCGAACGTGGACGACGTCGAGGCCGATTTCCCGCGTATCCGCGTGATGGGCACTATCGGCTGGATCGCCTCCGGGCTGGCGTGCGGCTTCCTGCCGCAGATGATGGGCTATAACGATATTTCCGATACCAATATTCCCCTGCTGATGACGGCAGCCAGCTCCGCCCTGCTCGGCGTGTTTGCCCTCTTCCTGCCGAACACGCCGCCGAAGAGCACCGGCAAGCTGGACTTTAAGGTGATGCTGGGGCTGGACGCGCTGATCCTGCTGCGCGACAGAAACTTTCTGGTGTTCTTCTTCTGCTCGTTCCTGTTCGCCATGCCGCTGGCGTTCTACTACATCTTCGCCAACGGCTATCTCACCGAAGTCGGCATGAAAAACGCCACCGGCTGGATGACGCTGGGCCAGTTCTCTGAAATCTTCTTTATGCTGGCGCTGCCGTTCTTTACCAAACGCTTTGGTATTAAGAAGGTCTTGCTGCTGGGGCTTATTACCGCCGCCATCCGCTACGGCTTCTTTGTTTACGGCGGTGCGGAGCAGTACTTCACCTACGCCCTGCTGTTCCTCGGCATTTTGCTGCACGGCGTAAGCTACGACTTCTATTACGTGACCGCGTATATCTACGTGGACAAAAAAGCGCCGGTGCACATGCGCACCGCGGCGCAGGGTCTGATCACGCTGTGCTGTCAGGGCTTTGGTAGCCTGCTGGGTTACCGCCTGGGCGGCGTGATGATGGAAAAAATGTTCGCTTACAAAGAGCCGGTGAACGGGCTGACCTTCAACTGGGCCGGAATGTGGACATTTGGTGCAATCATGATTGCCGTGATTGCCGTGCTGTTTATGCTGTTTTTCCGCGAATCGGATAAAGAGATCGCTGCAATTGCGGTGGTTGATGGCGATGCCGCGCTGACACAAGGGGAAGTTAAATGAAACAAGAACGTGTTCTCGGTGCTCTTTACGGGCAGGCGTTAGGGGATGCGATGGGCATGCCGTCGGAGCTGTGGCCGAGAAAGCGCGTCAAGACGCACTTCGGCTGGATAGATCGTTTCTTACCCGGCCCGGCGGAGAATAACGCGGCCTGCTATTTCAACCAGGCAGAGTTCACCGACGATACCTCGATGGCGCTCTGTCTGGCGGATGCGATTATCGAGTGCGACGGGCAGATTAACCCGGACGTTATCGGCAAGCATATCCTGAAATGGGCGCTCGGATTCGACGCGTTCAATAAGAACGTGCTCGGCCCCACCTCCAAAATCGCGCTTAACGCGATTCGCGACGGCAAGCCGGTGAGCGAGCTGGAAAACAACGGCGTGACCAACGGGGCGGCGATGCGCGCCTCTCCGCTGGGCTGCCTGCTTCCGGCCACGCGTCTGGAACACTTTGTTGAGCAGGTGGCGCTGGCCTCCAGCCCGACCCATAAATCCGATCTCGCCATTGCCGGCGCGGTGGTGATTGCCTGGGCGGTTTCCCGCGCCGTCGACGGCGAAAGCTGGCAGAACATCGTTGATGCCCTGCCGGGGATCGCCCGCTATGCGCAGGAGGCGAAAACTACTACCTTCAGCGCGTCGCTGGCGGCGCGTATTGAGCTGGCGCTTAAGACCGTACGAGAAGCCAACGGGATTGAGTCCGCCAGCGAGCAGGTGTATCAGCTCGTGGGTGCCGGAACCAGCACCATCGAATCCGTTCCGGCGGCCATTGCGATGGTCGAACTGGCGGGAACCGACCCAAACCGCTGCGCCATTTTATGCGCCAACCTGGGCGGCGATACCGACACCATTGGCGCAATGGCCACAGCAATCTGCGGCGCATTGCACGGCGTGCAGGCCATTGACCCGACGCTGAAGGCCGAACTCGACGCCGTTAACCAGCTCGATTTCGGTCACTACTGCGAAAAACTGCTCCACTATCGGGAGCAACGGGAGGGCATATGACGTCTTTGGCTCAGCGCCTTGAAACCTTGCACGCCACGCGCCCGGTGACGGTGCTGGGCGCGGCGGTGATAGACGTCATCGCCGACGCTTACGCCCTGCCCTGGCGCGGGTGCGATATCGAGCTTAAACAGCAGGGCGTCAATATCGGCGGCTGCGCGCTCAATATCGCCATCGCCCTGAAACGGCTCGGCATTGCGGCGCAAAATGCCCTGCCCGTCGGCCACGGCGTGTGGGCGGATATTATTCGCAACGCCATGGCGAAGCAGGATCTGCACAGCGCGGTGGAAGCCGATACGGGTGATAACGGCTGGTGTCTGGCGCTGGTGGAGCCAGACGGCGAGCGCACCTTTATGTCCTTTAGCGGCGTGGAGAACCAGTGGCAGCAGCGCTGGCTGGATGCGCTTCTCGTTCCGCAATACAGCCTGGTCTATTTATCCGGCTATCAGCTGGCCTCGCCGTGCGGCGAGCTGCTGACACGCTGGCTGGAGGGGTTGCAGGACGTGACGGCATTTATCGATTTCGGTCCCCGCATCGCGGATATCCCCGATGCGCTGATGGCGCGGATTATGGCCTGCAGACCCATTGTGTCGCTTAATCGTCAGGAAGCGGAGCTTGCCGCAGAAAGACTGGGAGTTGAAGTGGAAACCCTCGGCACGCAGTGGCAGCAGCGTTTCGGTGCCGCGCTGATTGTGCGCCATGATAAAGACGGTGCCGCGTGGTATGACGGAGACGTCTCGGGCGTTGTGCCGGCTTTTCCGGCGACGGTAGTGGACACCATTGGCGCAGGCGACAGCCACGCGGGCGGCACGCTTGCCGGGCTGGCGGCGGGATGGTCGCTGGCAGATGCGGTTCTCCTGGGGAATGCCGTGGCGTCCTGGGTGGTCAGCCACCGCGGCGGCGATTGCGCACCGACTCGCGACGAATTACTCCTCGCACACAAAGACGTATAGATCGCTGCGGCAGTAGCTGATGCTGTACTCAATCGGCCGGTGCTGTTGGTCAAGCGCAACCTGCTTGATCACCAGCACCGGTATTTTTTCGTCCATCTTAATGTGCGCCTGAAATTCGCTGTCCGGCATACGGGCGCTCACGCGCGAACGGGTCCGCTGCGGGAAGATATTCTGGCTGCGGAAGTAATCGTAAAGCGAGACGCCAATCGCATCGGGGTCGTGGATAAATCCCGTCGGCACCCAGGACTCCTCAATCGAGACGGCGTCATCGTCAACGTAGCGAATACGCTTGAGCAGGAAAACCTCGCTCTCGGGGGGAATTGAAAGATGGTTCGCCACCTCTTCGGGACACTTCACCACCCGCTTGTTGACCCACAGCGTATTGGGTTTTTGACCGCGCAGGACCACCTGTTGAGAGAACCCGCGCGCCTCTTTCAGCGAATACTCGAAGATGTTATTGATTTGCGTGCCATAGCCACGGGAGCGCGTGACCACGCCCTCTTCCTCCAGCGCCTGCATCGCCTTACGCACGGTAATGCGCGACACGCCGGTTAACTGACTCAGATCGCGCTCGCCGGGCAAAATATTCCCGTGCTCCAGCATGCCGCTGCGCACCGCATTTTTTACCGTTTCGGCAAATTTCAGGTACAGCGGCGTGTTGTCCGGCGCGGCGATCCGTTCATTCAGTTGAGTGATTAACCGGGTATGCGCTTGTTCCATCTCTGTTTTCTCAGGCGTGGTGTTTTCTGCCAGTATACTGGGTTACCACCACGCATGAAAATGATGAACCGGTCCAATACCGTGACCCACTTCCAGAGAATCGGCTTTTGCCAGCGCCGCGGAGAGCCAGATTTTAGCTTCGCCCACCGTATCGGCCCAGCTGTCATGCCGTGGACGCAGCGCAGCCAGCGCGGCTGAGAGGGTGCAGCCCGTGCCGTGGGTGTTTTTGGTCTGCACGCGCGGCGCGGTAAAACGCATTTCGCCGTCGCGGGTAAAGAGCCAGTCCGGGCTTTCGACATCATCAAGATGACCGCCCTTCATCAGCACCGCGCCGCAGCCCATCGCCAGCAGCGCGTTCCCCTGCGCTTTCATTTCGCGTTCAGTTTGCGCATGCGATGTGCCCAACAGCGCGGCGGCTTCCGGCAGATTGGGCGTGATCAGCGCCACCTGCGGCAGCAGCTTTGTGCGCAGCGTCTCCACGGCAGAGGCGGAGAGCAGCGGGTCGCCACTTTTCGCCAGCATGACGGTATCCAGCACCACGTTTTGCACCTGATAACGCTTAAGCCGTTCGGCCACCGCTTCCACAATGTCCGTTTCGGCCAGCATGCCGATCTTGGTGGTATCGATGCGCACATCACTGAATACTGAATCCAGCTGCGCGGCAACAAAATCCGGGTCGATACGGTAGACCGACTGCACGCCGCGCGTGTTTTGCGCCACCAGCGCGGTAATGACGGAACAGCCGTATGCACCAAGGGCGGAGAAGGTTTTCAGGTCAGCCTGGATACCCGCGCCGCCGCTGGGATCGGTACCGGCAATGGTCAGTGCGTTAATCCGCTTCATGCCAGCTCCTCCAGCGTGAAGAGCGCATCCAGGAACGCGCTGGCAAAACTGCCCGGGCCACGAGACTGCGCAATAGCCACCGTTCCGGCTCGCTTCATCCATCCGCAGGCGGCCGTGACGTTATCCAGCCGGTCGCCCGGCAGCGAGCAGCTCGCCGCGACGACGGCCGAAAGCGCGCACCCGGTGCCCACCACGCGCGTCATCAGCGGGTCACCGCCCGTTACGGTGCGCGTGCGCTGTCCATCGGTGATGTAATCCACTTCTCCCGTGACTACGACAATTGCATTCGTCTGACGCGCCAAAGCCTGCGCGGCAGGCACCGCGCTGGCTGCGGTGTCGGTGGTATCAACGCCGCGCCCGCCCGCGCTCATCCCGGCAAGGGCAAGGATTTCAGAGGCATTGCCGCGGATCGCGGCTGGTTTCAGCGCGAGGATCTGCTGGCAAAAACGGGTACGGTACGCGAGCGCGCCAACGGCAACCGGGTCGAGCGTCCAGGGCTTACCCGCCGCCACCGCGCGTTCAATCGCCCGACGCATCGACTGGGCGCGCGGTGCGGTCAGCGTGCCAACGTTAATCAGCAGCGCGTCGGCGATTTCAGCAAACTGCTCGGCCTCTTCGGCCTCAATCACCATCGCTGGCGATGCGCCGAGAGCCAGCAACACGTTGGCCGTGAAGGTCTGTACAACATCGTTGGTCATACAGTGCGTGAGCGGGGAACGGGTTCGGAACTGATGTAAAACGTGTAAATCGAGCAGGTCAGGCTGCATGGTTTCGCTCCTGCCTTGCGTGAAGAAGCGATGACCGGGAAGGCATCTGACTTCCCTACGCTGGCATTATCCAGATCAGGTAATACGGGTATTTCTCAGCCTTCACAAAGAAGGGCACCCCGAGTCATTTGGTAAGCATTAGCTTACTTTTTGCCAGATTAGGGGAAGTTGCTTGCTCAAGCAAGCCCGCCCTTTCGGGTGACGATTCTTCACTGGGATGTCCCCATGTCACTTATTAGGCATTCCTAACATCGCGGCGTATTAATCAACTCGGAGAAAGTCATATTGTCGCCAGGATTCTGCAAGAGTTTCAGGCTCTATATTAATGAACATTACAAAAAAGCAATATTTAGCACTAAGCATTATCAAATAATTAGCATTTCAATTGCCACTAAAAATCTGGCTTGAACATAAGAATTTTTAATCACTTCAAAATGACTTTTAAAAAGCAAATATTTTTATTTCATTTGAAATATAAAGCCTTCATTAAGTCATACACTTAATTTAGACATTTATATCTATTTCAATAGCTTAAACACTGAGCAAACCTTAACCTCACCAACAATAAGTCAATGTATACATTGAAAAAATATTTCTCACAACACAGCCAGCCACTGTTGCATTTCGTGCTTTACGTGATCCAGATCAACATTGACTTATGTGCAATACTGGATAGTTAATTCACGTTATTAAAAAAGAATTGCGCGAGAATTAACCTATTTTGGTACACACTAATAGCAGGGTTAATCTCCATATCAGTGAGAAAGCTAAGCACTTGCAAAAGCTTTTGATAATAAACTTAATCCTTATTTATTAGTGAGATATAAAATGAAACGTTCTATCCTGGCTGTTTTCGTGTTTGGTGCAGTTTTCGCTGGTTCTACTGATGCTTCTCATGCTGCTGATTTTGCTACTGATGCTAGCGGCTCTACAGAATGGGCGCAGAATGTACAAGGTCAAGTTGACGGGTTGTCTAACGATGTAGGTAGTCTCTATCAAGCAAACTCTAATCAGGATATTGCAATTCAGGCAGCGCATGATTTCAATAATGATCAGCAACAAGATATTATGCAAAATCGTAACGATATTAATAATCTGAAAAATGACACAACACGTCAATTTGACCAGGTTAACAACTACGTTCAATCAGTAGATCAGGCTCGTGCTGATGGTGATGTACTGTTAGGTAATCAAATTCAGAAGCAACAAGGGCAGATTGATAGCGTACAACAACAAGCCCATGACGCATGGTTATTAGCAGGGCAAGCCAAACAGCAACTTGCTAACCTCCCAACGCCTAAAGATGGCGTAGACGGTAAAGACGGGGATAAAGGTGATACAGGGGCGCAAGGTATTGCTGGTGTAGCAGGTACTGATGGTAAAGATGGTGTTGATGGTAAGAACGGTATAGACGGGATCAATGGTAAAAATGGTGTTGATGGTAAAAACGGTATAGACGGGATTAACGGTAAAGATGGTGCTAATGGTAAAAACGGTGTAGACGGGATTAACGGTAAAGATGGAAAGAATGGCGTTACGAGCATTATCACGAACGTTGACACCGCAACACAAAAGCAAGTGGTAACCAATGCTCAGGATCTACAAGCTGCTAAACAAACGTTGCAAGCAATGAACAATAACACTAACCAGCAATTCAAATCATTGCGTGATGAAGTGGATAATAACAAGAAGCAAGCCAATGCGGGTATTAGTGGCGCGATGGCTATGGCGGGCTTGCCTCAAGTGCAAACCAATAAGAAAGTGATGTTTAGCGCTGGCGCAGCAACGTATCAAGGGGAAAGCGCACTTGCTGTAGGAGCATCGGTTAACTTTAACTCCAACGTTATCGCTAAAGTGAGTTTCTCTGATGATACCGCTAATGATATGGGTGCTTCTGTTGGCGTCGGGATCGGCTTTTAAGTAAACAATAAAGCCCCCAAGTGAAATCAATGTAAGTCCCCCTTAAAGATGTTTCTACAAGCTGTTGCATTAAGGGATCTAACGGCGAATTGAAAACCGTTAACCTGACTAACTATGTGATTAACAGCTTTAAATTTATCTTGTTTGTTTATCAAACATGAGACTAAACCAACAATACTGGAGTGCTAACATATACCATGATTCATTGATACTTTTATAGTGAAGGAGTTTAATTCCCTGAGAAAGAACCATCAGAATGGTTCCTTAGGATAAAACAGTGATGATAGCCATGATTAAACTAATTATATGCTCTGCTTTAGTATCGTTAGCTTTAGTAGCTACTGGCGTATTTATAGGTATTACTTACAGTCGTACCATATTAAACATAGCTTATAGCTGCGAGAGCAGCTAAACAGACGTTACTATGGATTATGCAAGTTCCTGTCTACGGAGTGTTTATATATAGGGAATTGTTCCTTCTGATGTTTTTCTTAAACAGGAAACAGGGATAGGTCTATTATTTTGGCGGTGCATTGTTACTACGATGCTGCTGATATCTTTTTTGTTGCGGTGATACACGAAAGGCAGAATTTAGAATTATGAAAAAACTGTTATTGGCTGTTCTGGTTATTGCATCTCTTCCTGCTCATGCGATTAATGCGCACTATCGTGAGCAATTAGAGCGTTCTGGATGTACTCAGGTAACGGATGGGCATGGTTGCGATATTCATAAAACCAAAGAGCAAAACAAGGAAGCTATTTCCTCTCAAGAAGCCAGGTTAGCGTTAGAAGCAGAAGCTTATCGCGTCGTGGATAAACCTATTTCTGACGGTGCTGAATATCTTCTTTCCAAAGACTGGAAACCTGACAATGGTGTATGGAAAAAACAAGGTTATACGCTTACGTTGAAAATAAAGGATAATAACGTAATTGATTTTAATTTAACCAAATGACAATGGAATAAATAATGCCTTACGTTTGCCCTGTTTTCGGTACTGTCTGGTAAGATTTACGTAGCCCCATGCATATGGGGCTTTATTTTGGCTCGTTAATAAATATACATTTATTCCAGCTGCCACGCCCCGCCATGAGTAAGCGACGCTCTCCCCGCCCAGGCAAATAACGCCAGCTCGCGGCAGTCTGCATCAGGATAAATGCGGCTGCTGAGGCACGCCTCACCCTCGTTAACAAACACTTCCACGGAAGAGCAGTCAAAGAACAGGCGCAGGCTGAGCGCGTCGTTGAGGTTAAGCGCGACGCTTCGGGTCCCGCACAGACCATACTGCGGATAGTGACGCTCCAGCACCAGGCGCTGCATCTGGGCATCAACATAGACGCGTAGCCCGTCGCCGAGACGAATGCCGTATTGCTCCGCGCTGCTGTTCGCGCAATCCCATTGCAAAATGACCTCCATCGCATCGCAGTGTTCCACCAGCGTCATCTGCTGGTTATTAAGCGTACTTATCGGCCAGGGGAACCACGCCCTGCGCAGGGCTTCAACTTCTCTGGCCGGCCGCATTTGCAGATGGTTATCCGCACTCAGCGTCAGCTCGCGAGGTAAGGAGAGCATGCCCGCCCAGCCATCCTCCTGTTCCGGCAGCGGGGATTCCCACATGTCCAGCCAGCCGATGACGATGCGTCGACCATCCGGCGTCTGGAAGCTTTGCGGCGCGTAGAAATCATGCCCGCGATCCATCTCCACAAATTTCCCTTCAGGCACGAAAGGATGACCGGGCTGCCACTCGCCCAGCAGGTAGCCGCTCTGGAAAAGATTACGGTTTTTAAATCCGTCCGCCGCCAGCCCCTGAGGAGAGAACATCAGCACGCGTTTACCATTAAGAGTGAAAAAGTCCGGGCATTCCCACATATAGCCCATCTCTTTTTCAGCCACCGCGAGCACGCCCCTGTCCTGCCACTCGCGCAGATCGGCAGACCGGTACGCACGCACCTGGCCCGTATCGCCCTCTCGTGCGCCAACGACCATGTACCACCACTCCCCTTCACGCCATACTTTCGGATCGCGGAAGTGATGCAGTCCAGGCGGTGTGTCAATGACGGTCCCGTGCCGCACAAAGTGGATGCCGTCACGGCTGGTTGCCAGGCACTGAACCTGGTAGAGATTAGCCTCATCGCCGGGATCGCCGTGGAATTTGTGGCCGGTGTAAATCAGCGCCAGCGTGTCGCCATCCACCACCGCTGAGCCAGAAAAACAGCCGTCCTTGTCGTCGGGTCCTTCCGGTGCCAGCGCAACCGGGAGGTGCTCCCAGTGAACTAAATCTTTGCTGCGCGCATGGCCCCAGTGCATCGGCCCCCACTGGGTGGAATACGGATGATGCTGATAAAAGGCGTGATACCAGCCGTCAAACCAGACCAGGCCATTCGGGTCATTCATCCAGCCGGCACGCGCGGCGAGGTGGTAACGGGGATACCAGCGCAGGTTAAGCCCTTCGCGTCCGGACTGTAGTTCCTGTTCTGCTTTCGTAATGGAATACGTCATTTCTCTACTCTTTGATCAGATGGTGGAAGGTTGCGGCATGAGCGGGTCAGAAGAGGACTTACCCGAGCGCAACAGGAAGATGGAGATAAACGTGGTGCTGAAAACTAACAGCCCCATGATGAGATAGGACTGGGCAAAGCCGTACTTCTCATAGCTGTAGCCGGCCAGCGGCGACAGCACCGAGGCAATCACCGAGCTTGTACAGGCAAAGCCCACCAGATAGAGGGTGGAAGAGAGCCGCTTATCAAAATGCAGGCTGTTGTATTTAAAGATGGAGACCAGCAAAACGGGCAGCTCAACCGCGTGCAATAGCTTGGTAATGGAGATCAATACCGGTCCCTCAACCAGACCCGATGCCACCATACGCATCGCCATCACCATTCCGGCGAAAATCAGGCCGTTTTTCGCCCCGAGACGATTCACCAGCCACGGGGCGCAAAACATGCCCGCCGCCTCCAGGAAAACCTGGAAGGAGTTGAGATAGCCGTACATGGCGTTCCCTTCCTGTAACGTCGGGAACTGGGACGAGAAATAGACAGGGAACTGCTGATCATAAACGCCATAAATACAGGTGCCGATAACGAAAAACACCAGCGCCCAGAAGCGCGGCAGCGTCAGCAGGCGCAATGCATCCTCCAGCGTAACCTTACCGCCGGACACCGCCTCCTGCATGGCGTGCGGGGCGGAAGAGACCCTGAGGCGCGCCAGCAACACAAAAAACACCAGCCCGGCGCAGCTCGCCACCGCGAAGTTCAGCTTCGGATTAATGTTGAAAAGGAGCCCTGCAAAAAAGGTTGCCGCCGCCCAGCCAAGCGATCCCCACATCCTCGCCTTGCCGAACTCGAACTGGCTCTGGCGGGCCACGCGCTCGGTGTAGGACTCCAGAACCCCTATTCCACCGTTAAACGTCAGCCCGATATAAACCCCGCCGAAAATGCTGCCGAGTAATACGTTAATCTGCAGCAGATAACCAAACAGCAGGAAGGCCGGACCGGAAAGAATGAGCAGGCTGGTCAGAAACCAGAGCAGGTTTTTTCGCAGGCCGAGCTTGTCCTGAATGAATCCATAGCAGATTTGAGCAAAAAGCGCGGAGACGGAAAGCACGGCATAGATAACGCCGGTATCCCCCGCTTTTAGGCCCACTTCCTGATGAAGCCAGATGGAGAGTAGCGAGCCGGAAGATGACCAGGTGACAAAAAAGAAAAACAGTAATGCGCTCAGTAAAGGGTAGCTGTGAGAGCGATGCGTTTTCATCATGACATTCTCATATTGGAGTAATGACACAATGGTAACGTTAACATAATTTCTTTCTCATGCTATTTGGTGAAGATTTAAGATGTTAATCACGAAAGTTAACGTTAACATTAAGAGAATGAGATCGCGATCAAATATTCATCACGGAGGTAAGCCTGACCTGGCATGTGCATCAGCCTTCCTTTTACATCAGCGACTTAGTTGTATACCCTTTCACACAGAGCATTAACGGAGTAAGAAAATGGCTTCCCTGAAGGACGTCGCAAAGCTGGCTAACGTATCGCTGATGACGGTTTCCCGCGCGCTGAACAGCCCGGAGCGCCTTAAGCCGGAAACGCTGGCGCGCGTTCAGCTGGCTATCGAGCAGACCAGCTACGTGCCAGACCTGTCCGCCAAGAAAATTCGCGGCGCGCATGCCTCGCCGAAAACCATAGGCGTACTGGCGCTCGATACGGTGACGACGCCTTTCTCGGTGGAGATCACGCTGTCGATTGAAGAGACGGCCAGAATGCACGGCTGGAACAGCTTCGTGATGAATATGTTTACCGATGACAACCCGGACGCCATTGTCGACCTTCTCCTTTCGCATCGGCCTGACGGAATTATCTACACCACCATGGGGTTACGTCAGGTTCCTCTCCCGGCCAAACTCCTCACCCTTCCCTGCGTGCTGGCTAACTGCGAAAGCGACGGCGAAAAGGTCGCCAGCTATATTCCCGATGATGAACAGGGGCAGTATACCGCCGTGCGGGCGTTACTCGCGGAGGGTTACCGACGCCCTCTCTGCCTGCATTTGCCTGAGGGGCATCTGGCCACAACCCGACGTCGTCAGGGGCTGGAACGTGCATGCCGTGAAGCGGGGCTCGATCCGGACGGCCTGGAGCACAGCTATATGGCGCTCGGCGATGAGCACTATCGTGACATTCCGTCAGTATTGCTGGCGCACATGCAGAATGGCATTCCCCGGTTCGACGCGGTTATCTGCGGCAACGATCGTATCGCGTTTATGGTGTACCAGACGCTGCTGGCGCAAGGGCTTCGCATACCGGAAGATGTCGCGGTAATCGGCTATGACAATATGGTGGGTATTGGGGAGCTGTTCCTGCCCCCTCTCTCGACGGTTCAACTGCCGCACTATGAAATTGGTCGCCTGAGCGCCCTGCATATTATTAACGGTGAAGAACATCAGGAAACCACGCGCGTAGAAAGTCCCTTTTTACCGCGTGATTCCGTTGCGCACGCAACGTAACCAACCTTTTTTGCCCATGACGCCGAAACAGGGAGCGTCCCCCTCCTTTTATGCCGTTCGATGGCACGATTTGTCACACTCTTTTCTGTGACTTTACACAACGGGCAAACGGCCTGTAACGAGCTGTTTTTATTTGGCATAAAATGCAATTTTCATTTTAAAAATGGGGATATTTTCTCCCCACAGCCCCGTGTCACAAAACAGTAAACAAATTAACCATTGAGCCCCGTGGCAAAAGGCTCTATATTGGCGGCGTTTTTTTCAGGCCCCCATCTGTTTTTTAACTTTTTATTCAATCGTGGCTCATAACGAAGCGGCGGTTGTAGGAGTGATATGATGACGGATAAAGTCCGTATTGACACCGTAGATGCCCACAAAAGCAACGAAACCTATCTGGCCCGTCAGGCCGAGTTTGAATCTAACGTCAGGAGTTATCCGCGCAAACTGCCTTTAGCCATCACTAAAGCAGAAGGCGTGTGGATCACCGATGCAGATAATAAAGAATACCTTGACTGTTTAGCAGGCGCAGGGACCCTTGCGCTTGGCCATAACCATCCTGATGTGCTGAAAAGCATCCAAAATGTCATTACCAGCGGCTTGCCGTTACATACTCTGGATCTGACGACGCCTCTGAAAGACGCGTTTTCTGAATACCTGCTCTCTCTGCTGCCTGGTCAGGGCAAAGAGTACTGCCTGCAGTTCACCGGTCCATCCGGTGCTGACGCCGTTGAAGCGGCGCTGAAGCTGGCGAAAAAAGTGACCGGTCGTAGCGGTATCATCAGCTTCTCTGGTGGTTACCACGGAATGACCCACGGCGCGCTGTCCGTGACCGGCAACCTGTCACCGAAAGAAGCGGTTGACGGTATGATGCCGGAAGTGCAGTTCATGCCTTACCCGCACGAATACCGCTGCCCGCTGGGTATCGGTGGTGAAGCGGGCGTGAAAGCGCTGACCTACTACTTCGATAACCTGATCAACGACGTTGAAAGCGGCGTGCGTAAGCCTGCTGCGGTGATCCTGGAAGCGGTTCAGGGCGAAGGCGGCGTGAACCCGGCTCCGGCTGAGTGGCTGCAGCGCATCCGTAAAGTGACTCAGGAACACGGCATTCTGCTGATCCTCGACGAAGTTCAGGCTGGCTTTGCCCGTACCGGTAAATTCTTCGCCTTCGAACACGCGGGCATTGAGCCAGACATCATCGTGATGTCTAAAGCAGTGGGTGGCGGTCTGCCGCTGGCCGTGCTCGGCATCAAAAAGCAGTTCGATGCATGGGCGCCAGGTCACCACACCGGTACCTTCCGCGGCAACCAGCTGGCGATGGCCACCGGTCTGACGACGCTGAAAATCCTGAAAGACCAGAACATCGCTGGCAAAGTGGCTGCACAGGGCGAATGGCTGAAAGGCCAGCTGAAAGAGATGGCGAAGCGCTACCCGGTGATTGGTCACGTTCGCGGTCTGGGCATGATGATCGGTATTGAGATCGTTAAGCCACACGAAGCGGCTGACCACATGGGCTGCTTCCCTGGCGACGGCGAGCTGTCTGCACTGATTCAGAAGAAGTGCTTCGAAGCCGGTCTGATTCTGGAGCGCGGTGGCCGTAACGGTATCGTTCTGCGTCTGCTGCCGTCTCTGCTGATCAGTGACGAAGAGCTGAAAATCTTCCTGGATAAATTTGAGCAGGCACTGCTTGCTGCGGGCGTTCGCCCGGCGTAACCGGAGTTGTTGATTACGATGTCTGATTCAAACCCAATTTTGTTCTCCTCTGCGCAGAGCATTGAAGCTTACCAGCAGGCGATTGAACAAAGCACTCAGGCTGTGATGCAGTGGCTGAAACAGCCTGAGATGTACCAGGGCAAAACGGTCGCGGAACTGCGCGACCGTATTAAGCTGGATTTCAACCCGAAAGGGCTGGGCAACGAAGCGGCGATTGAACGCGCCGTGGAGTTCTTCCTGAAAGACAGTTTGTCCGTTCATCACCCGCAGTGTGTGGCGCATCTGCACTGCCCAAGCCTGGTCGTAAGCCAGGCGGCGGAAGTGCTGATCAACGCCACTAACCAGAGTATGGACTCCTGGGATCAAAGCCCGTCCGCAACCATCATTGAGATCAAACTGATCGAGTGGCTGCGTACCCGCGTGGGTTATCAGGCCGGCGACGCAGGTGTTTTCACCAGCGGCGGCACCCAGAGCAACCTGATGGGCCTGATGCTGGCGCGCGATGCGTTCTTCGCGCGTCAGGGTCACTCCGTTCAGCAGGACGGTCTGGTTGGCGATCTGCGCAAAATTCGCGTGCTGTGCTCCGAAAACGCGCACTTCTCCGTGCAGAAAAACATGGCGCTGATGGGCCTGGGCTACCAGTCCGTGGTGCAGGTGAAAACGGATGAGTTCTCCCGCATGGATCTGACCGATCTGGCGGCGAAAATCGAACAGTGCAATGCGAACGGCGAGCAGATTCTGGCCATCGTCGCGACGGCAGGTACCACCGATGCCGGTGCTATCGACCCGCTGCGTGCGATTGCTGAGCTGGCCGCGAAGCAGAACATCTGGGTACACGTTGATGCGGCCTGGGGCGGCGCGCTGCTGATGTCTGAGCAGTATCGTCACTACCTGGACGGCATCGAGCTGGTGGATTCCGTCACCCTGGACTTCCACAAGCAGTTCTTCCAGACCATCAGCTGCGGCGCGTTCCTGCTGAAAGAAGCACGTCACTATGAGCTGATGCGCTACCAGGCGGCTTACCTGAACTCTGAGTTCGACGAAGAAGCCGGCGTGCCTAACCTGGTTTCCAAATCTCTGCAGACCACCCGTCGTTTCGACGCGCTGAAGCTGTGGATGAGCCTGGAAGCGCTGGGTCAGGAGCAATACGCGGCGATCATCGATCACGGCGTGACCCTGGCACAGCAGGTTGCGGCCTACGTGAAAGCGCAGCCTGCGCTGGAGCTGGTTATGCAGCCGCAGCTGGCAAGCGTTCTGTTCCGCTTCCGCGGACAGGTGCAGACGGATGAAGCGGGTATCGCCCTGCTGAACCAGAAAATTGGTGACGCGCTGCTGGAATCCGGCCGTGCAAACGTCGGTGTGACCGAGCATAACGGCGTGACCTGCCTGAAGCTGACGCTGCTGAACCCAACCGTGACGCTGGAAGATATCAAAATCCTGCTGTCTCTGGTTGAGCGTACCGCACAGAAAGTTCTGGCTAAGTAATGCTTATCCCTCTCCCGTTCGGGAGAGGGTATTTCCCCTGCCCTATCCCCTCAGTGTGTCCTCAAGGTTTCAACCATTAGCGTAAAGCACGATTCGATAAGCGTCGGTAACGGCTGTGGCGCACGCATCAATGCCACCGTTCGGGCAAGTGCCGGTTGCTGAAGATGAACCACCTTAAGCTGCGGATCCTGAAGATGCGTGGTGTAGAGTTGCGGCAGTATCGCCACGGCCAGCCGGGAACGTACCAGACCGTACAGCGTTTCGATATAATCCACCTGATAACGTGTCTGCAACGACAAACGATGGCTTTCAGCGAGCGCGCCGACCAGGCGTTGGATGTTACCTTTTGAAAACACGGCGAGATCTCGGCCCACAAGCTGCTTCCAGGGTAAATGCGCCGACGCCGCCAGCGGATCGTCACAATGGATCACCGCAACAAAAGGATCCTCCTGCAGCGGGAAGACGGACAGCTGTTCCGGCACAGAGCTGTCCAGCGCGCCTATGCCAAAATCAATCTGCCCTTTCAGCAGCTGTACCACCAGCGCATCATTGGTTTGATCGTGAAACTCTACCTTGAGACGCGGAAAAGCCTGCGCCAGCGTTTGGGGCAACTGCGGGAACAAGAGCGAGCTGACGGATGGTACCAGCCCGATGCGCACCGTGCCGTCACCGCCGGCCTGCACAATCTGCTGCATATCTTCGAAGGCAAGCTGAGCCACGCTAAGCACCCGCTGCGCGTGCGGCAGGATGGCGTTGCCCAGCTCCGTCAGCGTCACCGCAGAGGCGGTACGGTTCACCAGCTTGCCGCCGAGCACCGTTTCGATTTGCCGCAATGCGCTGCTGAGCGCAGGCTGGCTGATCGCCAGCTTGCTGGCGGTGTCGGTGAAATGACGCAGCTGCGCCAGGGTGACAAAATACTGTAGCTGTCGCAGCGAGAGCGCGGGCAGGCGCTGCCAGGGTTCCATCGTCATTATCGTTTACACGCGTCGCAGAATAAGCCGGGGTTATCGGGTGATAAATTTTATCAGCTGGGCAAACGTTTGCCGCGTGCATAGAGTAACGTCATTATTTTCATGCTGGAACCGTTAATTACATGAGTGCCGAAACCCGACGCCGTGCCGTCCAGGCTGCACGCGGTGAAATGCCGTTCGACCTGCTGCTTACACACACCCGCATTGTTGATATGGCCACGGGCGAGATCCGCGACGCCGATGTCGGCATCGTGGGCGGTCTTATCGCCAGCGTTCATCCGCGCGGCAGCCGCAGCGATGCGGGTGAGACGCACGATCTGAACAACCGGTACCTCTCTCCGGGACTGATCGATACGCATGTGCATCTGGAGAGTTCGCACCTGCTTCCTGCTCGCTATGCAGAGATCGTGCTGGCACAGGGCACCACCGCCGTATTCTGGGATCCGCATGAGCTGGCAAACGTGCTGGGCATTGCAGGCGTACGTTTTGCCATTGAGGCCAGCCGCAACCTGCCGCTGCAGGTGATGGTCGCTGCGCCATCAAGCGTACCGTCGACGCCAGGGCTGGAGATGTCTGGCGCAGATTTCGCCGGGAAAGAGATGGATACCCTGCTCGGCTGGCCGGAAGTGCGCGGCGTGGCGGAAGTGATGGATATGCACGGCGTGCTTAACGGCAGCCAACGCATGCTGGAAATTATGCAGGCCGGTCTGGACAGCGGAAAGCTGATTGAAGGCCACGCGCGCGGGCTTCACGGTGCGGATTTACAGGCTTATCTGGCCGCAGGCGTGACCTCCGATCACGAGCTGACCTCCGCAGACGACGCGCTGGAAAAGCTGCGCGCCGGGCTGACGCTGGAGATCCGCGGCTCGCATCCCTATCTGCTGCCCGATATCGTAAGCGCACTGAAATCCCTGCCCCACCTTTCTTCACAAATCACGGTCTGCACCGACGATGTCCCGCCCGACATGCTGATGGAAAAAGGCGGGATCGTTGCGCTGCTGAACCTGCTGATTGACCACGGATTACCGGCAACGCACGCGCTGCGTTTCGCCACGCTGAACGCCGCTATTCGCCTGCAGCGTAACGATCTGGGGCTGATTGCCGCCGGGCGTCGCGCGGATCTGGTGGCGTTTGACTCGCTTGAAAAGCTCACGGCTCGTCAGGTGTACGTCGCCGGTAAGCTGATTGCGCGCGACGGGGCAATGGTTGAACCCATCGTTGATACGATATTGCCCCTACCGCGTGATACCGTGCGGCTGTCTACTCTGGCTGACGATGATTTCCGTATGAAAATCGACAACGCGAAACACGGCGTGGCGCGCCTGCGCCATATCAGCGGCGCACGCTTCACGCAGTGGGGTGAAGTTGACGCGAAGGTACGTCACGGCGTAGTGGCGATCCCGGATGGCTTTAGCCTGATCTGGGTTCAGCATCGCCACGCGCGCCATGCGGCGAAACCGCAACTCGCCCTGCTCAAAGGCTGGGGTGAACTGCGTGGGGCAATTGCCACCAGCTATTCTCACGACTCTCACAATCTGGTGGTGCTGGGCCGCGATCCGCACGACATGGCGCTGGCTGCCAACACGCTTATCCAGAGCGGCGGCGGGATGGCGCTGGCACAGAATGGCGACGTCATCGCCCACGTCACCATGCCGATTGCGGGGATGCTTTCGGAACTGCCGCCTGATGAGCTGGCTCGCCAGTTCAGGGAACTGCGCGAGCGCAGCAATTTGATAGCCGACTGGGAACCGCCGTATCGGGTCTTTAAAGCCATAGAGGGCACCTGTCTTGCCTGCAACGCCGGCCCGCATTTGACCGATCTTGGACTGACCGATGGCACCACGCGCCAGATTGTCGATCCGTTAATTTCTTACCGGGAAACCCCGGACAACACACAATAATGCCGAAGGAGAGCCGGATAATGGCCGACAACACCGTTAATTCGCCAGCACCAGGGAGCTGGCTTGAACGCCGTTTTGCACTGCATGCGCGTGGCAGTACCGTACGCACCGAGTGCCTGGCTGGCATCACCGGTTTTCTCGCCGCCGCCTACCTGCTGGTGGTGATCCCGGGGCTGCTGGCGGTCGGAGGAATGGATAAAGGCGCGGCAACAACGGGCACCATTCTGGTCTTCGTTGCCGGAACGCTGCTGATGGCGTTCTATGCCAACCTGCCCTTTATCGTCGGGCCAGGCATTGGCGGTTCAGTCCTGGTCGGCGTCACGCTTGCGGGCAGCGAAGGTATTGGCTGGCAAATTGGTCTCGGCATCGCCTGCTGGTCCGGGATTTTATTCTTCCTGCTGACCCGCTTTGGGCTGCGTGAAGTCGTCACCCGTTCGGTCCCGCAGTCCATCAAGCTGGGGTTAACGGCCTCCATCGGCCTGTTTGTTGCCGTGCTCGGCTTTCGTAACGCCGGACTGGTGTTGGCAAACGCGAAAACGAATGCCCTGATGCTGGGGGATTTTCTGTCACCGGCGGCGCTGGTCGCGTTAGCAGGTCTCTTCCTGGCCATCGCGTTACAGGCGCGCCGCATTCCAGGGGCAATACTGTGGGCCATTCTGTTCGCCACCCTGGTCGGTATTCCGCTGGGGGTGACAAAACTGCCTGGTCAGTTTATTGATATGCCGCATTCTCTGGCCCCGGTTATTGGCCACATTGATATGCTCGGGGCGCTGAACATTGCTTTCCTGCCCTTCCTGTTTGTCTTCTTTGCGTCGGAATTTTTCTCCACCATGGGCACCACGCTGGCCGTTGGCGGTGAGGCGGGATTACTGGATGACGAAGGCAACATGCCGCATATCAACCGTCCGTTTATGGTGGACTCTATTGCCGCTGCGATAGGTCCGTGGGTCGGTATTCCTGCCGCAACGGCGCTGATCGAATCTTCGGCTGCTGCTGAAGCGGGCGGTAAAACGGGCATGACGGCACTGGCTGCGGCAGTGATGTTCCTGCTGATGCTGCTGTTTACGCCTGTGGCACTGATGATCCCAAAAGAAGCCACCGCACCTGCGCTGATCCTCATTGGACTGAATATGTTTAGCGGCTTACGTAAGGTTGATCTGGCGAACTTCACCGACGGCCTGCCGGTGCTGATGATGGTCATGATAACGCTGATTGCCAACAGCTTCGGAACGGGAATTGCTGGCGGATTGCTGTTTTACATCGTGATCAAAGCGATTGCCGGGAAATGGCGCGAAATCCCCGTTGGTCTGTGGATCCTCGCCATCCCCCTGGTCTACTACTTTGCTACGCTGGTGAAGCACTAACCCTCACGCCGTTTTTCCTTCGGGGTATAGCCGTAGTCGTAATGGCTGTACCCCGAGTTGTAATAGAGCGAGGCGGACTTCACGATATCATTAAGAATAGCGCCATTCACTTGCACACCCATTTGCTGTAGACGCTTCAGACTGCGCTCAATCTCTTTGACGCTGGTTTTACCAAAGCGTGCAACCAGTAAGGTTGTCGCCGCCACTTTGGCAATCAGTAAGGCATCCGTCACGGCAAGCACTGGTGGGGTGTCAATAATCACGATGTCATAATGTTCGTTCATCTGCGAGATGGCATTCTGGAAGCGTTGCCCCATAAGCAACTCCACAGGAAGTGAAGGCTGTGGACCGCAGGTTAAAACATCAAATCCGCCTTTCTCAAAGCGCTGGAGCGCATCCTGCCATTTCACATCGCCCTCCAGCACTGAGGACAATCCGCAACGGTTGTTCAGCTTACAGATGTTATGCACGTAGCCCTTACGCATATCCGCGTCAATAAAGAGCACCCGCTGCCCGGCCTGAGAAGCCAGCGCGGCCAGTACGGTACTGACCAGCGTTTTGCCGCAGTCCTGTGTTGGGCCAGTAATGACGACAATCTGATTCGTGACGTCCATCATGGTGAAGTGCAGACTGGTACGCAGCCCGCGCATCGCTTCGATAAAAATATCTGCTGGCCTTTCGATGGGCAGAAAGGGCACATCCGACGTTTTGTGTGTCCAGCGAGAACCCAGGAAACTCATTTTACGCAGATGCGTTTTTTTCCAGAGCCATAGCGAGCGCGGCAGCGTCGCCAGGACCGGCATCCCCTGCACTTCCAGTTGCTCAGACGAGGTTATCCCCCGTTTAAAGGCAGCGAGAGTCAATACCCAGCCGCTGGAGAATATCAGTCCCAACAGTGTGCCAAGCACCATAATGAGTGCTTTACGTGGTTTTATGGGTTCAGGTTGCGTAACCGCTGAGTCAATGATCCGCACGTTTCCAATAGCGCTGGAGCGAGAGATATTGAGCTCTTGCTGACGCGTTAATAACTGCAGGTAAATGGCGCGCCCGGATTCAACATCCCGGCTCAGCCGCAAAATTTCCTGCTGTGTGGAAGGCATGGTTGATACGCGATCGTTCAGGCGGGCACGCTGCTTCTCAAGGGTTTGGCGCTTTTCGCGTAATGCGCGATAGGTTGGGTGATCCTTTTTGAAAAGCTGAGAGATCTCCGCTTCGCGGAACGTCAACTCGTTGAGCTGATTTTCCACATTAACAACCTGATCGAGAACGGACTTCGCCTCCAGAGATAAATCGACGGAGTCGCGCTGCTCGCGGTACATATTCAGTCGCGCTTCGGCCTGATCCAGCTCGTGACTGATTTTCGGTAACTGCTGCTGTAAAAAGATCAGGCTGCGGGAATCCTGGGCTTCCTGGCGCTCAATATTCTGCTTGAGGAAATTTTCCGCAATCGTATTCAGCACCTGGGCAATTTTGCCAGGATCCTCGCCCGTCAGCGTTAACGCGATCATTCCGCTCTGTTTCGCGGATTCCGCAACGGTGAGCAGTTTCTGAAGCGCGTTGATGGCTTCAAGCTTTGTAATCGTTTTGAGCGAGAACTGCGTCCCTGGTGCAGCGCCAAGAGATGTCACCAGAAGAGAGACGCCGTCTTTAAGCAGCGTTTTCCCGACCGTACCCACAGCCTCGAAACTTTCCCCCTCAAGGTGATACCGTCCCTGCTCCAGCACCGTCAGCACAAGCTCTTGCGGTTTGCCATCTAGTCGGGGGAGGGTAAGTTCACCGATGGTCAAGTGGCCAGGTTTGCTGGGGCGAAAACGTGCCCACAGGTGCCCCACGAACGGGGTAAGGCGCTGCTTTACCCGGTACGTCAGCCCCAGTTCATCCACGGTCTTTCCGAGGATCATTCGCGATTTTATCAGTAAGATTTCCGGTGCAGCGTCAGGTGAAAGATCGGAGCCGAACTGGCTTAAGCTTTTCAGCAATGCGTTATCCTGCTTCGCTTCTATCTGCACAAGGGCGTCAGCCTGATAGACAGGGGGGACTGAAAAGGCATAGAGTCCCGCGCACACCGTAAACAGAAGTGTCACCAGGCCTATCATCACCCGACGATCGAATATCTCAGCAAGCAGTTGCAGAAGATCAATTTCATTATTTTGCGATGCCGCAGCACCATAGGTATCTGAAGTATAAGATGGCATTGCTGCATTATTCCTTTTGACTCAAACGACGAGCCCATTCCTGACTGGCTTTTCCCAACTGCCCGAAAACGTATTCGAAAGCATCACGGCTTTTGCGGTAGGGATCGGGAATTGCCTTTGTCTCCAGCCATTGTCCAAATAGCAGTGATTTCCCACGGTTTTCCGGGGCCACTGCAGCAATAAAACGAAGATGTTCCGGCTCCATCACCAGAATCAGATCGGATTTTTGCAGCAGGCTGCGCGTCAGCTTGCGCCCCACGTGATCGTCCAGCGAGACGCCATAATGCCAGGCGACATCCTGAGCAACCGCATCTGCCGGATGTCCCTCAAGGCCGAAAATCCCTGCTGAGGTCACCTGTTTTCCGGGTAATTGCTGACGCAACAGCCGCTCCCCCATCGGGGAGCGGCAAATATTGCCCGTGCAAACCACTAAGATTGAGTTGAACATTATTGCGGCCAGGATCGGATGTAACGAACCGTTTCGGTCAGGTCATGTACACCACTGATGGTCGGCACAAGCTGCGTAATAACGCGATTCCAGCGCGACAACGGTGCCGTTGTCACGTAGACAATGTCATACGGCTCAAGCTGGAATTCAGTGCCCAATACCATCGCTGACGCATCTTTCGCATTGAGCTGATAAATTTTCGCAATAATGCCCGTCTGGCTTTTTTGATGTACTGAGCGAATGACAAAAATGCCGGTTGCATCAGCCATGTTCTGGTTCAGGCCGCCCGCATTGCCCAGCGCTTCCGCCAGCGTCATCCCACTGCGATCCATCTTCAGCGTGCTCTGCTTAACCACTTCGCCCATGACAAAGACTTTCAGGGCATCATTACGCGGTACAAACAGGATATCGCCAGGATAGAGCAGCTTGTTCTGTGTTAAATCGCCGAGTTGCATCAGGGCATACAGCGAGAGGCGTGAATCCTGGCCATTATGGGTGAGAACGACATTGCGCCAGTCGGCATCTGGTGAAAGACCGCCTGCGGCATTGACCGCGTCCATCACGGTCAAGGGGATGTTGGTGATGGGTTGTTGGCCAGATTTCGCAACTTCTCCCGTCACGTAGGCTTTTTGCGAACGAAAAGAGGCAATGCTGACATCCACCTGGGGACTCTCAATGAATTTATCCAGCCGCGCGGTAATCTCTTCCCGGACCTGCGAAACCGTTTTTCCTGCCACATGCAGTTTCCCTACGTAGGGATAAAAGAGCGTACCGTCCGCGTTGACCCAGTTCCCCGCGTCACTCGCGCTACGGTACTGCCCTGCGGGTGTCGTCAACTCAGGATGATCCCAGACGGTGACCGTCAGGATGTCACCGGTGCCGATTCGGTATTCCCAGTTTTTCACCTGCTCTTCCAGATTAGGATTTGCCTGAGATTTCGATACGGGCGGACGCAATTTCTCAATCAACACCGGGGTCAGCGGATAAATTTCCACGTGTTTATCAAGCTGATAATCTTTATCTTCTGTTGCAATAATATTTTTTCCGGTCATGGCTAAATCCTGACCCGGTGAAAATACGCAGCCTGTTAACTGACTTATTGCAAGAAATAAAAAGGAGAATGCCGTTGTGTTTTTCATTTATATAAACATATCTTTTATCGTTGTGCTTATCGTACGTACGACAATTTTATTTAATAAAAATAATCATATAATTCATTGAATTAAATGAATTGCAGTGTGTTAATAAAGAGTATTTTCAACACAGTAACCAGATACTGAATCGTCTAACCCGATCAGCGCTATTGAGCCGGGAATCAGATGTCATAACATGTCGTGCCGGGCCGATATTAAATGTTCTGCTGTGGGAAAGCATTCGCTTAACGGTCCAATTTTGAAGTCGTGGTGCGTTTTCAGAATTAATTAATAAATCAATAAATACATTAAATATAAAACACAAATATCATTTACGGCCGTTATGTACTTTCTTTGTTGCGACTACACAAAACCGTTCAGTTTTGTTACATTTTTTTTCAAACACACCATGTTTTGATACTTAAAATGGACCGTCTGCCGCGCATACTGAAACCCGCAGACAAAATGTATCTGTAACGATATCACTGGAGAAAAAATGGCTAAGCGTAAATTGCTGCTTCTGGGTGTACTACTGTCTCTGGCGGGTTCCGCATTTTCTGCTCCGCAAACGGCTGCAGCACCTTCTGGCATCAAAGCCTATGAAGAACAAGAGTTCATCGCTGACTTCACAAAATTCAAGATTGGTGACACGGCGCCAGCGCAGTATCAAACGCCCGAGTACACCATCAAGCAGTACCAGCTGCGTAACCTGCCAGCGCCGGATGCCGGAACACACTGGACCTACATGGGTGAGAACTACGTGCTGATTGGCGATGCCGATGGAAAAATCCATAAGGCCTATAACGGAGATATCTTCTATCACCGCTAATACGATCCTGGTACGCCGCTGGCAGGAGAGCGATCGTCCTTTCCTGCGCACGATTTACCTGCATGCCCGGCGCGACGCCTGGCCATGGTTGAACGGTGCGGAATGGCAGCTTGAGGACTTTGACGCCGCAATCCTGGACGAAGAGGTTTGGGTGGCGGTGCAGGACGGGCATCGACTTGGCTTCGCCTCCGTCTGGACGAACGATAATTTTCTGCACAACCTGTTTGTTGACCCGCAGTATCAGAGCCTGGGCGTCGGGCATGTGTTGCTGGAACAGGTGCAGAAAACGTTTACCAGTACAGGTTCGCTTAAGTGTCTGGTCAAAAATGCGCGTGCTGTTGCGTTTTACCAGAGACACGGCTGGCACATCGAGGCGACGGGTGATTCTCCGGACGGAGAGTACTATCTGATGCATTATCGGCCAGGGTAAGGTCAGGTGGCGCTTCGCTTACCTGACCTACAAACCCAAACTTCGTAGGCCGAGTAAGGCGAAGCGCCACCCGGCAATTCGGCGCTGAGGAATTACACCGCGCGGAACGCGATTTCGCTCGGAATGACTTCGCCCTGCCAGTAGAGCTGCGCCGCAACGCGCCCGGCCAGCTGACGATACATATCCGCAAATTCGCTGTCCGGACGGCTCACCACGGTTGGCTTCCCGCTGTCCAGATCTTCACGCAGCATGATGTGCAGCGGCATCTGCCCCAGCAGCTGAGTGTGATACTGCGCCGCCAGCTTCTCCGCACCACCGGTACCGAAAATAGGCTCATGGTGTCCGCAGTTGCTGCAGATGTGCATGCTCATGTTCTCAACGATACCGAGCACCGGCACTTCAACCTTCTCGAACATCACGATGCCCTTTTTGGCGTCGATCAGCGCGATATCCTGCGGCGTGGTCACGACGACTGCTCCCGTTACCGGAATGTTCTGCGCCAGCGTCAGCTGAATGTCACCCGTGCCCGGCGGCATGTCCAGCACCAGATAATCCAGATCCGGCCACATGGTTTCCTGCAGCATCTGCATCAGCGCCTTGCTGGCCATCGGGCCGCGCCAGACCATCGCGTTATCGTCAGTGACCAGATAACCAATCGAGTTGGTTGCCAGACCGTGCGCCATGATTGGCGCCATGTGGGTGCCGTCCGGTGAGGTTGGACGCTGGTTTTCCGCGCCCAGCATGTTTGGAATGGACGGGCCATAAATGTCCGCATCCAGAATACCGACTTTTGCCCCTTCCGCTGCCAGCGCGAGCGCCAGGTTTACCGCCGTGGAGGATTTACCCACCCCGCCCTTGCCCGAGCTGACGGCAATGATGTTTTTCACGCCGTTCACGCCGGGCTGGTTTTTCACGCGCTTCAGCGTGGCGATACTGTGGCTCAGCTTCCAGTCAATCGCCTTTGCACCGGTGATGCGCAGCAGCTCCGAGCTGGTTTGCTCTTTCAGCGCGTCGAAGGCGCTGGTCCAGACGAACGGCATCTGCAGCTCAATGTGCAGCGTATCGTCCAGCCAGGCAACGTGGTGTAACGCTTTCAGCGTCGTAAGATTGTGCTTCAGGGTTGGATGCTGAAAGTTAGCCAGCGTCCCGGCGACCATTGCTCGTAAGGCTTCCGGTGATTTGGCCTGGGATTGAGAACTCATCCCGACTCCTTTGTTCTTGTGAATAAGACCTTAGATGAACAAGTTTACCTGAAAGGCCGTGGTTTGTGCTTACTTAATAATGCCCCTTTTGGTAATATCAAAAACCCTTTTCACAGTTAAAAGAAGTAATGCCTACTATGACTCAAGTCGCGAAGAAAATTCTGGTAACGTGCGCACTGCCGTACGCCAACGGCTCAATCCACCTCGGCCACATGCTGGAGCATATCCAGGCTGATGTCTGGGTCCGTTACCAGCGAATGCGCGGCCACGAGGTTAACTTCATCTGTGCGGACGATGCCCACGGCACGCCGATCATGCTGAAAGCGCAGCAGCTGGGGATTTCCCCGGAGCAGATGATTGCCGAAATGAGTCAGGAGCATCAAACTGATTTTGCTGGCTTTGACATCAGCTATGACAACTATCACTCCACGCACAGCGACGAAAACCGCGAGCTGTCGGAGCTGATCTACACCCGTCTGAAAGAGAACGGTTTTATCAAAAACCGCACTATCTCTCAGCTGTACGATCCGGAAAAAGGCATGTTCCTGCCGGACCGCTTTGTCAAAGGCACCTGCCCGAAATGTAAATCCCCGGACCAGTACGGCGATAACTGCGAAGTGTGCGGCGCGACCTACAGCCCGACCGAGCTTATCGAGCCGAAATCCGTGGTATCCGGTGCAACACCTGTGATGCGTGACTCCGAGCACTTCTTCTTCGACCTGCCGTCCTTCAGCGAAATGCTGCAGGCATGGACCCGCAGCGGCGCGCTGCAGGAGCAGGTGGCGAACAAGATGCAGGAGTGGTTCGAATCCGGCCTGCAACAGTGGGATATCTCCCGCGATGCACCGTACTTCGGCTTTGAAATCCCGAACGCGCCGGGCAAATACTTCTACGTCTGGCTGGACGCGCCAATCGGCTACATGGGCTCCTTCAAGAACCTGTGCGACAAGCGTGGCGACACCGTCAGCTTCGACGAATACTGGAAGAAAGATTCCACTGCCGAGCTGTATCACTTTATCGGTAAAGACATCGTTTACTTCCACAGCCTGTTCTGGCCAGCGATGCTGGAAGGCAGCAACTTCCGCAAGCCAACCAACCTGTTCGTTCACGGCTACGTGACGGTGAACGGCGCAAAGATGTCCAAATCTCGTGGTACGTTCATCAAGGCCAGCACCTGGCTGAACCACTTCGACGCGGACAGCCTGCGCTACTACTACACCGCGAAGCTCTCTTCCCGCATCGACGATATCGACCTGAACCTGGAAGATTTCGTGCAGCGCGTGAACGCGGACATCGTCAACAAGGTCGTGAACCTGGCGTCCCGTAACGCGGGCTTTATCGCCAAGCGTTTTGACGGCGTGCTTTCTGCCGAACTGGCCGATCCTGCGCTGTATAAAACCTTCACCGATGCCGCCGCGGCGGTTGGTGAAGCCTGGGAAAGCCGCGAGTTCGGTAAAGCGATTCGTGAAATCATGGCACTGGCCGACGTTGCCAACCGCTATGTGGACGAGCAGGCCCCGTGGGTGGTCGCGAAACAGGAAGGCCGCGACGCTGACCTGCAGGCAATCTGCACCATGGGTCTGAACATGTTCCGCGTGCTGATGACCTGGCTGAAGCCGGTTCTGCCGCAGCTCGCAGCCCGTACTGAAGCGTTCCTGAACACCGAACTGACCTGGGATGCCATCCAGCAGCCGCTGCTCGGCCACAAGGTGAACACCTTCAAGGCGCTGTACAACCGCATCGAGATGAAGCAGGTTGAAGCCCTGGTGGAAGCGTCTAAAGAAGAGGTGAAGGCGGCTGCGGCACCGGTCACCGGCCCGCTGGCGGACGACCCGATTCAGGAAACCATTACCTTCGATGATTTTGCCAAAGTCGACCTGCGCGTGGCGCTGATCGAGAACGCGGAGTTTGTGGACGGCTCTGACAAGCTGCTGCGCCTGACGCTGGATCTCGGCGGCGAGAAGCGCAACGTCTTCTCCGGCATCCGCTCTGCCTATCCGGACCCGCAGGTGCTGATCGGCCGTCAAACCGTGATGGTGGCGAACCTGGCGCCGCGCAAAATGCGCTTCGGCATCTCCGAGGGGATGGTGATGGCCGCAGGCCCTGGCGGGAAAGATATCTTCCTGTTAAGCCCTGACGAAGGCGCGAAGCCGGGTCAGCAGGTGAAATAAGAAAAAAGCCGGAGATTATCTCCGGCTTTTTTTACGGCATTTTGTTTTCTCCCTCTCCCTGTGGGAGAGGGTCGGGGTGAGGGCATCAGGCCGCACCCATTCTGCAATCACACTTTCGGGTGATGCACCCGGTGGGTCAGCCCGCGCAGGAAATTACGCAGAAACTGGTCGCCGCACTCGCGGTAGTTTTTGTGGTCCGGCGCGCGCATCATGGCGGTCACTTCCGGCAGGGATACGCGGTATTTTTGCTCGGTCATGATCGCCACGATATCGTCCGTTTTCAGCGAGAACGCGATGCGCAGCTTTTTCAGCACCGTGTTGTTGTTCACGCGACGCTCCAGCGCCAGCTCTGGCGCGGCCGGATCTTTGCCACGCTTATCGTAAATCAGGCCGTTCAGGAAACCCGACAGAATGATATCAGGGCAGCGGACAAAGCCCTCTTCGTCTTCTTTGGTCATCCAGGTGTCGAAACCGGCAGACGTGGATTCCATGTCGGACAGCGCAAGGATGCGCACCATATCGTTATTGTTCGCTTTCAGGGTGTAGCGCAGGCTACGAAGAATATCGTTACTTAGCATAGAGCCTTCGAATGTCGATGATGCAATGGCGCGCAGTGTACCAGCTTTACAGCCCAATCGCCTCTTTCAAACTCTTCAGGTAGCGACGGCTGACGGGCACCGTTTGCCCGGCACGCAGCACCAGCTCGGCCTGGCCGTTATCTTCCAGGCGGATCTCCTTCAGCTGCGCCATGTTCACCAGATACTGGCGATGGCAGCGGATCAGCGGCGTGCGGCTCTCCAGGGTGCGAAGCGTCAGCTCGGTAAAGCCTTCATTTCCCTCCGCGCTGGTGACATATACCCCGCTCAGGCGGCTGCTGACAAAGGCCACGTCATCCATCTGCAGAAGGTAGATTCGGCTGTGCCCGGTACAGGGAATAAACTTCAGCGGCTGCTGGTTTTCCGGCAGCAGCGTCATATCCTGCACGGTGCGCTCCTGGCGTAAACGGGTGAGCGTTTTATCCAGCCGCTTCTCTTCAATCGGTTTCAGCAGATAATCAAAGGCATGCTCTTCAAATGCCTTCACGGCGTATTCATCAAACGCTGTCAGAAAGACGATATAGGGGCGGTGCTCGGGATCAAGCATCCCGACCATCTCCAGCCCGCTGATGCGGGGCATCTGAATGTCGAGGAACAGCGCGTCCGGACGCAGTTTATGCACCGCGCCGATGGCCTCAATGGCGTTTGCACACTCACCCACCACCTCGATATCACTCTGCTCCTGCAATAGCACGCGCAGGTTTTCCCGTGCCAGCGGCTCGTCATCCACAATCAGCACTCTCAGCATGCGTTTTCCTCCAGCGGCAGTCGTAAGGTGATACGGGTAAATCGGTCGGGTTCGCAGGCGACGGTAATGCCACAGTCGTCACCGAAGTGCGCACGCAGGCGTTTATCCACCAGACTCATCCCTAACCCACCCGAGGCGGAAGGGACGTAGAGCCCGGCGTTATCTTCAATATCCAGCACCAGATGGTGGTTAAACTGGGTAGCAGAAATGGTGATCTCCCCGATGCCCAGCAGCTGCGATGTACCGTGTTTGATGGCATTTTCCACAATCGGCTGCAGGGTAAAGGCCGGAAGATGCTGGTACGCCAGCGCGTCCGGGACGGAGAGCGACACCTGCAGGCGAGACTGGAAGCGTGCCTGTTCAATCTGCAGGTACGCATTAACGTGTTCAATCTCGTCGGCCAGGGTCACGATTTCGGAAGGCCGTTTTAGGTTCTTGCGGAAAAAGGTCGACAGAAACTGCACCAGCTGCGCGGCCTGATCGCTGTCGCGGCGGATCACCGCCTTCAGCGTATTAAGCGCGTTAAACAGGAAATGCGGATTGACCTGGGCGTGCAGGAGCTTGATCTCAGACTGCGTCAGCAGCGCTTTCTGCCGTTCATACTGCCCCGCCAGAATTTGCGCGGACAGCAGCTGGGCAATCCCCTCCCCCAGCGTGCGGTTGATCGAGCTGAACAGGCGGTTTTTCGCTTCGTAGAGCTTAATCGTCCCCATCACCCGCTGATTTTCACCGCGTAGCGGGATCACCAGCGTCGAGCCAAGCTTGCACTGCGGATGGAGCGAACAGCGGTAGGGGATCTCATTCCCGTCCGCATACACCACTTCACCGGTTTCAATGGCGCGCAGGGTATAGGTTGATGAGATCGGTTTGCCCGGCAGATGGTGGTCGTCTCCGGCACCGGTAAACGCCAGCAGCTTTTCGCGGTCGGTAATGGCGACGGCACCGATATCCAGCTCCTTGTAGAGCACCTGCGCCACCTTCATGCTGTTCTCTTCGTTAAACCCCTGGCGCAGGATACCTTCGGTCGAGGCGGCGACCTTCAGCGCCGTGGCGGAAAACGCCGAGGTGTATTTCTCAAACATGGCGCGCTTGTCGAGCAGAATACGCATAAACAGCGCCGCGCCCACGGTATTGGTCACCATCATCGGAGCGGCAATATTGCTCACCAGGTGCAGCGCATCGTCAAACGGACGAGCTATGAGCAGAATGATCGCCATCTGCGCCATTTCGGCTACAAAGGTAATGGCACCGGCGGTGAGCGGGCTAAATACCTTATCCGGGCGGCCGCGTTTGATCATGTAGCTGTGGACGAGGCCACCCAGCAGTCCTTCGACGATCGTGGAGATCATACAGCTCAACGCCGTCATGCCGCCCATAGAATAGCGGTGCAGGCCGCCGGTAAGCCCAACAAGGCCGCCGACAACGGGACCGCCAAGCAGGCCGCCCATCACCGCACCGATGGCGCGCGTATTGGCAATGGAATCTTCGATATGAAGGCCAAAGTAGGTCCCCATAATGCAGAAAATGGAGAAGGTCACATAGCAAAGCAGCTTGTGCGGCAGACGGACGGTGACCTGCATCAGCGGAATGAACAGGCGCGTTTTACTCATCAGCCAGGCGATGACAAGAAACACGCACATCTGCTGAAGCAACAACAGCACCAGATTAAACTCGTACATACAAAAAAACCGCACATTCTAAAAACGCGTAACATACACTGATGCAGGTAAACTTTCTTTGAAGCGCGCCAAAAAAGCTGCAAATCGTGTCCGTCATCACAGCGTTTGCCGAACATCGCGCATGCTTCGCATTATTTGTTCAAAAAACAATCAACCCTTCCTGGTTCGGCAAAGTGGGTCTACAGTTAAGCTGGGGACGCGTAAGCCAGGGGGCGAATATGGCGCTTTACACAATAGGTGAAGTGGCACTCCTTTGTGATATCAATCCCGTTACCCTACGGGCGTGGCAGCGACGGTATGGATTACTTAAACCGCAGAGAACGGACGGTGGGCATCGTCTGTTCAACGAGGCCGATATCGACCGGATCCGCGAGATAAAAAGCTGGATCGACAACGGTGTGCAGGTCGGCAAAGTGAAATCCTTGCTTAGCCATGACGATCCGGACACCCAGCATCTCTGGCGTGAGCAACAGGAAGCCCTGCTGCGGCTCCTGCAGGCAGGTAACCTGCAGCGCCTGCGCGCGTGGATAAAAGATCAAGGGCGTGATTATCCCGCGCAAACGCTGATCACCCATCTTTTCATTCCGCTCCGTCGACGCCTCCAGTGCCAGCAGTCTACCCTGCAGGCGCTGCTCAGCATGCTCGACGGCGTACTGATCAACTATATTGCCGTATGCCTTGCCTCGGCGAAGAACAAGGCCGGAAAAGATGCGCTGGTGGTTGGCTGGAACGTGCACGACACCACGCGTCTGTGGCTGGAAGCCTGGATTGCCACCCAAAAAGGCTGGCGCGTGGATGTGCTCGCGCACTCGCTGGCCCAGCTACGGCCCGAGTTTTTTGACGGTCAGACCCTGCTGGTCTGGTGTGGCGAAGTGCCCTCCGCCTCGCAGCAACAGCTGCTGACGGAATGGCGCGAGAATGGTTACCCGGTTTATTCCCTGGGCCCGGATGAGCCATAACGGCATTTAATGGTTCATTAACAGCTGCGCTTCACCGTATAATTGTTCCGTTAACAACAGGAGCACATGATGAAGGCAACTAAACTGGCGGTAATTACCCTTTTTGTCCTGATGGCCGTAAGCGGTATCGGCGGCGTGATGCTGGCGGGTTACTCGTTTATCGTCCGTGGCGGTGTCGGCTGAGATACAGCGCCAGGCGCTCGAAAAGGCGATCGACCACAATCGCCGCCAGCGCAACCAGTAGCGCACCCTGAATAATGTAGGCCGTATTAAATCCGCTTAAGCCGATGATAATCGGCGTTCCCAGCGTGTTTGCCCCCACCGTCGAGGCGATAGTCGCCGTACCGATGTTGATAATCACCGACGTGCGGATCCCGGCGATAATGACCGGTGCCGCGAGCGGGAGCTCAACCTTGCGCAACCGCTGCCAGGCGCTCATGCCCATCCCTTCTGCTACGCTCAGCACCGATGCGGGCACCGCCGCAATACCGGCCAGGGTTCCCTGAAGTATCGGCAATACCCCGTATAAAATCAGCGCAATAATCGCCGGCTGCTGCCCAAAGCCAATAACCGGTACCGCAATCGCCAGTACCGCCACCGGCGGAAACGTCTGACCGATCGCCGCAATCGTCTCCACCAGCGGACGAAACTCGCGTCCCGATGGCCTTGTCACCGCGATCCCTGCCCCCACGCCGAGGACGATGGCAATGACGCTTGAGATCGTCACCAGCCAGGCGTGCGCCAGCGCAAGGTTAATAAAACTCTCCTGTTGATAGACCGGTCGCGGCAGGCCAGGAAAGAGCGAACTGAACAGCGCCGCGCTGTGCGGCATCAGAAAGAGCAGGCCGACGAAGAGCAGCGCCAGCCAGAGCAGCGGATCACGCATGACCTTCACGCGTCACCTCCCCGGCCAGCAGATCGCGAAAGTGCAGTGCACCACAGGTTGTTCCCTGGCTGTTGGTCACCGGCAGGATCTCACATTGTCTGGCGACGAAAGCAGACAGCGCATCCCGCAGGCTCATCTGCTCCTGTAACGGTTCACCGCTTAGCGGCGCATCCTGTCGGCGCATATAATCGCCAACGGTGCGCAAAGAGAGCAGCCTGACGCCCAGCTCGCTGCGGCCAAAAAATTCGCGCACAAAGTCGTTCTTCGGCTGGCTCAACAGCGCAAGCGGCGTGCCCTGCTGTACCACCTCACCGTGGTCCATCAGCACCAGATGGTCAGCCAGGCGCAGCGCCTCATCAATGTCGTGCGTCACAAGGATAATGGTGCGCCCCAGAATGCGGTGGATGCGGGTCATCTCCGCCTGCAGCGCGCCGCGTGTGACCGGATCCAGCGCGCCAAAAGGTTCATCCATCAGCAACACCTGCGGATTAGCCGCCAGCGCGCGCGCGACCCCAACCCGCTGCTGCTGTCCGCCGGAAAGCTGATGCGGGTAGCGGTCACGCAGTGTCGGCTCTAATCCCAGCAGGGCCATCAGCTCATCTACCCGCGCATGGGTTTTCGCCCGCGTCCATTTTTCCAGCTGCGGCACGGTGGCGATGTTCTGCGCCACGGTCCAGTGAGGGAACAGCCCGATAGACTGAATGGCATAGCCCATACGACGGCGCAACTCCAGCACCGGCAGGCTGCGGATCTCTTCCCCGGCAAAGCGAATCATCCCGCTGTCGTGCTCAACCAGCCGGTTGATCATCTTCAGGGTGGTAGATTTTCCCGACCCCGATGTGCCGATCAATACCGAAAATGCCCCCTCGGCAAAATGCAGATTCAGGTGGCTTGCCGCCGGACGACCGGCAAAGGTTTTACTGACATCATGAAATTCAATCATTGGCTCTTCTCCCGAGCAGCGCGAGCCACAGGGCAAATAACGCATCCAAAACAACCGCCAGCGCGATAGTGGGCACAACGCCCAATAAGACCAGGTCCAGCGCGCTGCTGAGCAGGCCCTGGAATACCAGGGCACCAAAACCGCCCGCGCCGATGAGCGCTGCAATCACCGCCATCCCCACGGTTTGCACCGTCACCACCCGCAGGCTGCGAATTAACAGCGGAAGCGCAAGGGGTAACTGTATTTTCCAGAAACACTGCCGCGCGCTCATCCCCATCGCATGGGCGCTTTCCAGCACGTCCGGCGCAACCTGGCTTAAGCCCGCCACCACACCGCGCACCAGCGGCAGCAGCGCATACAGCACCAGCGCAATCAGCGCGGGCGTGAGTCCGGTACCGGCAATGCCGATGTCCCCCAACGCGGGAAATGACCTCGCCAGACCGGCCAGCGGAGCAATGAGCAATCCAAACAGGGCCACTGAGGGTACCGTCTGAATGACGTTGAGAACGGTGAACACCCTCCCCTGTCGCGCCGGATGGCGATAGCACCAGATGCCCAGCGGGACGCCCAGAAGCAGCGCCGGGAAAAGCGTGCCAAAAAGGATCGTCAAATGTTGCGAGAGCGCATCATCAAACACCTCCTGACGATTAGCGTACTCTTTTAACAACGAGAGATTATTCAGCTCACCGCTAAAGAGGAGGACCAGGGGGACGAGCCAGATTTGCGCGTTCAGCAGCCAACGCCAGACGGGCACTGGCGTCAGGCGGCGAATGGCATCGCTACAGGCCAGCAGGCAGAGCGCCAACCATAGCCACAGACCGCTGCCGATGGACGTACGCGCCAGCGGGCTTTCCGCAGAGATCATGAACGTCGCCGACTGCCCTGCGCTCCAGAACAGCCCCAAAAAAAGGGCTTCACAGAGGAGCAGCGTCAGCCAGTGCGCGGCACGTCCTGACCAGAGCGACAGGACGACGGCCGCGCCCAGCGCCACCGTCAGCAGCGCGGGCGAAAACGACCAAATCTGCCAGAGTGTGCGCCCTTCACCCGACATCAACCGGTTAGGCGCAACGTTCACAAAAGGTAACGCGACCGCCGCGATGGCCACACAGGCCAACAGCAGCAGCACGCGGTTATGACATTGTATTGGCACAGCTTTATCCTGTTACTTCACAAGCCCTTGTTGTTTCAGGAAGTCGGCCGCCACTTTTTTGGCATCCAGTCCCTCAACGGCAATGCTGGCGTTCAGCTGCTGCAGCGTTTTTTCATCCAGTTTTTCAAAGACCGGTTTGAGCCATTCTGCAATATCCGGGTAGGCTTTCAGCACCGCTTCGCGCACTACCGGGGTCGGGGCGTAAATCGGCTGGACGCCTTTCGGGTCGGTCAGGGTTTGCAGGCCAAGGGCCGCAACCGGGCCGTCGGTGCCGTAGGCCATCGCGGCATTTACGCCGGAGGTTTGCTGCGCGGCGGCTTTGATGGTCACTGCCGTATCACCGCCTGCCAGAGAGAGCAGCTGGGCCTGATCAAGCTTGAAGTCGTAGGCTTTTTCGAACGCAGGCAGCGCGTCAGGACGTTCGATAAATTCAGCCGACGCGGCGAGTTTGAAATCGTTCTTCTCTTTCAGGTAGCGGCTGAGATCCGCGAGCGAGGTCAGCTTGCCCTTCTCCGCCACGTCCTTACGCACCGCGATGGTCCAGGTATTGTTCGCTGGCGCAGGCGTCAACCAGACCAGCTTGTTCTGGTCCGCGTCCAGTTTTTTGACTTTTTCATACCCGGCGCTGGCGTTTTTCCATGCCGGATCGTTCTCATCTTTGAAGAAAAATGCGCCGTTGCCGGTGTATTCCGGGTAGATATCCAGCTCGCCGGAGGTAATAGCACCGCGCACGACGGGCGTTGTACCGAGCTGAACTTTGTTGACCGTTTTGACGCCGTGGCTCTCAAGCACCTGCAAAATAATATTGCCGAGCAGCGCCCCTTCGGTATCAATCTTTGATCCCACTTTGACAGGCTCAGCTGCCTGAAGCGGCAGGCTAAGCGCGGCCAGTAACACCGCAGAGCCTAACATCCCCTTTTTAATCGTCATTCCGCTGTCCTCATTTTTTTATCGCCTTTTTCAGAGGCTTGAGAGAAAAGCGTAGCTTAAAACGGCGTGTTTAACCGTCAAAATGCCTTTTTAGCATAAGGTAAGACGCATCCCCCGTGGGGGGGGATGCGAAGGAAGGGAAGATTACTGCAGTTCGAACTCGCCTTTATTCACGCGGGCGGAGTCCACGCCGATGAATACGTTAAACTTGCCCGGTTCCGCGTCATATTTCATCTGCTGGTTCCAGAACTTGAGCGCATCGACGTCGATCGGGAAGCTGATGGTTTTGGTTTCCCCCGGCTTCAGGTTGACCTTTTCAAAGCCGCGCAGCTGCTTCACGGGACGGCTCATCGACGCGGTGACGTCCTGCACGTACATCTGGATCACCGTTGCCCCTTCGCGCTTGCCGGTGTTGGTCACGTCCACGCTGGCGGTGACCTTGCCGTCACGCTTCATCGTTGGCGCTGACATTTTCACGTCAGAGACCGTAAAGGTTGTGTAGCTCAGACCGTAACCAAACGGATACAGCGGGCCGTTGGCTTCGTCGAAGTAGCGGGAGGTGTACTTGTTCGGCTTGTCGGCGTTATACGGACGACCGGTGTTCAGGTGGCTGTAGTACACCGGGATCTGCCCGACGGAGCGCGGGAAGGACATCGGCAGCTTGCCCGACGGGTTGTAATCGCCAAACAGCACGTCGGCGATGGCGTTACCGCCCTCAGTACCGGCGAACCAGGTTTCCAGAATGGCGTCAGCCTGCTGGTCTTCTTTCACCAGCGCCAGCGGACGACCGTTCATCAGCACCAGCACCAGCGGTTTGCCGGTCGCCTTCAGGGCGGCGATCAGGTCGCGCTGGCTTTGCGGAATGGTGATATCGGTACGGCTGGAGGCCTCGTGCGCCATCCCCTGCGCTTCGCCCACCACCGCAACAACGACGTCAGACTGCTTCGCGGCGTTCACCGCCTCGTCAATCATCTCCTTCGGCGTGCGCGGATCCACCTTCACCGCTTCCTCGTACTGGTTGAGGAAGGTAACGATGTCTTTGTCGTCAGTGACGTTTGCGCCTTTGGCGTAGACCACCTTGGCGTTATCACCCACGGCACTCTTGATACCGGTCAGCACGGTCACCGACTGGTCAGCCACGCCAGCGGCAGACCAGCTGCCCATCACGTCGCGCTTGCTGTCGGCCAGCGGGCCCACCACGGCAATGGTGCCGGATTTTTTCAGCGGCAGCGTGTCGAGGCGGTTTTTCAGCAGCACCAGGCTTTCGCGCGCCACTTCACGCGCCTCTTTGCGATGCAGACGGCTTTCGGCATTGGTATCTGCCGGGTCAGAATCTTTCGGACCCAGATGGCTGTACGGATCGTTAAACAGCCCCATGTCGTATTTCACGTTCAGCACGTGGCGGGTGGCGTCGTCCAGCTCCGCCATCGTCACCTTGCCGCTCTTCACCAGCCCCGGCAGGTATTTGCTGTAGTACTCGTCGCTCATGCTCATGTTGATGCCGGACTTGAGCGCGACGCGCACCGCGTCTTCCGGATCGGACGCCGTGCCGTGTTTAATCAGCTCTTTGATTGCGCCGTGGTCAGAAACGGTAATGCCCTTGAAGCCCCACTGGTCACGCAGCACGTCTTTCAGCAGCCAGGAATCGGAGGTCGCTGGCGTGCCGTTCAGCGAGTTCAGCGCCACCATTACCGCGCCGCTCCCCGCATCCAGCCCTGCCTTGTACGGCGGCATGTAGTCGTTGAACAGGCGCTGCGGGCTCATGTCGACGGTGTTGTACTCTTTGCCGCCTTCAACCGCGCCGTAGGCCGCAAAATGCTTCACGCTGGTCATCACCGAGTAGCGGTCCGCCGGGCTTTTGCCCTGCATCGCTTCCACCATGGTTTTACCCATTGTGGCCGTTAGATATGTATCTTCACCGAAGCCCTCCGACGCGCGGCCCCAGCGCGGATCGCGGGAGACGTCGACCATCGGCGCCCAGGTCATGTTCAGGCCGTCGTCCGCCGCTTCATACGCCGACACGCGCCCGACGGTTTTCACCGCGTCGAGGTTAAAGGAGGAGGCTAACCCGAGGCTAATCGGGAAGACGGTACGCTGGCCGTGCAGCACGTCGTAGGCAAAGAAGAGAGGGATCTTCAGGCGGCTGAGCTCCATCACCTGATCCTGCATTTTACGGATATCCTGACGGGTAACGGTGTTAAAAATCGCCCCCACCTGGCTCTCTTTAATCATCTCACGGATGGCCTCTTTCGGGTTATCCGGGCCGACGCTGATAAGACGCAGCTGACCGATTTTCTCATCAACCGTCATCTTTTTGAGCAATTCCGTGACAAACGCGTCGCGGGCTTCAGGCGTGAGCGGGTGATTACCAAATAAATCCTCTGCGAGCGCAGGTTGCAGCGCCAGGCTGACGGCGACACCTACAGAACATAGCCATTTCATGTCGTTATACTCTCTCATCAATAACCGCCGGACGATCTCGGCCATACCGTGCGAAAAGCGCAGTGTGCCACAAACCCATTGAACCTTGCAGGGTTATTCTCTGATTTTTCTCGTGAATACTCGACCGCTTAACAGTTAATCGCGCTATGCTTTACAGCGAGAAATTTGCCCCACCACAAGGAGTGGAAGATGTCTTCTGTTCGAACTGACGATAACAATACTTTTATTAACGAACTGTCGCGCCTGGTTGGTCACTCTCACCTGCTTACTGACCCGGCTAAAACCGCCCGCTATCGCAAGGGTTTCCGTTCCGGCCAGGGCGACGCGCTGGCGGTGGTCTTCCCCGGCACGCTGCTTGAGCTGTGGCGCGTGCTGAGCGCCTGCGTCGCCGCCGACAAGATTATTTTAATGCAGGCCGCCAATACCGGCCTGACCGAAGGCTCCACGCCGAACGGCAATGATTACGATCGTGACATCGTGATTATCAGCACCCTGCGCCTCGACAAACTTCACCTGCTGGACAAAGGTGAACAGGTGCTGGCCTTCCCCGGCACCACGCTCTACACGCTGGAAAAAGCGCTTAAGCCACTGGGACGCGAGCCGCACTCGGTGATCGGCTCCTCCTGTATTGGCGCGTCGGTGATCGGCGGGATCTGCAATAACTCCGGCGGCTCGCTGGTGCAGCGCGGCCCGGCGTATACCGAGATGTCGCTGTATGCCCGCATCGACGAAAACGGCAAGCTAACGCTGGTGAACCATCTGGGTATCGATCTCGGCGTGACGCCGGAGCAGATCCTGAGCAAGCTTGACGATGACCGCGTGAAGGACGAAGACGTTCAGCACGACGGCCGCCACGCGCACGATCATGATTACGTCACCCGCGTGCGGGATATCGACGCCGACACCCCGGCGCGCTATAACGCTGACCCGGACCGTCTGTTTGAATCCTCCGGCTGCGCGGGCAAGCTCGCCGTTTTTGCCGTACGCCTTGATACCTTCCCGGCAGAGAAGAAGCAGCAGGTGTTTTACATCGGCACCAATCAGCCCGAGGTGTTGACCGAAATCCGTCGTCATATTCTGGGGGAGTTTACCCATCTGCCGGTGGCGGGCGAATATATGCACCGGGATATTTACGACATCGCCGAGCGCTACGGCAAAGACACCTTCCTGATGATCGACAAGCTCGGCACCGACAAAATGCCGTTCTTCTTCACCATGAAGGGCCGCACCGACGCGATGCTCGAGAAAGTGTCGCTGTTCAAACCGCACTTCACCGACCGCTTTATGCAGAAGCTGGGCAAGGTTTTTCCGGCGCACTTACCGGAGCGCATGAAAACCTGGCGCGATAAGTATGAGCACCACCTGCTGCTGAAGATGGCCGGAGACGGGATTACCGAGGCGCAAAGCTGGCTGACCGAGTTCTTCAAGACGGCTGAGGGTGATTTCTTTGCCTGCACGCCGGAAGAAGGCAGCAAAGCGTTCCTGCATCGTTTCGCCGCGGCGGGTGCCGCCATCCGCTATCAGGCGGTGCATTCCGACGAGGTGGAAGATATTCTGGCGCTGGATATCGCCCTGCGACGCAACGATACCGAGTGGTTTGAGCACCTGCCGCCGGAGATCGACAGCAAGCTGGTGCACAAGCTCTATTACGGCCACTTTATGTGCTACGTCTTCCATCAGGATTACATCGTTAAAAAAGGCGTCGACGCGCACGCGCTGAAAGAGCAGATGCTCGCCCTTCTGCGTGAACGTGGCGCACAATATCCTGCAGAACACAACGTTGGGCATCTTTATAAGGCCCCTGACGCACTTAAGCAGTTTTATCGCGAGAATGACCCTACAAACAGCATGAATCCCGGCATTGGTAAGACAACGCGGAAGAAATACTGGAAAGAAGAGGCAGATGCGGAGCAGCCCATAACGCAAGCATCTGATTAATTCATACAGCCATATTTGAGAGATTGTTAAGCCCTCCTTAATCGTACTAGAGTAGCGATCTGTCGCCGGAGAGACGTTTCTCCGGCATTCTACGATAAGGAGCGGGCACATCATGTCGGCTGTAGATATTTTATCCGAAACCGAACTGGAGGTGCGTGATGCCCTGCCAGATGATGCGCATGCCATCTCGGCCATCTATGCATGGCATGTACTCCATGGTCGCGCATCCTTCGAAGAAGTTCCCCCCACCGTAGACGAAATGCGTAAGCGTATGAAAAACGTCACCGACAGCGGTTTGCCGTGGCTGGTCGCGCTGTACCGCGGTATCGTCGTCGGCTATTGCTATGCCACTCCGTATCGTCCCCGACAGGCTTATCGCTATACGCTGGAGGAATCAATCTACGTGGATGCCAGCACCACGGGCCGTGGATTTGGCTCGACGTTGCTGAGCGCGCTGATCGCACGCTGCGAGCAGGGCCCGTGGCGGCAGATGATTGCCGTTGTGGGTGACGGGAATAACAACTCGGGCTCGCTGCGCTTACATAAAAAGCACGGTTTTGATGTCGTGGGTCAATTGCGAAGCGTTGGGTATAAAAAAGGCGACTGGCGGGATACGTTGATAATGCAGCGCCCGCTCAACGACGGTGACTGGACGCTGCCGGAATAAAAGCAAAACGGTAACCTGGGTTACCGTTTTTAGTGTTCACTCCCTCTCCCTGTGGGAGAGGGTCGGGGTGAGGGCATCAGCGCGCAGAGGCGCATCAGTCGTTCTGCGCCGTCGCCATCTGTTCCGCTTTCTGCTTTTTATACGTCAGCGCCGCGGCCGGAACCGGCTGCACTTTCCCGGTCTCAATCCACGTCCGCAGGCGGCTGGCATCCGCGAAGTGGGTATATTTGCCGAAGGCATCCATCACCACCAGCGCAACCGGCTTGCCGTTAAACACGGTGCGCATCACCAGGCAGTGGCCTGCCGCATTGGTAAACCCGGTTTTGGTTAACTGGATATTCCAGTTCTCGCGATACACCAGATGGTTAGTGTTGCGGAACGGCAGCGTGTAGGACGGGTTAGAGAACGTCGCCATGTCCTCACGCGTGGTGCTGAGCTGGCCGAGCAGCGGGTACTGCTTGCTGGCAATCAGCATCTTCGTCAGGTCACGCGCCGTTGAGACGTTATGAATCGACAGCCCGGTCGGCTCCACATAGCGGGTGTTGGTCATCCCCAGCGATTTGGCTTTGGCATTCATCGCGCGAATAAACGCATCATAGCCGCCCGGATAATGGTGCGCCAGGCTGGCTGCCGCGCGGTTTTCGGAGGACATCAGCGCCAGCAGCAGCATATCCTTACGGCTGATTTCACTGTTCAGACGCACGCGGGAGTAGACGCCTTTCATTTCCGGCGTGTGGCTGATATCGACCTTCAGTTTTTCATCCAGCGGCAGTCGTGCATCAAGCACCACCATCGCGGTCATTAATTTGGTAATAGAGGCGATCGGACGCACCAGATCCGGGTGGCTGGCATAGATCACTTTGTTGGTGTTGAGATCGACGATCATCGCGCTGCCGGAGGCAATCTGCGGTTGTGCCGCGGCGGAGGTTGCCGCTGGCGTTTTGGCGATGGCTGGCGCGGCAGCGGACGCACCCAGCAGCAGCGCCAGGCTCAGTAATGAAACTCGGAATTTCAGCATGGTGAGACTTCTGATAATTATTCACGCACGTAATGACGTACACCGCCGGCGTCAACGGATAAACGCAGGCTGGCATCGGCATCATAGCCGTCACAGTGCGTTGTCGCCAGCGGAGAATCGTGAACAGATGCTGCATTGCTGGCATTTACGCCAGCAATGCAGTGAGCTTAAAAGAGACGGTATCCATAACCCCACAGAATAACCGTCAGAGCCAGTAACGCTTCCAGGACCAGCACTCCGATGGCAAGCGTGGAGCTGGAGAAGCTTAGGCCCTCTTCTTTATTGATATTCAGGAAGGTTGGCACCCCTACATACAGCAGATAACCGGTGTAAAAGAGGGCAACAGTACCGATCAGCGCGCACAGCCAGACCAGTGGATAGAGCGCAACGATACCGCTTAAGAACAGCGGGGTCGCGACGTATCCGGCAAAGACCATACAGTGGGCCAGCGACGGACGCTGCGGGTAGTTTCGCGCCATCCAGTGAATAACGCGCCCCATTACCGCCACACCCGCCAGCATCAGGCCGTAAAAGATGACGGCAAGATACAGCCCGGTAAACCAGGAGAGCTGAACCACGGTGCCATCACCAAAGTTCCAGCCGATTTGCGTTGTGCCTATAAACGCACAGATTACCGGCACCGCTGCCATCAGCAGCACATGGTGCGTGTAATGATGCGCGACCGTTTCGTTCTCGCTTCTGATCACGTGCATTTCACGATCGGGATGGGAGAAGAGTCCCCAGACATGGTTCATAGCGCCCCCTTGTTGTCGGCCCGTCAGCGATACTCTAAGTATAATGCAGGCTTTAGATTATTTTATGTACAGCTGGAAAATTCCGTTGATTGCCGCACGGTTGATTCTGGGGGTATATGATTAATGCAGGCACGAACAGGGAGATAACTCAGACGTAATGGATATCAACGGACTTATTGAACAATATGGATATGCCGCGCTGGTCATCGGTAGCGTGGCAGAAGGCGAAACCATCACGCTGCTAGGCGGCGTTGCGGCGCATCAGGGATTGCTGAAATTCCCGCTGGTCGTCGCCGCGGTCGCCCTGGGCGGGATGATTGGCGATCAGCTGCTCTACTTTTTGGGGCTGCGCTTCGGGCCGACGCTGCTTAAGCGTTTCGCAAAGCATCAAAAGAAAATCCGCCGCGCTCAGCGCCTCATTCAGCGTCATCCCTATCTGTTCGTCATTGGCACCCGCTTTATGTACGGCTTTCGCATTATCGGGCCGATTCTGATCGGTGCCAGCCGTCTACCGCCCAAAATATTTCTGCCGCTCAATATTGTCGGCGCGATTGCCTGGGCGCTGATCTTCACCACGCTTGGCTACGTGGGCGGAGAGGTGATCGGACCGTGGCTGCATAATCTCGACCAGCACCTCAAGCACTGGGCGTGGCTGATTATGGTGGTTGTGGCGGTGATTGGAGTCAGGCTGTGGATGCGGTACAGGGAGAAGAGGCGGGATGAGGAGTAGCTGCGGCCTGATGCCCTCACCCTAACCCTCTCCCCCGGGGAGAGGGAATAAGGTATCTACCCCTCCGGCTTAAACTGCGGATTCGCCAGCATAAATCCGCCGTCAACGATAAAGGATTGCCCCGTCGTGTAGCTGGCGTCGCTGTCGCACAGCCACGCCACCAGGCTGGCGATCTCTTTGGTATGCCCCGGCCTTGCCAGCGGGATTTCCGGCATTGAGCCTTCCTTCACTTCGCTATCATCCATGTCATTCATCGGCGTGGCAATCGCACCGGGCGCAACGGCGTTCACCAGGATCTTGTGCTTAACCAGCTCCAGCGCCATGGATTTGGTTAAGCCACCCAGCGCATGTTTTGCCGCGGTATAGGCGCTGGCGTCAGGCAGCGGCGTGTGCTCATGCACCGAGGTGATGTTCACAATCCGCCCCCCTTCCCCCTGCTTCACCATCTGCCGCGCGGCAATCTGCGAACAGAGAAACGCGCCGTCCACGTCAACGGTGAAAATGTTCCGCCAGTCGTCAAACGGCATCTCAAGGAATGGCGCTTTCGTCATCGCCCCGGCATTGTTGACCAGTACATCAAGCCGACCGAAACGCGCAATCAGCGTATCAATGGCCTTTGCACCGTCCGGCAACGTGCTCAGATCAAGCTGGATAGCCTCTGCACGTTGCCCCCTCGCCTCAACCTCGCGACAGGTTTCCCGCGCGCCGCTTTCATCGGAATGCCATGTGACACCGACATCAAAGCCTCGCTCTGCAAGCATCAGCGCGGTGGTTTTACCGATACCGGAATCCGATGCCGTCACAATTGCTACTCGGGTCATACTCACCTCCTGAAAATGTGCAAAGAGGTAAGTATAGATAATTACCCTTTTTAGCCGTGATGATAGCCACCGCCCAGCGCGGACGTCAGCTGTAGCGTGGCATCCACGAACTGCCCTTTCAGGGTTAGCGTAGCGATATGTTCCTTGAGTGCCGGAATTTTGGCCTCGCTGACGCGGGAACCGGCAATAATCCCGGCGCTAAAGCGCGCCTGTGCCAGTGCCACCACGCGCGCAGCATCTTTCTCGACCTGCTGCTGTTGCTGGTTTTTGACGGTCAGGGTTTCAACTTCACTGGCCGTGCGCGCGACCTGGTTAACGGCATCAACCACCGCTTTGTTGTAGTTTGCCACCGAAAGGTTGTTCTGCGCCTGAGCGATATCCAGATTCGCATTCAGCCTGCCGCTGTCGAAGATCGGCAGCGTCAGCCCCGCGGTGACGCCCATTTGCTGGGCGGAGGAACGGAACAGATCGCTCAGATGCAGGGCATCCTGCTGCAGGAATGCCATCAGGTTCACGTCGGGATAGAAGGCGGCTTTGGCGGCATCCACTTCGCTCAGGGAAGCTTCAATGTACCAGTGCGCCTCCTGCAGATCCGGGCGGCGAGCCAGCAGCTCGTATCCCAGCGTGGCGGGCAACGCCGCTTCCGCTGTCGGTAAAGCATGACGAGTCAGCTTCAATGAGGAGGTATTGGTCAGGGCCTGCAGACGTGCCTCAACGGCTTTCATTTTGCCTTTTACCCCGGCAAGCTGCTCTTCGGTTTTGCTTGCATTGATATCGGTTTCGACACCTTCTACCGAGGAGGTGATCCCGTGCTGATACAGCTCGCGGTCGGCACCGATGATATTTTCCTGCTCGTGTTTAATCTGCGCGAGAACCTCCCCCACCGCGGCCTGGGTCTGCCACTCCCAGTAAAGCCGCGCCACGCTGCTGGCCAACAGCTGACGCGTCTGCTCCATCTCGGCTTTCTGAGCGTTGACCTTGCCGATACGGGCTTCAACCTGCGCGCGGTTTTTGCCCCACAAGTCGAGATCCCAGCCCGCTGTCAGGCCAAATGTTCCGTTGGTGTACCACGGCCCCGTCGTACCCGCGGCCGGATCGGTAATGGCGAAGGGTCCCATTAACCCTTCCGCAGACATTTTTTGCCGTTCCGCATCGGCTGAAAAATCAATCTGTGGGCCGTCTGCCGCCATGGTGGCCTTCGCCTGCGCTTCCGCGAGCGTAATACGCTGTCGGGCAATTTGCATATCCGGCGCATCATTTAGCGCCTTCGCAATCAGCGAATTAAGCTGCGGATCGTTATAGTCTTTCCACCACTCGTTTTTCGGCCAGCTGGTTCGACTGAGCCGTGTATTTACCGACGCCGCAGCGGCTTGCGTTTTAATCGGCGACACGCTGGCATGTTCCGGCGCGCAGGCTGCCAGCATTAAAACAAGAGGAGCACTCAGAGATAAAATAAAAGAACGTTTCATGACGCCATAACTCAAAAAATGAAAGGCGCAAATTACGCTTGATGCCGTTCTGTTTTTTAGTAACGCGTGTCAATCCGCAAATTGTCATACATTTTCATATTCGGCAATTTATTCCCAACCACAATGAATAAATTCAACGTATTCATGCCAATTATGAATTGGCTGCTACACTTATTCATTGTCATACACGGGCAGGAGAAGGGAATGAAAATATTACTGTGGGTTATTTTAATTATATTTTTGATAGGGCTGTTAGTGGTTACCGGCGTATTCAAAATGATTTTCTGATTTATTTGCCCGGCACTGCGCCGGGCGACGTTATTCCTGTCAGGCTTTCAGCGATGCCCCCTTCGTGGCAATCACCTCTTTATACCAGTAAAAACTCTTTTTGCGGCTGCGGGCCAGGGTGCCTTTACCGCTGTCGTCGCGATCTACGTAAATAAAGCCGTAGCGTTTGGACAGTTCCGCTTTGGACGCGCTCACCAGATCGATCGGCCCCCAGCTGGTGTACCCCATCACCTCAACGCCGTCGTCAATGGCCTCACGCACCTGCACCAGGTGGTCGTTGAGGTAGCTGATGCGGTAGTCGTCCTGCACCACGCCGTCGGCGTCCGGTTTGTCCTTCGCGCCAAGGCCGTTTTCCACAATAAACAAGGGCTTCTGATAGCGATCCCAGAGCACGTTTAGCAGCGTGCGCAAGCCCACCGGGTCAATCTGCCAGCCCCACTCGGAGCTTGCCAGATGCGGGTTTGGTACCATGCTCAGGATGTTGCCCCGCGCCTGCTGGTTCAACTCTTCATCGGTTGTCACGCAGCCAGTCATGTAATAGCTGAACGAGATAAAATCGACGGTGGATTTCAGCGCCTCACGGTCGGCGTCGGTGATATCAATCTGGATGCCGCTGTCGCGGAAGAAGCGCAGCATATAGCCCGGGTACGCCCCGCGGCACTGCACGTCGCCAAAGAACTGCCAGGCGCGGTTCTCCTGCAGCGCTTCCAGCACGTCTTCCGGCCTGCATGTCAGCGGGTACATCAGGCCGCCCAGCAGCATGTTGCCAATTTTTGCATCCGGGATAATCTCGTGGCAGGCTTTCACCGCCAGCGCGCTGGCCACCAGCTGATGGTGGATCGCCTGATACACCTCCCCTTTGCTGCTGGTTTCCGGCAGCCCCACGCCGGTCATCGGCGCATGCAGGGACATATTGATTTCGTTGAAGGTCAGCCACAGCTTCACCTTCTCCCCGTAGCGCGCGAACAGGGTGCGGGCGTAGCGCTCAAAGAAGGTAATCGTCTGACGGTTGCCCCAGCCGCCGTACTGCTTCACCAGCCCCCACGGCATCTCATAGTGCGACAGCGTGACCAGCGGGGTGATGTCGTGCGCGGCCAGCTCGTCAAACAGCCGGTCGTAAAACGACAGACCCGCTTCGTTTGGCGCCTGCTCGTCGCCGTTCGGGAAGATACGCGTCCAGGCAATGGAGACGCGCAGGCAGCTAAAGCCCATTTCGGCAAAGAGTTTGATGTCTTCCGGGTAGCGGTGATAGAAATCGATGGCGACATCCTTGATGCCGCTGTCGCCCGCCACGCGCTCCACCACCGGGCCAAACACCCCCTGCGGCTGGACGTCAGACGTTGACAGCCCTTTGCCATCCTCCCGCCAGGCGCCTTCTACCTGGTTCGCGGCAACCGCGCCGCCCCATAAAAACTCATCCGGGAAAGTCTTCATCACGTTCTCCTGTTATTGATGGCTTACGCTGAGCAGCGGTGCACCGGCATTAACGGACGTTGCCGCCACGGTCGCCACCTCGCGATACTCGTCGCTGTTACTGATAATGATCGGCGTCGCCAGGTCGTATCCGGCGTCGATAATCGCCTGACGATCAAACTCCAGCAGCAGGTCGCCCGGCTGCACCCTGTCGCCCACCTTCACGTGGGCGGTAAACGGTTTACCATCGAGCTTCACGGTGTCGATCCCGACGTGGATTAACACTTCAATGCCGCTGTCGCTGAGCAGGCCGATGGCGTGTTTGGTCTGGAAAAGAGAGGCAACAACGCCCGCAAACGGGGCAACCACCCTGTTGTCGGAGGGGATGATGGCGGCACCGCTGCCCAGCAGGCCGCTGGCAAAGGTGGTATCGGGCACCTGATCGAGCGCCAGCACGGTACCGGTCATCGGTGCCAGCACATCGTTTTCACCCGCTGGCGCAACCTCCTCGGGCGCTGGGCGTGCAGGCATGCCCGCCACCAGCGTCAGGACGCAGCTCAGCACCAGCGCCACCACGGTGCCGATAATGCCGCCCCACAGCGTGGCATCTACCCCACCCGGCGGGATCATCTGGGCGATGGTAAAGACGTTGGCAAAGCCGAAGGAGTACACGTGGGTGTCGCTGAAGCCGACAATCGCGCCGCCGATTGCCCCCGCCACGCAGCCGAAAATAAAGGGTCTGCGCAGCGGCAGGTTAACGCCATAGACTGCCGGCTCGGTGATGCCGAAAATCCCCGCCGTCACGGACGACCCGGCCAGCATTTTCTGACGCGCATCGCGGGTGCGCAGGAAGATCCCCAGCGCCGCACCCACCTGACCGAATACCGCGGGCAGCAGCATCGGCAGCATGGAATCATGCCCCAGCACCGCCAGGTTGTTGATCATCAGCGGCACCAGCCCCCAGTGCAGGCCGAAGATGACGCAGACCTGCCACAGCGCGCCCATCGCCGCGCCCGCCAGCCACGGTGCCAGGACGTAAATCCACTGGTAGCCGTTGGCCAGCAGCTGGCTGAGCCAGGTTGCCAGCGGGCCAATCACCAGGAAGGTCAGCGGCACGGTCACGCCTAAGCAGATCAGCGGCGCGAAGAAGTTTTTCATTGAGGATGGCAGCAGCCTGGTGCTCTGTTTTTCCAGCCAGCAGCTGACCCACGCGGCAAGAATGATGGGGATCACCGACGAGCTGTAGTTGAACCAGGTCACGGGGATGCCGAGAAACGCTTCGGAAACCGCCCCCGGCTGCTGGCTGGCGTTAAACGCCGCAATCATCATCGGGTGGGTGAGCGCCCCGCCGATCACCATGGTAATAAAGGGGTTGCCGCCGAATTTCTTGCCCGCGGTATAGCCCAGCACCAGCGGGAAGAAGAAGAACAGCGCGTCGCTGGCCGCGAACCAGATTTTATAGGTGCCGCTTTCAGGGGTGAGCCAGCCGCAGACCACCGCCAGCGCCAGCAGCCCTTTCAGAATACCGGAGGCCGCCAGAATGCCGATAAACGGGGTGAAAATCCCGGAGACGATGTCGATCAGGCGGCCCAGCAGGTTGCCCTTGTCGCCCTTCTCTTCCACGGCTGGCGCATCGTCAGCGAGCCCGGCCTCTTTGCGCACCGCCTGCCAGACGTCATGCACGTGGTTGCCAATCACCACCTGGAACTGGCCGCCGCTTTCGACCACCATAATCACGCCCGGATTTTTCTTCAGCCCTTCGGCATCCGCTTTCTGGTTATCTTTCAGTTTAAAGCGAAGCCGGGTCGCGCAGTGGACAAGGCTAACAATGTTCTCTTTTCCGCCAACGTGGCCGAGAATATCCGCCGCTAAAGCCTGGTATTCCATCTCGATTTCCTTACATCCGATGCCCGCAGGCACCTGTTGACTGAGTATAAAAATAAAAAAAACCCGAGAACGTCCTCCTTTCGAAGGCCGCGCTCAGGTTTTGCCTGCGTTATGCAGTAACAATCCAGATTTGAGGCTTAACGCCCCTCTTTTCTCACCCGTTCAATATGAATGGCGAGGAACATAATTTCTTCGGTCGTCAGCTCGCGCTGATAGCTTTTGTTCAGGTGCTGCGCGATTTTCTCGGCGCATTTCCACGCTTTCGCGTAGTTGTCCTTTACCGCGGTATGCAGCGAGACATCGTCATCGTCCACCACGGTGCGGGTGAGCATCCGCTGGGCAAAAAACTTCAGATGCGTGACAAAACGCTGATAGCTGAGCGACTCTTCGTCGTACTCCAGCTGCAGCTGATACTTCACCAGCTGCAGGATCTCCTGCATCACCCTTGTCACATGCATCACTTCCGGCATTTCGCTGTTCAGCTGCGCGGTGACCAGATGCAGCGCGATAAACCCCGCTTCGTCCTCAGCCAGCTCGACGTTCAGGCGTTTGGCGATAATGGCCCTCGCCTCCTGCCCCAGCTCAAACTCCTTCGGATAGAGGCGCTTGATGTCCCACAGCAGCACGTTTTTGATCGCCAGCCCTTTCTTCTGGCGCTCAATCGCGAAGTAGCAGTGATCGGTCAGGGTGATATACAAACTTTCCTGCAATTTCCCCAGCCGCTGCGCCGCCAGCCCAATGATGCGGTCGCAGGTGGTCATCACCTCCAGCGGGATCTGGCTCAGCAGCTCACCGAGACGCTGCACCAGCTCATCGCTTTGTAACGCAAACACCTTTTCAATCAGCGCGGTATCCAACGCTTCACCGACGCGCTTCTGAAAGGCCAGCCCGCGGCCCATCACCACCTGTTCACGCCCGCGCTCATCCTGAACAACCACCACGTTATTATTGAGTATCTTGGCGATTTTCATCGGAACCCCAGAAACAAAAAAACCTGACCTCCGGCAGAAGCCAGAAAATCAGGTTTTGCCTGCCGAAGCAGTAACAATCCAGTTCTGGCACTCTATCAGTTTCATTCGTAGCCTCAATGCATCACGGGTAAAAAACGTGACGCAGATCGACATTGCTAGAACGTCACGACGGTTTTCAGCTCCGTCACCCAGGCATCCTGCGTCCGGGATACGCCGCCCGGATGGTGCCAGTACTGAATGCCCGGCTGCAGCTCCAGCCACGGCACCGGACGGAAGCGATAGTAAAACTCACCGTTCAGGGAGTGGCCCGGCACCGGGTGATACGCCGGATCGTTATAGTCCGACACGCCGCTCAGGCTGTTCATATAGCGCTGGTTGCGGGCGTACTGGCTGCTCATATCAATCCAGGTCAGCCCGAAGCCAATCCAGTCTTGCGGGCGCGCGTCAAACAGCCCGCGGTAGCGCAGCGAGGCGGCATACACCTGATGCATATAGTTGGTGCGCTGATCCGCAAGGCTCATGCTGACCGAGGTGCTCAACCCGCGATTCGGATCGTCCCTGTGCTGCGTGATCTGCTGGTTAAGCCCGGCGTACATGAACCACGTGCGGCTATGCTTCTCATAACCGTCCGGATCGCTCGCCCCAGCCCCGCCGGATTTTCCGCGGTAGAGATCGGTTTGCGGCGCGTTGGTAAACACCACGCCGAGGTTATAGGCACCCGGCATACCGTTAACCCGCGGACGCGCTTCGATTTCGACCGGGAGCAAGACCCCTTTGCTGCCCTTCGTCGACCAGCTCCACGCGTGGCTGCGGCTGGAGGCGTCCGGGTTTTGCTCCATCACGCCGCCCTTTAAGGTGACGGCTGGCGTGAGCTTATACTCCAGCGTGGTGCCCCAGGTGTGAACGTTCCAGTTGTTCCAGGTCAGCGAGTTGGCCGATTTCCCGCCGCACTGGGAGAGCAGCTGAAAGTCGCACGGGATGATCTGGTCGAAAGTCTGCACCTTGTTCATCATGCCGATACGCCAGGTGAGGCGTCGGTCGTCAAAGCTGCGGGCAAACGTCAGCCAGCCCAGACGGGTAATGGATTGCCCGCCCCAGCTCTCCTGGGTCAAATCGTTGAAGTTCACGCGCGGATCCTGCACGCGTTTGGTGGTGAGATCGTCATTGTGGTTGCGGTTGACGATGTTCCCCTCGATACGCGCATCCGGGATGCCCGTCCAGCGCTCCAGATCCTGGTTGAAGGTCAGCGCAAACTGGTCAATATAGGCCACGTGGGAGTCGTGGTTATAGCCACCGCCGCCGTTCCAGCCAATTTCATTCAGGTATCCGAGGTTATAGGTAAAACCGTTATCGTTAAGGATTTTACGTATGCCGAGCATTTCGCCCAGAACAGGCTCCGGCGGGGCTTCAAATCCTAATACCGTTCCATTCCACTCCTGCGCCATTGTTAAAGGCGATATCATCAATAAAGCGAGGGCATAGAGATTATTTTTATTTGTCATATTAGCAACCTGTAGCTGAGTATTGAGTGCGTAACCGTGCGCAGGAAATTTTTCTATTTCCTGTCGATAATTCATTTTTTAAAATCAGTAAAAAGCGCTAAGCCAAATGTCTCTCCTGCATGAATGACAGGCAAAAAAAAACCTAAGCGCTCCACAGCGGTTATTGCTGTGAAACGCTTAGGTTTTGCCTGTTAACCAGTAACAATCCTGCGTTGAAAACAGTGGCACCTTAACACCGTCGCGCCACCTTGAAAACCTGCATCGTTTTATATTTTAAAAAAGTGTGAGCAAATTAACGCTTATTATTTTGACTGGATCACGCGCGCAATATCCGCAGAGGTCTGCAGCGTACGGATCTCCTGAAATAGACCTAACGCTTCGCTATATTCTTTGCGCAAATAACTGAGCCACTGCTTAATACGCGCAACATGATACAAACCGGTGTCGCCCTGCTTTTCCAGACGGCTGTATTTTTGCAGCAGCGTGACCACGTCTGCCCACGGCATACGCGGTTCATTATATTTCACCACCCGGCTGAGGTTCGGCACGTTCAGCGCGCCGCGGCCGATCATCACCGCATCACAGCCCGTCTCCTTCATGCAGGCCTGCGCGCTCGCGTGGTCCCAGATTTCGCCGTTGGCGATAACCGGAATGCTGAGGCGTTTGCGGATCTCGCCGATTGCCTGCCAGTTAATGCGATCTGCTTTGTAGCCGTCCTCTTTAGTACGCCCGTGTACCACCAGCTCGGTGGCACCGGCCTGCTGCACCGCATCGGCAATTTCAAACTGGCGCGCGTCGCTGTCCCAGCCCAGGCGCACTTTGACCGTCACCGGCAGATGCGACGGCACGGCCTCACGCATCGCCTTCGCGCCGCGATAAATGAGTTCAGGATCTTTAAGCAACGTCGCCCCGCCCCCGCTGCCGTTAACCATCTTCGACGGACAGCCGCAGTTGAGATCGACGCCGTAAGAGCCCAGCTCAACCGCACGGGCGGCGTTCTCCGCCAGCCATTCAGGGTACTGCCCCAGCAGCTGAATACGCACCAGCGTACCGGAGGTCGTCCGGCTCTGGTTGTGCAGCTCGGGGCACAGGCGGTAGAAGGATTTTACCGGCAACAGCATATCGACCACGCGCAAAAACTCCGTCACGCAGAGATCGTAATCGTTCACCTCGGTCAGAAGCTCGCGCACGAGGGAGTCGAGCACGCCTTCCATAGGGGCCAGTAAAACACGCATAGCAGTACCTGTGAAAAAAGACGCGCTATAGTATCTGCTCTGTATGGTTGAGGAAAGCACGGCGTTCCATTCTGGAATGTCTGGTATGCTCAAAATTCATGATGTGATCCGTGGCACATTTCTGGGTTTAATTGTATGATGAATGCGTTTCATCAAGGACTTTCACCATGAGCAAATCACTGAATACAATCTGGCAGTATCTGCGCGCATTCGTCCTGATTTACGCCTGCCTGTACGCCGGGATTTTCATCGCCTCGCTGCTGCCAATCGTCATTCCCGGCAGCATTATCGGGATGCTGATCCTGTTTGTGCTGCTGGCTTTACAGGTGCTGCCCGCGAAGTGGGTCAATCCTGGCTGCTTCGTTCTTATCCGCTACATGGCGCTGCTTTTCGTGCCCATCGGCGTAGGCGTTATGCAATATTACGACGTGCTCAAAGCCCAGTTCGGCCCGATTGTCGTCTCCTGTGCGGTCAGTACGCTGGTGGTGTTCCTGGTGGTGAGCTGGAGTTCGCACATCGTGCATGGCGAACGTAAAGTGGTCGGGGAGAAAACAAAAAAATGATGGCCAATATCTGGTGGTCGCTGCCGTTAACCCTGGCGGTGTTCTTCGCTGCACGTAAGCTTGCCGTACGCTTCAAAATGCCGTTGCTCAACCCGCTGCTGGTGGCGATGGTGGTGATTATTCCGTTCCTGCTGCTTACCGGCATTCCTTACGAACGCTACTTCGCCGGGAGCAAAATCTTAAACGATCTGCTGCAGCCTGCCGTCGTCGCGCTGGCGTTTCCTTTATATGAACAGCTGCACCAGATCCGCGCCCGCTGGAAGTCCATCATCACCATCTGCTTTATCGGTAGCCTGGTGGCGATGATCACCGGCACCTCGGTGGCCCTGTTAATGGGGGCCTCTCCGCAGATTGCCGCCTCTATTCTGCCGAAGTCCGTCACCACACCGATTGCGATGGCCGTGGGCGGCAGCATCGGCGGCATTCCGGCCATCAGTGCGATGTGCGTGATTTTCGTCGGGATCCTGGGCGCGGTGTTTGGCCATACCCTGCTGAATCTGATGAAGATCCGCACCAAAGCTGCACGCGGTCTGGCGATGGGGACTGCGTCTCACGCCCTGGGCACCGCGCGCTGCGCCGAAGTGGACTATCAGGAAGGGGCGTTTAGCTCGCTGGCGCTGGTGATCTGCGGGATTATCACCTCCCTGATTGCCCCCTTTGTGTTCCCGATTATTCTGGCGGTGATGGGCTAAAATTTGCGATGCGTCGCGCAATTTTCATTTTGTTTTCATAAGTTGCACACATAATGAGAAGTGGATCACATATAAAGCCCCAGCGGCTCCGTACACTACCGATCCATCAACCTTTATGAGGCAAACGCCATGCACCCACGTTTTCAAGCTGCTTTCGCCCAGCTTGCAGAGAATTTGCAATCAGCCCTGGCTCCGGTTCTGGCGGATACGCATTTCCCCGCCCTGCTGACGGCGGAGCAGGTCACGAGGCTGAAACAGGCAACGGGACTGGATGAAGACGCGCTGGCTTTCGCACTGCTGCCCCTGGCTGCTGCCTGCGCGCGTGCCGACCTTTCCCACTTCAACGTCGGTGCCATTGCACGCGGCGTAAGCGGAACCTGGTACTTCGGTGGCAACATGGAGTTCCTCGGTGCGACCATGCAGCAGACCGTTCACGCCGAGCAAAGCGCCATCAGCCACGCCTGGCTGCGCGGTGAAAAAGCGTTGAGCGCCATCACGGTTAACTACACCCCCTGCGGTCACTGCCGTCAGTTTATGAACGAGCTGAACAGCGGGCTGCAGCTGCGCATCAACCTGCCGGGCCGCGTGCCGCATACGCTGGGGGATTACCTGCCGGACGCCTTCGGTCCGAAAGATCTCGAGATTAAAACGCTGCTGATGGACGAGCAGGACCACGGTTTCGCCCTGTCCGGCGATGACCTGAGCCAGGCGGCGATTACCGCCGCCAACAAGAGCCACACGCCGTACAGCAAGTCCCCGAGCGGCGTGGCGCTGCAGTGCCGCGATGGGCGTATCTTTACCGGCAGCTATGCGGAAAACGCCGCGTTCAACCCGACGCTGCCTCCGCTGCAGGGCGCACTTAACCTGCTGAGCCTGAACGGCTATGACTATCCGGACATTCAGCGCGCCATTCTGGCTGAAATTGCCGATGCGTCGCTGATTCAGTGGGACGCCACCGCCGCGACGCTGAAAGCGCTGGGCTGCACCACAATCGACCGCGTGCTGCTTGCCTGAACCTTCCGGCGGGCAGTTATGCCCGCCAGTTTGCTGAAAAAGCCCTCAGTTGATTCACCGTTTCTTGCGCTAACCAGGCGGGTACAGTAGCCTGAGTGAACTTTCATTCACGAACGAGCCATCTTCATGTTAAAGCGCGTTTTTTACAGCCTGTCTGTCCTGGTCGGCATACTGCTGTTGATCGTGCTCGGTCTCGACCGCTGGATGAGCTGGAAAACCGCCCCCTACATTTTTGACGATCTGCAGGACCTGCCCTATCGTCAGGTCGGCGTAGTGCTCGGCACCGCCAAATATTACCGCACCGGCGTGATCAACCAGTATTACCGCTACCGCATTCAGGGGGCGCTGAACGCCTACAACAGCGGGAAGGTGAATTACCTGCTGCTCAGCGGCGATAACGCCCTGCAAAGCTACAACGAACCGGTGACGATGCGTAAGGACCTGATTGCCGCTGGCGTCGATCCTGCCGATATCGTGCTCGACTACGCCGGGTTCCGCACCCTGGACTCCATCGTGCGCACCCGCAAGGTGTTCGACACTAACGATTTCATCATCATTACCCAGCGCTTCCACTGCGAGCGCGCGCTGTTTATCGCGCTGCATATGGGTATCCAGGCTCAGTGCTACGCCGTGCCGTCGCCAAAAGACATGCTGAGCGTGCGCGTGCGCGAGTTCGGTGCCCGCTTTGGCGCATTGGCCGATCTTTACATCTTCAAACGTGAACCGCGCTTTTTAGGCCCGCTGGTGCCGATCCCGGCGATGCACGAAGTGCCGGAAGATGCGCAGGGTTATCCGGCCGTCACGCCCGAGCAGCTGCTCGATATGCAGAAAAAAGAGAAATAACAGCACCGCCTTTATACTTTCTTTACGCCGGGCCTGACGCTTTTTATCTCCCCTTTACGTCGGCTCTTTTAAGCTGAGTTCACTGCCGCTACGGCTTCATTGAAGAATGACTATGAACTCGATAATGAATGCGTTTTTCCTCAAAAGTCTCCGTCCGTATTTTAACTTTCCCGGCTTATCACTCCCTGGCGCACTCAATTCAGGTCTCTGGCTGGATGAAAAAATTGACGCCCTGCAGCACAACATTTCAGTGGAAGTAGCCGATTACCTGGAACGTTACCCGCAGACGAAGCATGTCGACGTTTATCTGAACGATATCAACGGCACGATGCGTGGCAAGCGTCTGTCGGTGGAGAGCATGCTGAGTCTGGAAAAAGGCTGTTACTTTCCCCTTTCGGTCTACTCGATGGATCAGAAAGGAAAAATCGCCGCCCCGCTTTATGATGAACCGGACCGGCTGTGCGTTCCGGTCGCCGGCTCCCTGCGTCCCTGTCCGCAAGATCCGCAGCACAACGCGCAGATCCTGCTGACGATGAAAGACAGCGACAATAGCCCCTGCCCGCTTGAGCCGCGCGTGATACTGCAGAACGTGCTGGCCCGCTTCCACCAGCACGGCCTTTTCCCTGTGATTGCCCCGGAAATCGAGTTCTATCTGACGGGGCATGACGATCGGGATCAGCAAAATCAGGGCTGTTTTCATATGGATACCTCGTCGGCGCATGCCGCGCTGTTTGACGAGCTGGAGCAGCTGGCGCACCTTTAGCGCATCCCGCTGTCAGGGGTCGTAGCGGAAGCCGAGTCCGGTCAGTACGAATTAAACCTGAAGCACAGCCATCGCGTCGTTGAGGTCTGCGATAACGTGCTGGCGCTGCGTCGCCTGACCCGATACGTTGCCGAAAAGCACGGCCTGCAGGCCAACTTTATGGCCAAGCCCTTCAGCGAACTTTCCGGCAGCGGCTTGCACTTTCATTTCAGCCTCAACGACAGCCGCGGCGAAAACGTCTTTGCCTCACCGGTGAACGCGCTGAACAGCATGGTGCGGTTGTGCATCGCGGGCCAGCTGGCGCTGATGCCCGCCTCTATCGCCATTCTTGCACCGGGCGTCAACGCGTTTCGTCGCCTGCGTAAAAACCTGACGGAACCCGTATTTAACTCCTGGGGCTATAACACCCGCTCCGCCGCTTTGCGTATTCCCTGCTCGGAAGACCACAACCGTCGTATCGAGTACCGGCTGGCCGGGGCGGACGCCAATCCGTATCTGGTGGCTGCTACTATCCTGACCGGCATGCTGTACGGGCTGGAAAATATCGACGAGGAGGAGTTGCCCGAACCGCAGCACGATCAACCTGAACTGCCGCTGTTTCAGCAGGAGGCGATTGAGGCTTTTGCCCGCTGTCAGTACCTCACCGACAGCCTGGGCGACGCCTTTTCCGAACAGTGGATCGCCTGCAAGCTCTCTGAACTCGACTGGTTTGAACGCATTGTGACCCGAGAGGAGTCTCAGCTGGCATAAGGCATAAAAAAAGCCCGCTCGGTGAGCGGGCCGGGTATCGCGAAAGACGATTATTTCTTACGCGCGTACTTCAGTGAATCCAGCGCAACGGCGAAGATAATGATGGCGCCTTTGATGATGTACTGCCAGTACGGGTTCACGCCGATATAGGTCAACCCGTAGTTGATGACGGTGAAGATGATCACACCGGTGACCACGCCGAGCACGGTACCCACGCCGCCGCTGAAGGAGACGCCGCCCACCACGCAGGCCGCAATCGCATCCAGCTCGTACATGAAGCCAAGGTTGTTGGTGGCAGAGCCGATACGGCCCGCTTCCAGCATTCCGCCGAAGGCGTAGAACACGCCGGACAACGCATAAATCATCAGCAGGTTCAGGGCAACGTTAACGCCGGATACTTTCGCCGCTTCCGGGTTACCGCCGATGGCGAAAATATTTTTACCAAAGCGGGTTTTGTTCCACAGCACCCAAACGAAGGCCACGGCAATCAGCGCATAGAAGGTAATGTATGAAAGGCGGAAGCTGCCCAGCGCGATAAATCCTTGCGTAAAGGTCGAGAAGCCGCTGTCAAAGCCCGAGATTGGCGACGCGCCCACGAAGTCGTAGTACAGGGAGTTGATACCGTAAACGATGATCATCGTACCCAGCGTGGTGATAAATGGCGTCACGTTCAGGTAAGCAATGATGATGCCGTTGATCAGGCCGATCACCGCACCGATGGCGCAGACAATCAGGATCACCACGAAAATCGGCATGGTTGCCATTTCCGGGAACACCTTGTTGGCGTTTTCCATCGACTGCAGCAGGGTTGCCGCAATAACCGCCGCCAGCCCTACCTGACGTCCGGCTGACAGGTCAGTCCCCTGGGTGACAATCAAACCCGCCACGCCCAGCGCGATGATGATACGCACGGAGGACTGAGTCAGAATGTTACTCAGGTTCAGCAGGCTTAAGAACGTAGGGTCCTGGAAGATAATAATGGCCAGTAATACTAAAAGAACAACGTAAATACCGCCTTCTTTCAGATAAGTGAGAAAACTTTTCTTATTTAACGCACTCATGAGGAGCCCCTGATCTTAAAGGTGCAAAGACGCAAGACGCAAAATTTCGTTTTGCGTAGTCGTTTTGGTGTCAACAATACCGGCAACGAGACCATTGCTCATAACCAGAATACGGTCTGTGATCCCTAACAGTTCCGGCATTTCGGAAGAAATAATAATGATCCCTTTATTCTTTTTCGCCAGCTCAGCAATCAGCTGATAAATTTCAAATTTTGCACCCACATCGATACCGCGGGTCGGTTCATCCAGCATCAGAATTTCGGGCTGGGTCAATAACCAGCGGCCAATAATGACTTTTTGCTGGTTCCCACCCGAAAGCGAACCAATTTGCGTACGGTGGCCTGGCGTTTTGACGCGCATGGAGTCAATAACCCACTGGGTATCGCTCTTCATGCGGGAATTATCCAGCAGACCGATTTTACTTTTATAGTTACGAATGTTCGAAATTAACGAGTTAAAGTTAATATCGAGATAGGCATAAATGCCGGTCGAGCGGCGTTCTTCCGTCACCAGCGCGAAACCGTTATTAATGGCTTCGTTGGCGTTATGGTTGTTAATTTTCTTACCGTGCAGCGTAATGGTGCCACCCGATTTTTCACGGATACCAAACAGGGTTTCCACGATATCGGTACGTTTGGCTCCCACCAGTCCGGCAATGCCCAGAATTTCGCCTTTGTGCAGGTCGAAGGAAATATCGCGAATGGACGGCTGGCGCAGCGAGGTAAGATTGCGCACTTCCAGAATCACTTCGCCCGGCTTGTTTTCTTTGTCCGGGAAGCGCTGGTTCAGGGAACGGCCGACCATCATGGCGATGATCTTGTCCATGTCCAGCCCTTCCAGCGGCTGGGTGGCAATCCACTGGCCGTCGCGCAGGATGGTAATTTCATCGCACAGCTGGAAGATCTCTTCCATTTTGTGGGAGATATACACAATGCCGCAGCCGCGATCTTTCAGTTTGCGAATAATGGTAAAAAGGTGGTTAACCTCTTTTTCCGTTAATGACGACGTGGGTTCATCCATGATGACGATCTTCGCGTCATAGGAGAACGCTTTCGCAATTTCGATCATCTGCATCTGGGAAACGGATAATGTCCCCACGCGGGCGCGCGGATCGATATCAATATCCAGCTCGTCGAAAATCGCTTTGGTGTCGCGATACATTTTATCCTGATCGACAAACACACCTTTGGTTGGGTAACGTCCCAACCACATGTTATCCATTACCGAACGTTGCAGTACCAGGTTTAATTCCTGGTGAACCATCGAGATACCGTTTTCCAGCGCTTCTTTCGCTGAATGGAAATCGATCTCTTTCCCCTGAAAAAGAATGCTGCCAGAATCTTTTTGATAGATCCCAAAAAGACATTTTAATAATGTTGATTTACCCGCACCGTTCTCCCCCATCAAGGCATGAATAGAGTGAGGACGCACTTTTAAATTAACATTATCGAGTGCCTTAACACCGGGGAAAGACTTGTTAACACCGGTCATTTCCAACAAGTATTCACCGGACGACTGAGTAGTTGTGCTGACCATAATTATACCTTGTTGGCCTCGCATATCGCGTTATAAAAGGGCGCAACGAATTGCGCCCAGTGAAGACAAAACAAAGAACTTATTTACCGATAAACTCAGCCAGGTTGGACTGGTCTACGCCCACGTATGGCACGCGAACGATTTTGTTTTCAATTTTCCAGGTCGTGCCGTCAGCAGCACCTTTACCGTCGGCCAGGTTTTTCGCCAGGTCGAAGGTGGCTTTCGCCTGGTTGTTGGCATCATTCAGAACGGTACCGGCCATCGCACCGGATTTAACCAGCGCCAGTGCTTCTGGCAGGGCATCTACGCCGAACACAGGAATGGAGGATTTGTTGTGCGCTTTCAGGGCTTCAACGGCACCCATCGCCATCGCATCGTTGTTGGCGATAACCACTTCGATTTTGTTGGCGTTCGGGCCAGACAGCCACGCGTCCATCTTATCTTTCGCCTGAGCGGTATCCCACATCGCGGTATCTAACGCCAGCTGCTGGGTTTTCAGGCCCTTGTCGTTCAGCTCTTTGACAACGTAGGTGGTACGGGCTTCAGCATCCGGGTGGCCTGGCTCGCCTTTCAGCAGCACGAACTGAATCTGACCGTCTTTGTTCAGGTCCCAGTTCGGGTTCGCCGCCCAGTGTTTCGCGATCAGATCGCCCTGAATAATGCCAGACTCTTTGGAGTCGGTACCGACGTAATACGCTTTATCGTAGCTATCCAGCGCCTTACGGGAAGGTTCTTTGTTGAAGAAGACGATTGGCACGTTCTGGCCGCGCGCTTTCTCAATAACCGTGCCTGCAGCAGCCGGGTCAACCAGGTTGATGGCCAGGGCTTTCACGCCTTTCGCCAGCAGAACGTCGATCTGGTCGTTCTGTTTGGACTGGTCGTTCTGGGAGTCGTTCATCAGCAGCTGAACGTCTGGCGCTGCTTTCGCATCTTTCTCAATCGCTTTACGCACAACGGACATGAAGTTGTCGTCGTATTTATAGATGGTCACGCCAATACGGGTATCCGCAGCGTGCGCTGCAGCACCAAAAAGCATGCTTGCCATTACAGCAGACAGAGTCAACACCTTCTTATTCATGGTATCTCCGGTTTTTTTTATGCAGGGTAGTTCTTGTGAATAACGGTCGGCGGGCAGGTGTTAATAAAACGTTACTGATCGCCGAAGTTCACTTATAAAATTTCTATCTTCCGTGTTCGGTAACGCTCCAGAAATGCGTTTTATTCGTTGTTTTCGGCTCACTGGTTATGGTGAAAATGATTAATCACCGTTACATAGCGTTTCAGCCTCTAAAACGCTGACATCATAGTCAGCGGCTTGTTAAGATACTGTGAATTTACTCACAGATTGAAAACGGTTACATCACGCCACATAATTAGTTAGTGATCGGAGCCACAGTTTGCCGAATAGAGACAGAATGCCGCCTGACTAAAGTTGGCATGAAACAGTGTGTTGCATCCGGATCCAGCAGGCCTGCGGCACCCTGTAACGCCAGTTCGGTCGCCAGTTTTGCCATCGAGGCAATGGGGTAACGCACGGTGGTTAACTGCGGGTCGGTGTAACGGGCAATCGGGATATCATCGAAGCCAATCAGCGACAAATGCTGTGGCACCGCAATTCCGTTGTCTTTCAGCGCAGTCAGCGCCCCCGCCGCCATGCTGTCGTTATAGGCAAACACGGCGGAAAGTTGCAGATTACGGCCCAGCAGCTCGACCATTGCGGCTTCCCCACCCTGCATATCCGGCGTACTGGTTCCTACCCAGCTTTCCAGCGGGACAATGCCGTGCTCTTTCAACGCGTTCTGCCACCCTTCCCGACGCATTCCGTCGTCTTCAATCTGGTGGCTGGAAGCAAGATACCCGATGCGCTGATGGCCGTTGCTGATGAGCATCCGCGTCGCCATCATCGCGCCGCTGACGTTATCCAGGCCAACGCAACGGTGCGCGTAGCCTGGCACAATCCGGTTGATTAACACCATCCCGGGGATCTGCTCCATAAACCCGGCCAGCTCTTCGTCGCTTAATGCTTTTGAATGCACAATCAGGGCATTGCAACGCTGGCGTATCAGCACCTCGATGGCATGACGCTCTTTTTCCGCCTCGTGATAGCTGTTGCCAATCAGCACGTATTTCTGGTGCTGCTGGGCGACAACGTCCACCGCTTTAACCAGCGCGCCAAAGAAGGCATCCGACACATCCATCACCACGACGCCAATGGTATCGCTCACCTGCGTCGCCAGCGCCTGCGCGTTGGCATTTGGCCGGTACCCAAGCTGGGTCACGGCTTTCATTACGGTTTCACGGGTTTCAGGGCTGACCAGCGCGCTGTTGTTCAGCACGCGAGAGACGGTAGCCACGGAAACGCCCGCCAGGCGGGCGACGTCACGAATGGTGATCATATTCACCATCCTTCATAGGATTGCAGCAACTCACAGACACCCCCTGTGTTTAGCAAGGAGGCTATTTTGGCAGCGAGGAAGAGGGGACTACGTGAAGAAGCTCACACAGATGAAAACGCTTACATCCGTTTTGTTAATGATTGTGATCCAGATCGTTATCCGGATGTATTACGCAATGATACACCCGAAGCATGTGCGGTTAATTTTCGCCAGACCCACTCCAGCGGACCCTGGCGGAAATAACGCAGCCAGATAACGGAAAACGCCAGGTTAACCATCCAGACCGGAATAACAAACGCCAGCAGCGTGAGTCGGTCGAATTTCATAAACAGGCCAAATCGGTAGAACAGCGTGGTGCAGATCAGCGTTTGCAGGATGTAATTGCTTAACGCCATGCGGCCAACGCAGGCCACGGCGCTGACAATCCACAGGCGGGAAAGCTGCGGCCAGAAGCCGTAGATCAGCGCCGCGTAGCCGATGGTCTGGAACGGGGCGCTAAGCTCACGCGGCACCTGAAGCAGGAAGGCGCACCAGCGGTAGTCCCAGTGAAGATGCCACTGCATTATCACCGCCGGGAGATTAATCAGCACGCCGAGCAGGACCAGACCCGCGCCCGTGCGGCGATAGTGGCGCAGGCTGAATTCGCCCTTCAGCCAGCCGGTGCGCATCAGGGATGCCCCCATCAGCATCATCCCTGCCAGCTGCCAGCCGTACTGCGCCCCCAGCGCAAGGAGATTATCACCGAGCATATCGGCCCGATTACCGATCGCCTCAGCCCCCCCTTTCAGCTTCCAGAACTGCTCATACTGCAGGTTGGCCGCGTCGGGTATCCACGAGCGGTTTGTTGAATCGCCAGAGATAACGCCCAGCAGAAACAATACGCAAAGCCCCATGACATAGAGCATCACGCCGGTGTTGAACAGGCTTTTTACGCTGGGCGCATCGCGGATAAGACGCCAGCAGATGAGCCCAACTAACCCGTAGGCGAGCAGAATGTCGCCATCCCAGAAAAACAAGCCGTGAATAAAGCCGAGGATGGCCAGCAGCGTTAAACGTGACTGGATCCAGCGCGTGCCGCGTTTGAGCAGAAGCTGCAACCCTGCGCCAAACAGCAGCGCAAACAGCGTCAGGAATTTAACCTGCGCAAAGAGATCGAGGATCGCCCATGTCCAGGCATCGCTTCGGGTGATATCGCCGTACCAGGCGGGGTTGAGATAAGCGGCCTTCGGCAAACCGAAGGCGCTAATATTGAGCAGCAGGATACCGAGAATGGCGACGCCGCGAACAAAATCGAGCGTGACGTTTCGCTCCATGGTCCCTGCCCTGTCTGATTAATTGTGGTGACGCACGGCGCGCAGGAACTCCTGGCGGGTGTTCTGGCTCGATTTAAACAGACCGCCCAGCGACGTGGTGGTGGTTGCGCTGGTCGCATCACGCACGCCGCGCGCTTTCACGCAATAGTGCACCGCGTCGATGGAGACCGCCACGTTATTGGTGCCCAACAGCGTTTGCAGCGCGGTCAGGATCTGCTGCGTCAGACGCTCCTGAACCTGCGGACGCTGGGAGAAGAATCGCACGATACGGTTGATTTTGGACAGGCCAATTACCGTGTCTTTTGGAATATACGCCACGGTCGCTTTGCCATCGATGGTCACGAAATGGTGCTCGCAGGTGCTGGTGAGCGTGATATCGCGCACCGTCACCATCTCATCGACCTTCATTTTATTTTCAATGACGGTGATTTTCGGGAAATTGGCGTAATCAAGGCCAGAGAAGATCTCGTCTACGTACATTTTCGCGATGCGCTGAGGCGTCTCCATCAGGCTGTCATCGCTCAGATCGAGATTCAGCAGTTGCATGATCTCGGTCATATGCCCGGAAATCAGACGCTTACGGGTTTCATTATCCAGTTCCTGAACCGGTGGACGCAGTGGCGTTTCAAGACCGCGCGCGACCAGGGCTTCATGGACCAGAGCAGCTTCTTTACTGAGTGATGACATTCTTTTCTCCTGCAGGTGTGGCGTCTTTTGCCCTCGTTGTGGCAAAAGTGTGCGCTCATTGTGCGTGAGGCGGCGCACATAATCCAGTATTCACGACGATAATTATTGCAATTGCTGCTGCCTTTCAGCCTGACGGTTCCAGACCAGTGCCCCGCCGATGAACAGCGCGATGCCCGCCAGCCCCAGCGCAGGCTCCAGCCGATGCGTCAACCAGGTGGAGAGCGCGGACGTCACAGGGCCAATCAGCTGGCCGATGGCATAGCCGGTGGTGAGCAGTCCTGCCATATAGCGCGTGTGGTTAGGTGCCAGCTCGCGACCGTAGAGCAGAGAAAGCTGCACGGCACATAAGAACCCGCCGCCGACCAGCAGACCACCCGTCAGCAAACCGCCAATGCCCGGCAGCAGCCAGGCGGCCAGCACGCCTGCACCCTGTAACCACAGAACAATCGCCAGCCTGCGGTTAGCCGTGGATGTATGGCGCAGTATGATGCTGAGCACGATGCCGATGACGGCAGCGAAACCGAAAATCGGCCAGACAAACTGGGCAAACAGGCTGCCGGGAAAACGCACCGCCGCCATTTGCGACAGGAAGGTCGCCGGGAGGATATAGCCAAACCCCGCGAGGCTGTAACTCCAGACCAGACGCTTTAAATCCGCCGTCAGCACCAGCGGCTCCGGTGCGGTTCCAGGCCGATGGAGTTGCCCGGATCGCGGCAGGTAGCGCGCTACCAGCGCAATCAGCACCAGCGCCAGCACGCCGTAAATCTGCCATGCCGCCCCGGCAGAAAGCGCCTTCGCCTGAATATAGACCGCGAGCAGCCCGCTCAGGGCAATGCCTGCGCCAGGCCCGGCAAAGACAGCAGCGCTAAGCCCCGGTTTGCCCAACTGACCCAGCCGTTCGTTGGTCCAGGCGGCTATCAGTACCATAGACCAGCCGCTCATGCAGCCAATCACGAAGCGCAGTAAACCATGAACCATAGCGTTATCCGCCGCAGCCGAGAGCAGCGTCAGGGCAACCGCGCCAGTGATGCCCAACCAGAGGCGTGTTTCCACAAAGCGATGGGCGCGCATGGCATCCCACGCCCCGACCAGATAGCCCAGATAGTTCATCGCCGCCACCAGACCCGCACTGGTAAGCGTGAGTTGCCCGGCGGCAATCATCAGCGGTACCTGAGGCGTAAAGGCAAAGCGCCCGATCCCCATTGCCACCACCAAAACCACAAATCCGCTGAGCGCGATACGCAGCGCCATGACCGCTCCAGTTGTTAAAGAAAAGTAAATTTATGATGCAGTATCTGAGCGTAAGGGGAAAGTGAAAGTTACTCACAGGTCAATGAAAACTCTGTATTATGGATTTTATGAATACGTATCATCATTAAGGAGCCTTGCATGGAACTGCTCGAAGAGCACCGTTGTTTTGAAGGTCGACAGCAGCGCTGGCGGCACGACTCCACCGTACTGAACTGTGCGATGACGTTCAGCATTTTCCTGCCGCCGACGGAAAAACCGCCGGTTCTGTTCTGGCTTTCAGGCCTGACCTGCAACGACGAAAACTTCACTACCAAAGCGGGTGCGCAGCGTATTGCTGCAGAGCTTGGCATTGCGCTGGTGATGCCAGACACCAGCCCGCGTGGGGATGAGGTCGCCGACGATGCCGGATACGATTTAGGCAAAGGCGCCGGATTTTATCTCAACGCGACCGAGCAGCCGTGGGCGAGCCACTACCGCATGTATGACTACATGCGTGACGAGCTGCCTGCGCTGATTCAGGCGGAGTTTGCTGTGAATGACCGTTGCGCCATCAGCGGGCACTCAATGGGGGGTCACGGTGCGCTTATCATGGCGCTGAAAAACCCCGGGAAATACACCAGCGTGTCGGCGTTTGCGCCGATTGTGAACCCAACGCAGGTACCCTGGGGGCAAAAAGCCTTTACCCACTATCTGGGCGATAATGCAGAAACCTGGCAGGAATGGGACAGCTGCGCGCTGATGCTGGCAAGCCAGACAGAGGATGCGATCCCTACGCTTATCGATCAGGGTGATGCGGATCAGTTCCTCGCCGGTCAGCTACAGCCTGCGGTGCTGGCTGAAGCGGCACGCCAGAAGGACTGGCCGCTGACGCTGCGCATTCAACCGGGGTATGACCACAGCTATTACTTCATCGGGTCCTTTATTGAAGATCATCTCCGCTTCCATGCGGAGCATTTGTTTGGGTAAAAGCGGGTGATTGCCGGGTGGCGGCTGCGCCTTACCCGGCCTACGTTCGCGGGTTTGTAGGCCCGGTAAGCGAAGCGCCACCGGGCATAAGGGTTACATCAGAACGTATAATCCACGCCCACAAAGTAGCGACGACCATCTTCCGTATAGCTGTAATCGTCACGGCTCAGGTCTTTATCCAGCAGGTTCTGCACCCCTGCGCGCAGCTTAACGGCTTTCGTTGCCTGCCATGCCGCACCGGTGTTCCAGATAACGTAGCCGCCCGGCGTCGGTTCACCACTGGTGAGCGCGCGTTTCTCGCCTTTATAGTTACCCTGCACATAGAAAGACCAGTCCTGCGTTGCCTTCCAGTCAAGGGTTCCGTTGGCGGTGTGGAACGGCAGTTCGGAGAGCGGCTTGTTGCCGCCGTTGCTGATATCACGACCATCGTTGTAGGTGTAGTTCAGCGTGACTTTCCAGTCTTCCGCAATCGGGAACTTCAGCTCGGTTTCCACCCCACGAATACGCGCCTTGTTGACGTTGTAGTAGCGGAAAATGGGTTCGCCGTCGGCGTTCAGCCCAACATAGTTCGGGTAGCTTTGCGCCTGGTTCACGTTAGCCGTACGGCTGATGCTGATGCGGTCGTCCACGTCGTTCTGGAAGGTGGTGATGCTGGCCTGCACGCCTTCTAGCCAGCCCTCTTCCCCACTGTAGTAGAGTCCAAGCTCGAAGCTTTCGCTGGTTTCCGGCTTCAGGTCCGGGTTACCGACAATCTCGCAGGCGCCGCGGCAGGAACCGGTGATCCAGTCCGGGCTGAGCTGCAGCAGCGATGGCGCTTTAAACGCGGTGGCCCAGCCGCCTTTCACCGTGACGGTGTCGGTCGCGTTGTAGACCAGATAGGCACGCGGGCTCCAGTGGTCGCCGTAGGTTTCATGGTCATCCATACGGATGCCGGTGGTCAGCGCCAGCGGCTCGAAGATACGCCATTCGTCTTCAAGGAACAGCGCGTACTGGCTTGCCGAGGTCGTGCTGCTGGAGCTCCCCGTCAGGTTGACCGGATCCTTCAGCTTGTCGTGACGCCACTCGCCGCCGAAGGTCAGCAGCTGATTGATTTCGCCCAGCGGCAGGACGTATTTCCCGTCAACCGCGTTGCTCTCGGAGGTAATCGGACTGCTGTTGCCCGGGTTTTTGTTGTCGACCTTCTCGCCGTACACCTTCAGTTCACTGTTGCCCACGCCCCAGCGGCCGTTGTGGCTCAGAGAGTAGTTCTGGCGCTCAAGGCGGTTTTTGTCGAGGGAGTCAGAGTCGCGATCCTGGCGGTCGAAGCCGTATCCCGCGGTAAAGTCATGATTTTCCGTCGGCGTCCAGGCGAATTCGACGTTGGCATCGCGGCTGGTGAAACCTTCGATACGCGGCGTTTCACCGCTCGCGGAGGTAGAGGAGCGTTGCTGATCGTCTTTTTCACGTTTAGACACGCTGCCGTAGGCTTTCACCCCCAGCACGCCGTCCACCAGCGGGCCGCTGGTGTAGAACTGACCGTTGTTAGTGTCACCGCGGTCGCGGTGTTCCTGAATGGTTGAATCCGCGCTCAGGGTTCCGGTCCATTTCTGACCGATTTTTTTGGTGATGATGTTGACCACGCCACCCAGTGCATCCGAACCGTAGAGGGAGGACATCGGGCCGCGCACCACTTCTATCCGCTCGATGGCGTCGACAGGCACCCAGTTCAGGTCAAAATCGTTGTGGCGGAATACCGCATTGCGGGAGCTAACGCGTTTGCCGTCGACCAGAATCAGCGTGTAGCTGCTGTCCAGACCGCGAATACTGACTCCTTTGCGGTTGTCCCCTTCGTTTGTGAGCTGCACGCCCGGCACATCCTGTAACACATCTTTCAGGTTCTGAACGGGCTTACGCTTCAGGTCTTCCTGAGTAATGACGCTAATGCTTGCCGGCGCGTCTTTCAGGTTTTGCTCGGTCGCGGAGGCCGTTACAACCAGCGTGTCGCCAGATTCCGCAGCGATGACAGGCAGTGCCAGGGACATTGCGGACGCACAAAGTCCTCCCCTGACGAAAGGATTCAACCTAAACATTCCATATCTCCATGAGGTAAATACAACTAAATCAACTCATTACTGCTCACAACGCTTTAGAAGCCGCCCGCATCTTCGGCGGGTCGGTGTTTTGCTTATTATTTCGTAACGATAAAGCAAACGATAACCATTATCAATTAAATTGTTAAAAATGATTTCCGTTCTGCATACTGTGGAGATAAAAAAGCCCGCTCAGGTGAGCGGGCTAAAAGAGAGGAACTGCGGTTATTGTTTAAATCGTTCCGGGAAATCCATTTCACTGTAGCGAACGAAGTGGGTTCCTTTCGTCAGTTTGTAGCCAAACCAGATGATGAGGAACAGCGGAATACCGATGTAGGTGGCCGTAACAGCGCCCCAGTCAATGGAATCCGCAAGGAAGGCTTCATAGTTCTGCCCCAGGGTAATAATCAGGCACAGAATGAAGGCGAAAATCGGCCCCAGCGGGAAGAACCCCGAGCGGTACGGCAGGTTATTCAGGTCATGGCCCTGCATCACATAGCCGCGACGGAAGCGGTAGTGGCTGATGGCAATCCCCAGCCAGGCGATAAAGCCCGTCATCCCGGAGGTATTCAGCAGCCACAGGTAGACAGTCTGGTTGCCAAACATAGAGGTCAGGAAGCACAGACCGGCAATCACCGTAGTTGCATACAGCGCATTACGCGGTACGCCGCCACGTGACAGTTTGGCAAAAATACGCGGGGCTTTACCGTCGCAGGCCAGGGTGTACAGCATACGGGTGGATGCATACATCCCGGAGTTACCCGCAGACAACACCGCCGTCAGGATCACCGCGTTCATCACCGCCGCCGCCGAGAGCAGACCCGCGTGCTGGAAGACCAGCGTGAACGGGCTGACGCTGATGTCTTTGACATCGTTACGCAGCAGGCTCGGGTCGGTATACGGAATAATCAGGCTGATAATCAGAATAGCGAACACATAGAACAGCAGGATACGCCAGAAGACCTGACGCACCGCGCGCGGAATGTTCTTCTCCGGGTTCTCAGACTCACCGGCCGCAATACCGATAAGCTCGGTTCCCTGGAAGGAGAAGCCGACAATCATCGCCACGCCAATCATCGCCGAGAAGCCCCCGGCAAACGGCGCATCGCCTATCGTCCAGTTACTCCATCCGGCAGGCTGAGCGCCTTTAAAAATACCCACGATCATCGCCACGCCGACGACGATAAAGATGATGACGGTTGCCACTTTAATCAAAGAGAACCAGTATTCCGCTTCGCCAAAACCGCGCACGGAGATGTAGTTCAGCAGGAAGATGACGGCCAGGAACAGAGCGCTCCAGATCCAGCCCGGCGTATCCGGGAACCACCAGGTCATCACCAGCTGTGCGGCGACGAGGTCAACGGCGATGGTCACCGCCCAGTTGTACCAGTAGTTCCAGCCCAGCGCGAAGCCGAAGCCTTCTTCGACGTATTTTTGCCCGTAGGTTGAAAACGAGCCGGACACCGGCATGTAAGCCGCCAGTTCGCCCAGACTGGTCATCAGGAAGTAGACCATCAGGCCAATCAGGATATAAGAGAAGAGAGCCCCACCCGGGCCAGCTGCCGAAATCGTTGCGCCAGAGGCAACGAAAAGACCTGTACCGATTGAACCGCCGATAGCGATCATCGTCAGGTGACGCGCCTTGAGTTCGCGACGTAGCGCGGGCGCTTCTGTGGTTTTAGTTTCTGAAACCATGTGAAAATGCTGTCCATTTATTAAATGAGGCGCGATTGTAGCAGACGATCTCCGTTCCTTCCGGCAGAAATACCCAGTTATAAGAGAGCTTCATGACTCGGCCAGGATTATAAGTAAAGCAGAAATAGGGTCTTTCCCCTCACCCTAACCCTCTCCCCAAAGGGGAGAGGGGACTTAAAACACCCTCTCCCCTTTGGGGAGAGGGCTGGGGTGAGGGGCGATTTCACATCTCGCAATAGCGCAGAAAACGCTGCAGAGAGCTGGAAAGGTGTTTCTGGCGATGGTGAATGCACCACAGCGTGCGCACCAGCTTCGGCAGAGGAATGGGAATTTCGACCAGCGATCCGACCTCCAGCTGTTCAGCGATCACGCGCCGCGAAAGACAGCTGATGCCCAGTCCATGACGGACCGCGTGCTTAATGGCCTCGGAGTTGCCCAGCTCCATCCCCAGCTGGAACTGCGGCAGATGGGAGAGCAGCAGGTAATCGACGATTTCACGGGTGCCGGAACCCTGCTCGCGCAGGATCCACTGCGCCTGCGCCAGACGTTCCAGCGTCACCTCGCCCTGTAATAAAGAAGAGGCCGGGGAGGCAAACACCACCAGCTCATCCTCCAGCCAGGGTTCGGCAATGATATCCACGTTGTGGCACGGCCCTTCAATCAGGCCGATATCGACGCGGAAATCGATCACCGCGTTAATCACGTCCTGGCTATTGCCCACGCTCATCTCCAGCGGCAGCGACGGGAAATCACGGCGGTAGCGGGCAATCACCTCCGGCAGGATGTAGTTACCAATGGTGCTGCTGGCAAACACGCGGATCGCGCCGTTGTCTTCGCGGAAAAGCTGTTCAATTTCGATGGCCTGTTCCAGCAATGCCAGCGCGCGCGGGTAAAGCAGACGGCCATGCTCGTTGACCACCAGCCGCTTCCCTACCCTGTCGAACAGCTGCACGCCCAGCTGCCCTTCGAGATCGGTTAGCGCCGCACTGACCGCAGACTGCGAGAGCGCCAGCATCTGCGAGGCCTGGGTCGTCGATCCACTCTTCAGCACTTCAGCGAAGACTTCCAGTTGACGCAATGTAATGTGCATGGTTGTTTACCACTTATATAGATTAATTATAAATATATAATCAATTTTATTTTTAAGCCAGTGCGCCGTAACCTTTAAGCCAGACAAAGGAGAAGGTTATGTCAGAACTCACCTTACAACATCATCGTACAGTGTGGCACTTCGTGCCGGGTCTTGCGCTCAGCGCCGTGATAACCGGCGCAGCATTATGGGGCGGCAGCATTCCCGCCGTTGCGGGCGCAGGTTTCAGCGCCTTAACGCTGGCCATTTTGCTCGGCATGGTGGTCGGGAATACCCTATACCCGCACATCTGGAAATCCTGCGACGGCGGTGTGATTTTCGCCAAGCAGCATCTGCTGCGCCTCGGGATCATTCTTTACGGCTTTCGCCTCACCTTTTCGCAGATTGCGGATGTGGGTGTGAGCGGGATTGCCATTGACGTCCTGACCCTGACCAGCACCTTTTTACTGGCCTGCTTTATCGGTCAGAAAGTCTTTGGGCTGGACAAGCACACCAGCTGGTTGATCGGTGCCGGGAGCAGTATCTGTGGGGCAGCGGCGGTGCTGGCAACAGAACCCGTCGTTAAAGCCGAAGCCAGCAAGGTAACCGTGGCGGTGGCGACGGTGGTGATCTTCGGTACGCTGGCGATCTTCCTCTACCCGGCGATGTACCCCCTGGTCGCCCACTGGTTTAGCCCGGAAACCTACGGCATCTATATCGGTTCGACCATGCACGAAGTGGCTCAGGTAGTCGCAGCAGGACACGCCATTAACCCGGAAGCCGAAAACGCGGCGGTGATTGCCAAAATGCTTCGCGTGATGATGCTGGCCCCGTTCCTGATTTTCCTGGCCGCGCGGGTTAAACAGCTGGCTCCGGCTGGCGGTAGCGAGAAGAGCAAAATCACCATTCCGTGGTTTGCTATCCTGTTCATCGTGGTGGCAATCTTTAACTCCTTCCACCTGCTGCCGAAAGCGGTAGTGGATATGCTGGTGACGCTGGACACCGTGCTGCTGGCGATGGCGATGGCGGCGCTGGGTGTGACCACTCACGTCAGCGCGCTGAAAAAAGCCGGTGCGAAACCGCTGCTGATGGCGCTGGTGCTCTTCATCTGGCTGATTGTCGGCGGTGGCGCGATTAACCTCGCCGTGCACAGCCTGATGGCATAAACCACTACATCCTTCTCCTGTTAACCCGCTATCATAAGCATTTCGGGTTAACAGGAGTCCCTTTATGAAATACGTTGGAGCGCACGTTAGCGCCGCCGGTGGCCTTGCGAATGCCGCCATACGCGCCGCCGAAATCGAGGCGACCGCTTTCGCCCTGTTCACCAAGAACCAGCGCCAGTGGCGCGCCGCGCCGCTCACTACAGACGTGATTGATGACTTCAAAGCCGCCTGTGAGAAATACCGCTACGGGCCCGGCCAAATTCTCCCGCACGACAGCTACCTGATTAACCTTGGGCACCCGGTTCAGGAAGCGCTGGAAAAATCACGCGAGGCGTTTCTGGATGAAGTACAGCGCTGCGAGCAGCTGGGGCTGACGCTGCTGAACTTCCATCCGGGCAGCCATCTGATGCAGATTGACGAAGATGCCTGCCTGGCGCGCATTGCCGAATCCATCAACATCACGCTGGACAAGACCCAGGGCGTCACCGCGGTAATTGAGAACACCGCCGGTCAGGGCAGTAACCTCGGATTTAGGTTCGAACATCTGGCGGCGATTATTGACGGCGTGGAAGATAAATCCCGCGTCGGCGTGTGCATTGATACCTGCCACGCGTTTGCGGCCGGTTATGACCTGCGCACCACCGAGGCAACGAAAAACACCTTCGAAGAGTTCGAGCGTATCGTGGGCTTTCAGTACCTGCGCGGCATGCACCTGAACGATGCAAAAAGTGCGTTCGGCAGCCGCGTTGACCGCCACCACAGCCTGGGCGAAGGCAACATCGGCCATGATGCGTTCCGCTTTATCATGCAGGACGCCCGCTTCGACGGTATTCCGATGGTGCTCGAAACCATTAACCCGGATATCTGGGCGGAAGAGATTGCCTGGCTGAAGGCGCAGCAAACCGCTGAACAGGCGGCATAAAAAAAGCCGGGTGCGTAATGCAACCCGGCTTTTTTGTTGTTTATCGCTTACGCTGCTTTTGCCACAACTTCCGCTTCCGGACGTTTCAGCACCGCATAAGACAGCCCCGCCACCAGCGTACCGGCAACAATCGCCAGCAGATAGCCCAGTACCGGCGTGATGGCGCCAGGGATCAGCAGCACGAACAGACCGCCGTGTGGTGCCATCAGCTTAGCGCCAATCGCCATAGAGATTGCCCCCGTTACCGCGCCACCGACGATACAGCATGGCAGAACGCGCATTGGGTCACGAGCCGCGAACGGAATCGCCCCTTCGGTAATGAAGCAGAGGCCCAGAACCAGCGCCGCTTTGCCGCCTTCCTGCTGTGCTTTGTCGAATTTACGACGGGCAACGATCGTTGCCAGACCGAGCGCCAGCGGTGGCACCATACCTGCCGCCATGATCGCCGCCATCGGCGCGTAGGTCTGGGTACTCAGCAGGCCAACGCCAAAGGCGTACGCCGCTTTGTTCACCGGACCACCCATGTCGGTACACATCATGCCGCCGAGGATCGCGCCCAGCAGAACCGCGTTAGCGGTGCCCATGGTTTGCAGCCAGTGGGTCAGACCCGCCAGGATGCCCGCAACCGGCTTACCAATCAGGTAAATCATCGCCAGACCGACCACCAGGCTGGAAATCAGCGGGATGATCAGAATCGGTTTCAGCGCCTCCATACTCTGCGGCAGCTTCAGCTTCGCGCTAATCAGCTTCGCAACGTAACCCGCCAGGAAACCGGCAATGATACCGCCGATAAAGCCAGAGCCGGTGCTCACCGCCAGCATACCGCCGATAAGGCCCGGCGTCAGGCCAGGACGGTCAGCGATGGAGAAGGCGATAAAGCCAGCCAGTACCGGTACCATCAATGCGAACGCGGAACCGCCGCCGATCTGCATTAACGCTGCCGCCAGGGTGCCTTCTTCTTTAAACGCGGTAATACCAAACGCGAAGGAGAGCGCGATACACAGACCCCCAGCCACCACCATCGGCAGCATGTAGGACACGCCGGTCAGCAGGTGGCGGTATGCGCCAGCAGACTCTTTTTTCCCTTCGGTCGGGGTTTTCGCTGCACCGGTCGCCTGATACGGCCTGGCTTCCACCAGCGCCTTATCAAATTCCTGAGCGGTCTTTTTCAGCGCCAGACCGGTAGAGGTGCGGTACATTGGCTTACCGGCAAATTTCGCCAGATCCACTTCGATATCCGCCGCCACGATCACCAGATCGGCTTCCGCCACTTCTTCAGGGGTAATCGCATTGCCCGCGCCAACCGAGCCGCGCGTTTCAACTTTCACCCACCAGCCGCGTTTTTTCGCTTCAGTTTCAATGGCTTCAGCCGCCATAAAGGTGTGCGCCACGCCTGTCGGACAGGCCGTAACCGCGACAACGCGTTTCGGACCGGAGGCCGCAGCCGGGGCCGCCGCCACAGGCGCACTGTACACCGTGGCGTGACCTTTCGCTTCGCTCAGGAACAGCTCAGGATGTGCCACCGCGCGATTAATATCGCCCAGCCACACTTTTTTGCCGTTCAGCGCGCTGTCTGCGGGGATTTTATCACCCAGGACAATCGCCAGTTCGGCATCGCCTGGGTTATCAATGATGTCCAGGTGTGCTTTTTGTGCCGCCGCGCCCAGCAGGGTCTTCGCCATGTAGGCGCGAGCCTGTCCGAGACCGGAGTCAATGATCAGCAGCGTTTTCATTATTCCTCTCCTGCTGTTAGTTAAACGGTTTTAAGTCAACGCGCGCCATCATCGCGGCTAACTGGGTACGATCGGTAATACCGACATTGCTCTGGCTCACGGCCAGGGCAGCAACGGCGGTGGCAAGACGTAACGTATGTTCACTGGATTCACGCATCAGCAGGCCGTAGATCAGCCCGCCGACCATGGAATCCCCCGCGCCAACGGTACTCACAACTTCCATTGACGGCGGTTTGGCAATCCATTCACCTGAAGCGTTAACCCACAACGCCCCTTCTGCACCCAGCGAGATCACCACGTGAGCGATACCCTGCTCGCGCAGCGCATGGGCAGCGTCAATCACATCCTTTAATTCTGGCAGCTTACGGCCGGCCCAGATCTCCAGTTCGCGACGATTTGGCTTCACCAGCCACGGAGAGGCTTTCAGACCCGCCACCAGCGCATCGCGGCTGCTGTCAAAAATAATGCACGGGCACTGGCTGCGCAGGCGCGTCATCCAGTCGGTGAAGGCTTCCGGGCTCACGCCGGACGGCAGACTGCCGCTGACGCACACCATGTCGAACTGGCCAAGCCAGGTCAGGGAGTCGGTGACAAAGCGTTCCCAGTCAGCAGGCGTCACTTCGAAGCCAGAGAAGTTGAGATCGGTGACTTCGCCGTCTTTCTCCGTCAGCTTAACGTTGATGCGGGTACGGCCCTGAACGACCTGGAAACGGTTGGCAATGCCCAGCTCGCTGAACAGCTGCTGGAAACCGTCCTGGTTATCTTTTCCGAGGAAGCCGCCGACGGTGACGTCGATACCGAGATCTTTCAGCACCTTCGCGACGTTAATCCCTTTACCTGCCGCATGCAGGCCAGTGGTACGCACGAGGTTCACTTCGCCGCGTTCAATTTCCGGGCAAAAGCCCACCAGGTCGTAAGCCGGGTTCAGCGTAATAGTCGCAACACGTCTGCTCATTATGCGCCCTCCCCCAGACCTGCCGCGATGGCATCGCCAATCGCTTTCAGCGCCTGTTCAGCATCGGCACCCTGTGCGGTGAAGCGCAGACGGTGGCCTTTTTTCACGCCCAGCGCGACTACTTTCATCAGGCTACGGCCATTCGCCGGTTTGCCTGAGCCATCCAGGTTGGTCACGGTAATCTCACTTTCGAATTGTTTAATGGTGTTCACCAGCATGGTGCCCGGACGGGCGTGCAGGCCGTGCTCATTACGCACCACGAACTCTGCGTTCAGCACGTCATCGGTCAGCGCATCGTCGCTGGTCAGCAGCGCAAGCACGGTGGCCGCATCAGCGTTCAGCAGTTTTTCAGCTTTGTTGTTCAGCAGGAGATCGCTCAGACGCTTCAGTACCGCAACCGGCTGGTCGTCGGCCATTGCGACGGTGACCAGCATCGCGGCGCGATCGCCGTCTACGTCAAACGCTGCTGCGGCGCGGCTGACGGCGACTGCGCTGCGCAGGTTGCCTTCAGCACTGTCGTTCAGCCAGACGCCCTGGCCCAGGTTCAGCGGCTTATCATTGATAGCGCGCGTAACGAATGCCGCATCGGCCGCACCGGCTTCCTTCAGGCGACCCGCGTTCAGCGCTTGCAGGGTCACAAGATCAGAGGCTGCAACATCCAGCGTCAGGGTTTCATTATCCAGTTTCAGCGCTTCGCTCTGTTTTTCACCCATCAGCAAGGCGCGCAGCTCTTCGGCCGTGGTGACAGACTTCAGCTGTTCCGCCACCGAGTCATCGCTCAGCACGTGCGTCAGCTGGCGCAGCAGGCCCAGGTGTTCGTCGCTGCTGGCGGCGATACCGATAGCCACATAAGCCACCTGACCGTCACCCCAGAGCACGCCCTGCGGGAACTGATAAACCTGCACGCCCGTTTTCAGCACCTGGTCGCGGGTGTCGGTGGTGCCGTGTGGAATAGCGATGCCATTGCCGAGGAACGTTGAGGTCTGCTGCTCGCGGGCCAGCATGCCGTTAACGTAGCCCTCTGCCACGTTACCTGCCTGTACGAGGGCAGCGGCAACCTGGCGAATAGCCTCTTCTTTCGTCCCGGCCTGTGCGCCCGGGTGAATATCCTGAACAGATAACTGGAACATGGTTCTCCTCTCCTGCTGAACTTGAATCGTTTCAGCCTTAATGAGAAAAAATGCGCTAACCTGCTCCGTCAGTTAAAACAAGATAGCGCTGAAACGTTTCAAAAAGTCTTGCTCTTTCTGTAAAGCGTTGCAAGGAAAGTTACATTTGGCTGTTCAGAATTTAGAGTTACAGCACATTTCTCCTTTCTTCAGCTGAATATTGCTGACGTTCAGCACGTCAGTTTCAGCTAATTTCAGCCACCATTTTCAAATTGAAATGCTATTTTGATTTTTTGTAGCAAAAGTGACCGCACCCTCTGTTTATTTAATGACTGGCGGCGTAAACTCCGCGTCTTTCTGACCCACGCTGATCCTGATACGAAAACATGCATAACACCCCCGCTGCCGCCTCACCAAAGCCCATTGATTTGACGTCAACGGCGTTTTTGATCGTTGCTTTCCTTACCGGGATCGCCGGGGCCTTACAAACGCCCACGCTGAGTTTATTTCTGACCAATGAAGTCCACGTCCGTCCGGCGATGGTAGGCTTCTTCTTTACCGGCAGCGCCATCATCGGCATCCTGGTCAGCCAGTTTCTGGCAGGACGTTCCGACAGAAAAGGCGATCGCAAAAGCCTGATTGTCTTTTGTTGCCTGCTGGGGGTATTCGCCTGCGTGCTGTTTGCCTGGAACCGTAACTATTTCATTTTGCTGTTCGTTGGGGTGTTTCTGAGCAGCTTTGGCTCTACCGCCAACCCGCAGATGTTTGCCCTGGCCCGCGAGCATGCCGACCAGACCGGACGCGAGGCGGTGATGTTCAGCTCGATTCTGCGCGCTCAGGTATCGCTGGCATGGGTTATTGGTCCACCGCTGGCTTACGCGCTGGCGATGGGCTTTGGCTTTACGGTGATGTACCTGAGTGCGGCGGTGGCCTTTGTCGTGTGCGGCACCATGGTGTGGTTCTTCCTGCCCTCAATGCGTAAAGAGCCGAAACTGGCGACAGGCGCGCTGGAAGCACCGCGTCGTAACCGCCGCGATGCCTTGCTCCTCTTCATCATCTGTACGCTGATGTGGGGCACCAACAGCCTTTATATCATCAACATGCCGCTGTTTATTATTGATGAACTGCACCTGCCGGAGAAGCTGGCGGGCATCATGATGGGGACGGCCGCTGGCCTTGAGATCCCGACCATGCTGATTGCTGGCTATTACGCAAAGCGCTTTGGGAAACGTTTTTTAATGCGCATCGCGGCGGTCGCCGGGCTGCTGTTCTATGTCGGGATGCTGACGGTGCATACGCCCGCGCTGCTGCTGGCTTTACAGCTGCTGAACGCCATCTATATCGGCATTCTCGCCGGGATTGGCATGCTCTACTTCCAGGATTTAATGCCGGGTCAGGCAGGCTCTGCCACCACCCTTTATACTAATACCACCCGCGTGGGCTGGATTATTGCGGGCTCGATGGCCGGTGTCGTGGCGGAGATCTGGAACTACCACACGGTATTCTGGATTGCCCTGGTAATGTGTGTCCTGACGATAACCTGTCTGACGCGGATCAAAGACGTTTAGGGCGCGGTGAGCGCTTCCAGCTCAAGCAGGTACGTCATCGCCTGCGCTCGCGTACTGCCGCACATGTCCGCGGAAGGCTGAAGCCCGGAGCACACCTTCGGGCGCAGGGGCGACCCAAAGATCATACAGAGATTAGCGTCAGAAAGCTGAACGCAGCGGGTATTGGCAGGCTTGCCCTCCGGCATTCCTGGAATGGGGCTTGAAATGGACGGTGCAGTACAGCACGCGCCACAATCTGGACGACAATCCATAAATGCTCTCAGTCAGTATTGAACGCCCGCGCAGTCGGGCATCGGGCGCACAGTAACACCTTTTTTGTATTGATAGCAAAAGCCACGAATTCCGCTTGCCTGAAAGGCCGCGCGCGAGTAATTTGGCGCGATATTTTTTACCTCCCGTAAACAGGATTACTGCAATGCCAAGAGCGAACGAAATTAAGAAAGGTATGGTACTGAATTACAACGGCAAACTGCTGATTGTGAAAGATATCGACATTCAGGCACCTAGCGCCCGTGGTGCAGCGACGCTGTACAAAATGCGTTTCGCCGATGTGCGTACCGGCCTGAAAGTGGAAGAACGCTTTAAAGGTGACGATATCGTTGATACCGTGACCCTGACCCGTCGCTACGTTGATTTCTCCTACATCGACGGCAACGAATATGTATTCATGGACAAAGAAGATTACACCCCGTACATCTTCACCAAAGATCAGATCGAAGAAGAGCTGCTGTTTATCCCTGAAGGCGGTATGCCGGATATGCAGGTGCTGACCTGGGACGGCGTGCTGCTGGCGCTGGAGCTGCCTCAGACCGTGGATCTGGAAATCGTGGAAACCGCACCGGGCATCAAAGGCGCGTCAGCCAGCGCGCGTAACAAACCGGCTACCCTGACCACCGGCCTGGTTGTGCAGGTGCCAGAATACCTGTCTGCTGGTGAGAAGATCCGCATCCATATCGAAGAAAAACGCTATATGGGTCGCGCTGACTGATTGCGGCATTTGTCGGGTGGCGCTACGCTTACCCGACCTACAAAAACACAAAAACCGGCTCTCAGGCCGGTTTTTTATTGTAGGCCCGGTAAGCGCAGCGCCACCGGGCAACAGAGCTTACATAAGCTCCGGATACTTCGTCATCTTCAGCGCCAGCTCAACGCCGCGCACTTCTGCCATCCCTTTCAGGCGACCAATCGCCGAATAGCCCGGGTTGGTTTTCTTACGCAGATCGTCCAGCATCTGGTGTCCGTGATCCGGACGGAACGGAATAGGACGCACATCGCCCGCGTGCTTGCGGCGCACTTCTTCCGCCAGAATGGCGTCCACCACCGCTACCATATTCACGTCACCGTTCAGGTGCGCGGCTTCGTGGAAGGTTTTCGGGTTCTCTTCGCGGCAGGTTGCACGCAAATGCGTGAAGTGAATACGATCGCCAAAGGTTTCAATCATCCTTACCAGGTCGTTATCCGCACGCACGCCGTAAGAACCGGTACACATCGTAAAGCCGTTATAGATACTGTCTACCGTCTCTTTCAGCCACTGCATATCTTCAATCGTCGAGACGATACGCGGCAGGCCGAGGATTGGACGCGGAGGATCGTCCGGGTGAACAGCAAGACGAACGCCGGACTCTTCCGCGACCGGCACGATGGCGCGCAGGAAGTACGCCATGTTTTCGCGCAGCTGGTTTTTATCGATATCACCGTATTCCGCCAGACGCGCGCGGAACTGGTCCAGCGTGTACCCCTCTTCCGCCCCCGGCAGCCCGGCAATGATGTTGCGGGTCAGCTTTTCAATATCCGCTTCACTTGCCGCGTGGAACCACGCAAGCGCCTGCTGCTGCTCTTCTGCGGTGTAATCCGCTTCAGCACCTGGGCGCTTCAGAATGTGCAGCTCAAACGCCGCAAACGCGATCTGGTCGAAACGCAGCGCTTTAGAACCATCCGCCATCTGGTATTCAAGATCGGTACGCGTCCAGTCCAGGATAGGCATAAAGTTATAGCAGACCGTATCAATGCCGCAGGCCGCCAGATTACGGATGCTTTGCTGATAGTTGGCAATCCAGGTCTGGTATTCACCCGAATGGGTTTTGATATCCTCATGGACCGGAATACTTTCCACAACTGACCAGGTTAACCCCTTCTCCGCCAGCAACGCCTGACGCTGTTGAATTTCCTCAACCGGCCATACCTGACCGTTAGGAATATGATGCAGTGCCGTGACAACGCCTGTCGCGCCTGCCTGACGCACATCATCAAGAGAAACCGGATCGTTCGGCCCGTACCAACGCCAGGTTTGTTCCATTGCCTCATCCTCTCAAGTTGTTATACCAATATGGGTTACTGCGATGACGACTACCATACATGTTTACCGCAAAGGGTCAACACAGCGCCACACATTGATTGATCAAACTCACAGAACGGGGATATTTACGGCTTACCAATTCAATTTGTTGTCATATAACTTTACACTGCCATTGTTAATTAATGGTTAATCAGGTGTGTATTTGATGAAGACAATTGCCTCCACCACGCTTCCTGCCCGCGTGCAGCAGCCTCGCTACGATCGCCAGCAATTACGCTCGCGCATTGTCCATTTTGGCTTCGGCGCATTTCACCGCGCGCATCAGGCGTTGTTAACAAACCGGGTGCTGAATGAGAAAGGAGGCGACTGGGGTATTTGTGAAATTAGCCTCTTCAGCGGTGATGTGCTGATGAGCCAGCTGCGCGCGCAGGATCATCTCTTTACCGTGCTGGAGAAAGGTGCGGAGGGGAACCAGGCTATTGTTGTCGGCGCGGTACATGAATGTCTGAATGCCAAACTCGATTCGCTGGCGGCCATTATTGAGAAATTTTGCGAACCGCAGGTTGCGATTGTCTCCCTCACCATCACGGAAAAAGGCTATTGCATCGATCCGGCGACCGGCAAGCTGGATATGCACAATACCCGCATTCTGCACGATCTGGAAAACCCGACCGAGCCGCATTCCGCACCGGGGATCCTGGTCGAAGCCCTTCACCGCCGTCGCGAACGCGGCCTGCCGCCGTTTACCGTTCTCTCCTGCGACAATATCCCGGACAACGGCCATGTCGTAAAAAACGCCGTGCTCGGGATGGCGCAAAAACGTTCCGCTGAGCTGGCCGGGTGGATTGATGCTCACGTGAGTTTCCCGGGCACGATGGTCGACAGAATTGTCCCCGCCGCAACCGAAACCTCGCTTGCGGAAATCACGCAGGAACTTGGCGTTAACGATCCCTGCGCCATCAGCTGCGAGCCGTTTATTCAGTGGGTGGTCGAAGATAACTTTGTCGCCGGACGCCCTGAGTGGGAAGCTGCGGGCGTGCAGATGGTGAAGGATGTTCTACCCTGGGAACAAATGAAGTTGCGGATGCTCAACGGCAGCCACTCGTTTCTGGCTTATCTGGGATACCTCGCCGGATACGCGCATATCAATGAATGCATGGAGGACGCGAGCTTCCGCGAAGCCGCCCGCCGCGTAATGCTGAACGAGCAGGCTCCCACTTTGCGCATCACAGACGTGGATCTCACGGCCTATGCCGACAGCCTTATCGACCGTTTTGCGAATCCCGCACTGCAGCATCGAACCTGGCAAATCGCGATGGACGGCAGCCAGAAGCTGCCTCAGCGCATGCTGGACGGGATCCGCGTTCACCTCGAACGTAACAGCGCGTGGCCGCTGCTGGCGCTGGGGGTTGCAGGCTGGATCCGCTACGTCAGCGGCACGGATGAGCGCGGAGACGCGATTGATGTTCGCGACCCGCTTAGTGATAAAATCCAGTCACTCGTCAAGGCCAGCAGTGAAGCGGAGCGCGTGAATGCCCTGCTGACGCTGAGCGAAGTCTTTGGACAGGATCTGCCTCATAACAGCGTCTTTGTAGATGCGGTAAACGAGGCATATCAGCGCCTCACCCGCTGCGGTGCGCGTCAGGCTGTTATTGAAACGTTAAATATTTAACCATTCTTGCCCTTAAGGCGAACGGAAAACCTCTCCGTTCGCCCTTCCCCCTTCTCATGACGCTTTTTTTTCGCCAGGATGATGGCTAATTGTTATAGCATCACGGTAAGTCATGGGAGCGCATGTGACCAAAACCAACCTCATCACCGGTTTTCTCGGCAGCGGAAAAACCACCTCAATTTTGCACCTGCTCGCGAATAAAGACCCGGCAGAAAAGTGGGCCGTACTGGTCAACGAATTTGGCGAAGTGGGCATCGATGGCGCATTGCTGTCTGACAGCGGGGCAACGATCAAAGAGATCCCGGGCGGCTGTATGTGTTGCGTGAATGGTTTACCCATGCAGGTTGGGCTGAACACGCTGCTGCGCCAGGGTAAACCGGACCGTCTGCTGATAGAGCCGACCGGGCTGGGCCACCCTAAGCAGATCCTCGATTTGCTGACCGCCCCGGTTTACGAGCCATGGATCGACCTGCGCGCCACGCTGTGTCTTCTGGATCCGCGCCTGCTTCTGGACGAGAAGGCCGTGGCCAATGAAAACTTCCGCGATCAGCTCGCCGCGGCAGATATCATCGTGGCGAATAAAGAGGATCGCGCAACGGCTGAAAGCCGGGCGGCGTTAGATGCCTGGTGGCAACATTTCGGCGGCGATCGTCAACGGGTTCACACCACTCAGGGCAAAATTGATAATGCCCTGCTCGATCTCCCCCGTCTGAACCTGGCGGAACTGCCCGTCAGCGCCGAACACGCGCACAGCCACGCGGTGAAACAGGGTCTGGCTGCCCTGAGCCTGCCGGAACATCAGCGCTGGCGTCGTAATCTCAACAGCGGTCAGGGCTACCAGGCCTGCGGATGGATCTTCGATGCCGATACGGTTTTTGACACCATCGGTATTCTGGAATGGGCCAGACTTGCTCCGGTCGATCGCGTCAAAGGCATTATGCGAACCCCGGACGGGCTGGTACGCATCAATCGCCAGGGCGCAGATTTCTTTATCGAAACGCAAAATGTTGCCCCCCCGGACAGCCGGATAGAGTTAATTAGTGCGGTTAACGCCGACTGGAACACGCTGCAGACCAACCTGTTGAAGCTTCGTTTAAGTTCCGACGGCTAACGTTGCCCCAGATTTCAAACGATGCTGAACGCTATGACGACTCGATTTCCCTTAATATTGCTGCTGAATGCTGCCGGCCTGGCACTCTTTTTATCCTGGTATCTGCCGGTGAACCATGGTTTCTGGTTCCCGCTGGATTCCAGTATTTTCCACTTCTTCAACCAGGCGCTGGTGAAGAGTGAAACCTTCCTGTGGCTGGTCGCAATTACCAACAATCGCGCCTTCGACGGCTGTTCACTGCTGGCCATGGGCTGCCTGATGCTCTCTTTCTGGCTGAAGGAAGATACAACAGGACGTCGCCGCATAGTGCTCACAGGCCTGGTCATGCTGCTGACTGCGGTAGTGATTAACCAGCTGGCGCAACATTTGATGCCGGTAAAACGCGCAAGTCCTTCGCTCTATTTCCCGGATATTCACCGCGTCAGCGAATTACTGCATATCCCGACTAAAGATGCGTCTAAGGACAGTTTCCCAGGCGATCACGGTATGATGCTGCTTATTTTTTCAGCATTCATGTTGCGCTATTTTGGCAAGAAAGCCTTTGCGACGGCGCTGGTAATTGTGGTGGTATTTGCTTTCCCGCGCGTCATGATTGGCGCTCACTGGCTGACAGATATTGTCGTGGGTTCGCTCTCTGCGGTGCTGATTGGTTTGCCGTGGGTGCTGATGACGCCGTTAAGCGATCGCTTAATTGCCGTATTTGATCGCTATCTTCCCGGCAAAAAGCAATAAATCACTAACAAATAATCCACTATAATTAACGCAAACGGTCAGGGAACATCACGTTCCCTGATAGTCCTTAGCGCTCACCTTTCCCTCGCTGTCATCTTCTCGTCATCTTTTTCATGTTTGAAATGAAGCAATTGCATGAAAAAAGACCGTTTCTGACGCCATTTTGTGCATTTACGATTTTTTACTTTCTGTATCACAATTTCTTATAAAAAATAGGACTTTTTTGCTCGCAATGCCCTTTGCGATCGGGTAATCTCGAACTCGTTTTGCCCCACTGAGATAATTATTATCATGGTGAATAAATTTGTGCACTGCGCCACAAATCTGACCAGAAAGAATTGTCTCAATGTGAACAGCTAATTAGTCTCGTCACGTTTGGCATTTTTATAACGATATTTATCGTTAAGGACTTCAAGGGAAAATAAACAAAATGGTCAAATCTCAACCGATTTTGAGATATTTCATGCGGGGGCTCCCGGCGATAGCAGTAGCGGTTCTGCTTTCGGCATGTAGTACATCGAACACCGCTAAGAATATGCATCCTGAGACGCGTGTTGTGGGAACAGAAGATTCCTCGTCACTGCAAGCCTCTCAGGATGAATTTGAGAATATGGTGCGTAATCTGGACGTGAAGTCCCGTATTATGGACCAGTATGCTGACTGGAAAGGCGTGCGTTATCGTCTTGGCGGCAGCACGAAAAAAGGCATTGATTGTTCCAGTTTCGTACAACGAACCTTCCGCGAACAATTTGGGTTAGATCTTCCGCGTTCAACTTATGAACAGCAGGAGACAGGCAAGTCGATTTCGCGTTCCAAACTGCGTACCGGTGATTTAGTTCTGTTCCGTGCGGGTTCTACGGGTCGACATGTTGGCATCTACATTGGCAACGACCAGTTCGTTCATGCTTCCACCAGCAGCGGTGTGACCATTTCCAGCATGAATGAACCGTACTGGAAGAAGCGCTACAACGAAGCGCGCCGTGTATTGACCCGCAGTTAATATGATGATTGTATCGTTGGTTATCCCTTGGCTGGCGATATAATAAAAAAAAGCACTGCTTCGGCGGTGTTTTTTTTTGCCCGTTACACTGAATACATTCAGCGGCTACTCAGGAATCACGATCTCTATGTTCACCCGCTACTTTTCCAGTCATCGCAAGATACTGTTTCTCAGTATTGTCACAGGGCTGTTTGTCGCCCTGCTCCTGGGCACATTGCAGTTTTTCTGGAGTTACCACAAGCGGGAAGTCAGGTTCGATACCCTGATTGAAGATGTGAGCATCTACATGGAGAGCTACTTCGGGGAGCTAAAAGAGTCTATCGATATACTCCAGCCGCTTACGCTGAACAGTTGCCATGAGGTTAACGCTGAACTGACTTCACGCGCTGCCTTCAGTATTAATGTGCGCGCCTTCCTGCTGGTCAGAGACAAAATAGCGTTCTGCTCTTCCGCCACAGGGCCGATGAGTTCCCCGATGGAAGCGCTTATACCCGAGCTGCACATCAACAAGCCGATCGATATTGCGCTGTTGTCCGGCACGCCCATGCTGCCGAATAAACCGGCCATTGCCATCTGGTATCGTAATCCCCTGGTTAAGGACGGCGGCGTCTTTACCTCGGTGAATCTCAATCTGACACCGTACCTGCTCTATGCCGCGCGTCAGGACGAGTTCGCGGGTATTGCCATCATCATTGGCGACAACGCGTTGTCGACGATGTCCAGCACGCTGGTTAAGGCGAAAGATCTCCATGAAAACGCCGCCCGCACCGCCACGCTGAAAGACATTCCTCTGACCATCAAGATCTATGCTGAAGCCTGGACCAGCGAGGAAATCCTCTTCGCCCTCTTCTTCGGGCTGGTGTGCGGCATAGCCGCCGGAACGCTCAATTTTTATATTCTGACCATACGTCTGAATCCGGGTAAGGAAATTTTAACCGCGATTAAGCACAATCAGTTCTATGTGGTGTATCAGCCCGTGGTCGATGCTAAAGAGCTGAAAATGCGCGGTGTGGAAGTGCTGATGCGCTGGAAGCACCCGACGATGGGCGAAATCCCGCCGGATGCGTTTATTAACTTTGCTGAAGCACAAAAGCTGATTGTTCCGCTGACGCTGCATCTTTTTGATCTCATTATTCGTGACGCACCGGTACTACAAAGCGTATTGCCTGCGGGAGCCAAGCTCGGGATAAACATCGCGCCTGGACATTTGCATGCGGAGAGTTTTAAAGAGGATATGCAACGCTTCAACGCCTCGCTGCCGCCCGATCATTTCCAGACGGTACTGGAAATCACCGAGCGCGACATGATTAATCAGCGCGAGGCCAACCCGCTTTTTGAATGGCTGCACAATGAAGGCTTTGAAATCGCGATTGATGATTTCGGGACCGGCCACAGTGCCCTGATTTATCTCGAGCATTTCACAATGGACTACATCAAAATCGACCGGGGTTTTGTCAATGCCATTGGAACCGAAACCGTTACATCGCCCGTACTTGATGCCGTATTGACCCTCGCAAGGCGACTGAACATGTCCACCGTCGCCGAAGGAGTGGAAACGCCCGAGCAGGCGGCCTGGCTGCGCGAGCATGGCGTTAACTTCCTGCAGGGATACTGGATCAGTCGCCCTATGCCGCTGGCGCAGTTTCGCACATGGCAACCCGATATGATGTCCGGTGAATAATTTCACAATGGCGGCGACGTCACTTATTATTCAGTTTTAATGTGAACGAAGGATCCGCCACGAGATGTTTATGCGCGTCGTAGTGATGTTAATGGCGGTGGTGAGCCTGTCCAGCCAGGCGCAAACCATCAAAGAGAGCACGGCATTCGCGGTGATTGGCGAACCTAAATACGCGGTTAATTTTACCCACTACGATTACGTCAACCCCGCCGCGCCTAAAGGCGGAAACGTGACGCTCTCCGCCACGGGCACCTTCGATAACTTTAACCGCTTTGCCCTGCGCGGCGTGGCGGCGGCGCGAACGGAGTCCCTCTATGACACGCTGTTTGTGACGTCAGACGATGAGCCGGGCAGCTACTACCCGCTGGTGGCGGAAAACGTACGTTACGCGGATAACTTCGCGTGGGCCGACATTTCACTTAACCCGCAGGCGCGTTTTCATGATGGCACGCCGGTTAGCGCCCGCGACGTGGCCTTCACGTTTCACAAGTTTATGACCGAAGGGGTTCCGCAGTTCCGTCTGGTGTACAAAGGCACCACCGTGAAAGCTATCGCCCCGCTGACCGTGCGTATCGAACTGAGCGAACCAAACAAGGAGAATATGCTGAGCCTGTTCTCCTTGCCCGTCATGCCCGAGTCCTTCTGGAAAAACCACAAGCTGAGCGACCCGCTCTCCACGCCGCCGCTGGCGGGTGGCCCGTATCGCATTACCGACTGGCGAATGGGGCAGTATGTGGTCTATTCCCGCGTCAAAGATTACTGGGCTGCTAATCTTCCGGTAAACCGTGGCCGCTGGAACTTTGACACCCTTCGCTATGATTATTACCTTGACGATAACGTGGCGTTTGAGGCGTTTAAAGCGGGTGCGTTTGATTTGCGCGTGGAGAGCAGTGCCAAAAACTGGGCTACGCGCTATATCGGGAAAAACTTTGCCAACGGTTACATCGTTAAAGACGAGCATAAAAATGAATCTGCCCAGGATACCCGCTGGCTGGCGTTTAACATCCAGCGCCCGGTATTCAGCGACCGTCGGGTGCGCGAGGCGATTACCCTGGCGTTCGATTTCGAGTGGATGAACAAGGCGCTGTTTTACGGTGCCTACAGCCGCGCTAACAGCTATTTCCAGAACACTGAGTATGCCGCTCGCGACTATCCTGATGCCGATGAGCTGGTCTTGCTGGCTCCGCTGAAGGCGGAACTCCCGCCAGAGGTCTTTACGAGCGTGTTTGAACCGCCTAAATCCGACGGTAAGGGCTTTGACCGTGACAACCTTCTGAAAGCCAGCGCGCTGCTGGATGAGGCGGGATGGCACCTGAAAAATCAAAAACGGGTGAACGTGCAAACGGGCAAACCGCTGAGTTTCGAGCTCCTGCTCGCTTCAGGGGCAAATGACCAGTGGGTACTGCCGTTTAAGCAGAATCTCGCCCGGCTGGGGATTACTCTGAATATCCGCCAGGTGGATATCGCTCAGCTCACCAACCGCAAGCGCAGCCGGGATTACGATATGATGCAGAGCCTGTGGGCCGCTCAGCCGTGGCCCAGCGGCGATTTGCAAATTTCATGGGCCTCCAGCTATATCAACTCCTCCTACAATGCCCCCGGCGTTAAGAGCCCGGCAATCGACGCGCTGATTGAGAAAATCGTGGCCGCGCAGGGCGATAAAGATAAATTGCTTCCGCTTGGCCGCGCGCTCGACAGGGTGTTAACCTGGAACTACTACATGCTGCCAATGTGGTACATGGGCGAAGATCGCCTTGCCCGTTGGGACAAATTCTCGCTGCCCGCTGTGCGCCCTGTCTATACGCTGGGTTTCGATACCTGGTGGTATGACGTGAACAAAGCCGCCAAACTGCCCGCAGAGCGGCGTTAAGGAATAACAATGGGTGCTTATCTGATCCGCCGCTTGCTGCTGGTTATCCCGACGCTGTGGGCCATCATCACGATTAACTTTTTCATCGTCCAGATTGCCCCTGGCGGGCCGGTGGATCAGGCTATCGCCGCCGTGGAATTTGGCCACAGCGGGGGGATGCCCGGCGGCGGGGGTGAAGGGATGGGCGCGAGTCACGCAAGGACCGGCGTGGGCAATATCAGCGAGAGCCACTACCGCGGCGGGCGCGGGTTGGATCCCGAGGTGATCGCCGAGATCACCCATCGCTACGGCTTTGATAAACCGCTGCATGAACGTTATTTCAAGATGCTCTGGGATTACGTGCGCTTTGATTTTGGCGATAGCCTGTTTCGCAGCGCGTCCGTGCTGACGTTAATTAAGCAAAGCCTGCCGGTTTCCGTCACGCTTGGCCTGTGGGGGACGCTGATTATCTATCTGGTCTCCATTCCGTTGGGCATTCGAAAAGCGGTCCACAACGGCAGCCGCTTTGATATCTGGAGCAGTACCTTCATCATCATCGGCTATGCGATTCCGGCGTTTCTGTTTGCGGTTCTGCTTATCGTCTTTTTCGCCGGGGGGAGTTATTTCGATATTTTCCCGCTCAGGGGATTGGTGTCAGCTGATTTCAGCACCCTGCCGTGGTATCAAAAAATCACCGATTATTTCTGGCACATCACGCTGCCGGTCCTCGCGACGGTCATTGGCGGTTTTGCCGCCCTGACGATGCTGACCAAAAATGCCTTCCTTGATGAAATCCGCAAACAGTATGTCGTCACCGCGCGCGCAAAGGGTGTGGGTGAAAAACAGATCATGTGGAAGCACGTTTTCCGCAACGCGATGCTGCTGGTGATTGCCGGATTCCCGGCCACCTTCATCAGCATGTTTTTTACCGGCTCGCTGCTGATTGAGGTGATGTTCTCCCTGAACGGCCTGGGACTGCTGGGCTATGAGGCCACCGTCTCGCGCGATTACCCGGTCATGTTTGGCACACTCTATATTTTCACCCTGATTGGCCTGCTGCTGAATATCATCAGTGATATCAGCCATACGCTGGTCGATCCCCGAATCGATTTTGAGGGCCGCTGATGCCGCGTTTAAGCCCCGTCAACCAGGCCCGCTGGGCACGCTTTCGCCATAACCGCCGCGGCTACTGGTCGCTGTGGATCTTCGCCGTGCTGTTTATCTTAAGCATGTGCGCCGAGCTGATTGCGAACGATAAGCCGCTGCTGGTGCATTTTAACGACCGCTGGTATGTGCCTGTGTTGAACAACTACAGCGAGAGTGATTTTGGCGGCCCGTTTGCGACCCCGGCTGAATATCAGGATCCGTGGCTTCGCGATCAAATCGACAGGCACGGCTGGGCGCTCTGGGCCCCCATTCGCTTTGGCGCAAACAGCATCAACTTTGCTACCTCAACCCCCTTCCCTTCGCCTCCCTCCGCGCAGAACTGGCTGGGAACCGACGCGAACGGCGGTGACGTGCTGGCGCGCATTCTCTACGGCACGCGGATCTCCCTGCTCTTCGGGCTGATGCTGACGCTCTTTTCCAGCGTGATGGGCGTCGTCGCGGGGGCCGTTCAGGGCTATTACGGCGGTAGGCTCGATCTCTGGGGGCAACGCATCATAGAAGTCTGGTCGGGTATGCCAACGCTGTTTCTGATCATCCTCCTTTCCAGCGTAGTGCAGCCTGGCTTCTGGTGGCTGCTGGGGATCACCGTCCTGTTTGGCTGGATGGCGCTGGTGGGCGTAGTGCGCGCGGAATTCCTGCGCACGCGAAACTTTGACTATATCCGCGCCGCACAGGCGCTGGGCGTCAGCGATCGGGCGATTATTTTCCGCCATATGCTCCCCAACGCCGTGGTCGCAACCCTGACGTTTCTGCCCTTTATTTTGTGCAGTTCCATCACCACCCTCACCTCGCTTGATTTCCTTGGTTTTGGGCTGCCGCTCGGCTCGCCATCGCTCGGCGAACTGTTGCTGCAAGGCAAGAACAATCTTCAGGCGCCGTGGCTTGGCATCACTGCGTTTCTCTCAGTGGCCGTGCTGCTTTCGCTGCTGATCTTTATTGGCGAAGCCGTGCGCGATGCCTTTGATCCCGACAAGGCGGTATAGATGACGCAACCTCTTCTGAGCATTGAAAACCTGTCTATTGCCTTTTCGAAGCAGGGCGAGACCCGCACGGTGGTGGATGACCTGTCACTGAAGATCCAGCGAGGCGAAACGCTGGCGCTGGTGGGGGAATCGGGTTCCGGTAAGAGCGTCTCGGCCCTCTCCATCCTGCGTCTGCTCCCTTCCCCGCCGGTTAGCTATCCGCAGGGTGACATTCTGTTCCATGGCAGTTCGCTGCTGCACGCGGATGAGCAAACCCTGCGCGGGATCCGCGGCAATAAGATTGCCATGATTTTTCAGGAGCCGATGGTCTCGCTCAACCCGCTGCATACGCTGGAAAAACAGCTCTACGAAGTGCTGTCACTTCACCGGGGCATGCGCAAAGAGGCGGCGCGGGGTGAAATTCTCGATTGCCTTGAACGCACGGGCATTCGCAATGCCGCCAAACGGCTGACCGATTTTCCGCACCAGCTCTCCGGCGGAGAGCGTCAGCGCGTGATGATCGCCATGGCGCTGCTGACGCGTCCTGAACTGCTGATCGCCGATGAACCGACGACGGCACTGGACGTGACGGTTCAGGCGCAAATATTGACGCTGCTGCGGGAACTGCGTGACGAGCTGAACATGAGCCTGCTGTTTATTACGCACAACCTGGGCATAGTGAGAAAGCTCGCTGACAGCGTGGCGGTGATGCAAAACGGGCGATGCGTCGAGCAAAATACGGCAACCTCGCTGCTGACGGCGCCTCAACACCCCTATACGCAGCGCCTGCTCAACAGCGAACCCTCCGGCGACCCCGTTCCCCTGGATGCCGACAGCGAGCCGCTGCTGCGCGTTGAGGGGCTGGGCGTTTCATTTCCCGTTCGTAAAGGCATTTTACGGCGCGTTGTCGATCGGAACCCGGTTCTGAAAGATATCCGCTTTTCTCTGCGTCCCGGTGAATCGCTGGGGCTGGTTGGTGAGTCGGGTTCTGGCAAAAGCACAACCGGTCTGGCGCTGCTGCGCTTGATCGCCTCGCAGGGTGAGATCCTCTTTGACGGCATTCCGCTGCACGCCCGGAACCTTCACCAGATGTTGCCCGTGCGTCCACGCATGCAGGTTGTTTTTCAGGATCCCAACTCCTCGCTTAACCCAAGACTGAGTATTTTGCAGATTGTTGAAGAGGGGTTACGCGTCCATCGTCCCACGCTGAGCGCTCAGCAACGTGAAGAAGAGGTGATGCTCGTCATGGCTGAAGTGGGATTAGATCCCGCCACGCGCCACCGCTATCCCGCGGAATTTTCCGGCGGCCAGCGCCAGCGCATCGCCATTGCCCGCGCGCTGATCCTGAAACCTGAGTTGATCATTCTTGATGAACCCACCTCTTCACTCGACAGAACCGTACAGGCGCAGATCCTGACGCTGTTAAAAGGGTTACAGGAGAAGCATCGGCTGGCCTATATCTTCATCAGCCACGATTTACAGGTGGTGCGGGCGTTGTGCCATCAGGTGATTGTGTTGCGGCAGGGAGAAGTCGTCGAACAGGGAGAGTGCCAGCGCGTATTCACTGCACCGACGCAGAGCTACACGCGCCAGCTGCTGTCAGCAGACTAGCGCTCAGAAAGGATATTGGCCAGAGAAAGGCTCGGCAATCGCCACGCCGAAGTTTTTCAGACGGCAGGTGGCAGCGAATTCATCCTGGCTGTTCACAAACAGGCAAGGCTCGCCTTCGCATTCCAGCACCGAGCTATCCACTTCGATATCCGTCAGCGCCTGACTGAGGCGCTCCATGACCGGCCATGCATTTTCGTCGCTCGGACTCAGCAGTTTGAGCGCAACCAGACAATTCTCGCACCCTGCGCCGCTTTGCGGAATCGGTTCAACTTTCGAACCTGCAAAGCCCGCCGACCAGCGATAGCTCTGGGGCAAGCGATGGACAATGGAGAGTTGTAATGTATTCACGTTCGTTCCCCGGAAGCAAAAATTACTTCACAATTTATTTACATTTATAGTATCACATGATTGCAAACCTGCACTAATTAGCGGTTTTTATAGGCATTGCAGGCTCGCGTGGGCGCTATATGTACCCGTTTCTGCGATCTAACTCAACCTTTTTAAATACAATGATGTGACTTTTTACACAAATAGATTTTACATAAAAGAAACAAACACGGGGTAAACGAACAGCGCTTTGGTTGATATGCATCAACAAAAAGGCCCGATTCGGGCCCTCAGCGTGCTTTAGTGAACGGCTTTACGCGGCCGACTGGCATACAGATAGAAGAGAATGGAGCTGGTTGCGCAGAAAGCGATTGCCCACAGCATCGGCCATGCGGTGTTAAACGTGGCCATCGAGAGCAGCGCCCCAACGACAGCGCCGATCCCAAAGCGGAACGTCCCCGCCAGTGACGACGCCGTGCCTGCCATATGCGGGAATTCGTCAAGGATAACCGCCATCGCGTTGGAAGAGACCATCGACACGCAGCCGACAAACGCCGCCACGCCCACCACCAGCGCCCAGAAGCCAATCCCCAGGAACGCGCTCACCACCATCCAGATAGCCATAACGAACTGGATCCACAGCCCGGCGCGGAACATATTGATCGCCCCTACGCGCCTTACAAAGCGGCTGTTGATGATGGTCATGACAAACAGGAACACGATGTTCAGCGCAAAGTAATAGCCAAAGTGCTGCGGTGAAACGTGGTTCAGCTCGATATAAACAAACGGCCCGGCGCTCAGGAAGGAGAACATTCCGGCAAAGCTGAAGCCGCTCGCCAGCATGTAGCTCAGCACGCGCTTATGGCGAAACAGCGAGGCGAAATTCCCCATTGTGGTACGAATGTGGAACTTCTGCCGACGCTCGACGGGCAGCGTTTCATCAATGAAGAAGAAAATCATCGCCGAGGCCAGCAGCGCGGCAACCGCCAGGATCCAGAAAATGGCGTGCCAGCTGAACCACACCAGCACGGCACCACCAACCATCGGGGCCACCAGCGGCGCAATGGTGGTGACCAGCATGACGAACGACATCATGCGGGAGAACTCTTCTTTCGGGTAGACATCGCGCATCAGGGCGTTGATCACCACGCTCGCGGCGGCGGCGGCCAGACCGTGGAAAAAGCGCATGATGATCAGCTGATCGATACTCTGCGCCAGCGCACAGGCGACGGCTGCGCCCGCAAAGACCAGCGTTCCCCCCAGGATAACAGGCTTGCGCCCGAGGCTATCCGCCATCGGCCCATAAAGAAGCTGACCGATAGCAAAACCGAGAATATAGGTACTGAGCGTCATCTGCGCGCTGCCCGCCGGTACGCCAAACTGCGCGGAAATCACCGGCAGCGCGGGCAGATACATATCGATGGAGAGCGGCATCAGCATCGCCAGCAGGCCAAGGATGAAAACGATCTTGAAAGACGAGTGTGGCCTGGTGGTCACAGAGTTCTCCTGAAATTTAGCGTGAAGGCAGACCGACGCTGGCGATCTCTTCTTCCGTTAACGGGCGGTATTCGCCTGGCTCGAGATCCGGGTCAAGCTCAATCGCACCAATACGTTCACGGTGCAGGCCCACAACGTGGTTGCCCACTGCGGCGAACATCCGTTTCACCTGGTGATAGCGACCTTCGCTGATAGTCAGACGCACTTCCGTCGGAGTGATGACTTCAAGCACCGCCGGTTTGGTCAGATCTTTTTCATTATGCAGCTGAACGCCTTTGGTGAATTGCTCTGCCGTGTCATCCGATACCGGCGACTCCAGCGTGACCAGATAGGTTTTCTCGCAGTGATGGCGCGGAGAGGTGATGCGGTGAGACCACTGACCGTCATCGGTCATCAGCACCAGACCGGTAGTATCGATATCCAGACGGCCCGCGGCATGCAGCTTGTGCGCCACTGGCTCATCGAGGAAATAGAGCACCGTCGGGTGATCCGGATCGTCCGTTGAACAGACGTAGCCTTCCGGTTTGTTGAGCATGAAATAGCGCGGACCGTGCTGCTGGGTCAGCGGATTGCCGTCATACTCCACCTGATGTTCAGGCTGGAGTTTGAAAGCGGTGTCTTTCACAATGTCGCCATCCACGGTAACGCGGCTGGCGCGAATTTCGCGCCCGGCAATAGCGCGGCTTACGCCGAGTTGCTGAGCGATAAACTTATCAAGTCGCATGAAATCTTTTTAGCCTTAATGGTGCTGGAAGTCGGACAACGCGCCCGAAAAAGAAGCAGTCAAGAACGGTTCAGTATAATGGTCTGGTTGCGCCACTCAAGGGAAAAAGTTTCGTGGCATACTATCTATACCCTAAATAATTCGGGTTGCATGACAAAACGCCTATAGCGTTTTGAACAGCGCTTGCGCTGGCCCCGTAGGGGCGAGGCCACAGGCCGAGTCACGTGGCAAAGGAGTGAATCCCCGGGAGCTTACATAAGTAAGTGACCGGGGTGAACGAGTGCAGCCAACGCACAGGCAACTTGAAGTATGACGGGTATATGTGCGGAATAACGAAACCGAGACCCTATGACTTTTACACTTCGCCCCTATCAGCAAGAAGCCGTCGACGCCACCCTCGCCTGGTTCCGCAAACATCGGGAACCGGCAGCCATCGTGCTCCCGACAGGTGCAGGCAAAAGCCTTGTCATCGCCGAGCTGGCGCGTCTGGCTCGCGGGCGCGTGCTGGTGCTGGCGCACGTTAAGGAGCTGGTGGCGCAAAACCATGAAAAATATTGTGCGCTTGGACTCGAGGCCGATATTTTCGCCGCCGGGCTAAAACGCAAAGAGAGTCACGGCAAAGTGGTGTTTGGCAGCGTGCAGTCGGTTGCCCGTAATCTGGATCTGTTTCGCAGCGAGTTTTCCCTGCTGATTGTCGATGAGTGTCACCGCATCAGCGATGACGACGACAGCCAGTATCAGCAAATCCTGACGCATCTCAAAGAGGTGAACCCTCACATACGGCTTCTTGGCCTGACGGCCACGCCGTTTCGTCTGGGGAAAGGCTGGATTTATCACTTCCATTATCACGGCATGGTGCGCGGAGACGCGAAAGCCCTCTTCAGCGACTGCATTTATGAGCTTCCGCTGCGCTACATGATCAAACATGGTTATCTGACGCCGCCGGAGCGGCTGGATATGCCGGTCGTTCAGTACGATTTCAGCCGCCTGCAGGCGCAAAGCAACGGGTTGTTCAGCGAAGCGGATCTTAACCAGGAGCTGAAAAAACAAAAGCGCATTACCCCGCACATCATCAGCCAGATTGAAGAGTTTGCGCAGACGCGCAAAGGGGTGATGATCTTTGCCGCCACCGTTGAGCATGCACGCGAAATCACCGGGTTGTTGCCCGCTGACGACGTGGCGCTGATCACCGGGGAAACGCCCGGCCCGGAGCGCGACGGCCTGATTGAGGCCTTTAAAGCCCAACAGTTCCGCTATCTGGTTAACGTATCGGTATTGACCACCGGCTTTGACGCCCCGCACGTCGACCTGATCGCTATTTTGCGCCCGACCGAATCGGTGAGCCTCTATCAGCAGATTGTCGGCCGCGGTCTGCGTCTCTCGCCGGGAAAAACCGACTGCCTGATTCTGGATTACGCCGGGAATCCGCACGATTTGTATTCCCCTGAAGTCGGTACCCCCAAAGGCAAAAGCGACAACGTGCCGGTTCAGGTGTTTTGTCCGGCCTGCGGGTTTGCCAATACCTTTTGGGGGAAAACGACCGCCGACGGTACGCTGATCGAACACTTTGGCCGCCGCTGTCAGGGCTGGTTTGAAGATGATGACGGGCATCGCGAGCAGTGCGATTTTCGTTTCCGCTTTAAAAACTGTCCGCAGTGCAATGCCGAAAATGATATTGCCGCCCGTCGCTGCCGGGAGTGTGACACGCTCCTGGTCGACCCGGACGACATGCTGAAAGCGGCGCTAAAGCTGAAGGATGCGCTGGTGCTGCGCTGTTCCGGCATGGCCTTACAGCCCGGTGCGGATGAAAAAGGCGAGTGGCTGAAAATCACCTACTACGATGAGGATGGCGCAGACGTCAGCGAGCGTTTCCGGGTGCACACGCCGGCGCAGAGAACGGCTTTCGAGCAGCTCTTTATCCGCCCGCACACCCGCACGCCGGGGGTGCCACTGCGCTGGATAACCGTTGCCGATATCGTGCGCCAGCAGGCGCTGCTGCGCCCCCCGGATTTTGTGGTCGCCCGCAAAAAAGGCCAGTTCTGGCAGGTGCGTGAGAAGGTCTTTGACTATGAAGGACGCTTTCGCCGGGCAAACGAATTGCGCGGTTAACGGGACTTTTCGTTGATGCGCGAGCCATTTGAGTATAAAATGCCGCCCGCTTCACATCCGTGAGGCAGAACACTCACCTGCTGCTGGGTCGCCTGTAGTAGGGTTTTAAATACAGAGAGAAATCAATGTTCACTATCGAAGCAGAAGTACGTAACGTGCAGGGTAAGGGTGCGAGCCGCCGCCTGCGTACCGCTAACAAGTTCCCGGCTATCGTTTACGGTGGCGAAGCTGCTCCAGTTGCAATCGAACTGGATCACGACAAAGTGTGGAACATGCAGACCAAAGCTGAATTCTACAGCGAAGTTCTGACCATCGTTGTTGGCGGTAAAGAAGAAAAAGTGAAAGTTCAGGCTGTTCAGCGTCACGCGTTCAAGCCAAAACTGACTCACATCGACTTCGTTCGCGCGTAATCGCAAACTTGTCGAAAAAAACCCCGCTTCTGCGGGGTTTTTTGTGCCTGCTATTTACCGCCCGAGGTGCGGCGCTGAAGCTGATCGCGCAGATTCGGCGGCGTACCTTTAATGGTCAGCGTATCGGTGGCCGGATCCCAGAAGATACGTTCCCCAAGCAGCATCGCATCAAAGTTGATGGTTAACCCGCCGCCGCTGCCGGCAAATTTGGTGAGCTGACGCAGCGTACTGCGATCCGCCGGGAAGCTCTCTTCCAGTTCATAGCCTTTTTCAGCCGTAAATTCCTGGAAGCTGACTTCGCTCACACCTGCCAGCTCTTTTGACAGTGATTCCAGCTCAATCTCTTCGCCTGCCTGCAGCTGCTCGTTGCAGTAGCTGTAAACCTGCTGACGCACGGTCTGACGCTCGGATTTATCGAGCTGCGCTTCCGCCGTAAAATCATCAACCGCCTGCAGCAGACCTTTGTTCTGCGCTTTGGCGTTCAGACCTTCGCTGGCGCCGAGGAAGTCCATAAAGAAATCCGCCACTTTGCGCCCCACGCGCCCTTTCAGGAAAGTCAGATAGCGGGTCGACTCCGGGTTGGTTTCCCACTCGGTCAAATCGATACGCGCCACGATATCCGCATGGTTGATATCCAGGTAGTGCGTCGAGCTGATGTCCAGCTGCTCGTTCACGCGCATGCTGCTTAAGTTGTTCAGCACGGTTACCAGCAGGTATTCCACCGCCAGGTAACGGTAATGGCAGAACAGGACGATACCGCCATCGGCGAACGGATATTTTGCCAGCTCGTCACGCAGACGTCCGGTTGCGGCACGGCTGAATGCCAGGAAATCCTCTTCACCCTGACGCTGAAGACGCAGGCTGTCCGCCAGTTCGCTCTCTTCGCTGAACAGACCATAGGCTTTATTTTTAGCACTGTAGACGCGGTGCAGCTCCGCCATCATTTCCACAACGGTCGCCGTGGGTTCAAGTAACGAATCGCGCAGCACCACTTCAAGGGTTTGCTCATCACGCTTGATAAGCTGGTGCAAGGCAATCTGGTTGATTTCCAGACTCATGATAAACTCTCCTTTTAGACCGGGCGGTATTCAACCACCACCAGCGCATGTGTGCAACAGAAGATAAAAAAGGGGAAAAAAAGCTGTTGCTACGGTAATATGTCGCCCTTCTCTCAACAAACTGATTTTGATTTATGCCACAACATTCCCGCTACAGTGACGAACACGTTGAACAACTGCTCAGTGAGCTGGTCAACGTACTGGAAAAACATAAAACGCCAACCGATCTCTCCCTGATGGTTTTGGGAAATATGGTTACCAACCTTATCAACACCAGCGTTGCTCCGGCTCAACGTCAGGCGATCGCCAAATCTTTCGCCCAGGCACTACAGTCCTCGGTTAGCGACGACCAGGCACACTAAGGGAAACGAACAACAGTTTATGGTGACGAATCGTCAGCGCTACCGTGAAAAAGTCTCCCAGATGGTCAGCTGGGGGCACTGGTTTGCCCTGTTCAACATTCTGTTGGCGATGGTTCTCGGCTGCCGTTATCTGTTTGTGGCGGACTGGCCAACCACGCTAATCGGACGTGTTTACTCCTGGGTAAGCCTGGTCGGTCACTTTAGCTTTTTGGTATTCGCCACCTATCTGCTCATCCTGTTCCCCCTGACGTTTATCGTCATGTCGCAGCGTCTGATGCGGTTCTTGTCCGCCATCCTTGCGACCGCGGGGATGACGCTTTTGCTGATCGACAGCGAAGTCTTTACCCGTTTCCACCTGCATCTCAACCCTATTGTCTGGGAGCTGGTCATTAACCCCGATCAGAACGAGACCGCACGTGACTGGCAGCTGATGTTTATCAGCGTGCCCATTATTCTTCTGATTGAGATGCTGTTCGCCACCTGGAGCTGGCAGAAGCTGCGAAGCCTCACCCGGCGGCGCCATTACGCGAAGCCCGTTGCCGCGCTCTTTTTCATCTCATTCATCAGTTCGCACCTCATGTACATCTGGGCGGATGCGAACTTCTATCGTCCTATCACCATGCAGCGCGCAAACCTGCCGCTCTCGTATCCGATGACGGCACGTCGTTTCCTTGAGAAACACGGTCTGCTGGATGCGCAGGAGTATCAGCGCCGACTGGTCGAACAAGGTAATCCGGAAGCGGTCAGCGTGCAGTATCCGCTGAGCGATTTGCGCTATCGCGACATGGGCCGCGGGCAAAACGTTCTGCTGATCACCGTTGATGGTCTGAACTATTCGCGCTACGAGAAGCAGATGCCCGCACTGGCGGAGTTCGCGGATAAAAACATCACGTTTACGCAGCATATGAGCTCGGGCAACTCAACCGACGCGGGTATTTTCGGCCTGTTCTATGGGATATCGCCGAGCTACATGGATGGCGTACTCTCTTCACGCACGCCAGCAGCATTGATTACCGGGCTTAACCAGCAGGGGTATCAGCTGGGGCTGTTTGCGTCCGATGGCTTCAACAGTTCGCTGTACCGTCAGGCTCTGCTCTCTGATTTCTCTCTGCCTGCCGCGCAGAGCCAGTCTGACACCCAGACGGCAAACCAGTGGATTAACTGGCTGCAGCGCTACGCTCAGGAAGATAACCGCTGGTTCTCCTGGGTTGCGTTTAACGGCACAACGGATGACAGCAATCAGAAAGGCTTCACCCGTCGTTACGCTCGTGCGGCAGGTGATGTTGATGCACAAATTGCGCGCGTGCTGACCGCCCTGAACGACTCGGGCAAGCTGGACAATACGGTAGTGATTATCACTGCGGGCCATGGCGTACCGCTGGGCGACGATATGGACAGCATGGCCTGGTCACGTCCGAACCTGCATGTGCCGCTGATCGTTCACTGGCCGGGTACCCCTGCGCAGCGCATCAATATGCTTACCGATCATAAAGATGTGATGACCACATTGATGCAGCGCCTGTTGCACGTCAGCACGCCGGCTAACGAGTACTCTCAGGGGCAAGATCTCTTTAGCGCCACTCGTCGTCACAACTGGGTGACTGCCGCAGGCGGGAATACGCTGGCGGTCACGACGCCTGAGCTGACGCTGGTACTGAACAGTAACGGGAGTTATCAGACCTATAACCTGAAGGGCGAGAAGCTGAAGGACCAAAAACCACAGCTCAGCCTGCTGTTGCAGGTTCTGACGGACGAGAAACGCTTTATCGCTAACTGATTAATAATAAACCAGTTAGCGCGTTCTTCCCCTTGCATTCGAAAAGGAATCGAGTAGTATTCCTTTCATGCGTCGGCACGTAGCGCAGCCTGGTAGCGCACCGTCATGGGGTGTCGGGGGTCGGAGGTTCAAATCCTCTCGTGCCGACCAAAACTTTTAAAACCAGCCTTTTACGGCTGGTTTTTTTATTGCAGCGCGTCCGGCGTTTTACGCAGGTAAACCAGCGTAGCCAGGCAAATCACCGCCCCGGCATAAAACGTATATTCTGCGCCAGCCGTTTCCCAGATCGCTCCTGCCCCCACGCTGGCAATAAGCAAGCCAACACCGCTGACCATGCTGAAAATGCCGTAGGCGGTGCCGCGTAAATCCGCTGGGGCGGTTTTCGCGATCATTGCCGCCAACAGTCCCTGCGTCATCCCCATGTGCAAGCCCCACAGCGCAACGCCTAAAATAATCCCGCCCCAGTGGGAACTCAGCGCCAGCACAACGTCGGCACCAATCAATACCACCAATCCCCACTGCAGCAGTCGGGTGTGGCTCATTGAGTCTGAGAGCTTGCCAAAAGGATATGCTGAAAGGAAATAGAGCAGGTTCATGGCCACCATCACCAGGGGGATCAGCGCCAGCGGGACGCCCGACTGCTGCGCGCGAAGCACCAGAAACGCTTCACTGAAACGTGCGAGCGTGAAGATGGCCCCCAGACCAATGACCCACCAGCAGCCTTTGCCGAGGCGCCTGAGGTTCTCTCTTTTGATGGGATTCGTGCGTTTATGCTCGACAGGGGTTTTCGGCTCATGCAGGCCGAAGAAAAGCAGCGCCACGGCGAGCACGCCGGGGATCACCGCGATCCAGAATATGGTGCGAAAGTCGTCGTTCCAAAGCAGCATTAACCCGACAGCCAGCAACGGCCCGAGAAATGCACCAATGGTGTCCATAGACTGACGCAGACCGAACGCCGCACCGCGCAGTTCGGGCGGCGTCACGTCAGCAACCAGCGCATCGCGCGGCGCACCCCGGATCCCCTTCCCTACCCGGTCGATTAAGCGAGCCCCAAGGATCATGCCGGAGGAAGAGGCAATAGCGAACAGCGGTTTACTCAACGCGCCAAGACCGTAGCCCAGCACCGCCAGCCCTTTACGCTTGCCGAGGTAGTCGCTGATTGCGCCGGAAAACACCTTGATAAACAGCGCCGTGGCCTCAGCCAGGCCTTCAATCAAACCAATGAAAATCACGCTGGCACCCAGCGTCGTAACCATAAACAACGGCAGCAGGCTGTGAATGATTTCCGAAGAGATATCCATCAGCATACTGACGCCACCCACAACCCAGACTCCTTTCGGGATCCGGCTGAGCGTTGCAAACCGGGATAACATTGCGCATCTCCTGCTTTCTGTAGAAGCATCTCGTTCGAAACAGAATATCCTGGAAATGCGAATAAATATCATCAGATATAAAAAAAGCCAGCCCGGGGGGCTGGCTTGATTCTCGCCGATAAACGATCAGTGCTTATCGCGTCCGCCCAGGAAGAAAATGCCCAGCGGAATGGCAAGCAGAACGGTGAACACCAGGCTGTAGACGAAGATCATCGCCGACTGCAGGACATACATGCTGGTTGTCCAGGCAGAGAGGGGAATGTTGTACTGTTCGATGACGCCAACAATGGTGGCCCGCCCCACGCATGCGGCAGCAATCATAAACACGACCAGTAGCGCCAGCAGGAACTTACGGCCTTCAGGCGTTTTCAGTTTTGCGCGAACCATCTCTCTTCCCTTTTACAGATGAATAACATTATAGGGGATCTAAAATAACACAAACGCCTGCCGGACTCCATGCCAGCACAAACAACCACATAAATGGCAAATATGTGGTTTATTGCGCTATTGATATTGAAAATGTAAGTAAATAACACCAATCATTTATAATTGATATGTTAACCTGTGCAGGATCGTTTTGACATAAAGGAATGACAATGAAAAACGCACCTAAATTTGCCATCGCACTCATCGCCGCCGCGTGTGTCAGCACCAGTGCTTTCGCCAGCGAAACACCTAAAGAGCAGCCGCTGGAAAAAGTCGCCCCGTATCCGAAAGCGGATAAAGGGATGAAGCGTCAGGTGATCCAGCTGCCGGCACAGCAGGATGAAGCGAATTTCAAAGTGGAGCTGTTAATTGGCAAGACGCTGGAAGTGGACTGCAACCAGCATCGCCTGGGCGGTCAGCTGGAAAGCAAAACGCTGGAAGGCTGGGGTTACGACTACTATGTCTTCGACAAAGTGACGTCCCCGGTTTCCACCATGATGGCGTGTCCGGACGGTAAGAAAGAGAAGAAATTTGTCACCGCGTATCTGGGCGATAACAGCCTGCTGCGCTACAACAGCAAGTTGCCGATCGTGGTCTATACGCCTGAAAGCGTGGAAGTGAAGTATCGCGTGTGGAAGGCCGATGAGACTGTCGGTCAAGCCGTAGTTCGTTAAAAGTCGGGTGGCGGCTTCGCCTAACCCGACCTACAAAACAACACCGAACACAGGCCGGGTAGGCGTCAGCGCCACCCGGCTTTTTTACCTTACAGCGCGATATCCGCAACCGGTTTGTTTTCCGCCTGAGGCTTCAGCTCCGCTTTTGGCGCAGCATCCGCAGCCTGCGGCTTCACGTACTGCAGCTGCAGTACACGGCTGGTGTACTCCAGCTCCTGCTCCGTCGCATCCACGTTACCGTTCAGCTTCGTACCGTATGATGGAATAATGGTTTTCAGCTTCGCCTGCCATTCCGGGCTGGCGACTTTATCTTTAAACACTTTTTCCATCAGGTGCAGCATGATTGGCGCAGCGGTAGACGCACCCGGTGACGCACCCAGCAGCGCTGCAATGGTGCCATCTTTATCGCTCACCACTTCGGTACCCAGACGCAGCACGCCGCCTTCTTTAGGATCGCGCTTGATGATTTGTACGCGCTGACCCGCCTGCCATAAACGCCAGTCTTCTTTCTTCGCCTGCGGGTAGTACTCTTTCAGCGCCTCGAAACGATCGTCATCAGAGAGCATCACCTGGCTAATCAGGTATTTCACCAGATCGAAGTTATCCAGCCCAACGTCCATCATTGGCTTCACGTTAGAGGTGGTGGTTGCGCTGAGCAGATCCCACAGGGAGCCATTTTTCAGGAACTTGGTGGAGAACGTCGCGAACGGCCCGAACAGCACGACGCGTTTACCATCAAGCATACGGGTGTCGATGTGCGGAACGGACATCGGCGGTGCGCCCACGGAAGCCTGACCGTACACTTTCGCCAGATGACGGTTCACCACTTCCGGGTTTTCAGAGACCAGGAACTGGCCGCCGACCGGGAAGCCCGCATAGTCGTCAGCTTCCGGAATACCGGACTCCTGAAGCAGCTTCAGCGCCGCGCCGCCCGCACCGATGAAGACAAATTTCGCCTTAATCACGTGCTCGGCTTCGTTGTTTTTCAGATCCGCAACGGTCACGCTCCAGCTGTTGTCCGCGTTGCGCTTAAAGCCGCGCACTTCGGTGCTGAGCTGCAGATTGAAGTTCTCTTTTTTCTTCAGAGAAGCGACCAGCTGACGGGTAATTTCACCGTAGTTGACGTCGGTACCAATTTCGGTACGGGTCGCCGCTACTTTCTGATTCGGGTCACGACCTTCCATTACCAGCGGCGCCCACTCTTTGATCTGGGCATGATCTTCAGAGTATTTCATCCCGCGGAACAGGGTGCTCTGCTGCAACGCGGCGTAGCGCGCGCGCAGGAAGTTGACGTTCTGGTCGCCCCACACAAAGCTCATGTGCGGTACGGTGTTGATGAAGGAGTGCGGATCGTGCATCACGCCGCTGTTGACCTGGTGTGACCAGAACTGGCGCGAGATCTGGAAGGCTTCGTTGATCTCTACCGCCTTCTCGATACTAATGGAACCGTCCTTTTTCTGCGGCGTATAGTTCAGTTCCATGAGTGCCGAGTGTCCGGTACCGGCGTTGTTCCAGCCGTTAGAGCTCTCCTGCGCCACGCCATCGAGGCGTTCAACCATGGTCATCGACCAGTCCGGCTGCAGTTCGTGCAGATAAGTTCCCAGCGTGGCGCTCATGATACCGCCACCAATTAATAGGACGTCCGTTTCCTGCTCTTTTGGTGCGTCTGCTTTCGCCGCCATTGAGACGGTGTTAAGCCCCACGGCCAGAGAAAAGAGCATGGCAGTCATTTTTTTCATAATTTATGCCTTAGTGTAAAAGTGCTTGATGCGTGGAAATTGCAGGTGAAAAAAGCTGCGGGGGCACGGTAACAACTTTTAAATATTGTTTAAAGGTTACGAAATTATTGTAATTGTGAAATTTAATGATGGATTGTTTGTAGGGGATTACGCTGGCAACTGGCAATCACTGAATTTTGTGGATATTATGCTGTACTTTGTGATCGCGCGCACGGAAGCCTGCCCTAACCAGCGAACTGTTATGTCCTTACCCCATTCAGCTGTATCCCCCGAAGATCGCGTAGCCAACGTGCTGCGTTCCCCTAAGCTGCTGACGCGTGAAATGCTGGCGGGCGTGATTACCGCTCTGGCGCTGATCCCCGAGGTCATCTCATTTTCCGTGGTGGCGGGCGTTGACCCGAAGGTCAGCCTGATCGCCTCCGTGGTGCTGTGTTTTGCCCTGTCTGTACTCGGTGGTCGTCCGGCGATGGTCACGGCCGCGGCCGGTTCCGTGGCGCTGGTCATTGGCCCCATGGTGCATCAGCATGGCGTACAGTACATTCTTCCCGCCGTGCTGATGGCTGGCGTGATTCAGATTCTGTTTGGCGTACTGGGCATGGCAAGACTGATGCGCTTTATTCCCCAGTCGGTCATGACCGGGTTTGTTAACGCCCTGGGCATTTTGATCTTCTTCGCACAGGTGCCGCATTTCTGGAGCCGAAGCCCGCTGATTGTGGGCCTGTTCGTGCTGACGCTGCCGATCGTGCTGTGGGTACCGCGCTATATCAAGAGCATCCCTTCCCCGCTGATTGCGATCGTTGTGCTTACCGTGTTCACCGTTTCAACCGGTCAAATCCTGCCGACCGTGGGCGATGAAGGCTCCATGAGCGGCGGTTTACCGGGTCTTACCGAACTTCTGGTTCCGCTCAATGTGCAGACGCTGAGCATTATCTGGCCGTGCGCGTTGAGCATCGCGTTTGTCGGCCTGCTGGAATCCCTGCTAACGGCAAAGCTGGTGGATGAGCTGACCGCAACGCCGTCAAGTAAACGCCGCGAAAGCATTGGATTAGGCGTCGGCAATATTCTGTCTGGCTTTTATGGCGGCATTGCGGGCTGCGCGATGATCGGACAAACCATCGTCAACGTGGAGATGGGTAAAGGCCGAAGCCGTATTTCAACACTTGCGGCGGGCATCGTGCTGCTGATCCTGGTGACGGCGCTCAGCGAAGTGATGGCCAAAATCCCGATGGCGGTGCTGGCGGGGATCATGGCGATTGTCGCCGTTAAAACCTTCAGCTGGCACAGCCTTCAGCCTGCAACGGTAAAAAATGCCCCGATTGCGGAAACGGTCGTCATGCTGGTCACCGTTGCCGCCACGGTATCAACCGGCAATCTGGCGATTGGGGTGCTGGGGGGAATTATCGTCATGGCACTGCTTCCCGCCCGCATTAAGCGTCGGGCTACAGAAGAAAAATCGTCGCCAGCCCAAGAAAAATAAAGAAACCACCGGTATCGGTGATGGCGGTAATCATCACGCTCGACCCCACCGCGGGGTCGCGCCCCAGTTTGGTCATCGTCAGCGGGATAATCACGCCCATTATCGACGCCACCAGCAGGTTCAGCACCATCGCCAGCATCATCACGCCGCCCAGCGCCATATCGTCGTACAACCACCAGGTGATGCCGCCCATAATCCCGCCCCACACCAGGCCGTTAATGAGCGCGACGCCCATCTCTCTAAAAATGAGCCACGAAAAGTTACCGGGCTGAATATTTTCCAGCGCCAGGGCGCGAACGATCATGGTTATCGTCTGGTTTCCGGTGTTACCGCCAATCCCTGCGACGATCGGCATCAGCGAGGCGAGCGCCACCAGCTGTGAAATAGTGTGCTCAAAGCCGTCAATCACGCGGGAGGCGATAAACGCGGTGCAGAGGTTAATGGCCAGCCACGCCCAGCGGGTTTTGACCGCTTTGCCCACAGACGCATGGACGTCATCTTCGGCGCTGATCCCCCCGAGCGCACGCAGGTCGTTGTCGGTTTCTTCATAGACCACGTCAATGATTTCATCGATGGTCAGACGCCCCATCAGCTTGCCGACGGAGTCCACAACGGCGGCACTCACCAGGTCATCACGTTCGAAGGTACGTGCCGCTTTTTCCGCATCGTCTTCCGGGGAGAAGACCATCGGCTCGTTTTCCATCACCTCGCTCACCTTCCGCTGGGTACTGTTCAGCAGGATGGTTTTCAGCTCCAGCTCGCCGAGCAGCGTTTTGTCCCGGGAGGTGACGAACAGTTTATCGGTGTTGTCCGGCATGCTGCCCAGACGTCGCAAATAGCGCTGCACCGTACCGAGAGTGACGTCCGGACGCACCATGATGACGCCGAACTCCATGATCGCGCCGACGCTATTTTTCTCGTAGTGCATCACCTGACGCACGCGCGCCCGCTCCTCCGCAGGCAGTGACGCCAGCAGGCGACCGGTCAGGTTTCGCGGCAGATGCTGAACCAGATAAATCTGCTCGTCGATATCCAGCGTTTGCAGGGCATCCAGGATATCGCGGTCGCTCATCTCGTCGATCAGGTCATCCCAGACGTTTTCCGACGCCTCTAGCAGCACCTGCCCGCGCTCGTGATCCTGCACCAGCCGCCACAGGGCGTGGCGTTCTTCCGAGGGAAGCGCTTCGAGGGTATCCGCCAGATCCGGCGGGGGTAAATGAGCAACCAGCGCACCTACCTCAGCAATATCGTCGGCTAAGGTGCCGACATCATATTGCTCAGCCAGGGTCAGTTTACCTAATAACGCAGAAGTGACCGCTTTATCGGTCGTGAGAAGCCAGATAAGTCGCGCACGCTCCTGGTCACGCTGTCTGGCGCTGTTTTTCTTTAATACCGACATCAATCATAAATCCATTAAATGAGTTGGCATTAAGCATAGCGCGGGGATATGTAAATAAGAATAAACAACGGGGCGGGATGGGTAAAAAAACAGCGAGGGTGGTTAAAAAAAGTAGGCCGGGTAAGGCGAAGCCGCCCCCCGGCACAATCGCACTCAGGCCGTGCGCGCCACCGCGTCACGCGATGCGGCATCGCGCTCTTCACCGGTCAGCTCGCTCAGCCTGCCGTCGCGCATCTCCAGCAGGCGGTCGGCGTGAATGAAGTAATGATCGTCGTGGCTGATGGCAAAAATGGTTTTGCCCATCTCCTGCATCAGGGGTAGCAGCACCTGATAAAACTCGCGGCGGAAATGCGGGTCCTGATCGGCCGCCCATTCATCCAGCAGGATGATGTCACGCTCTTCCGCCAGGGCCAGCAGCAGCGCCACGCGCTTTTTCTGCCCTTTCGAGAGCTTAAGGTTCAGGATCTTGCCGTCCTGAAGCTCAAGCTTGTGCGACATCTGCAGATGCCCAAGCCATTTCTCCACCAGCGCCGGATTAGCCTGCTGGCCTTCCGGCCCCAGCAGCTGGTCAAACAGCCAGACGTCGGTAAATACCGCCGAGAAAAGCTTGCGGTAGTCTTCCGGCTTCTCTGCGCTCAGCGCCTTACCGTCCAGCAAAATCTCGCCCGACTGCGGCTGATAAAGCCCGGTCAGCAACATCGCCAGCGTGGATTTACCGCTGCCGTTGCCGCCAATCAGGAACAGCAGCTCGCCGCGGTGAATCGTCAGGTTAACCGGCCCCACGGAGAAGGCGTTATCCTGATAGCGGAACGTGACGTTACGCAACTCCAGCATCTGCCAGTTCGGGAAGGCCTGCGGACGCGGGAATTCAGCCTTAAACGGCGCGAGGTCGAACTTCTTCAGCTTGTTAAACGCCACCTGCGCACTCAGCAAGGTGGGCAATGCGCCGACGGCCGAGAGCAGCGGCGTGCGCAAAAACAGCAGCGTCAGCGAGTAGGTTGCCGCCACGTTGGTGTCCGCCCAGCCCAGGCTGTTCGCCATCCAGAACACCAGGCCAATGGCACCCAGCATCATGATGTTCGACCAGTTCACCGCGCTCAGGTGGAAGGTATCGGCGCGAATGATGTGATGCCGGTATTCGCGCGCGTCCGGAATATAGAGATTATTGAAGATATGCTCGGCGCGCTCGCGGTTCAGCGTCAGCTCTTTGCGCCCTTCCAGCACCGTCTGGTAATCGTTGTAAAGTTTATCTTCGGTCTCGCGCAGCACCGCCATGTGTTTGTAAACGCGGGACACCAGCAGGAACCCGCCCCAGATGGTGATGACAATCCACAGCGCGGTTACCGCCAGCATCTTAGTGGAGAGCCAGGCAAGGTAGGCCGCCGAACCGAAGGTCAAAATGATACCCTGCACAAGTTCAGGCAGACGCACAAAGGCGATGGTAATCGCACGCACGTCGCTGGTGAGCCCTGCCAGCAGAGAGGCACTGCCGAGCTGCTCCACGCGCTCAACCTGCGTGTCGAGGATCCGCTTGATGAATTCGCTGCGCAGACGGAAAACGAAGTGGTGGCCGAGCGCGGTCAGGGCCAGCTGTGAACCCAGCGTGACCGCCATCAGCAGCAGCAATAAACCCAGGAATTCCGGCAGAACGGCCAGCGAGGTGTCGACCATTTCAATCAGACGGACGTTGATAAAGGCGATCAGGCCGATACCCAGCGCGGCGCTGGCGAGGCTTAACGCCATCACCGCAATGAAAGGCCAGCGATACTGACGCCAGACAAGAAGAAGTAGTTGCATGCAGAGCAATCCGGACAAGAAAATCAGCCCGCAGTGTAAACTGCCTGGCGTTTACATCAAGAATAATTCTTATTTTTATTCGCCATAAGCCGCCTGACGGAACGTCAGGTTAAAGCGAAACGCCCCCGTTTGCGGGTGAACACCGGGCTTAAGCGGTTGAATCCCGTGATAATAAAGCCTCGACTCGCCACCCCAGACCACCACATCACCGTGCTCCAGCATCAGACGCTTAAGCGGATCGTTACGACGTGATCCGCCAAACTGAAAGACAGCGGGCAGACCCAGAGAGACCGAAACGATTGGCGCGCGCAGATCCGGCTCATCCTTATCCTGATGCAGCGACAGTTTTGCCCCGACGGCATAGCGGTTGATCAGACAGGCATCCGGCTTAAAATCGGCATACCCGGCGGCAACCGCAGCCTCGTGGCAGAGTCGCTGAAACGCATCCGGCATCGGCGGCCACGGCCTGCCGGTTGTGGGATCATTGGGCGCATACAGATAGCCGCGTTCGTTGGTCGCCCAGCCGAGTTGACCGCAGTTGGTCATCGCCACTGACATGGTATAGCCGCCCGGCGTCACCATATGGCGAAACGGCGAGACGGCCGCCACCTCATCAATGCCTGTCAGTAACGCCGCTGCGCGGGGAAGCGCAAAGCGGCGCAGGATCACCGCCCCCGGCGCGAGCGGCTCCTGCCAGGGCTCCGCATCGGCAAAAAGATCGAGCATTATTCCTCCCGGCGACTCGCCTCACGTTTAAGCAATATCGCCTTTCGTGCCGTCCCCCAACGATAACCCGAAAGCGACCCGTCGTTGCGCACTACGCGATGGCAGGGAATGACGATCGCCAGTTTGTTTGCGGCGCAGGCACCTGCCACGGCGCGTACGGCATTGGGTTGCCCCATCGCCTTTGCCACCTGTTGGTAGCTTGCCGTTTCACCACAGGGAATGTTGCGAAGCGCCTGCCAGACCTGCTGCTGAAAAGCCGTTCCGCGGATATCCAGCGGAAGCGCAAGCGGTACCTCGCGGTGATCAATACTGGCGATCACCTGATGGATGCGCTGCGCGAACGGACCTTCAAGCACTTCTCGCTCCGCGCGGGGAAACAGCGTCAACAGCTCCCCTTCTAACGTCGCATCGTCGTCACCCAGCAGGATTGCGCAGATCCCGCGCTCGCTTTCGCCAACCAGACAACGCCCCAGGGAACAGTCGCTGATGGCGTAATGAACCGCGACATCCCCGCTGCGGTACTGCTTCGCCGTCATCCCCAGCGCCTCGTCAGCTTTCCGGTAATAACTGCTGCTATCGGGAAACCCTGCCGCCAGTACCGCGTCGGTAATTTTATCCCCCTGCGCCAGCGCGCTGCGCAGACGGTGTTCCCGCGCGGCCTGCTGCCAGGCTTTAGGCGTCATGCCGGTCACGGATTTAAACAGACGGTGGAAATGGAAAGGACTGCTGCCGACCTTCTGCGCCAGCGCCTCCAGCGTTAACGCCGGATCCTGCTCCAGCAGACGGCAGGCCTGTTCAACCTTCGTCAGCGTCTGCTGATGTGGGTTGAGTTTGTCCGGCATACAGCGTTTGCAGGGGCGAAAGCCGTCCTGAACAGCGTGCTGAGCGTCAGGATAGAAGCGGACATTTTTACGCAGCGCGTGGCGGGCACGACAGGACGGACGGCAATAAATTCCCGTCGTCTGAACCGCAAAAACAAACTGATTATCGGCGCGAGGATCGCGGCCCAGCACGGCTTGCCAGCGATCTTCATCGGTAGTAAAGGTTACGTTTTTCATCATCAGCTCCTCTTACAAGCATAATCCTACCTTGCCCGAGTGCCAGCGAACAAAAACCCGCAATCTTGCTTTTTAATTTTTCTCGCTCACCAGGAAGCCGGTAAACTGCGGCGAGCTCCAGGTTTTGAATCCGTCGCCCTCTTTGGTGATCATGTAGACCGCGAGTTGTTCCTGCCGGGCCACCTCTTTGGCCTTTTCCGGACCGAGCACCATCAGGCCGGTATCCCAGGCGTCTGCTTCCAGTGCCGTCGGCGCGATCACCGTAACGGACACCAGATTATGGGTAATCGGGCGGCCGGTTTGCGGATCGATGACATGCGAAATGCGTTTGCCGTCGAGCTCATAATAGTTGCGATAGCTTCCCGAGGTGCTGATCCCGTGGCCGTTGATATCCACAATCGCCTGCACCGCGTTTTGCCGATCGGTGGGTTTTTGAATGGCCACCCGCCACGGTTTGCCGCTGGCGTTCATCCCCCGGCTGACGAGCGCACCGCCCACCGAGACCAGATAGCGGGAAATGCCTTCCCGCTCCATCAGCGCCGCAAGATGATCTGCCGCATACCCCTCGCCTACCGTGGAGAGATCGACAAAGAGATCGGGAATGTCTTTTTGCAGATATTGTTGACCGTACTGGCTAATGACCGTCAGGTGTTGCAGCCCGGTGCGCGCGCGGGCGTCATCAATCGCCGCCTGGTCAGGCGTGGTCACCGGCTGCTTGTTGGGGCCAAATCCCCACAGATTCACCAGCGGCCCGACGGTCACGTCCATCGCGCCGTTGGTTTTATACCCCACGCGCATCGACTCCGTCACAATATCGGCCATGGCTTCACTCACCGGCCACAGAGAGGTGCTGGTTGAGAGGTTAAAACGCATGAGCGCTGAGTCGTTTTTATAGGTTGAAAGCAGCTGGTCGTCAGCGTCGAGCTGGGACTGAATTTTACCGCGAAGTTCGTCAGCCCGCGCCGTGTCGAGATGCATGACGCTCACGCGCCAGAAGGTGCCCATCGTTTTCCCTTCCAGCACCGTCGCCGCTGGCGCGTCAGTTTGTGCTGAGGGAGCAGGCGCGTCGCACGCAGTCAGGAAAAAAAGCGTCGCCAGAACGCTGGCGCGTAAAAAAGTCATATCCATTCATTATTATCCTCATGCCAGGGCGGCAAGAGTACACCAAAATGGCCTCGTTGTAAGACCCAAAAAAAGGGGCCAGAAGGCCCCTTAGTCACGCAATGAAGCGATTAGAACTGGTAAACCAGACCCAGCGCGACGACATCGTCAGTGCTGATGCCAGCGTTACGAGTGAAGTCGTTTTCATCCAGCAGGTTGATTTTGTAATCAACATAGGTGGACATGTTTTTGTTGAAGTAGTAGGTCGCGCCCACGTCAACATATTTCAGGATATCCTGGTCGCCGTAGCCGTTTTCCAGATCCTTACCTTTAGACTGCAGGTAAGCCACGGATGGACGCAGGCCGAAGTCGAACTGATACTGTGCAACCACTTCGAAGTTCTGTGCTTTGTTAGCCCAGCCCAGATCGCCCGCGCGGGTCGCGTTGTAGGTCTGGGTGTACTGTGCAGCCAGGTAGAGGTTGTTCGCGTCGTATTTCAGACCACCGGTGTAGGTGTCAGCGCGATCGCCGGTACCGAAGCCGATGTCGTTCTGAGAGCTGGTACGTTTAGAGCTGGTCAGCGCAGTACCGATACCGAAGCCTTCGCCCAGATCGTAAGTGATAGAACCACCGTAGCCATCACCGTTCTGACGAAGCTCGTCGCGACCGTTGTTGGTCTGGTCTTCGCCGCTTGCGCTACCGTTTTTACCCTGGTACTGCAGCGCGAAGTTCAGGCCATCAACCAGACCGAAGAAGTCCTGGTTACGGTAGGTCGCGAAGCCATTACCACGCTGCTGCATGAAGTTGTCAGAACCGTAGGTGTCGCCGCCGAATTCTGGCAGAACGTCTGTCCAGGAGGTCACGTCATACACAACACCGTAGTTACGACCGTAATCGAAAGAACCCGCGTCGCCAAATTTCAGACCCGCGAACGCCACACGCGTCCAGGAGTTGTTTTCGTTTTCGCCGGAGTTACCCTGAATCTGGTATTCCCACTGGCCGTAACCGGTCAGCTGGTCATTAACCTGAGTTTCGCCCTTGAAGCCAAGACGCATGTAGGTCTGGTCGCCGTCAACGCTGTCGTCATCAGAGAAATAGTGCAGACCATCAACTTTACCGTACAGATCTAATTTGTTGCCGTCTTTGTTATAAATTTCAGCCGCATTTGCTGCGCCTGCTACCAGCAGTGCTGGTACCAGGAGGGACAGTACTTTAACTTTCATTTTATTAACCCTCTGTTATATGCCTTATTATTACCACTGCTTACTGATTAACCCTCTTAACCAGTCGGCAACTTCATTCTCCTCAAAAATACAGAATAATCCAACGAGAATATGATACGAAAACTTTTAAGATGTTTCATTTATCTATCAAGATGTTTCAATTTGTAAATATCAAGGAACTTTTACAAAGCACGCAGGGGTTAAAAATATAGCACCAATAATCAAAACAGCAAAAAAGCAACTTAAAATCAGTGCATTAGATAAAAACCCGTGACAGCACTGAATGATAAAACAAAACAAGCCAATATCACTAAAATAACTCTCGCTATCATCATTAACTTTATTTATTACCGTCATTCAGTTTTGAATGTCTGTTTATCCCTAATTGAACCGAATGCCGAGCGTTCGGTTTTTTTTTACCTTTCTTTACGTAATTATATTTTTCTTGTGCTACCGCCCCGAAATCGTAACGACTATTAACTAAATCGGCCCCTGACCCTTCGCAGACCCGCATCATTTCTACAAAACTCAATTTCTTGTTTATTCGTGCTATTCCTGAAGAGATGTTAACTTATATTTATACATCCCGCCGTCATTTGTACATATTTTACGCACCGTGCACTGTGGACATTCTCAGTGGAAAAAGTCCGTCATTCTCAGACCATGACGCTGGAAATTCAGGTTTTACCCTTTATACTGCCGTATCCCCTTAAAGCACGGCCATCACGGGTTAAAGATATCAATGAGTCAGACTGAAACTACCGCCCTGAGCAAATTCTCCCTCCTTCCGGGGAGCATAACCCGTTTCTTTCTTCTATTGATCGTTGTGCTGTTGGTCACGATGGGGGTCATGGTTCAAAGTGCGGTCAATGCCTGGCTGAAGGACAAGAGTTACCAGATCGTTGATATCACCCATGCGGTACACAAACGGATCGACACATGGCGCTATGCGACCTGGCAGATCTACGACAACATTGCCGCCGCGCCCGCCACCAACACCGGGGAAGGGTTACAGGAGACACGCCTAAAGCAGGATGTGTATTACCTGGAAAAACCTCAGCGTAAGACAGAAGCCCTGATTTTCGGGTCGCATGACAGCGCAACGCTTGAGATGACGCAGCGCATTTCAACCTATCTTGATACTCTCTGGGGCGCAGAGACCGTGCCCTGGTCGATGTACTACCTGAACGGTCAGGACAACAGCATGATCCTGATCTCTACCCTGCCGCTCAAAGACCTCTCATCCGGCTTTAAAGAGACGACGGTAGGCAGCATTGTGGATTCACGTCGCGCAGAAATGTTGCAGCAAGCCAACGCCCTCGATGAGCGCGAGAGTTTCTCCTCTTTGCGTCGGCTGGCCTGGCAAAATGGGCATTACTTTACGCTGCGCACGACGTTTAACCAGCCGGGACACCTCGCAACCGTGGTGGCGTTCGATCTGCCGATCAATGACCTGATCCCACCGGACATGGCGCTGGACAGCTTCCGCCTGGAGCCTGACAACAGCACGCAAAACCTGCGCAACCCGCCGGATAAAGAAGGGGCAGAGAGTGTCTCTATTTCATTTAACGGCTCAAAAATTGAAATTGCGTCATCGTTAAATTCAACCGGCATGCGTCTGGTGTGGCAGGTGCCGTTTGGCACCTTGCTGCTTGATACATTGCAAAACATTCTGCTGCCGCTGCTGCTGAACATCGGTCTGCTGGCGCTGGCGCTGTTTGGCTACAGCACGTTCCGCTTCCAGACGGGACGTCAGAGTGACGCCTCTGCGGTATCTGCGGGCACCAGTAATGAACTTCGCGTATTGCGCGCCCTGAATGAAGAGATTATTTCGGTCCTGCCGCTCGGGGTGCTTGTTCACGATCAGGAAGCCAACCGCACGGTGATGAGCAACAAGATTGCCGATCACCTTCTGCCCCACCTCAACCTGCAGAACATCACGGCGATGGCGGACCAGCACCAGGGGGTGATTCAGGCGACCATTAATAACGAGCTGTATGAGATCCGTCAGTTCAGCAGCCAGGTTGCATCCCGTACGCAAATCTTTGTTATTCGCGATCAGGACCGTGAAGTGCTGGTGAACAAAAAGCTCAAGCAGGCGCAGCGACTTTACGAGAAAAACCAGCATGGCCGCACGGCGTTTATGCAAAATATTGGCGATGCATTCAAACAGCCGCTAAAAACGCTGGCCGCTCAGGCTGCGGGTCTGAATACGCCAGAAGGCCAGCAGTTGACGAGCCAGGCCGAGTCGCTGGTACGTATGGTCGACGAAATCCAGCTTGCAAACATGCTGGAAAATGACATCTGGAAAGGCACCCCAACGCTCTTTTCTATCCAGGATCTGATCGATGAAGTGGTTCCCGAGGTGCTCCCGGTCATTAAGCGAAAAGGGCTGCAGCTGCTGATCAACAACCACCTACCGGCGAATGACGAGCGCCATGGCGATCGCGAAGCGCTGCGTCGGATCCTGCTGATGCTGATTCAGTATTCGGTCACGACCACCCAGATCGGCAAGATCACGCTCGAAGTCAGCACCGACGAATCGACGGAGGATCGCCTGACGTTCCGTATTCTGGACACGGGTGAAGGCGTCACCGTAAGTGAAATTGATAATCTGCACTTCCCGTTCCTGAACGACACCCAGAGTGACCACTACGGCAAAGCGAACGCCCTCACCTTCTGGCTGTGCGATCAGCTGGCACGTAAACTGGGCGGCCATCTGAATATCAAGGCGCGTGAATCCCTCGGTACACGCTACTCGCTGCATGTCAAAATGGCGGCGAATCCGCAGGAAGAAGATGAAGAACGCCTGCTGGATGATGTGGTGGTGATGGTTGATGTGACCTCAAACGAGATCCGCAATATCGTGGTTCGCCAGTTAGAAAACTGGGGTGCGGCCTGCATCACGCCGGACGAAAGGCTTGCGAGTCAAGAATTTGATCTATTTTTAACTGATAATCCGTCTAATCTTACTGCCACAGGCTTGCTTTTAAGCGATGATGAGTCAGGCGTGCGAAAAATCGGCCCAGGCCAGCTGCGCGTCAACTTTAATATAAGCAATGCGATGCAGGAAGCTGTACTACAACTTATAGAAGAGCAACTGGCGCAGGAAGAGATAGCGGAATCACCGTTAGGCGGCAATGAAAATGCCGAGCTCCACGCCAGCGGATACTATTCACTCTTTGTTGATACAGTACCAGATGATGTTAAGCGGTTGTATACTGAGTCCGCTGCGAATGATTTTGCAGCGCTGGCACAGACAGCACACCGGCTTAAAGGGGTGTTTGCCATGCTTAATCTGGTTCCCGGCAAGCAGTTATGTGAAACGCTGGAACATCTAATTCGTGAGAAAGATGCCTCTGGCATTGAAAAATACATCAGCGACATTGACGCCTATGTCAAGAGCTTGCTGTAGCAAGGTAGCCTTATACATGAACAATATGAACGTAATTATTGCCGATGACCATCCGATTGTACTGTTCGGTATTCGCAAATCACTTGAACAGATCGAGTGGGTGAATGTAGTCGGTGAATTTGAAGACTCTACAGCACTGATCAATAACCTTCCTAAACTTGATGCACACGTGCTCATTACCGACCTGTCCATGCCTGGAGACAAATACGGTGATGGGATCACGCTCATCAAATACATTAAACGTCACTTCCCGGACATCTCGATCATCGTTCTGACCATGAACAACAACCCGGCGATCCTGAGCGCAGTGTTGGATCTGGATATCGAAGGGATTGTGCTGAAGCAGGGTGCACCAACCGACCTGCCAAAAGCGCTGGCAGCGCTGCAGAAAGGCAAGAAATTCACGCCTGAGAGCGTCTCTCGTCTGCTGGAAAAAATCAGCGCGGGTGGCTATGGCGACAAGCGCCTGTCTCCAAAAGAGAGCGAAGTTCTGCGTCTCTTCGCAGAAGGTTTCCTGGTAACCGAGATTGCCAAGAAGCTGAACCGCAGTATTAAAACCATCAGCAGCCAGAAGAAATCAGCAATGATGAAGCTGGGTGTGGACAATGATATTGCGCTGCTCAACTATCTCTCGTCCGTGACGCTGAGCGCAACGGATAAGGATTGATCCCGGGCAGGTGTGCGGCCTGATGCCCTCACCCCGCCCCTCTCCCACAGGGAGAGGGTGAAAAACGTAAAAGGCCCTCGCGGGCCTTTTTTATATTCTGGTTTTTCTCACGCGATCCGCATAAATCGACAATGTCTGTTTCAGCACGTCCAGCGTCACCGGTTTCGACAGGCAGCTGTCCATGCCGGACTCCAGGCAGCGCTGCTTCTCTTCAGCCAGGGCGTTAGCCGTCACGCCAACGACCGGCAGCGTCAGGCCAAGCTGGCGAATGCGCTGCGTCAGACGGTAGCCGTCCATGTTTGGCATATTCACGTCGCTCAGCACGATATCAATATGGTTTTTACTCAGCACGTTCAGCGCATCGACGCCGTCGTTGGCGGTTTTACACTGATATCCGAGCGAGCCAAGCTGGTCGGCCAGCAGGCGGCGGTTGATCGGATGGTCGTCCACCACCAGAATCATCATATCGTCATTCACCGACGCCAGCGCATCCGGTGACGGCAGTGCCGTTGCGCCATCGCTGTCTTCAAGCTGTACGCTGTAAATGCGCGCCAGTAGCCCTAACAGCTCATGCGGGGTTGCCACGCTGTGCACCCATTCCCCCGGCGCGCGCTCCAGCGGAATACCGATGTGGCGACGGCAGAACATGATCACCCCTCTTCCCGGCCACGCCTGTTCCGGCATGTCGTCAGCGATCAGCATATCGTCCACGTCCGGGGTCTGTCCTTCATATCGGCATACCCGTACGCCGCTGTGGTTAAGCAGCGCCGTCAGATAATCATTGAGCGAAGCGTTATGCACCGCCAGCCAGCAGCGCTTGTCGCTCAGCCCATCGACCGTCGTTTTAGCCGGATACTGCGCCGAGTAGAGCGGAATACGGATGGTGAACTGGCTTCCCATGCCCGGCTCGGTGTCAACCGAGATATCCCCGTCCATCATGCTGATGAGCTTTTCACAAATCGCCAGCCCCAGCCCGGTACCCTGGAAGTTGCGCTGCACGCCCGTCCCGACCTGGAAGAACGGGTCGAACAGACGGACCACCTCCTTCGCCGGGATGCCCACGCCCGTATCACGCACGCGGATAGTCAGATAGTCCCCTACGCGGCATACGTGCAGCACAATACAGCCGATATCGGTAAATTTGATGGCGTTGCTCAACAGGTTAGATATGACCTGCTGCAGGCGCATCGGATCGCCGTGCAGCGTCAGCGGCACGTCCGGTTCGATAAAGCAGTACAGTCCCAGCTGTTTACGCACCACCAGCGGCAGATAGTTGGCGCTAATATGGTTCATGACCTCGCGCGGGGAAAACTCGCGCGGCTCGATTTTCAGCTGCTCTGACTCAATTTTTGAGAAATCGAGAATATCGCTGATGATTTTCAGCAGCAGGCTCGAAGAGTTGTTCATCGCCGTGACCAGGCGATCAACCCCTTTCGGCAGCTCTTTCGTCTGCAGCAGATCCAGGTTACCGATGATCCCGTAAAGCGGCGTGCGCAGCTCGTGGCTGACGGTAGCAAGGAACATCGATTTCGACTGGCTGGCCTGCTCGGCGGCCTGCGCCATCTCCTGAAGCGACTCTTCCATTTTCACGCGCGCGGAAACATCCACCAGCACGCAAATGGCCACGTTTTCATTGCGATAGCGCGAATGCACGAAGCTGATCTGCAGGTTGGTGTGGGTGCTCGTCAGCACGTCCACAAAGTTTACCTGCTGCCCGCAGATAATCTGCGTCAGCCGCTGCCTGTCCTCATGCGTCAGCATGTTCAGGTAGTTATGCGCCAGCTCGTTACTGAGGATGTTGGTGCCGTCCTGGGTGCGCAGGATACAGATCCCCACCGGCGCAGAGGCGACAATCTTACGGTTAAACTGCTCATGTTCTTCGAGACGCTGGGCGTCTGCCTCTGCCGGAATAAATATCCGCCGCTCATACATGCGTGCCAGCATAAACAGCGCCACGCCCACCGCGATATTCAGCAAAATGGCGTTGAGGATCAGGATGCGAATGCGTTCAAGCACCATATCCACCGGCACCGAATAGACAATGCTGAGCGACGAAGGCGGCAGACTTTTCTTCAACACCAGCTCGCGGAAACCGGAGGTATAGCCAAACCACGACCGCTCCTGCATCCAGTGTGGATCAACGTTCAAACGGTTATCCGGCCCGGCGAGAGAGATCAGAGAATGACCGTTTTCATCGAGAATGGTCACCCCCATCGGCAGACTGCCCGGGGTGAAGAAGTTTTCCATACGGATGGTTTGTTCAATGCCCAGCAGCGCCTGCAGGCGGTTGCCCAGATACACCGGCGTCAGGGCATAGAAATAGCCCACGCCCGTGCGCGGGCCCTGGCTAATCCAGAAGATGTTATTCCCGCGCTCGTCCTGCGGCGCATTGCGGTATTTCACAATACGCTCATGCAGGCTTTTCAGCGCGTCATCGCGCTCTACGGGCATGTCGCGCAGGCCAAAATCGGCCATGCAGAGATTTTCGCTGCCAATAAGATAGACGCGGTTCAGGTCATAGGCCGCGGAGAAGTTGTCACGCCAGTAGCGCATAAACCACGCCAGCGATTCCAGCGAGCCGCGCCAGGTGCTGCCCATTGCGGAGCAGTCAGAGTCCGGGAACAGGGGCTCAAAGTCGGGCACTTCGGTTTTATCATTGCGCCCACGAATGGCAAGAATACCGTTTTCCGCCGTCAGGCGATTCTCGGCAATGTACTTCAGCTCCTTCATGACGTCAGAGGTGCGCTGAATGTAGCGCTGGGCCTGATCGGAGCTGAGATTAAACTCCTGGCGGATCTCCGCTTCTTTCTGGTGTAGCGCATTAACGATGAAAAACACCGAGAACAGAGCCACCAGCAACCAAAGCAGTAGCGCCAGCGCCCGGAACAGATAGCGAGAGACTTTCAGCGTGGTACGAAAGGAGACGAGGTATTTCAAAGGGGCGAGGCTCCGCCATCGGGGTCAAAAAGAATGTGGTTAAGGTAGCGGTAAACGCGGCTTGTCGCAACGTTCACTTGTCTGCTTGTGCAAAAGAAAAGGGCCGGAAACCGGCCCTTTTTGCGTCAGGAGACATTACTCGTCAGCGTCATCCGCTGCATCTTCGTCGGTGTCCGCTTCCAGCGCGATTTCATCATCGCCTTCCGCTACCGTACCATCGATGGAGTCGAGTTCTTCGTCATCCACAGGCTCAGCAACGCGCTGCAGACCCACCACGTTTTCATCTTCCGCTGTACGGATGAGGATCACGCCCTGGGTGTTACGACCCACCACGCTGATCTCAGATACGCGAGTACGCACCAGCGTACCGGCATCAGTGATCATCATGATCTGGTCGGCGTCGTCCACCTGCACCGCGCCGACAACGGAACCGTTGCGCTCGGTCACTTTGATAGAGATAACGCCCTGCGTACCACGGGACTTCGTCGGATATTCGCTTTCCGCCGTACGTTTACCGTAGCCGTTCTGCGTGACGGTCAGGATAGCCCCTTCGCCGCGTGGAACGATCAGGGAAACAACGGAGTCTTCACCCGCCAGTTTGATCCCGCGAACACCTGTTGCCGTGCGGCCCATTGCGCGAACCGCGTTCTCTTTGAAACGCACCACTTTACCGGCGGCAGAGAACAGCATCACTTCATCGGAACCGGAGGTCAGATCCACGCCGATCAGTTCGTCGCCTTCGTTCAGGTTCACGGCGATAATACCGGCCGAACGTGGACGGCTGAATTCGGTCAGCGCGGTTTTCTTCACGGTACCGCTCGCGGTTGCCATAAAGACGTTCACGCCCTCTTCGTACTCGCGTACCGGCAGGATAGCGGTGATACGTTCATTCGCTTCCAGCGGCAGCAGGTTAACGATTGGACGGCCACGCGCGCCGCGGCTTGCTTCCGGCAGCTGATAGACTTTCATCCAGTAGAGACGACCACGGCTTGAGAAGCAGAGGATCGTGTCATGGGTGTTCGCCACCAGCAGGCGGTCAATAAAGTCTTCTTCTTTAATACGTGCCGCAGATTTCCCTTTACCGCCACGACGCTGTGCTTCGTAGTCGGTCAGCGGCTGATACTTCACATAGCCCTGGTGAGACAGGGTGACCACCACGTCTTCGCGGTTGATCAGATCTTCAATGTTGATATCAGAGCTGTTTGCGGTGATTTCGGTGCGACGCGCATCGCCGAACTGATCGCGGACCAGCTCCAGCTCTTCGCGGATCACTTCCATCAGGCGGTCTGCGCTACCCAGGATATGCAGCAGCTCAGCAATCTGTTCAAGCAGCTCTTTGTATTCGTCGAGCAGTTTTTCATGCTCAAGGCCGGTCAGTTTCTGCAAGCGCAGATCCAGAATCGCCTGTGCCTGCTGCTCGGTCAGATAGTACTGACCGTCGCGCACGCCGAATTCAGGCTCGAGCCACTCAGGACGCGCAGCGTCGTCGCCCGCACGTTCGAGCATGGCGGCTACATTACCCAGCTCCCACGGACGCGCGATCAGGGCTGCTTTCGCTTCTGCTGGCGTCGGCGCACGGCGAATCAACTCGATAATCGGGTCGATGTTAGCCAGGGCAACGGCCAGCGCTTCAAGGATGTGCGCACGGTCGCGCGCTTTACGCAGCTCGAAGATTGTACGGCGGGTCACCACTTCACGACGGTGACGCACGAACGCGCTCAGGATCTCTTTCAGGTTCATGATCTTCGGCTGACCATGGTGCAGTGCAACCATGTTGATACCGAAGGAAACCTGGAGCTGAGTCTGGGAGTACAGGTTGTTCAGCACAACCTCACCCACCGCGTCGCGTTTGATCTCAATCACGATGCGCATACCGTCTTTGTCAGACTCGTCGCGCAGCGCGCTGATGCCTTCAACACGTTTTTCTTTTACCAGCTCGGCGATTTTTTCAATCAGACGCGCTTTGTTCACCTGATATGGGATCTCGTGAACGATAATGGTTTCACGACCCGTTTTGGCGTCCGCTTCCACTTCGGCGCGGGCACGGATATAAATCTTGCCGCGACCGGTGCGGTAGGCTTCTTCAATACCACGACGACCGTTGATGATCGCCGCCGTCGGGAAGTCCGGGCCCGGGATGTGTTCCATCAGCCCTTCAATGCTGATCTCTTCATCGTCGATATAGGCCAGGCAGCCGTTGATCACTTCGGTGATGTTGTGTGGCGGAATGTTGGTTGCCATACCGACCGCGATACCGGACGAACCGTTCACTAACAGGTTCGGGATCTTGGTTGGCATAACATCAGGAATGCGCTCGGTGCCGTCGTAGTTATCGACGAAATCAACGGTCTCTTTTTCCAGGTCGGCCATCAGCTCGTGGGCGATTTTCGACATACGGATTTCCGTATAACGCATCGCCGCTGCGGAGTCGCCGTCAACAGAACCAAAGTTACCCTGACCATCTACCAGCATGTAGCGCAAGGAGAATGGCTGCGCCATACGGACGATGGTGTCATAAACGGCGATATCACCATGCGGGTGATATTTACCGATGACGTCACCCACGACGCGGGCAGATTTTTTATAGGCTTTATTCCAGTCATTGCCCAATACGTTCATGGCGTATAGTACGCGACGGTGTACCGGCTTAAGGCCATCGCGGACGTCCGGCAGCGCACGGCCAACAATGACCGACATCGCATAGTCCAGATAGGAGCTCTTCAGCTCTTCCTCGATGTTAACCGGTGTAATTTCTCTCGCAAGGTCGCTCATCTAACCGCTATCCCTCTACTGTATCCCGGATTCAAAGGTCGCAAATTATAACACAGCCGCGGTGATTGAGGTAAACCAATAAGCTTTATTCACCCGCGCGGGCTGATATACTCCTTTGTCTTGCTAAATAAGGAGTAAAAGCGCCCATGAATGCCGAAAAATCCCCGGTGGCTCACAACGTTGACCACGAAGAGATTGCCAAATTTGAAGCGGTGGCGTCCCGCTGGTGGGATCTCGAAGGTGAGTTCAAACCGCTGCACCGTATTAACCCGCTGCGTCTGGGCTATATCGCGGAGCGTTCCGGCGGTCTGTTCGGTAAAAAAGTGCTCGACGTCGGCTGCGGCGGCGGCATCCTGGCTGAAAGCATGGCGCGCGAAGGGGCCACCGTTACCGGCCTCGATATGGGCTTTGAACCGCTGCAGGTCGCCCGTCTTCACGCGCTGGAGTCCGGCATCCAGGTGGAATACGTGCAGGAAACCGTAGAAGAGCACGCGGCAAAACACGCCCATCAGTACGATGTGGTGACCTGCATGGAGATGCTGGAGCACGTACCCGACCCTCAGTCCGTGGTCAATGCCTGTGCAAAACTGGTGAAGCCGGGTGGCCAGGTCTTCTTCTCGACCATCAACCGCAACGGCAAAGCCTGGCTGATGGCGGTCGTCGGCGCAGAATACGTGCTGCGCATGGTGCCGAAAGGCACCCACGACGTGAAGAAATTCATCAAGCCTGCGGAGCTGTTAGGCTGGGTTGACCAGACGTGGCTCAAGGAGCAGCACATTACCGGTCTGCATTACAATCCATTAACGGATAAATTCAAGCTCGCGCCGGGCGTAGATGTTAATTATATGTTGCATACAACCGCCAAAAACACCTAACGTCATTCGTTATTCTTATAAAGATTGCGCGACATCATGTTGCGCAATTCTGCCCTCCCGTTGAAGAAATCAGCACTCGATCAAATTTTGAATTTTTTTTCTTAATTATTGACATCTCGTCCAGGCCTTACGGCACGAGGACTTACGCTTTTTTACCCATTCACAACCTCAATTTAACGTCAAAATCAACCCTTGTGCTGAAATGATTCGATACTAGAATACTCACCATATAGCGTTTTTCTTATCGCAAACCCCCTATATGTAGTATTTATCCACAGAGTTAGTCACAAGACGGATCTGTGGATAAGCGGGGGATATTTTTTATTTCACGGACAGGTAAAACCCACATGAATCAGAGTCTGCTGGTGACAAAGCGCGACGGTACTACCGAGCGTATCAATCTGGACAAAATCCATCGAGTTCTCGACTGGGCAGCAGAAGGACTGAACAACGTATCTATTTCCCAGGTTGAACTGCGATCCCACATCCAGTTCTACGACGGCATCAAAACGTCTGATATCCACGAAACCATCATCAAAGCGGCGGCAGACCTCATCTCCCGCGAAGCACCGGATTATCAGTACCTCGCTGCACGTCTGGCGATTTTCCACCTGCGTAAAAAAGCCTACGGCCAGTTTGAGCCGCCGAAGCTGTACGATCACGTGGTGAAAATGGTCGAGCTGGGCAAATACGACACGCATCTGCTGGAAGACTATACGGAAGAAGAGTTCGAGCAGATGAACGGGTTTATCGATCACTGGCGCGACATGAACTTCTCCTACGCGGCGGTGAAGCAGCTCGAAGGCAAATACCTGGTTCAGAACCGTGTAACCGGTGAGATCTACGAAAGCGCCCAGTTCCTCTACATTCTGGTGGCCGCCTGCCTGTTCTCAAACTACCCGCGCGATACCCGTCTGGATTACGTGAAGCGTTTCTACGATGCGGTATCGACGTTCAAGATTTCTCTGCCGACGCCAATCATGTCTGGCGTGCGCACCCCTACCCGTCAGTTCAGCTCCTGCGTCCTGATCGAGTGTGGTGACAGCCTGGATTCCATCAACGCCACCTCCAGCGCCATCGTGAAATACGTCTCCCAGCGTGCCGGTATCGGCATCAACGCCGGCCGCATTCGTGCGCTGGGCAGCCCGATTCGCGGCGGTGAAGCGTTCCACACCGGCTGTATCCCGTTCTATAAGCACTTCCAGACGGCAGTAAAATCCTGCTCTCAGGGCGGCGTGCGCGGCGGTGCAGCGACCCTGTTCTACCCGATGTGGCACCTGGAAGTGGAAAGCCTGCTGGTCCTGAAAAACAACCGCGGTGTTGAAGGCAACCGCGTGCGTCACATGGACTACGGCGTGCAGATCAACAAGCTGATGTACACCCGTCTGCTGAAAGGTGAAGACATCACCCTGTTCAGCCCGTCCGACGTGCCGGGCCTGTACGACGCGTTCTTCGCCGATCAGGACGAGTTCGAGCGTCTGTACACCAAATACGAAAAAGACGACAGCATCCGCAAGCAGCGCGTGAAGGCGGTAGACCTGTTCTCCCTGATGATGCAGGAACGTGCCTCTACCGGCCGTATCTACATCCAGAACGTGGACCACTGCAACACCCACAGCCCGTTTGACCCGGTTGTTGCACCAGTGCGCCAGTCTAACCTGTGCCTGGAGATCGCCCTGCCGACCAAACCGCTGGAAGACGTGAACGACGAAAACGGCGAAATCGCGCTGTGTACGCTCTCCGCGTTCAACCTGGGCGCGATTAAGAGCCTGGACGAGCTGGAAGAGCTGGCCGTGCTGGCGGTTCGTGCCCTCGACGCCCTGCTGGACTACCAGGATTATCCAATCCCGGCAGCAAAACGCGGTGCAATGGGCCGCCGTACCCTGGGTATCGGCGTGATCAACTTCGCCTACTGGCTGGCGAAAAACGGCAAGCGTTACTCCGACGGCAGCGCTAACAACCTGACGCACCAGACGTTCGAAGCCATTCAGTACTACCTGATGAAAGCCTCTAACGAGCTGGCGAAAGAGCAAGGCGCGTGCCCGTGGTTCAACGAAACCACCTACGCGAAAGGCATTCTGCCGATCGACACCTACAAAAAAGACCTGGATGCGATCGTCAGCGAGCCGCTGCACCTGGACTGGGAAGGGCTGCGTGAGTCCATCATGACGCACGGCCTGCGCAACTCCACGCTCTCAGCCCTGATGCCGTCCGAGACCTCTTCGCAGATCTCCAACGCCACCAACGGCATTGAGCCACCGCGCGGCCACGTCAGCATTAAAGCGTCTAAAGACGGCGTGCTGCGTCAGGTCGTACCGGACTACGAAACGCTGGGCAACAACTACGAGCTGCTGTGGGAAATGCCAAACAACGACGGCTACCTGCAGCTGGTGGGTATCATGCAGAAGTTTATCGACCAGTCGATCTCTGCCAATACCAACTATGACCCGACGCGCTTCCCGTCAGGCAAGGTTCCGATGCAGCAGCTGCTGAAAGACCTGCTCACCGCCTACAAGTTTGGCGTTAAAACGCTGTACTATCACAACACCCGTGACGGTGCGGAAGACGCGCAGGACGACCTGGTTCCATCAATTCAGGACGATGGCTGCGAAAGCGGCGCATGTAAGATCTAAGCACTTCGCCGGGTGGCGCTACGCTTACCCGGCCTACGGTTTTGTAGGCCCGGCAAACGCAGTGCCGCCGGGCAATACAATCTCAACAGGACTCACCGCAATGGCATATACCACCTTTTCACAGACGAAAAACGACCAGCTCAAAGAGCCGATGTTCTTCGGCCAGCCGGTCAACGTGGCACGCTACGATCAGCAAAAATATGACATCTTCGAAAAGCTGATTGAAAAGCAACTCTCCTTCTTCTGGCGCCCGGAAGAAGTGGACGTCTCCCGCGACCGTATCGATTTCCAGTCGCTGCCGGATCACGAAAAACATATCTTCATCAGCAACCTGAAGTACCAGACGCTGCTGGACTCTATTCAGGGCCGTAGCCCGAACGTGGCGCTGCTGCCGCTGATCTCGATTCCAGAGCTGGAAACCTGGGTTGAAACCTGGGCGTTCTCTGAAACGATCCACTCCCGCTCTTACACCCACATCATCCGCAACATCGTGAACGATCCGGCGGTGGTGTTTGACGATATCGTCACCAACGAGCAGATCCAGAAGCGCGCGGAAGGCATTGCGCACTACTACGACGAGCTGATCGAGATGACCAGCTACTGGCATCTGCTGGGCGAAGGCACCCACAACGTGAACGGCAAAACCGTTACCGTGAACCTGCGCGCGCTGAAAAAGCAGCTGTACCTGTGCCTGATGAGCGTCAACGCGCTGGAAGCGATCCGCTTCTACGTGAGCTTCGCCTGTTCCTTCGCCTTTGCCGAGCGCAAGCTAATGGAAGGCAACGCCAAAATTATCCGCCTGATTGCCCGTGACGAAGCCCTGCACCTGACCGGGACTCAGCATATGCTGAACCTGCTGCGCAGCGGCGCGGACGACCCGGAGATGGCTGCAATTGCCGAAGAGTGCAAGCAGGAATGCTACGATCTGTTCGTGCTGGCGGCCCAGCAGGAGAAAGAGTGGGCAGACTACCTGTTCCGCGACGGCTCCATGATTGGCCTGAACAAAGATATCCTGTGCCAGTACGTTGAGTACATCACCAACATCCGCATGCAGGCGGTCGGTCTCGACCTGCCGTTCCAGACGCGCTCTAACCCTATCCCGTGGATCAACACCTGGCTGGTGTCCGATAACGTGCAGGTCGCGCCGCAGGAAGTGGAAGTGAGTTCTTATCTGGTCGGTCAGATTGATTCTGAAGTCAACACCGACGACCTGAGCAACTTCCAGCTCTGATGTCACGCGTCACGTTAAGTCTTTCCGGCACTGAGGTACTGTGTCGGGAGGAGCACCCTTCTCTACTGGTGGCGCTTGAGGCGCATCAGGTAGAAGTAGAGTACCAGTGTCGTTCCGGCTACTGCGGCTCCTGCCGCTGTCGTCTGGTCGCAGGCCAGGTGGACTGGCTGACCGAACCGCTGGCCTTTATCAACGAAGGGGAAATTTTGCCCTGCTGCTGCCGGGCAAAAGGCGATATTGAGATCGAGATGTGATTGCGTCGGGTGGCGCTTCGCTTACCCGACCTACAAAACCGCAGTTCGTAGGCCGGGTAAGGCGCAGCCGCCACCCGGCAATTTCAGCGTTTATCCTTCAAAAAGCTCACCGCTTTATCCGGGAAATCCGTAAACAGTCCGTCCACGCCCGCCTGGTTATACAACACCTCATAAAGCTGATTCACGTCCGTGGCATACTCCGGCAGCTGGTCTGCACGCACGGTATACGGATGCACCTGCATCTTGCTGGCGTGCGCCTCTTTCACCATCGCCGTCAGCTTCACGTGGCCCGGCGTTGAGCCTTCCGCCACCAGCATATGGTAATCCGGCCCGATGCCGTCAGCGTACTGCGCAATCTGCTTCATCGCGCCCGGCTTAAACATCCAGTCGTAGCTGTAGTTCACCCACTTCCCGTCCGGCTGCTTCTCCTGGGTTTCATTCCAGTCAGTGTAGGCAATCAGCTGCACCAGGTTGAGGTTCATGCCCATCTTCGGCTCCAGCTCGGTTTTGATGCGCTTCAGCTCGGCGGCATCAAAACACTGCAGGTAGACTTTGTCCTTCTTGCTGGTGTAGCCGTACTGCTTCAGCACCTCCAGCGTCTTCGCGGCAATGTCTTTTCCTTCCTGATGATGGAACCACGGCGCTTTGATTTCCGGATAGATACCGATATTTTTACCGGTTGAGTGGTTCAGCCCCTGAACAAACTCAATCTCTTCCTGGAAGGTATGGATCCGGAAGTCAGATTTGCCCATCGGGAAACGTCCCGGATAGACCTGCACCTTCTTGCCGTTTTCAATCTCGAAGCCTTCGGTAAACTTCAGGGAACGGATCTCCGCCAGGGTGAAATCAATGGCGTAGTAGCGGCCATCTTTTCGCGCGCGGTCCGGGAAGCGCTCCGCCACGTCCGTCACGCGGTCAAGATAGTGATCGTGCAGGACCACCAGCTGGTCGTCCTTCGTCATCACCAGATCCTGCTCCAGGTAATCCGCCCCCTGCGCATAGGCCATCGCTTTCGCCGGCAGCGTATGCTCCGGCAGATAGCCGCTCGCGCCGCGGTGGGCAATAACGATTTTATCCGCCGCCAGCGCGGAGCCTGTCATCAGGCCCGCCAGCAGCAGGCCTGTCGCTAACTGAGTTAATTTCATCGTAAAGCTCCTTATTGACGACGCGCCAGCACTTCCGCGTGGTGACGTTTTTCACCAATCATCACAACAACCAGCAGCAGTACCGCCAGCACGCTGCCGCCGATCATCACCATAAAGCCGCCGTCCCAGCCGAAGAAGTCAACGGTGTAGCCCACAATGGCGCTCGCCGCCACCGAACCGCCGAGGTAGCCGAACAGGCCGGTAAAGCCCGCCGCCGTGCCCGCCGCTTTTTTCGGCGCCAGCTCCAGGGCATGCAGGCCGATCAGCATCACCGGACCGTAAATCAGGAAGCCGATGACGATCATGCAGGCCATGTCTACTGATGGGTTGCCCGGCGGGTTGAGCCAGTAAACAACCGTCGCGATGGTCACCAGGGTCATAAAGAACACGCCCGTCGCACCGCGGTTACCCTTAAACACCTTGTCCGACATCCAGCCGCAAAGCAGCGTGCCCGGGATCCCGGCGTACTCATACAGGAAGTATGCCCAGGAGGATTTATCCAGCGCGAAGTGCTTCACCTCTTTCAGGTAGGTTGGCGACCAGTCTAGGATGCCGTAGCGCAGCAGGTAAACGAACACGTTCGCCACCGCGATGTACCACAGCAGCTTGTTCGGCAGCACGTACTTCATGAAGATCTGTTTTGCGGTCAGCTCTTCTTCGTGCTCCTTGCTGTAATCATCCGGATAGTCATTTTTGTACTCTTCAATCGGCGGCAGGCCGCAGGACTGCGGCGTATCGCGCATCAGGGCGAAGGCAATAATCGCCACCAGAATGGCACCAAAGGCAGGCATATAGAGCGCCGCGTGCCAGTCGTTGAACCAGGCCATCCCCAGCAGGAACAGCAGAGGCGGAAGCCCACCACCGACGTTATGGGCGCAGTTCCACACCGACACGATACCGCCGCGCTCTTTCTGCGACCACCAGTGCACCATGGTACGTCCGCACGGCGGCCACCCCATTCCCTGGAACCAGCCGCAGAGGAACAGCAGCACGAACATGATGGCAATGCTGGAGGTTGCCCACGGCACAAAGCCCATGAACAGCATCACCGCGGCCGCCAGGATCAGACCGGCGGGCAGGAACACGCGCGGATTCGAGCGATCCGACACCGAGCCCATGATGAATTTGGAAAAACCGTAGGCGATAGAGATCCCCGACAGCGCGAACCCCAGATCGCCGCGGGAAAAGCCCTGCTCCACCAGATACGGCATGGCGAGCGCGAAGTTTTTACGTACAAGGTAGTACGCCGCGTACCCGAAGAAGATCCCCAGGAAGATTTGCCAGCGCAGACGGCGATAGAGCGGATCTATTTCTGCCTCTGGCAGACGCGCCCTGTGGGGCGCAGGTTTGAAGATACTGAGCATAACAGCCTCCGTGGCCTTGAATTGAATGGGCAGGTGGCTCGCACCTGGATTCCAGAGGCGGGGATGTTAAGAAATCACGGTGATTGTTACTGTGAATCAACGCACAGATTGTTACAGAAATATGACAGAATGCGCAAAAAAGCGCATGAAATCACGTTTCACTTTCGAATTCCGCGCGTTTATGTTCGAAATCAAACAAACCACAAAATTAATATGGCTAAATGATAAAAAACGAACATAGAGGGTAAACAATGACCAGTCACGATCCGCGTTATAGTGATGTGATAATCATTGGCGGTGGCGCAACCGGTGCCGGGATCGCACGCGACTGCGCCCTGCGCGGCCTCAGCGTCACGCTTCTGGAACGCCACGATATCGCCACGGGCGCAACCGGGCGTAACCACGGCCTGCTGCACAGCGGCGCGCGGTATGCGGTCACCGACGCGGAATCCGCGCGGGAATGTATTGCTGAAAACCAGATCCTCAAGCGTATCGCCCGCCACTGCATTGAGCCGACCGACGGCCTCTTTATTACCCTTCCCGAAGATGACCTCGCCTTTCAGGACACCTTTATTACCGCCTGCACTACAGCGGGCATTCAGGCTGAGGCCATGGATCCGGCGCTGGCGCGGCGGCTGGAACCGTCGGTTAACCCGGCGCTTATCGGCGCGGTGAGGGTCCCTGACGGCACCGTCGACCCCTTCCGCCTGACCGCCGCCAATATGCTGGACGCCCGCGAGCATGGCGCGCATATTCTGACCGGGCACGAAGTGACCGGGCTTATCCGCGAAGGCCATCGCATCTGCGGCGTGCGGATCCTTGATACGCAATATAACGAACGCAGCGAGCTGTATGCCGCCGTGGTGATCAACGCGGCGGGGATCTGGGGGCAGCGGATTGCGGAATATGCGGACCTGTCGGTGCGCATGTTCCCGGCGAAAGGCTCGCTGCTGATCCTCGACCACCGCATCAATAACCACGTGATCAACCGCTGCCGCAAACCGTCTGACGCCGATATCCTCGTGCCGGGAGATACCATTTCGTTAATCGGGACGACCTCAACCCACGTGGACTACAGTGAGATTGACTACAACCGCGTCACCGCTGAAGAGGTGGATATCCTGCTGCGCGAAGGGGAAAAACTGGCGCCGGTGATGGCCCAGACGCGTATTCTTCGCGCCTACGCGGGCGTGCGTCCGCTGGTCGCCAGCGACAACGACCCGAGCGGACGTAACGTCAGCCGGGGCATCGTGCTGCTCGATCACGCCGCGCGCGACGGCATGGACGGGTTTATCACCATCACCGGCGGCAAGCTGATGACCTATCGCCTGATGGCCGAGTGGGCGACCGATGCCGTCTGCCGCAAGCTGGGCAATACCGAACGGTGCGTGACGGCGGAACAAGCCCTGCCCGGCTCGCGTCAGTCCACTGAGAAGACGCTGCAAAAAATTATCTCCCTGCCCGCGCCGCTGCGCGGGTCCGCGATTTACCGCCACGGCGACAGAACGCCACAGTGGCTCGGTGAAGGACGGCTGAGCCGCAGCCTGGTATGCGAGTGCGAAGCCGTCACCGCCGGTGAGGTGCAGTACGCGGTGGAGAGCCTGACGGTCAATAGCCTGCTCGACCTACGCCGCCGCACCCGCGTCGGCATGGGCACCTGCCAGGGGGAGCTGTGCGCCTGTCGTGCTGCCGGTCTGCTGCAGCGTTTTCACACCACCACCGCCACCCAATCGCTCGATCAGCTCAGCGCGTTTTTAAACGAGCGCTGGAAAGGCATTCAGCCGGTCGCCTGGGGCGATGCCCTGCGCGAAAGCGAATTTACCCGCTGGGTCTACCAGGGGCTTTGCGGTCTTGAGAAGGAGCAACGCGATGAAATTTGATACCGTAATCGTCGGCGGCGGGCTGGCAGGCCTGCTCTGCGGCATCAAACTCACGAAGCAGGGGCTGCGCTGCGCCATTATCACCCGGGGCCAGAGCGCCCTGCACTTCTCGTCGGGCTCGCTGGATCTGGTGGACGAAGCGTACCGCGATACGCTGCCGCCGGAGCACCCGTATCACCTGATTGGCGCGCAGCATATTGACCGCTTTGCGCTGGAAACCGAAGCGCTGCTGGCGGACTGCGGCGCGCGTCTGCAGGGCAGCGCCCGGCTTAATCATCAGCGCGTTACGCCGCTCGGCACTCTGCGCTCCGCCTGGCTCAGCCCGGAGGAGGTGCCCGTTGCCCCCATTCGCGCGGGACGCGTGCGGGTGGTAGGGATAAGCGGCTTTCTGGATTTCCAGCCCCATCTCGCAGCGGCGTCGCTCTGTCGCCAGGGCGTTAACGCGGAAACGGCAGAGATAGAACTGCCCGAGCTTGATGTCCTGCGCGATAACCCGAGCGAGTTTCGCGCGGTGAATATCGCCCGTTTTCTTGATAACGAGGACAAATGGCCGCTGCTGTATGACGCACTCAGGCCGCTCGGCGAAACCTGCGATGCCCTGCTGATGCCCGCCTGCTTCGGTTTACGTGACAACCGACTCTGGCGCTGGCTCTCGGATCGTCTGCCCTGCTCGCTCGGCCTGCTGCCAACGCTGCCCCCTTCCGTACCCGGCATTCGCCTGCATACCCAGCTCCAGCGTCAGTTTGTCGCGCAGGGCGGCGTGTGGATGGCGGGTGATGAGGTGAAAAAAATCACCCTGACCGACGGCGCGGTGAGCGAAATCTGGACGCGCAATCACGACGATATTCCGCTTCGCGCCCGCTATACGGTGCTGGCCAGCGGCAGCTTCTTCAGCAACGGGCTGCTGAGCAGCCGGGAGGGCATCCGGGAAGCCATTATGGGGCTGGATGTTCGCCAGCGTGCCTCACGCGCGGACTGGTATCAGAGTGATTTCTTCTCGCCGCAGCCCTGGCAACAGTTCGGCGTGATTGTCGATAACCAGCTGCATCCGCAGCTTTCCGGTAAACCCGTCAGGAATCTCTTTGCCATCGGCTCGCTGCTGGGCGGGTACGATCCCATTGCCCAGGGATGCGGTGGCGGGGTCTGCGCCGTCACGGCGCTGTATGTGGCAGAGCAGATTAGCCAGCGCACGGAGGCTGAACAATGAACGACACCCGTTTTGAAAGCTGCATCAAATGCACGGTGTGTACCACCGTCTGCCCGGTCAGCGGCGTGAACCCGCGCTACCCCGGTCCGAAGCAGGCCGGGCCGGACGGCGAGCGTCTTCGTCTGAAGGACGGCAAGCTGTACGATGAAGCGCTGAAATACTGCATCAACTGCAAACGCTGCGAAGTCGCCTGTCCGTCGGATGTGAAAATCGGCGATATCATTCAGCGCGCCCGGGCGCGCTACAGCATGCAAAAACCCACATTGCGCGATGCGATCCTGAGCCATACCGATCTGATGGGTAGCGTCTCGACGCCCTTTGCCCCGCTGGTAAATGCCGCGACCGCTCTCAAGCCGGTGCGTCAGCTGCTGGATGCCACGCTGAAGATAGACCATCACCGCAGCCTGCCGAAATATTCCCACGGCACCTTCCGCCGCTGGTACAAATCCGTCGCGGCGGAACAGGCGCAGTACGCCGAGCAGGTGGCCTTTTTCCACGGCTGCTATGTGAACTACAACCACCCGCAGCTGGGCAAAGATCTGGTGAAAGTGCTGAACGCCATGGGAACCGGCGTACAGCTCCTCAGCAAGGAGAAGTGCTGCGGCGTCCCGCTGATTGCTAACGGGTTTACCGATAAAGCGCGCAGGCAGGCTCAAAGCAATGTCACCTCCCTGCGCGAAGCCATTGTCGATAAAGGTATTCCGGTGCTGGCGACCTCGTCCACCTGTACCTTCACCCTGCGCGACGAGTACCCGCATCTGCTGGATGTCGATAATACCGGACTGCGCGAGCATATTGAGCTGGCAACACGCTTCCTGTGGCGCAAGCTGGACGACGGACAGACCCTGCCGCTGAAGGCATTATCGCTGAAGGTGGTCTATCACACGCCGTGTCACATGGAAAAAATGGGCTGGTCGCTCTATACGCTTGAGCTGCTGCGGCTTATTCCGGGGCTGGAGCTGACGGTGCTGGACTCACGCTGCTGCGGGATTGCGGGCACCTACGGCTTCAAGCGTGAAAACTACGAAACGTCTCAGGCGATTGGCGCCCCGCTGTTCCGCCAGATTGAAGAGAGCGGCGCGGATATCGTGGTAACGGACTGCGAAACCTGCAAGTGGCAGATTGAGATGTCCACCAGCAAACGCTGCGAACATCCCATTACCCTGCTGGCGAAAGCGCTGGGGTAAGTATTGCCGGGGCGAGAGGCCCCGGCAAAGGCATCATTCGATGAACAGCGATTCCACGACGTTAATCCAGCCGTGCTCGCTGGCGACCTCTTTACCGTGCAGCCAGCGGCGCAGCATGTTCAATGCCATCATCGCGCAGACCTCCTGACGCACCGCCAGGCTGTGGCGCGTGATGCTCATTTTCACCCGCAGCGCATGCGTGCCTTCCGGCGTTGCCAGCGCAAAATTAAGATGTTCCTCATCCAGCCCGCCCACAAACATCGCCAGACCGGCAAAGTGTTTCACCCTGCGCTCTGACGCCCAGCGCGCGGTCTGCGCCAGCGTCTCCTGCTGGAACGGCACCACTTCACTGGCGAGCAGCGGCGCATTCACGCGAGAAAGCTGCAGCGCCAGCAGGCCCCCGGTGAACTGTTCGCTGAGGGTAACGCTCAGCTGACGGGACTGCAGGCTCTGGGCAATCTGTGTGGGCAGCCCTTCCGTGCCTTCAAAGATCAGGCTCTCGCCCGCGACGCGCTGTACTTCAGGCCACAGCGCCAGCATGGCGGCTTTTTCCGTCGCCGGGCCGGTCAGCTTGAGTTCGATAATGGGCATCGACGAGCGATAGCCCATCGAGACGCCCGGCGGCAGTTGGAGATGATCCAGGCTCTGGGCCAGATCGCTTTCCGAGCGGCCAAAGGTGGTCAGGCGCAGACACAGCGGCGGCTCTGGCAGCGTAAAGCGCGCACGCAGGCGCGGCAGGATTTGCTGCTCGACCATCACCTTAAATTCAGAAGGCACGCCGGGGGTGAAGAACATCAGGCAGCGGTTTAGCTGTAAGGCAAACCCGCAGGCGGTACCGACCGGGTTATCGACCAGTTCCGCACTGGCCGGGATTTCAGCCTGCTTGCGGTTGCTGGGTGCCATCACGCGGCCACGATCGGAGAAGAAGCGTTCCATCTGCGCCAGCCACGCTTCGTGCAATACCAGCCCCTCGCCTTTCGCGGTGGCGGCAGCCAGCGCGCTGAGATCGTCGCTGGTGGGGCCGAGCCCGCCGTTCACAATCAACACGTCGCAGCGCTCGCTGCGCTCACGAAGAACGTTCACCAGCGACTCAAGATTGTCGCCCACGGTGTTGCGGCGCGTTAACGGTAATCCTTGCTCAAAGAATAAATCGGCAAGCCAGGCGGCATTGGTGTCAATAATTTGCCCATGCAGCACTTCGTCGCCGGTGGATAACATCTCCACGTTAATCATTGTGTTCTCCCGCTTATATGGTCGAAACACTATAGCGCAATTGAATGGGGGGAGCAGAGAGAAACTGGCGCGACAGAACGCCGCGCCGAAGAGATTAGAAGCCTGCGCTCACGCCCACGTAAGGGCCATCAGCCAGCGCGTTGTCGCGGTTGCCATCTTTACCCGCCAGGTTCAGATAGCGATAGCCCGCTTCGATAGTGATCGGACGCATGATAGTCCAGCGCGCACCGGCATTGGCTTCTTCATAGCTTTCGATACCGCTGGAGAGCGAATCCGGGGAGTAGTAGTACTCGCCGAACAGACCGAAGCTGTCGCCAATTTTCCACTGCAGGCCGCCGCCGACCGCCGCCGCGTAGCCTTCGTCGCCGTCGTTCGGGTTGGTGTAGATCCCTTTGCCGCCGACGGTCGCCAGGAATGGCCCAAGAGGAACGTTGAAGCCAAGCCCAAGGCTTGCCGCGTCGCCGTCGTCATCGTTATGCGTCCAGCCGCCGGTCATTGCCAGACCGGCGCTATCCGTGCCAAGACCAAAGCCCAGATGGGTGTAATCCTCACCCGCCGAGCCGTTGAAGCTGATGGCGTTAGCCGCCGAAGAGATAACCATCAGGCCTAAGCCCATTAATGCCACTTTTTTCATTGTCGTGATCCCGCACAATTTATAGATAATAAGTCCCAAAACCGCGAGATTTTAACCTGCCTCACTGCGGGATCAAGCACTCTGCGTGCGTCAGACAATTAGTTTGTAACGATTTGATAATATCTGCCTTTATCCTATCAGCAGAAAACGCATTTTCACACTCAGCCCGCCTAAGTGTTCACTACGGGAAAGTTGAAGATGGCTGCGGTGCAGCCGGGCAATATCGCTCGCCAGCGCCAGACCGATACCGGACCCTGCCGCGTCGCCGACATTATCCAGACGGCGAAACGGCAGCATCGCCTGCGGGATCAGATTTTCCGCAATCCCCGGCCCGCTGTCTTCCACGCTCAGGTCAACCGCGCCGTTATCCACGCGCAGGTAAACCGTTACGATCCCCTGCTCCGGCGTGTATTTGATGGCGTTCTCCAGCAGGTTTGCGCACAGCTCGCCCAGCAAAACCTCGTCGCCTTCGATGACAACCGGGTGCAGCTCACCGTCGTACCCGAGATCAATCGCTTTGCTGCGCGCCTGCGCCAGCCGTGAAAAGCAACAGTTTTGCACCACCTGCACCAGATCCACAGGGGTAAACTGCCGCTCCCCCTGCTCTTTTCGCTTTACCGCCGAAAGCTGAAGCAGGCGCTCAGTCAGCACAATGGTGTTATCCAGGGTGACGTTCATTGCCCGTAAGCTCTCCTGCCACAGCGACGGATCGTCCCGCGTCAGGGCAACCGAGACCTGCGTTTTGAGCACCGCCAGCGGGGTTTTGAGCTGGTGAGAGGCATCGGCATTAAAGCGCTCCTGCCGCGACAGCACCCCACGCAGCCGATCGATATAGCGGTTGAAGGCCACAATCAGCAGGCGCGTTTCTGACCAGGGCAGCAGCTCGGGCAGCGGAGACAGCAGCCCCGGCTCCCGACGCACCATGAGCGAGGACAGCTGGCGCATCGGGCGCAGCACGCGACGCAACAGCCAGGCGGTTAAGATCAGCGTCAGCAGGACCAGCAGCCCCTGAGATACCCAGGACGAAAAAAGCAGCTGGCTGGCAAGATAGCGACGGGACTGCAGCGTTTCAGCGACATAGATCTCCGCCATCCCGACGACGTTATCTTCGTTGATGGGCTGAAGCAGCTTCGCCACGCGAATCGCCTGCCCGCGATACTCGGTGTGATAAAACCAGGCCAGCGCCGGGTAGAGCGTAGTGCGCGAGGTTGAAGGGGGCATCTTCGGCAGGTCGTCGTAGCCGGAGATCACCCGCCCGGCGGGGTCGACCACCTTGTAATACAGCCTGTCGTTCATGTTGAGCTCAAAGCTGTCAAGCACCACCCAGGGCACATTCACCTGCAGCTTGCCGTTATGCACTTCAAGCCGCTCAGAGACCGTACGCGCCGACGATAACAGCGTGCGGTCGTAAGCCTGCGTCGCCGCTTGCAGGGCGCTGACGTAGCTATTAAACGCTGATAATCCCCATAACAGCAGCAGCGGTAAGCCCAGAAACAGCAGAAGTTGCAGATAAAGGGACTGCGGTTTAGCCCACTTCATCGCCACACTCCAGCACGTAACCCAGCCCGCGCAGGGTGGTAATCTTCACCCCGCTGCCGCTCAGTTTTTTGCGCAGACGATGGATGTAGAGATCGATGCTTTCCGGACTCACATCGTCGTTCAGGCTAAATACCTGGTCAAACAGCTGCTGGCGGGAGACGGGCCGGGTCCGGCGGTGCATCAGCACCTTGAGCAGGGAGAGTTCGCGCGGCGTGAGGGAGAGCGGTTCATCGTGCAGGAGAAAAAAGCCGTCGTCGTCGTATTCCAGCGCCCCCAGAAGCTGACGCTCCTGGGTTCGCCCTTCGCTTCTGCGCAGCAGCGCCCGCAGCCGCGCATCAAGCTCTTCCAGCTCAAACGGCTTCGGCAGATAGTCATCCGCCCCGGCGTTCAGTCCTTTCACCCTGTCCGCCACGTTGCTGCGGGCAGTGAGAAACAGCACGGGAAGCGTCTGCCCGCGCTTTCGCAGACGATGGACCACCTCCAGCCCGTCGAAACCGGGCATACCGATGTCCAGAATCGCGACGGCATAGCTTTCACCCTGCAACAGATGATCGGCCGCCCGCCCGTCGTTAACGCAGTCCACGGCAAAGCCTCCCTGCACCAGCGCTTTCTCCAGCCAGTGAGCCAGCTCACGATTATCTTCCGCCAGTAAGAGACGCATATCACATCCTGTAAAGTTCGTGTCGCAGTGAAAGGGAAATGAAAGGTTAATGTTTTAACAATCACGCAACGGAACCGCTACAAGGTGGTTCACATAATCAGAAAAAAAGCCCCGTACCCGTACTCCCGGTTCTCCGGCGTGAGGATAAACGATGAAAAAACAATTACTTTCGACCCTTGCTGCAAGCGTATTGATGTTGAGTGCCTCTGTCGTCCAGGCGCAGGATGCCCCGTCCCGCACCGAATGTATCGCCCCGGCCAAACCGGGCGGCGGCTTTGATCTGACCTGCAAGCTGATTCAGGTCAGCCTGCTGGAGACAAAGGCCATCGAAAAACCGATGCGCGTCACCTACATGCCCGGCGGCGTGGGCGCGGTAGCTTACAACGCCATTGTGGCGCAGCGCCCTGCCGAAGCGGGCACCGTGGTGGCCTTCTCCGGCGGCTCGCTGCTGAACCTCTCGCAGGGCAAATTTGGCCGCTACGGCGTGGATGACGTGCGCTGGCTCGCGACCGTCGGGACGGATTACGGCATGATCGCCGTTCGCGCTGATTCCCCGTGGAAATCGCTGAAAGACCTGCTGACTGCGATGGAAAAAGACCCGAACAGCGTGGTAATTGGCGCCGGTGCGTCGATCGGCAGCCAGGACTGGATGAAAGCTGCCATGCTGGCGCAGCAGGCAAAAGTGGACCCGCACAAGATGCGCTACGTCGCCTTTGAAGGCGGCGGCGAGCCGGTCACGGCGCTGATGGGCAATCACGTACAGGCCGTCTCCGGCGACCTCAGTGAAATGGTGCCTTACCTGAGCGGGGATAAAATCCGCGTGCTGGCGGTCTTCTCGGAAAACCGTCTGCCGGGCCAGCTGGCGAACGTCCCTACCGCCAAAGAGCAAGGCTACAACCTGGTCTGGCCGATTATTCGCGGCTTCTTCGTTGGGCCGAAAGTGACCGACGCCGAATACCAGTGGTGGGTGGATGCCTTCGCCAAACTCCAGCAAACCGATGAGTTCAAAAAGCAGCGCGATCTGCGCGGGCTGTTTGAGTTCAACCTCAACGGCAAGCAGCTGGACGAGTATGTCAAAAAACAGGTGAATGACTATCGCGAACAGGCGAAAGCCTTCGGTCTGGCGAAGTAAGCGGAGGCGCTATGAGCGATCGTATTTTTGCCGGGATATGGCTGCTGCTCTGCATTGGCGGGTTGTTCGTCGCCTGGCAGATCCACAGCGAATACAGCTATGAACCGGTGGGGCCACGCCCCTTTCCGATGGGCATCGTCGGCCTGATGCTGCTTTGCTCAGTGGCCCTGCTGCTGCGCCATCCGGATACCGTGGCGTGGCCGCCCAGACGCATTCTGCAACGTCTGCTGGTAATGGTAATTGTGTTGCTGATGTACGCGTGGGGCTTTGAGTGGCTTGGCTTCCCGATTGCCACCGCCATCCTGACGATGGTGATCGGCATGTTGTTTAATGCCACGCTGCCCACGGCGGGTCTCTCGGGTGCGGTACTGGGCATTTTGCTCTGGTACGCCTTCGACCGCCTGCTGGACGTGACCTTACCTCTTGGCGCATGGTTTAACTAACGGAGCACGCTATGGATACCTGGATTTACCTCTCTCAGGGGTTCGCGGTAGCGATGACCCCGGAAAACCTGGCGATCGCCCTGATCGGCTGCTTCGTGGGCACGATCGTCGGCCTGCTGCCCGGTCTTGGTCCGATTAACGGCGTGGCGATACTTCTGCCGCTGGCCTTTGCCCTGCACCTACCGGCTGAATCCGCCCTGATCTTACTGGCGACGGTGTATATCGGCTGCGAGTACGGCGGACGCATCTCCTCCATACTGCTGAACGTGCCCGGCGATGCCGCCGCCATTATGACCGCGCTCGACGGTTATCCCATGGCGCAACAGGGGCGCGGCGGCGTAGCGCTCTCCATTTCTGCCGTCAGCTCGTTCTTCGGTTCGCTGATTGCCATTGGCGGTATCATTCTGTTCGCCCCTGCGCTGGCCCAGTGGTCGCTGGCGTTTGGCCCGGCGGAGTATTTTGCCCTGATGGTGTTCGCTATCGCCTGCCTCGGCAGCATGATGGCGCAGAACCCGCTCAAATCGTTTTTGTCTGCGCTGATTGGCTTAGGGTTAGCCACCGTCGGCGTGGATGCCAACACCGGGGTTTATCGCTTTACCTTCGACAGCGTTCACCTGTCCGACGGCGTGCAGTTTATCGTCGTCGTGATTGGCCTGTTCTCTGTCTCAGAAATCTTACTGATGCTGGAACATACCAGCAGCGGGCAGACGCTGGTGCGCAAAACCGGCCGCATGCTCTTTAATGCCAAAGAGGGGGCACAGTGTGTGGGTGCTACCCTGCGTTCGTCGGTGATTGGTTTCTTCGTCGGCATCCTGCCCGGCGCGGGGGCGACCATCGCCAGCGCTATCACCTACATGACCGAGAAAAAGCTGAGCGGCAACAGCGACAGCTTCGGTAAGGGCGATATACGCGGCGTGGCGGCGCCAGAGGCGGCCAATAACGCCTCGGCCTGCGGCTCGTTTATCCCGATGCTGACGCTCGGCGTGCCGGGCTCCGGCACCACGGCGGTGATGATGGGCGCGCTCACGCTCTATAACATCACCCCGGGTCCGGCGATGTTTACCGAGCAGCCGGACATCGTGTGGGGCCTGATTGCGGCACTGCTGATCGCCAACGTAATGCTGCTGGTGATGAACATCCCGCTGATCGGCCTGTTTACCCGCATGCTGACCATTCCCCTGTGGTTCCTGGTGCCCGCCATTGCGGCAGTCTCTGCGGTTGGGGTGTACGCGGTGCACAGCACTACCTTCGACCTGGTGCTGATGGTGCTGCTTGGCGTGCTGGGGTACATCTTACGCAAGATGCACTTCCCGATGTCGCCGCTGATTTTAGGCTTTGTGTTGGGTGAGATGCTGGAGCAGAACCTGCGCCGCGCCCTCTCCATCAGCAACGGCAATATGTCGATTCTGTGGGAGAGCAGCGTGACGAAGATCCTGCTGGCCATGGCAATCATGGTGATTGTGGTGCCGCCGGTCCTGCGCCTGCTGCGTCGACGCCAGCGCAAGCCCGAGCCGGACGTCGGCTGATTAGCCCCTCAGCAGGGCATTGACCCACTGTTTTAACGCCTGGCGGGAGATTTTAATCCCGCCATTTTTTAGCTCTGCGGGCAGCACCAGCCAGTGTACCGGCTGTTCAAAACGCGCCAGTCTGCCCTGGATCCAGTCAGGGAATTGCGCAATATCCGTTCCCGGCTCGCACTCTACCACCGCCACCGGACGCTGTCCGAACTCGGCGTCGTCCAGCGGGACGATAAACACCTGGCTTATCTGAGGATGCATGGCAATCACGCGCTCCAGCGATTCGGGTTGGATCCCCTCTCCTCCGCTGAAAAAGAGATTGTCCATACGGCCTAAAATCGTCAGACGACCGTTGCGCCATTCTCCGCGATCGCGGGTGGCAAACCAGCCCTGCGCGTTAGTGAGCGGAAGAAGCGCACCGTCTCGCCAGTAGCCCGCCGCCATGCTGTGCGCTTTGATCCAAACTTCACCCTCGACCAGCTTCACTTCCCGACCCGGCAGGGCGGTTCCCACATCCGGCTCGCCGTCCGCCGCTTTCGCACAGACGGTAGAGGCGAACTCCGTCAGGCCGTAACCGCAGAAGGTGCGAATGCCCTGCTCCCGCGCCTTCTCCGTCAATTCAACGGGAATAGCCGCTCCGCCGAGCAGAACGGCTTTCAGCGCAACCTGGTGTTGAGTATGAAGCAAACGCCACAGCTGGGTCGGCACCAGCGACGCGTGCGTGCAGCCCTCCAGCGCCTGCTCCAGCGGCTGCTTCTTGCGTACGGTCAAGCGCCCGCCCGCCAGCAGCCAGCGCCACAAAATGCCCTGACCAGAGACGTGAAACAGCGGCAGCGACAGCAGCCAGTCGTCGTCGCCGCCGTAGGGCATCAGCGCCAGCACGCCTTGCGCACTCGCAAGATGCGCCGCACAGGTGTGAACCGCCGCTTTTGGCAACCCCGTCGAGCCGGAGGTTAACGTCATGGACGCCAGGCGATCCGGCTGCCACGCGGCCGCATATTCCCCCACGCGTTCTGACAGGCTAAGGGCAGAGAGCCCGTCAAACGCGCCGTCCAGCACCAGCGCATGGCGCAGCGTCATCTGCGGGAGCAGGACGTCCAGCAAGGGGCGCGGAAGCTGGGGATTGACCGGCAGAATGCGCGCACCGCACTGCAGCAGCGCAAGCCACGCCAGCAGCGTTTGCGGGTGGTTATGGGCGAGCAGCATAACGCCGTCGCCCTCCTGCACGCCCTGACGATGGAACCCGGCGGCAAGGCTATCGATGCGCGCACATAGCTGTTGCCAGCTGAGAACGTCGTCGTCCAGGCGCAGCGCGGGTTTATCCGCACGCTGCGTGCGCCAGTGCCGCCACGGCCAGTCGGTAAAACTCATAGCAGCGGCTCCAGCGCCTCAACGTCGAGGCACGGCAGTATACTGTCCGGCCACTGACGAATAAGCTGCGTTTGCATCAAGCTTAACGTGTCGAGGCCAGGGATGGTCTGCGGCGTGAGCCAGGCCGCAATGCGCGCCAGCTGCGTCAGCCCAAGGCTGGACTCAATGGATGAACTGATCACCGCCGTCAGCCCCAGGGCGTGCGCAGCCGAGACCTGCTCACGCACCTTGTCCAGGCTGCCGGTCAGCGTCGGCTTAATGACCACCGCATTCACGCCCGGCTCGGCGACAAATTCAAAATCGGCTTCGCGCAGGCTTTCATCCCAGGCAATGGCGATGCCCGTTTCACGAGCAAAGGCGCGGGACTCATCCCGCGTTTTGCACGGTTCTTCCAGAAACGCGATGCGGTTGCGGTAGGCCGGGTTGACGTACTTCGCGAACTGCTGCGCCTTGAGCGGCGTCCAGGCGCGGTTGGCATCCAGCCGCAGGCGCAGGTCCGGGATCGCCTCCAGCAGCAGATTCGCCACCATCCCGTCGCGCACCGCTTCGTACAGGCCAACTTTTATTTTCGCCACTTTCTCGCCGGGCATGGCGGAGAGCAGCGCGAACAGTTCGTCCGGATCGCCGGTACAGAGCGGCGCTGCGCGGTAGTTGGCTTTCTGAGGCAAGCTGCCGTCCAGCTCCGCCAGCGCGCAGCTGATACCAAAGGCCGCGGAAGGGACGTCCGGCAGGGCCGGATTAGCGCCTTCCCGCCACGCGCCCGCCCAGGCCAGCAGCGCCGCCTGCGCGTCATCCAGCGACTCCAGGCTAAAGCCCGGCAGCGGTGAAATCTCGCCCCAGCCTTCCCGCTCGTCCTGCTGCAGATGCACGAAGAAACCGTCACGGGTTTTTAACCGCCGTTCACGCAGCACCACGCCCGCGTCCATCGGTATCTGCCAGCGGTAAACCTGCGCGCGACGCATTACGGATTCCGTTTATATTTGCTGAAGTCCGGCTGGCGTTTTTCGTTAAACGCGTTGCGCCCTTCCTGACCCTCTTCGGTCATGTAGAACAGCATGGTGGCGTTACCCGCCAGCTCCTGCAGACCCGCCTGTCCGTCACAGTCGGCGTTGAGGGCCGCCTTCAGGCAGCGCAGCGCCATCGGGCTGTTTTGCAGCATCTCGCGACACCAGCGGACGGTCTCTTTTTCCAGATCGGCAATCGGCACCACGGTATTCACAAGGCCCATATCCAGCGCTTCCTGCGCGTTGTACTGACGGCACAGGAACCAGATTTCACGCGCTTTTTTCTGCCCAACGATGCGTGCCATGTAGGATGCGCCCCAGCCGCCGTCGAAGGAGCCGACTTTCGGGCCAGTCTGGCCGAAGATAGCGTTTTCAGCGGCAATGGTCAGGTCGCACATCATGTGCAGCACGTGGCCGCCGCCGATGGAGTAACCCGCCACCATCGCGACAACCGGTTTTGGACAGGTACGGATCTGGCGCTGGAAATCGAGGACGTTCAGGTGGTGCGTACCCGCGTCATCCTGGTATCCGCCGTAGTCGCCGCGCACTTTCTGATCGCCGCCGGAGCAGAACGCTTTGTCACCTTCACCGGTCAGGACAATCACGCCGATGTTGTCGTCATAGCGCGCATCGGCCAGCGCCTGAATCATCTCTTTCACGGTCAGCGGACGAAACGCGTTGCGCACCTGCGGACGGTTGATGGTGATTTTGGCGATGCCGTCGGTGGACTTGTGGTAACGAATGTCGGTGTAGCCTTCGGAGCAGTCCTGCCATTCAACCGGGGCGTAGAGCATGTGTTCATCAGGATAGATCATAGAGTGTCCTTTGTTCGAAGACGCAGTATCTGAGCCAGACTCGCGGCGACCGCGCCGGGGTTTTCCCGGTGGGCGTTGTGTCCGGCATGAGGAATAACGTGGCGTTCGGCGTTCAGTTCGGCGGCGATGGCCGCAAACTTCTCGTCACGTTCGCCATAGAGATAATAAAAAGGGGCGTTGTACGCGCTCAGCGCAGAACGCAGGTCGGGCTGCACGGCCAGCGACGTGGCCTCAAGCATTGCCGCCAGATTCGCGCCGTTGTTCCGGCTACGCAGGGCAATCAGTTCGCCGCGCTGCGCATCCGTAAGAGAGGCAAACACCGGCTGCTGATACCAGTCGGCAAAGACGTCAGGGAGCGGTTCAGCACGAAAACGCGTCGCCCAGCGGCGATCGGACGCCAGCCGCGCCTCTCGCGAGCCCGCATCCTGCAGCCCAGGATGACCGCCTTCTACGACAATGCCGCTTAGGCCCTTTGGCTGCTGGCAAGCCTGAAACATCGCAATGCGGCCGCCGAGAGAGTACGCCACCAGCCAGTAGTTAAGTATGTTGTAACTAAGTAAGGTGCTGGCAAGCAAATTGCTGAGATCGTTAAACCCGGCGACGCTGACGCCGGCAGATTCGCCGTGTCCCGGCAGGTCGAGATACAGCCGGGGATAATCGCGCAATGACTCCCCGACGGCCTGCCACTCGCGGCAATCGCCGGAAAACCCGTGCAGAAAGACCAGCCAGGGGTAACCCGGCTTACCGTTATGCTGCACGCCAGCCAGGGTCACAGGTGGCTCACCTGCGCCAGCAGATTTTGCAGCTTCTGCGCGCCGTCAGCATCGTTCACCACCAGCTCAATAAGCGTGGTGCCCGGCTGCCGCCAGGCGCTGCTTAACGCCGTATCCAGCTGTTCCCAGTTTTCAGGACGATGATACTTGAGGCTGAACATGGCGGCGGCATGCTCGAACTGCACGTTTTGCGGCATCAGGTAGAAGCGTTCGCGCTCGCTCTGCGGCGTCGGCAACAGGGAGAAAATCTGTCCGCCGTTGTTGTTCACTACAATCAGCACAAAGGGCGCGGAGACCTGGCGCAGCAGCGCCAGCGCGTTAAGGTCATACAGTGCAGAGAGGTCGCCCACAATCGCCAGCGTCGATTTCGCACTGGCGCGCTGCACGCCTGCCGCCGTTGAAATCAGCCCGTCGATGCCGCTGGCTCCGCGGTTGCTGTAAACCGGATAACCTGCAGGCAGCTTAGAGAAGGCATCAATCAGGCGCACCACCAGGCTGTTGCCGACAAAGAGCTGCCCCTGCTCGGGAAGATAGTGGCGAATACGGTGCGCCAGCTCGGCTTCACCAAAACCTTCGCACTGCGCGTTGGTAAGCTCCCACGCCTGGCGCGAGAGTTCCGGGATCGCCACAGCCCAGGGTTTACGCTTTTCTGCCGGATGCAGTTCCAGCCAGCTCTCAATCTCGCTCACCAGACGACGACCGCGATGGTGCGCCGGGTCGAGCCTCCCTTCCAGCGGATCCACCAGCCAGTACTCTTCCGGCGTGCAGGTTGCCTGCCACTGCAACAGACGCTTCCCGGTGAGGCTGGAGCCGATCTGGACCACAATCTGCGCCTGCGCCAGCTCGGTCACCGCTTTGGCATTACCCAGCCAGAGATCGGCGCACGGCAGCGGCTGACCGGTCTGGGAAAGCACGTCGCCAATCAACGGCCAGCCGAGGGTTTGTGCCCATTCGGCGACCAGCTTGCCTTCAGCCGCGCTCATGCGACCGGCAACCACCACGCCGCGCTTCTGTCGCCAGAAGAACCAGTCGCGCTGTTTCGCGCTTTCCAGGTGCGTCTGCTCGCGCAGCCAGGGTTTTTCGCTCTCCCACCAGTCGCCGAGCTGTTGCTGCCAGGCCAAACCGGTTTCATTCAGTTCACCGTAGAGCGGCTCGGCAAACGGGCAGTTGATATGCAGCGCGCCGCTGCGCAGCGAGCCCATCGCGTGGTCAAGGGTCGAAACCAGCCAGCTTGCCGGAATATCCTGAGTGGGGCGCGGCAACGAGACCGTCCGGGAAGGATGAGATGCAAAAATACCCGGCTGGCGGATCGCCTGATTGGCGCCGCAGTCGATAAGTTCAGGGGGACGGTCAGCCGTCAGCAGGATCAGTTTTTCACCGGTTAACCCGGCTTCAATCAGAGCCGGATAGAGGTTCGCTACCGCGGTTCCGGAGGTGACAATCACCGCGACGGGGGCGTTGCTGACTTTCGCCAGCCCTAACGCCAGATGACCCAGACCGCGCTCGTCAAAATGAGTGTGGTGAATAAAGGCCCGATTTTCAGCCGCCGCCAGCGTCAGCGGCGTGGAGCGAGAGCCCGGTGCAATACACACGTGCCTGACGCCGTGGCGGGTCAGGGCTTCGAGGATCACCGTCGCCCAGCGTCGGTTAAAAGAACTTACTGACATGAGTTTGTCCGGTATCAAGAATGCGACACAGTATAAATAATAGAAAAATTTGGAATTTTGATATGAATCGGGAATGCGCGAATCAGTATTAATCCCTAAGGAGCAGAGAGCGCAGCCCGGCGGCTTTGTTTTCTATCTCCTGCCACTCCTGCTCCGGGTCAGACCCGCTGACGATACCCGCCCCGGCGTAGAGCCGCAGCGCTGCGCCCTGGACGCGTGCAGAGCGCAGAGCCACGCAGAATTCACTTTGCTCAGGGGATAAATAGCCGGCCGATCCGGCATACCACTCGCGGTCAAAAGGTTCCACATTCTGGATAAACACACGCGCCGCCTGGCGCGGTAGCCCGGCCACCGCCGCCGTCGGCTGCAGAACGTGCAGGCACTGTTCATCGTCAGCGTGTTTGAGCTCGGTCCAGATGCAGCGCCGCAGATGCTGTACCTTCCGCAACCGCACGACCTGCGCGGGCAGCACCTCCAGGGTTTGAGTGTGATGCTGCAAGCGTTCGCAGATGTCCTCTACAACCAGCATATTCTCACGCTGATTTTTATCGTCTTTCATCAGCCAGTCGCCCAGACGCCGGGCCTGAGCGTCATCCGCGTGGCTGGCGACGGTGCCTGCCAGCGCTTCGGTGCGCAGCAACGTGCCGCGCCGACGCCACAGACGCTCGGGCGTAGAGCCCAGAAACGCGTTGCTGGCATCGAAAACCATGCAGAAGTGGTAGCAGTTCAGGTTGAGCGCGCGGCTGGCTGCCATCAGGGCAACGGCATTTACCGGCTGATGGCACTGCAGATCGGTTGCGCGGGCGAGCACCACTTTCTCAAAGTCGCCGTGCGCGATAGTCTCCGTTGCCTGACGGATAAGGCGCAACCATTCCGGTTTTTGCGGCTGGTGCGTTTCGCGTTCAACCTTAACGGACAGCGGGCGGATCGGCCTGGCGTCCTGAAGACTGCCTAAAAAACGCTGTGCCACCTGTGCATCGTCCTGAAGGGAACACTCACTCCACAGCTGCAGGCGCAGGGTGGCAACGCCACCTGAACGTCGCCAGAGCAGGCGCGGTAAAAACAGGCTGCCCTTTTCCGGGGTAAAGGCGTTCAGGCCGCAGATGCGGGTGTCACCGGCTGCATGCTGCGTATGCAAAAACTGCGAGGCCAGCGCGAGAGAAGAAAAATGGATTACGGCACCCAGCGCGGCCAGCTCTTCATCGCCGCTACGCTGCTGCCAGTAAAATTGGGGATAGCATTGCTGGGCACCCAGCCAGGCCAGGGGATCGAATGCGTCGTTTAACGGGAAAGAGACGTCGAAATGACGTAAACCGGGTGTTGCGGGTAACGCTTGCGCCAGTCGTGTGCGCAGTTGCTCCAGCGCGAGGAATATCGAATGCACGCGAACCTCTCCCTGTTAAAACCTCATATTATACGGGGTACCATAAGAAATATCAGTACCCACGTATAGGGAGTGGTTAACCGTGTAAAACGCTGTTAACGACGGGCCAAGAGCAGCCCCAGTACCAGCCCGACGGCAGCACCGGCGCCAATACCTTGCCACGGTTTTTCATGCACGTAATCATCGGCACGATAAACCGCTTTTTTCGCGCGGTAGTAGTAATTATCAGACGCATGGCTGACGCGGTTTTTCACTTCATGCAGTGCCTTTTCGGCACGCGCTTTAAGCTCAATATATTTCTGATCGGCAGGGTCGCCGGACGAACGTAACACCTCTTCCAGCGTCTCGCTCAGTAAGGCCAGGTCGTCGTCGATACGGGTATCCCAGGATTGAAATGACATATTTTTCTCCATGTTGTTACACCAGTCCGCTAACTATAGCCAACGACTCGCCATTACGCCTGCTTCGTTTCCCGCGCCATCCCGATATGCGGAATGCCATCTTCGTCATACACATCCGTCACTGGCGCAAAGCCAAAGTGCCCGTAAAAGGATTGAAGATGCGCCTGCGCGCCGAGGTATAACGCCTTGTCTGGCCACTGTTTTTCGCACGATGCCAGGGTTTTCTCCATCAGCTGATAGCCCAGCTTTTCACCGCGCGCCTTATCGCTGATGATGACGCGGCCAATCACCACCGGCTCAAAATCGTCATCGCTTTTCAGAATCCTCGCATACGCCACCAGCTCGTTTTCGCGCCAGCCGAGGATATGGCGGTTCTCGCCGACGAGATCGTCGCCGTCGATGTCCTGATACGGGCAGGTTTGCTCAACCACAAACACTTCGCAACGCAGCTTCAGCAGGGCATACAGTGAATGAACGGTGAGTTCGCTATGGTGTAAATCTTGCCACTGGATCATGTCTGTCTCCTTCCTGGGGTTCATCACGTTATACTAGACCCCTCCCCGTTCGGCAAAGGGCTGATTGCGTTATGGAACTGATTTTTCTGGGTACGTCCGCTGGCGTGCCAACCCGCTCACGAAACGTGACGGCGATCCTGCTGGATCTTAAACACCCCACCCGCGGCGGGCTGTGGCTGTTTGACTGTGGTGAAGGGACGCAGCATCAGCTGTTACACACCGCTTATCACCCCGGCAAGCTGGATAAAATTTTTATTACCCATCTGCACGGTGACCACCTTTTCGGCCTGCCCGGCCTGCTCTGCAGCCGCTCGATGGCCGGTAACGCCAACCCGCTGACGATTTACGGGCCGGCGGGTATCCGGGAATTTGTTGAAACGACGCTGCGCCTGAGCGGATCGTGGACGGATTATCCGCTGGAGGTTATTGAGATTAGCGAAGGCCTGGTTTTCGACGACGGCGATTATAAGGTGAGCGCTCAGCCGCTCAATCACCCTGTCGAGTGCTATGGCTATCGCATTGATGCGCATGATAAACCCGGCGCGCTGGACGCCGCCGCGCTGATGGCCGATGGCGTAAAACCCGGACCGCTGTTCCAGCGCCTGAAGCACGGTGAGACCGTCACGCTGGAGGACGGGCGCGTCATCAAGGGTCAGGATTATCTCGCCGCACCGCAGCCCGGCAAGAAGCTGGCGATTTTTGGCGATACGGCCCCGTGCCCGGCGGCGCTCACGCTTGCCCAGGGCGTAGACGTGATGGTGCATGAAGCGACGCTTGAAACGGCGATGGAAGAGAAAGCCAACGGACGGGGCCATAGCTCCACGCGTCAGGCAGCGCAGCTTGCCCGCGATGCAGGCGTCGGGAGATTGATCGTCACTCACGTCAGCTCGCGCTACGACGCGCGGGGATGCGCAAGCCTGCTGGCAGAGTGCCGCACGTTGTTTCCGGAATGTGAGCTGGCCGAAGATTTCACTCAGGTCAGCGTTTAGTCCTTCATTTTTCCCTCAGGATGCCGATAACGATTAAAAGGTCAGCATTTCTCTCGAGGGTAGAATGGATAATTTCCAGAAAGATATTGATGACAGGGCGAATCTGACCCTGTCGAACCGTTTTGAACTGTTGCTGTTCCGTCTTGGCACCTCTCTTAACGAAAATAAGTCCGAGCTGTTTGGCATTAACGTGTTCAAGCTGCGCGAAATTGTGCCGATGCCGGAGTTCACCAAACCCGCGGGCATGAAGTCTCCGCTGATGGGGATGGTGAACATTCGCGATCAGGTGATCCCGGTGATTGACCTGGCCGCCGTGGCCGGATGCAAGCCGACGACCGGACTTAACATTCTGCTGATCACCGAATACGCCCGCAGCGTGCAGGCGTTTGCCGTGGAGTCCGTTGAGAACATCATGCGTCTCGACTGGAAGCAGGTTCACGCGGCCGAAACCGCCGTCAGCGGGCGCTACATCACCAGCATCGCCTGTCTGGATGAAAAGACCGATACCAACGATCTGGCCATGGTGCTGGACGTTGAGCAGATCCTGTATGACATCACCCCGGCTAACCACGATCTGCACGCGACCAATCTGAAAACCACCAAATTCAATATCAAAACCGGTGCCGTCGCGATTGTCGCGGAAGACTCCAAAGTGGCGCGTTCAATGCTGGAGAAAGGGCTGCAGGCGATGGAAATCCCCGCGCAGCTGCACATTACCGGTAAAGACGCATGGGAGAAAATTGGTGTACTGGCGGCACAGGCGCAGGCTGAAGGGGTTCCCATCACCGATAAGATCGCGCTGGTGCTGACCGACCTCGAAATGCCCGAGATGGACGGCTTTACGCTGACGCGTAAAATCAAGACCGATCCGTTCCTGAAGGATATTCCGGTGGTGATCCACTCCTCTCTGTCCGGCAACGCCAACGAAGACCATATTCGCAAGGTGAAGGCGGACGGGTATGTGGCGAAGTTTGAGCTGAACGAGCTGTCGTCGGTGATTGAGGAAGTGCTGGACCGCTCGATGAAGAAGATTGACGGGCCGTTGATTAGCCGCAAACAGCTGGCTTAGTCGGGTGGCGCTACGCTTACCCGACCTACAAAACCCGTAGGCCCTGCAAGCGTAGCGCCGCTGGGCAAACCATAAAAAAACCCGCCGAGGCGGGTTTTTTGTTTTACATCAGCGGAATTGCTCGCTGCACGATATCAATCAGCGGCTGCGGATAGATACCGAAGATCAGCACCAGCAGCGCAGAGATAAGCACCACGATACCACCGGCGCTGTACTGCCAGTTGGTCGGCGCATCGCGGTTAAGCTGCTGAGGCGCGCTCAGGTACAGGCTCACCGCAACGCGCAGGTAGTAGTAGAGACCAATCGCGGAGCCGATAACAACACCCGCCGTCAGCCACCACAGACCCGCATGAACACCCACTGCCAGCACGTAGAACTTACCGATAAAGCCGAGCGTCATCGGGATACCCGCCAGCGAGAGCATCATCACCGTCATCACCGCAGACAGGATCGGACGGTGCCAGAACAGACCACGGTAAGAGAACAGTGAATCCGCATCCGGGCCACGGTACGGGCTGGACATCAGGCTCACCACGCCGAACGCGCCGAGGCTGCTGAACAGGTAACCCGCCAGATACACGCCCACGGCTTCCATCGACATCTCGCCGCTCTGCAGCGCAATCAGCGCCACCAGCAGGTAGCCAAGGTGGGAGATAGACGAGTAGCCCAGCAGACGCTTGATGTTGGTCTGGCTCAGCGCCATCAGGTTACCGAAGATGATGGAGACGAACGCGATAATGCCCAGCACCACGCGAACCGCTTCGCTGTCGCCTACAGGTGCGTACAGGAACAGACGCATCACCACACCGAAGATAGCGATTTTGCTCGCCGTCGCCAGGAAGGTCGACACCGGAGCCGGTGCGCCCTGGTATACGTCTGGCGTCCACAGGTGGAACGGCACCAGAGAGAGCTTGAAGCCCAGGCCAACAATCATCATGCCCAGACCCGCCAGCAGCAGCGGCTCGTGCAGCATGCCGTCACCGAGGCTCTTGCCGATGGCCAGGAAGGAGAGATTACCCGTCTGTGCGTACAGCAGCGCGATACCGAACAGCAGGAACGACGATGCGGCAGCGGACAGAATGGTGTACTTGATCGCCGCTTCCAGAGAACGTTTCTGGCGGAAGGCGTAACCAATCAGGCCGAACAGCGGCAGTGAGATCAGCTCAATACCGAGGAACAGCGCGGCCAGGTGGTTCGCGTTCGCCAGCAGAATGCCGCCCAGTGCGGCAATCAGTACCAGCAGGTAAAACTCTTCTTTGTTGTCGTTGTAGCCTTCAAGCCACGGGTACGCAAAGGTGCAGGTTGCCAGGCTCGCCAGCAGAACCAGACCGGTGTACAGCATGGCGTAACCGTCAACGCGCATCAGCGGCGTGACGTCCATCGCGCCCGCCTGGCCAACAAACCAGAGGGAGACTAACGCAGCGTTCAGACCCAAAACGGACAGGGTCGCATTCAGGAAGTGATTGCGTCGCCACGCAATGGAGAGCATCACAACCACCACCGTCAATCCGACGATCAGCAGCGGTAGCAGCGCGATCAGTTGTTGTGGAGTTATTGTCATGGCGAATTACGGCCTTGTAGTAGAAGCAGAATTAACAAACCACTGCTGGATGTTACCCATCGCGCTATGCGAGGTATCCAGAATCGGCTGCGGATAGAAGCCCAGCAGCACCAGCAGTACGACCAGCAGCAGGATGATGAACAGCTCACGCAGCGACATCCCCGGCAGTTCTTGTGCAGCAATTTCGCTCTTCGCTTTACCGAAGTAAGCGCGGTGCAGCATCGCCAGCGAGTAAACGGAAGCGAACACCAGACCAAAGGTGGAGATGACGGTGATCACCGGAACCACTTTGAAGCTGCCGAACAGGATCATAAATTCGCCGACGAAGTTACCGGTGCCCGGCATACCCAGCGTCGCCACCGCGAAGAACATGGAGAGCGCTGGCAGCCATTTTATTTTGCTCCACAGACCGCCCATCATACGCATGTCGCGGGTGTGCAGACGTTCATACAGCTGGCCGCACAGGATGAAGAGGCCGGCTGCGGACAGACCGTGCGCAATCATCTGGATCACCGCCCCCTGGTACGCCAGCTGGCTGCCGGTGTAGATAGCAATCAGCACGAAGCCCATGTGGGATACGGAGGTGTAGGCAATCAGACGCTTGATGTCGTACTGCGTAAACGCCATCCAGGCACCGTAGAAGATACCGATCACGCCCAGCCACATGGCAATCGGTGCGAACTCTGCGGAGGCGTTCGGGAACAGCGGCAGGGCGAAACGCAGCAGGCCGTAGGCCGCCGTTTTCAGCAAGATGCCCGCCAGGTCAACGGAACCCGCCGTTGGCGCCTGAGAGTGCGCGTCTGGCAGCCAGCCGTGCAGCGGAACCACCGGCATTTTCACCGCAAAGGCGATGAAGAAGCCCAGCATCAGCAGATATTCCACGCCGTGAGACATCGGGGTCTTCAGCAGCTCTTCGTAGTTGAAGGTCCAGACGCCCGTGGCGTTGTAGTGCACAAACACCAGCGCCAGGATGGCAATCAACATCACCAGACCGCTCGCCTGGGTGTAGATGAAGAACTTGGTTGCCGCCGTGATACGCGTTTTACCGTCGGACGCCTTGTGGCCCCACAGCGCGATCAGGAAGTACATCGGCACCAGCATCATCTCCCAGAAGAAGAAGAACAGGAACATGTCGATGGCAAGGAACACGCCGATTACGCCGCCCAGGATCCACATCAGGTTCAGGTGGAAGAAGCCCTGGTATTTTTCGATTTCACGCCAGGAGCAAAGTACCGCCAGAACGCCGAGCAGACCGGTCAGCACCACCATCAGCAGCGACAGACCGTCAATCGCCAGGTGGATCGTAATGCCGAAACGTGGGATCCACGGCAGGATGAACTCAGACTGCCACTGCGGAATGCCCGCAGACTGGGTCAGTGAGTAACCGCCCTGCAACCACAGTTGCAGGCCAAGCGCGAGCGTCAATCCCATGGTGATCAGCGCGATCCAGCGCGGCATCTTCACGCCAAAGCGTTCAGTCTGCCAGCACAGGAAGCCGCCGATGAAGGGAATTAATATTAGCCAGGGTAGTAACATGGCGATTTTTATTCCTTGTTAAAGTCCCTAAGGGACCGATTTTCAACAAATTCGACAAAATTCACGCGTTAGTGCGGTTTGTAGTGTCGGGTGGCGCTCACGCTTACCCGACCTACGGTCTCGTAGGCCCGGTAAGCGCAGCGCCACCGGGCAAAACCACTATCGCAACACCATCAGCAGCGCCAGCACGACAACCGCACCGATGCTCATGGACGCCACATACCAGCGCAGGTAACCGTTCTCGCTGTACAGCAGGCCTTTACCTGCAAAGCGGGAGAGGATCGCCGGGATGTTCATCAGGCTGTTCAGCGGGTCGCGCTTCAGCAGCCACGCGATGCCCAGGAACGGCTTAACGAAGATCATGTCGTACAGCCAGTCGAAGCCCCACGCGTTGTACCACCAGGTGCCCAGCAGGCGGCCCGGCGCACTGTTGGCAACGGCAGTCACCAGCGTACGTTTACCCAGCCACAGCCATGCAGCAATCAGGATGCCCGCGATAGCGACCACGCCGGAGGTGATTTCAAGCGTCAGAACGCGACCGTGCTCAAGCTCGGTTGTCGCCGGGAGTACGCCCTGCAGCGGCGGCACGATCATCGCGCCAACGAAGGTGGAGAGTACCAGCAGCACAATCAGCGGCAGGTGATGGGTGATCCCCTTCCCTGCGTGAGCGTGAATTTGTTCTTTACCGTGGAATACGATGAAAATCATACGGAAGGTATACAGGGAGGTCATGAACGCACCGACCAGACCCGCAACCATCAGATTGATATGACCATTCGCCATGGCACCCGCAAGGATTTCGTCCTTACTGAAGAAGCCCGCGGTGATCAGCGGCAGTGCCGCCAGCGCCGCGCCGCCCACCAGGAAGCAGACATAGACCAGCGGGATGGACTTACGCAGTCCGCCCATCTTGAAGATGTTCTGCTCGTGGTGGCAGGCCAGGATCACCGAACCGGATGAGAGGAACAGCAGCGCTTTAAAGAATGCGTGCGTCATCAGGTGGAAAATGGCCGCGTCCCACGCCTGAACGCCCAGCGCCAGGAACATGTAGCCAATCTGGCTCATGGTGGAGTACGCGAGAACGCGTTTGATGTCGGTCTGCACCAGCGCGGCAAAGCCTGCCAGCACCAGCGTGACTGCACCGACGATACCCACCAGATGCAGAATTTCCGGGGTCATCAGGAACAGGCCATGGGTACGCGCAATCAGGTAGACACCGGCGGTAACCATGGTCGCGGCGTGGATCAGCGCGGAAACAGGAGTTGGACCCGCCATCGCGTCGGCCAGCCATGTCTGCAGCGGCAGCTGCGCGGATTTACCCACCGCACCACCCAGCAGCATCAGCGTTGCCCACCACAGCATGTTGTTGCCTGCTTCGAAGTGCGCCGGCGCCAGTTCCACCATTTCGCGGAAGTTAAGCGTGCCCAGTTCGTTGTAAAGAATGAACAGCGCGAAAGCGAGGAAGACGTCACCCACGCGGGTCACGACGAACGCTTTCATGGCCGCCGCGCCATTCTTCGGATCGGTATAGTAGAAGCCGATCAGCAGGTAAGAACACAGACCTACGCCTTCCCAGCCCAGGTACATCAGCAGCAGGTTATCGGCCAGCACCAGAACCACCATGCTGGCGATAAACAGGTTGGTGTAGGCGAAGAAGCGGGAGTATCCCTCTTCACCGCGCATATACCAGGAGGCGAACATGTGGATCAGGAAGCCCACGCCGGTGACAACGGAGAGCATGGTCAGAGACAGACCATCCAGCACCAGGTTGAAACCGATGTTGAAATCACCGACCGACATCCACGTCCACAGCGGCACGCTGAAAGGCTGGCGTCCGTTGTTAAAGAAGTCGATACCCGCATACGCTGTGACCAGCGCAGCCAGACCGATTGAGCCGATACCCACGGTCGCGGACAGATTCTCAGACCAGCGGCCGCGAGAAAACGCCAGCAGCACGAAGCCAATCAGCGGAAAAATAATGGTTAAGGCAAGCATGTTCATCCACGCAACTCACTTACTGAATCGATGTTCAGGTTCTGGCGGCGACGATGGAGCTGCAGCAACAGCGCCAGGCCAATACTCGCTTCAGCAGCCGCGAGGCTGATGGCGAGAATGTACATCACCTGACCGTCGGCCTGGCCCCAGTAGCTCCCTGCGACCACGAAGGCCAGCGCGGAGGCGTTAATCATGATTTCCAGACCAATCAGCATAAACAGCAGATTGCGGCGGATAACCAGACCGGTTAAGCCCAGAACGAACAAAATCGCAGCGAGGATCAGTCCATGTGTTAAGGGGATCATGCGCGCTCCTCCGTTTTTCTTTTCGCGCGGTCATCAGTGCGGTTGCTCAGCACCTCGCCAGCACGCTCTTCACGGCCGACGTGGAAGGCAACAACCAGACCTGCCAGCAGCAGCATTGACGCCAGTTCAACCGCCAGAACGTAAGGGCCAAACAGCGCAATACCGACTGTCTTAGCGCTGATTGGCGTACCGTCGATGCCCTGATCGTTCACACCCAGAATGGCGTAAACAATCACCACCAGCATGATGGCCGACAGAATTGCCGGACCAATCCACACCTGCGGTTTTAACCACTGACGTTCCTGCTCAATTTCAGAGCCGCCCAGGTTCAGCATCATCACCACGAACACGAACAGCACCATGATGGCACCCGCGTAGACGATGATTTCCAGCGCACCGGCGAAGTGCGCGCCCAGCGCAAAGAACACCCCGGAAATAGCCAGCAGCGAGATGATTAAGTACAGCAGCGCATGCACCGGATTGGTGTGCGTTATCACTCGCAGCGTAGCCAGGATGGCGATAAGGCCACAGATATAAAAAGCGAATTCCATTGCCCTCTCCTTACGGTAACAGGCTCTTGACGTCGATAGGCTTAGCTTCGTTCTCTGCTTCGCCCTTATCTTTGCCGTCGATTGCCATACCCGCCATCCGGTAGAAGTTATATTCCGGGTATTTGCCCGGACCGGAAATCAGCAGATCCTCTTTCTCGTACACCAGATCCTGACGCTTGTACTCACCCAGCTCGAAGTCTGGAGTCAGCTGAATCGCCGTGGTTGGGCACGCTTCTTCACACAGGCCGCAGAAGATGCAGCGTGAGAAGTTGATGCGGAAGAACTCAGGGTACCAGCGGCCGTCGACCGTCTCGGCTTTTTGCAGAGAGATACAGCCTACCGGGCACGCTACCGCACACAGGTTACAGGCAACGCAGCGCTCCGAACCGTCCGGATCGCGCGTCAGCACGATACGGCCACGGTAGCGCGGCGGCAGATATACCGGCTCTTCCGGGTACATCTGGGTTTCGCGTTTGGCAAACGCGTGCAGGCCGATCATCCAGATACTGCGTACCTGGGTGCCGAAACCTACTAATAATTCTTTTAAGGTCATGGTCTAAAGCCCCTTATGGCTGCTGCCAGAGAATGACAGCTGCCGTTACCAACAAGTTGACGAGCGTTAGCGGCAGGCACACTTTCCAGCCGAAGGACATTACCTGGTCATAACGCGGACGCGGTAAGGACGCACGAATCAAAATGAACATCATCATGAAGAACGCGGTTTTCAGCGCGAACCAGATGAACGGCGGTAAGAACGGGCCATGCCAGCCACCAAAGAACAGCGTTACCATCAACGCGGAAATGGTGACGATACCGATGTACTCGCCCACGAAGAACAGACCGAATTTCATACCGGAATATTCAATGTGGTAACCGTCGGCCAGTTCCTGTTCGGCTTCTGGCTGGTCAAACGGGTGACGGTGACACACCGCCACGCCCGCGATAGCAAAGGTAATAAACCCAAAGAACTGCGGGATAACGTTCCAGATGTCGGCCTGGTTGTTGACGATGTCGGTCATGTTAAATGAACCGGCCTGCGCCACCACGCCCATCAGGGAGAGGCCCAGGAACACTTCGTAGCTCAGCGTCTGCGCGGAAGCACGCATCGCACCCAGCAGCGAGTATTTGTTGTTACTGGACCAGCCTGCGAACAGGACCGCGTAAACCGCGAGGCCTGCCATCATCAGGAAGAACAGAATGCCGATGTTCAGGTCAGCGACCACCCAGGTCGGACTGACCGGAACGATAGCAAACGCCAGCAGCAGCGAGGTGAAGGCGATCATCGGCGCCAGAGTAAAGATCACGCGGTCCGAGAAGCGCGGGATCCAGTCCTCTTTAAAGAACATCTTGATCATGTCCGCCACCAGCTGGAGTGAACCACCCCAGCCCACGCGGTTCGGTCCGTAACGGTTCTGGAACAAACCGAGCAGACGACGTTCACCAAAGCTCATGAACGCGCCGCAGGTGACCACCACCAGCAGAATCACAACCGCTTTCAGAATGCTCAGCAGGATGTCGATAAGATCCGGCGTTAACCAACTCATGCTTTTGCCTCCTGCAGGTTATCAAGACGCGCACCCGCCAGTACCGGCGCGATGCCAGGCATACCCATTGGCAGACCGACCTGCCCTGCCGTCAGACCGTCAGAAATAATCAGCGGCAGGCTGATGGTCTGGCCGTCATAGCTAAAGGCAATGTTCGCGCCCGCGTTGACGCCAAGCTTAGCGGCATCCGCCGGGTTGAGCTTGATGTAAGGCTGCGGCATACGGGTCTGGAAGACCGGTGAACGCTGGGACAGCTCGTCGCTACCGAACAGATGATAGTACGGCGCGATACGCCAGTTGCCATCCTGTGCCTGGAAGCTCGCCGGTACGGTGGTGAAGAAGTCCAGACCGGTTTCGGAAGCTTCAATCAGACGCACGCCCGGATCGCCGTGGCGCAGGGAACCGCCCACTTCAGCCTGGAACTTGTTCCACGCCTGCGGGGAGTTCCAGCCTGGTGCCCACGCGAACGGGATTTGCGAACGCGGTGCAGACGGCTGGTTGTTCCCTTCCATGGAGAAGGCGAACATGGTGTCTTTATCCTGCGGCTGGCGCGGTTCGTGCACGCTGATATTGGCGCGCATTGCGGTACGGCCGCTGTAACGGTGCGGTTCACGCGCCAGTTTCTGGCCTCGAATGCGGAAGCTTGCTTCAGGCGCGGCATCTTTAATGCCTGCCAGCTGAGGCAGTTTTTCGACTACCGCGTCGATAACGTGGTCGAGCTGCGTCCAGTCCACTTCACGGCTCTGCACGGTGCTGTGCAGGGAGTGCAGCCAGCGCCAGCTTTCCAGCATCACGGTGCTGCTGTCGTAGTACGCCGGGTCATAAACCTGGAAGAAACGCTGGGCGCGGCCTTCGTTGTTAATAACCGTACCGTCGCTTTCTGCGAAGCTTGCCGCAGAGAGCACCAGGTGCGCTTTGTCCATAATCGCGGTGCGCTGATGGTCAATCACCATCACCAGCGGCGCTTTGGAGAGCGCGGCGTCAACGCGAGCGGCAGAAGCATGACGATGCAGGTCGTTTTCCAGCACCACCACGGCGTCAGCAGAACCGGATTCCAGTTCGCTTAACGCGGCTTCCAGCGAGCCGCCGCCAATCATGCCCAGACCGATGCTGTTCACCGCACGGGCAATCATGGTCACACCGACATCCGCACCGCGGCCTTTCAGGGCTTTGGCCACGTTGGCTGCCGCCTGAATAATCTCCACGCTGCCGGCATTGGTGCCGGAAATAATCAGCGGTTTTTTTGCACCTGCCAGGGCCTGAACAATCACGTCAACCTTGTTCTGCAGGTCGCGATCCAGTTCTACCGCCGGCGAGCTGTTGTCCAGCGCGTGGGCAATCGCAAAGCCAAGGCGCGCCTGATCTTCAACCGGTGCGCAGTAGGTCCACGCCGCGATGTCGTCCAGACGGGTATTGTCAACGTTGGTCACAAACAGAGGATGCTTCGCGCGCTGGCCGATGTTCAGGATCGCCGCAATCTGCCAGTCGGCCACTTTCTGCGCCGCCGCCATTTCACGTGCTTTCCCCTTCACCGCCTGACGAACCGCCAGAGCCGCGCGTGCGCCGGTCTGCGTCAGGTCTTCACCCAGCACCAGAACCGCATCATAAGATTCAATTTCGCGCAGCGCAGGGGTGTGAACACCGCCTTCACGCAGCACTTTCAGCACCAGCTGCAGACGTTCCTGCTCGCCCTGAGCGATACCGGTATAGAAGTTTTCCGCCCCAACCAGCTCGCGCAGCGCGAAGTTGCTTTCGATACTGGCGCGCGGGGAACCGATACCGATCACTTTCTTCGACTGGCGCAGAATATCTGCCGCGCCCTGCATCGCCTGTTCAGCGTTCAGGGTAATGAAGTCGTCGCCACGGCGCTGAACCGGCTGACGCGGACGGTCTTTCAGGTTCACATAGCCGTAGCCGAAACGACCGCGGTCGCAGAGGAAGTAGTGGTTAACGGTACCGTTGTAACGGTTTTCGATACGGCGCAGTTCGCCGTAACGCTCACCCGGGCTGGTGTTACAGCCGAGGGAACACTGCTGGCAGATGCTTGGCGCAAACTGCATGTCCCATTTACGGTTGTAACGCTCGGAGTGGGTTTTATCCGTGAATACGCCGGTCGGGCAGATTTCCACCAGGTTACCGGAGAATTCGCTCTCCAGCGTACCGTCTTCCGGACGACCGAAGTAGACGTTGTCATGCGCGCCATACACGCCCAGATCCTGACCGTCTGCGTAGTCTTTGTAGTAACGCACGCAGCGGTAGCAGGCGATGCAGCGGTTCATTTCGTGAGAGATGAACGGCCCCAGGTCCTGGTTGCGGTGGGTACGCTTGGTAAAGCGATAGCGACGGAAGCTGTGACCGGTCATGACGGTCATATCCTGAAGGTGGCAGTTACCGCCCTCCTCACAAACCGGACAGTCGTGCGGGTGGTTGGTCATCAACCACTCCACCACGCTTTCGCGGAACTGTTTGGCTTCTTCGTCATCAATCGAAATAAAGGTGCCTTCGGTGGCTGGCGTCATACAGGACATCACCAGGCGACCACGCGTGTCTTCCGCGTTTTGATATTGCTTCACCGCACACTGGCGGCAAGCACCGACGCTGCCCAGCGCCGGATGCCAGCAAAAGTACGGAATATCGAGGCCAAGAGACAGACAAGCTTCCAGCAGGTTGTCCGCCCCGTTGACTTCGTATTCTTTGCCGTCTACATGAATCGTAGCCATTAGCATGCTTCCAGTTGGCTCGGCCGAAGCCGAGCGTTAATCAAAATTCTGTTTTTACCAGCGCGCTTTCAGCAGGTTCGGCTGAATCCCATTGATCGAATGGGTATTGCTGAACGGCTGCTTGATGCCTGCTTCGAATTCGTCGCGGAAATATTTAATCGCGCTCTGCAGCGGCTCGACGGCACCCGGTGCGTGGGCACAGAAGGTTTTACCCGGCCCTAAGAATCGACACAGTTGCTCAAGCGTCTCGATATCGCCAGGCTGGCCTTCGCCACGTTCGATTGCACGCAGGATCTTCACGCTCCACGGCAGACCGTCACGGCACGGTGTACACCAGCCGCAGGACTCACGGGCGAAGAACTCTTCCAGGTTACGCACCAGCGACACCATGCCGATCTCGTGGTCGACGGCCATCGCCAGCGCCGTACCCAGACGGCTGCCTGCTTTACCAATGCTTTCGAATTCCATCGGCAGGTCAAGGTGGGCTTCGGTCAGGAAGTCTGTCCCTGCCCCACCCGGCTGCCAGGCTTTGAATTTCAGGCCATCGCGCATGCCGCCGGCGTAGTCTTCAAGAATTTCGCGCGCGGTAGTACCGAACGGCAGTTCCCAGACGCCAGGATTTTTCACGCGACCGGAGAAGCCCATCAGCTTGGTACCGGCATCTTTGCTTGAGGAGATGCCCTGATACCACTCCACGCCGTTCGCGAGGATAGCCGGAACGTTACACAGGGTTTCGACGTTGTTTACGCAGGTCGGTTTCCCCCACACGCCGGAGCTGGCCGGGAACGGTGGCTTGGAACGCGGGTTCGCGCGGCGGCCTTCCAGGGAGTTAATCAGCGCGGTCTCTTCACCGCAGATGTAACGCCCGGCACCGGTGTGCACGAACAGTTCGAAGTCAAACCCGGTACCCAGGATGTTTTTGCCCAGCAGGCCCGCTTCGGTGGCTTCGGCAATCGCGCGACGCAGGTTTTCCGCTGCTTCGATGTACTCACCGCGCAGGAAGATGTAGCCACGGTACGCTTTCAGCGCAAACGCGGAGATCAGCATGCCTTCCACCAGCAGGTGCGGCAGCTGCTCCATCAGCAGGCGGTCTTTATAGGTGCCCGGCTCCATTTCATCGGCGTTACACAGCAGGTAACGGATGTTCATGGATTCGTCTTTTGGCATCAGGCTCCACTTCAGACCGGTGGAGAAGCCCGCGCCGCCGCGGCCTTTCAGGCCAGACTCTTTTACCGCGTTAACGATGTCGTCCGGCGCCATGCCGCCAAGGGCTTTACGCGCACCGGCATAGCCGTTTTTGCTCTGATATTCGTCGAGCCATACCGGCTGTTTGTCATCACGCAGACGCCAGGTCAGCGGATGCGTCTCAGCAGTACGAATTACAGTTTTCATTTGTACTGCTCCAGCAGGTCAGGAATCGCTTCCGGCGTCAGATGACTGTGAGTGTCCTCATCAATCATCATGGTCGGCCCCTTGTCGCAGTTACCCAGGCAGCAGGTTGGCAGCAGAGTAAAGCGACCATCGAACGTGGTCTGGCCCGGCTTGATATTGAGCTTCTTCTCAATCGCAGCCTGAATGCCCTGATAACCGGTGATGTGGCAGACCACGCTGTCACAGTAGCGGATCACATGGCGGCCTACCGGCTGACGGAAGATCTGGCTGTAGAACGTGGCTACGCCTTCTACGTCACTTGCCGGAATACCCAGCACTTTCGCGATCGCATAGATCGCCCCATCCGGCACCCAGCCACGCTGTTTCTGTACGATTTTCAGCGCTTCAATGGACGCCGCACGCGGGTCTTCGTAGTGGTGCATCTCGTGCTCAATGGCGGCACGTTCTGCTTCACTCAGCTCAAAAGCCTCGGTCTGTGGTTGTTGATTCTCGTGCATAATTAGCGGTCCACATCTGACATAACAAAATCGATACTACCCAGATACACAATCAGGTCGGAGACCAGACTGCCGCGAATGGCAGCCGGGATCTGCTGCAGGTGCGCGAAGCTTGGCGTACGCACGCGGGTACGGTAGCTCATGGTGCTGCCGTCGCTGGTCAGGTAGTAACTGTTGATACCCTTGGTCGCTTCAATCATCTGGAAGGATTCTTGCGCCGGCATGACCGGACCCCAGGAAACCTGCAGGAAGTGGGTGATCAGGGTTTCGATATGTTGCAGCGTGCGCTCTTTCGGCGGCGGCGTCGTCAGCGGGTGATCCGCCTTGAACGGGCCTTCCGGCATGTTGTTGAGGCACTGCTCAAGGATGCGCAGACTCTGGCGCAGCTCTTCCACTTTGAGCATCACGCGGGTGTAGCAGTCGGACACGCCGCCGCCCACCGGAACTTCAAAGTCGAAGTTCTCGTAGCCAGAGTAAGGACGGGCCTTACGCACGTCGAAATCAATACCGGTCGCACGCAGACCTGCACCTGTCGTCCCCCACTCCAGCGCTTCTTTCGCGCCGTAGGCAGCAACGCCCTGGGAACGGCCTTTCAGGATGGTGTTACGTAGCGCGGCTTTCTCGTAAGAGGCCAGACGTTTTGGCATCCAGTCGAGGAATTCACGCAGCAGACGGTCCCAGCCACGCGGCAGATCGTGTGCCACGCCGCCGATACGGAACCAGGCCGGGTGCATACGGAAACCGGTAATCGCTTCCACCAGATCGTAGATTTTCTGACGGTCGGTAAAGGCGAAGAATACCGGGGTCATCGCGCCGACGTCCTGAATGAACGTGGAGATGTACAGCAGGTGGCTGTTGATACGGAACAGTTCAGACAGCATGACGCGAATCACGTTAACGCGATCCGGCGTGGTGATACCCGCCAGTTTCTCAACGGCCAGCACGTATGGCATTTCGTTGACGCAGCCGCCGAGGTACTCGATACGGTCGGTATACGGAATGTAGCTGTGCCAGGACTGACGCTCGCCCATCTTCTCAGCACCACGGTGGTGGTAGCCGATATCAGGCACGCAGTCGACAATCTCTTCGCCGTCAAGCTGAAGAATAATACGGAATGCACCGTGCGCAGACGGGTGGTTTGGACCGAGGTTGAGGAACATGAAGTCCTCGTTGTCGGTACCGCGCTTCATGCCCCAGTCTTCCGGCTTGAAGGTCAGCGCTTCCATCTCCAGATCCTGCTTGGCTTTGGTCAGCTCAAACGGATCGAATTCGGTGGCACGTGCCGGGTAGTCTTTACGCAGCGGGTGGCCGGTCCAGGTCTGCGGCATCATGATGCGCGTCAGGTGCGGGTGGCCGTCGAAGGTCATGCCGAACATTTCCCAGGTTTCACGCTCGTACCAGTTAGCGTTCGGGAACAGTTTGGTGATCGTCGGCAAATGCATGTCGTTTTCAGACAATGCCACCTTGAGCATGATATCCGTATTACGGTCTATTGAGATCAGGTGGTAGAAAACGGAAAAATCCGCAGCAGGGAGACCCTGGCGGTGAGTACGCAGACGTTCATCCATGCCGTGTAAGTCAAACAGCATGACGTAAGGTTTCGGCAATTTCTTGAGGAAATCGACCACTTCCAGTAATTGTTCACGCTTCACCCAAACAACGGGTACCCCGGTGCGGGTGGCCTGAACAGTAAAGGCATCCGGCCCAAAACGGTTGCGCAGTTCGCCAATGACTGGGTCATCCAGATGATCCCGGGTCTGCCAGGCGGCTTCTTGCGCGGTTAAGTCGGTCATATTGTTCACCATTGCAAATGGTCCGTGGTGACTGTCAAGCCTGGCTTCGCGCTATTTGAGTAGTGATATGCGAAGGTGTTCTCCAGGCCTACAGGCGCAAATTAAATTTCGTCAGGCGTACGCAGGTTGGTGACGGCAATACGTTCACCACGTTTACGCTCGCGCTCGGACTGCATGTTCGCGCGATACACACCCTGATCGCCAACAACCCACGACAGTGGGCGACGTTCTTTACCGATAGACTCCTGCAGCAGCATCAGCGCCTGCATGTAGGCTTCGGGACGCGGCGGACAGCCCGGGATGTAGACATCCACCGGGATAAACTTATCTACGCCCTGCACGACGGAATAAATGTCGTACATACCGCCGGAGTTTGCACATGCGCCCATGGAGATAACCCATTTTGGCTCCAGCATCTGGTCATAAAGACGCTGAATAACCGGGGCCATCTTGGTAAAGCACGTACCGGCCACCACCATCAGGTCAGCCTGACGTGGGGAAGCACGCAGTACCTCTGCCCCAAAACGCGCAACGTCATGCACCGCAGTGAATGACGTCACCATTTCAACGTAGCAGCAAGAAAGGCCAAAGTTGTATGGCCAGATGGAGTTCTTTCGACCCCAGTTGACCATATCGTGCATGGCATGTTCGAGCTTGCCCATGTACACGCTTTTATTGACTTCTTGCTCCAGGGGGTCGGTTACGATCTCCTGTTTTTGCAGGGGGTAACGGTCATTCTCACCGTTAGGATCTATGCGGGTGAGCGTATAATCCATCTTATTGCCTCGCTGTTACTGCTGACGATTAGAGATACTGTTTTCCGGGTTGATCTGCTCACGGCGTGAACGCGCAGGCGTCCAGTCCAGCGCGCCAATACGCACCAGATAAACCAGACCGGCCAGTAGCACTAAAATGAAAATTGCGGCCTCGACAAAGCCCACCCAACCACTTTCGCGAATGGAGGTCGACCATGCGAAAAGGTAAAGCGCTTCCACGTCGAAGATGACGAAGAACATGGCTACCAGGTAGAACTTGGCAGACAGGCGTAAGCGAGCGGTACCTACTGAATCAATACCTGATTCGAAAGGTGTGTTTTTGTGCCTTGCACGGGCGCGACCGCCCAGGAACCAGCCGCCGACTAACATCAGGCAGCACAGGCCAATGGCTACAATAAGAAAGATTGCGAATGCCCAGTGATGAGCGATGACTTCTGTGGATGTTGACATACTCATTGCTTACTCATCAAAAGTGATACCGACGACACTGCTCTTGCTGGCAGATGGGCATCACATCGATTCATGGGGAGGAACAAATAACCTTACACTAACTGTCAGAAATGAGACGTAGACAGCAAAATGATGGGGTTTTTTACTCCTTTCTATAACCTATTGTCAACTTTAACAAAGGTTTCTTCACATTAAATTACATCGAGCGATTCTCATTAACATTTGGTGCCCTTTAACCCTGGTGGGTACATGACTTTACGTCAAATGCATGTTGTTGAATCGTGTCCGTTTTGGAAGTAAAAAAAATAACCCTCCTATTTTGACAGGATTTGCCAACGATTCCTCCCCCCAAATAGGAGTATTTTCTTGATCTGAGACACGCTTTTGTTAATTCAACCTGGAAAACGGCAACATCTTTCCTGTTTTTTTAACATCGGATGGAGAAGCGGCAAGTTAGAACGGAAAACGAACACGATTTAATCAAACGCATTTAGCTCATTGATATATAGAGCTTATCTGATTAAACCCTGTATCAGGAAAGGGTATTTTTACCAAAAAAAAACCACTTCACGCGAAAATCGCGCGAGTGGCTCTTTTTTACACTTACAATTTGTTACGAGAATTTTGAGTGCTCGATCACTCAAAGTCCCCTTCAACGATCAGGGAGTCATCCCCCCCTTCCGGAGTAACGTGCTCGTACTGCCAGGGATTATGGTAGTTTTCCATCGCCTCGAACACGACTTTCGCCAGCTCGTTATTGCTGGTTGCGTTGTGACACAACAGATACTCCGTATCCGGCAACGCAGGAAGACCATCACTTTTACCCAACACGCGGAGATCCGGACTCATCATTTCCACCGGACGCGCTGTTACGCCGAGCCCCGCTTTCACGGCAGCTCGAACAGCGGGTAGCGTTGAGGCCACATAGGCCAAACGCCACGGAATATTGGCCTCGTTGAGCGCCGACAGTACCATATCCCGGAACGGGCTTGGATCGTCCAGTAAGACCAATGGAATGGGCTCACCTTTTTGCAGTACATATTCAGCCGCACAATACCAATGCGTTGGAGAAGTTCGCAGCGTCAGGCAATTAAATTGCCCGGGACGATGCGTCGTGACCACCAGATCCACTTCATTCTCTTTAAGCATCTCAATCATAAAGGCATTACGCTTTACGCTAACATCCAGCGCAAGCTTCGGATAAACCGAACTGATACGATTGAGAAGAAACGGCAATATCGTATCCGCTGACTCATCAGATGCGCCTAATGTTAACACCCCCTGGAGGTTGCTAAACATTAAAGACATACATGCTTCGTCATTAAAGCGAAGTATTTTCCTGGCATAACCCAGTAGCTGAATACCGTGTTCCGTTAAGAGCTTATTACGTCCATGACGCGCAAAAAGCTCTTTACCGACCAGTTGCTCCAGCCGCTGCATTTGCTGGCTAACGGCAGACTGGGTTCGGCAAACGGCGGCAGCAGCTGCTGCAAAAGTGTTGAGATCGGCGACCGCAACAAACGTTCTCAGCAGATCGAGGTCGAGATTCATTATCGGACGATTTGCATTTATCATATCTATTCACTTTCAGGTTGCTCGTGCGGAGCTGCCCGGGTTGAAGCTGTGTGTAACAGTTAAGCAATTCCCTCTGAAGGTTTCCCTCGCATCCCGGCCCGGCAGACTGCCTGACAGATAGTTATTGTGCTGCTGTATATCAACAGTCAGAAAGCACGTTTCATGACGTTATTTTTATTCTCTTAAACGTTCAGAATATTTAGATGTTCGCAGGTTTCTGTAAATTACATTAAAGGTATGACACCTTTACGGCCATCTGTATCGCAGCGCGGTTAACGTAGCAGGATGTGTTCGGCACACACCAGCCAGAGATAAATCCAACAATAACAATCAATTAATTTAGAAGAGCGGATCCAGATATACAAAACATAGGGCTCTGGCACCTGCTTTCCTGAAAGACATCTTAACCCAAATCCACTTTATTTATAAGTCTTATTGCAATATTAAGGATTAAGAGGGACCGTTAAGCCTCTCAACTAATTTTATTAAAATTAACTAAAGTTGCATTTTGTTGGTTAATAATAAATAAATTTTAATTTTGATTAAGGCCATTCATTAATAACACTTAACATTAATTTCACATGAGTAACTTTTAGCCTAAGCATACTATTCCAACAGTCTGTCTCGAAGCATCTGATTTTACGAAAAGTCACTCAGGGGAACCTCTTACTGCGTATTGGGCATGTTTTTTATTTTTAGCAGCACAATGTTGAAAGTTATCCAAAATAAACAGCATAATCAACTTAAGAACACACTTATTACATTACTTTAGCACAACAGAACTCGCCGCAAGCAGTGAAATAGATTCCACAGGAATTGACGCATTGTACAAAATCTTCTCCTGTACACCCTTCTAAACGAAGCGATGGGGGAGTACATTGTTCCGTGCTGACTTCCACGGCAGGGAGTGGCAATAATAGCGAAAAGGTTAAAGGTTCATGTCCCCTATCGAAAAATCCAGCAAACTAGATAACGTCTGTTACGACATCCGCGGCCCGGTTCTGAAAGAGGCCAAACGCCTTGAAGAAGAAGGCAATAAGGTTCTGAAACTCAACATTGGTAACCCTGCGCCATTTGGTTTTGAAGCGCCGGATGAAATTCTGGTTGATGTGATCCGCAACCTTCCTACTGCACAAGGCTATTGCGATTCAAAAGGACTTTACTCCGCGCGTAAAGCCATTATGCAGCACTATCAGGCGCGCGGCATGCGTGACGTTACCGTTGAAGATATCTATATCGGCAACGGCGTCTCGGAACTGATTGTGCAGGCGATGCAGGCGCTGCTGAACAGCGGCGACGAAATGCTGGTCCCTGCGCCGGACTACCCGCTGTGGACGGCGGCCGTGTCGCTGTCGAGCGGTAAAGCAGTACATTATCTCTGCGACGAGTCCTCTGACTGGTTCCCGGATCTTGATGACATTCGCGCGAAGATTACGCCCCGCACGCGTGGGATCGTGATCATTAACCCGAACAACCCGACGGGTGCGGTCTATTCGAAAGAGTTGCTGATGGAGATCGTCGAGCTCGCCCGCCAGCACAACCTGATCATTTTCGCCGACGAAATCTACGACAAAATTCTGTACGACGCGGCGCAGCACCACTCGATCGCCGCGCTGGCCCCGGATCTGCTGACCGTCACCTTTAACGGCCTGTCTAAAACCTACCGCGTAGCCGGTTTCCGTCAGGGCTGGATGGTACTGAACGGTCCGAAAAAGCACGCCAAAGGCTACATTGAAGGGCTAGAAATGCTGGCGTCGATGCGTTTATGTGCCAACGTGCCGGCACAGCACGCGATCCAGACGGCGCTCGGCGGCTATCAGAGCATTAGCGAGTTTATCGTCCCAGGCGGTCGCCTGTACGAACAGCGCAACCGTGCGTGGGAACTGATCAACGATATTCCAGGCGTATCCTGCGTGAAGCCTAACGGCGCGCTCTATATGTTCCCGAAAATTGACGCGAAGCGCTTCAATATTCACGACGACCAGAAGATGGTGCTCGACTTCCTGCTGCAGGAGAAAGTGCTGCTGGTTCAGGGTACCGCGTTTAACTGGCCGTGGCCGGATCACGTGCGCATTGTGACCCTGCCGCGCGAAGATGACCTCGAAATGGCCATCAGCCGCTTCGGGCGCTTCCTCTCTGGATACCATCAGTAACCTTGCCTTTCTGCCGGGCGGCGTTGCGCTTGCCCGGCCTACAAAACCCACAAATTTGCATCTTGCCTCCCCTCCCCGCACAATGAACGCCTGTCGCAGTAAAGACAAAAGGTAACCTATGAGTCAGAGTCATTTCTTTGCCCACCTCTCCCGCCTGAAGCTGATCAACCGCTGGCCGCTGATGCGCAACGTCCGCACGGAAAATGTGTCAGAACACAGCTTGCAGGTTGCGATGGTCGCTCACGCGCTGGCCGCCATAAAGAACCGCAAATTTAACGGGCAGGTCAACGCCGAACGTATTGCCCTGCTGGCGATGTACCATGATGCCTCGGAAGTGCTGACCGGCGATCTGCCGACGCCAGTGAAATATTTCAACTCGCAGATTGCGCAGGAATATAAGGCGATTGAGAAGATTGCTCAGCAGAAGCTGATCGATATGGTGCCGGATGAATTACGCGATATCTTTGAGCCGCTTATCGATGAACATCAGTACACGGAAGATGAAAAGTCGCTGGTGAAGCAGGCCGACGCGCTGTGCGCCTACCTGAAATGTCTGGAAGAGCTGTCCGCGGGAAATAATGAGTTTCTACTAGCGAAAACGCGTCTGGAAAAAACGCTGGAGTCCCGCCGCAGCGAAGAGATGGATTATTTTATGCAGGTGTTTGTACCGAGCTTCCATTTATCGCTGGATGAGATCAGCCAGGATTCGCCACTCTGATTTTCGCCCAACGGCGTTGTAGGCCGGGTAAGGCGCAGCCGCCACCCGGCAATATTCTCAGAACGGGAATAACACCGGAATCAGCACCACGCACACCACCATCACCAGCACGGTGAACGGCACGCCAATCTTCACGAAATCGCTGAACCTATAATTTCCGGGCCCCAGCACCAGCGTGTTCACCGGCGAAGATACCGGCGTCATAAATGCCGCCGAGGCCGCCATCGCCACCATCATCGCGAACGGATACGGCGACACGCCCATGGATTTCGCCATCGCCAGCGCAATCGGCGCCATCAGTACCGCCGTCGCGGTATTGGAGATAAAGAGACCGATGGTGGCACACATGATAAACAGGCAGACCATCATCATGTACGGCCCATACCCGCCGCCAACGTCCATTAAGCCTTTAACGATCAAATCCACCCCGCCGTTTTTTTGCAGCGCCAGGGCGAAGGGCATCATCCCGACAATGAGAATAATGCTCGGCCAGTGAATGGCTTTATAGGCGCTTTCGGCGTCAATACAGCGGAATTTGCCCATCAGTAGACAGGCAATGATTGCGGCAACCGGGTTGGGGATTTCATCGGTCAGCATCAGCGCCACCATCAGCACCAGACAGAAAATTGCGTGCGGTGCCTGGCTGTGGGCCGGGGAGGCGTCGCTCTCCTCAACAGGCATATTGAGCACCACAAAATCACGCCCTTTTTGCCCGAGCTGGCTTATCAGCTTCCAGTTACCGACGACGAGAAAAATATCGCCCAGCAGGATCGGTTCATCCACCACCGCCCCTTCCATTGCCACGCCATCGCGCTTCAGCCCCACGACGTTCAGGCCATAGCGGGTTCGGAACCCCATTTCCCTCACGGTTTTACCCAACAGCTCCGATTCCGGGATCAGCGACACTTCGGCCATACCGACGTCCAGCGCCTGGTCGGAGAAATACTCGCCGCGCAGCACCATCGGCTCCAGAAGCTGTTCGCTGCAAAACTCACGCAGGTCTACCTCTGCGGTGGACATATCAATTAGCAGAACGTCCCGCGCGCGGAATTCCGACACTCCGTTAACGTTGACGATCACTCGCCGAAAGCGACGCCAGCGCTCCACGCCGATGACGTTCGCACCGTAGCGTTCACGGAGCTTAAGATCGTCCAGCCGTTGGCCAATCATCGGTGAGCCGGGGCGAATAGCCAGACGTCGGGCGCGCCCGGTGAGACGGTACTCTTTAATCAGATCTCGGAAGGTGCGCCGCTTCCAGCCCTCTTTGCTTTTTTCCTGATTTTCGCCTTTCAGGGCAAAACGGGTCAGCAGCATGTAGACCACGCCCATCACCAGAACGACCAGCCCAATCGGGGTAACGCTGAAAAAGCTGAAGCCCTGGAATCCTTCGCGGATCAGCTCGCTGTTGACGACCAGGTTTGGCGGCGTCGCCACCAGCGTCATCATCCCGCTGATCAAACCGGCAAAGCTCAGGGGCATCATCAGGCGCGACGGCGAGATCTGCATCCGCATGGAGACGCTCAGCACCACAGGAATAAAGATGGCGACCACGCCCGTTGAGCTCATAAACGCCCCCAGTCCGGCAACCGTCACCATCAGGTAGATCAGCATTTTGGTTTCACTGCTGCCCGCCACCTTCACCAGCCACGTTCCCATGACGGTCGCTACCCCGGTGCGCACCAGCCCGTCGCCAATGATAAACAGGGCGGCGATAAGAATAACGTTGGGGTCGCTAAACCCGGAGAATGCCTCGGGCAGCGTGAGCGTGCCGCTCAGCACAAATGCGACGATGACAAACAGGGCGACGGCATCCATGCGCACCTTGCCTGTAGCGAAAAGAATGATGGCGATTAACAGCAGGCACAGGACCCAAATCAGTTCACCGTTCACAACCTATCCTTGTCAGTGGAAGATAAGAAATTCTGCCATAAAAAAGCCCCAGCAATGTGGGGCTATATCATGGGATTACACTTTTAGCGAGACGGTTACAACTCCGTCGGGTCCCTTCGTGACGTTAATCGCGGTCAGCGTATTCAGCACAAAATCCGCCTCACTCAACCGGGGGGAATCCGCCGGGACGTTAACGGCGATCACGTGGCTCCCTGCGTTAAGCCCGGCCAGCACGCCGGCAGCTGCATCTTCAACCACCACGCAGTCCGCCGGTGCAAGGCCCAGCAGCTCTGCACCAAGCAAGAACGCATCTGGCTCTGGCTTGCCGCGCTTGACGCGCTCTGCAGTAATGAACACCTCTGGCTTCGGTAACCCCGCCGCCTTATGGCGAGCATGGGCTACGGGAATGGAGCCGGAGGTCACAATGGCCCACGGAATATGCGCCTCGTTAAGATGTTCAAGCAGCTCGCGCGCGCCCGGCAGCGCGGTGATGCCTTCCGTATCGGTAGCCTCAATGTTCTCGAGGTATTTGAACTCTGCCTGAATCTCTTCCTCAGTACGTCCCGCTAAGAAGTGTCGCAAGGAGGTAATGGCCTGTTTGCCATGGATGAAATTCAGTACGTCCTGATGGTCGATGCCGTGCCTGTCGGCCCAATGGCACCATGAACGCTCCACTACCGGCAGCGAATCCACCAGCGTACCGTCCAGATCAAACAGAAAACCTTTACACTGCACATGCACCTCCGTCAGGCATTAATGATTTGTTGAATTTCGTTGCTGCTTAAATGGTACTGGCGCGGGCAGGAGTGCCATACGCCCAGCATGCGCTGGTATTTTTCCCACATTGGGGTTTGCGCGTTAAAGCCGTGAGTACCCGCATCAAAATGGGTATAGCGCCCTTCGGTGTTCACCATGAAGCGAACGTAGCTCAGGTAGCGCGCTTCCGTTGCGGCATCAAAGCCTAAAAAAGTGACGCGGCGCTCGTCGATGGACTGGCGATCTTTGAGATTCGTCCAGGACACATGCAGCGCATGATACATCTCCATGATGTCGATCACGATGCGGCAGGTTTCTTCTTTCAGTTCGCCAAACTCGCGATCCAGTTCGCGCATCTGTAAACCAAATCCGCGTTCGACGATAGTTTGCAAGCGGCTGTAGCGTTCTGCGTTATCGGGATCAAGCATAGTCATCATCTTGTACTGGTTAGACAAAATCAGACGTTGGGCATGGGTCATTTCCATCTTTCGACTCCTGTAGCGCATTGCACTTTAAAAAAAAGACACGGTAACTGTTTGTTACTGTGCCTTCTTTTATTAGTCGTTTCGATGATCAATCACAAGTCATCAAGGAATGTTTTATCAAGTTGCTTAAAAGCACGCTTGAGCGTGTCAGCCAGCGCCTGGTAATCCGGCTTGCCTTCGACCGGTGCCAGCGCCTGACCGGCTTCCTCAAGTTTTCCGCGGACTTCATAAAACCAGTGTAAAATGGTAGGCGGCAGCGGCGTAATTGAGCGTTTCCCCAGCCACCATAGACCCTGCATCGGCAGGCTCAGCGCAAAGAGCGCGGTGGCAACGGCAGGGCCAAGCTGGCCGCCGAGGGCAATTTGCCAGCACAGGGTAAAGATGGCAACAGGCGGCATAAAGCGAATCGCAAAGCGCGTGGCGCGGATAGTGCGATTCTCTATAAACATCGGCGCGAGGCGCTTTTCCAGTGGCCACGTCTTCGCGTAATGCTGCCCCCGACGAAACAGACTAAAGAAATTCACGGATGGGATTTCGGGTGTCGACATGGCTGTACCTCAACTTCACATATAAAAATTAAAATTTTTGTGCAAAACCACAACAGGCTATGACAACGTTCAAAATATTTTGTCATCGCTACCCCGTATCGGGTATCCTGTGCCAGCCTGATAGGGCCGTAGACGAGAACCGTTAACTCGTCAAATTATCGCATATTATGCCATTGTCTGAAAAATGTTCAAAATGGCATAAAATCATAGTTATTTCTTCCATCATGCCACAATGTTCGTTTGGCATGATGTTAATCATAAATGTCCGAGTCATCATGCGTTACGCTGTTAGACTCACTGACGTTTTTTTAGCCACGTATCAATAATAGGTACTTCCATGTCGAGTAAGTTAGTACTGGTTCTGAACTGCGGTAGCTCCTCACTGAAATTCGCCATCATCGATGCGCTCAACGGTGACGAGTACCTCTCTGGTTTGGCCGAATGTTTCCATCTGCCTGAAGCACGTATCAAGTGGAAGATGGACGGCAGCAAACAAGAAGCGGCTTTAGGTGCAGGCGCCGCTCACAGTGAAGCGCTGAACTTTATCGTTAACACTATTCTGGCACAAAAACCAGAACTGTCTGCTCAGCTGACTGCGATTGGTCACCGTATCGTCCACGGCGGCGAAAAATACACCAGCTCCGTCGTGATCGACGAATCTGTCATTCAGGGCATCAAAGACTCTGCATCCTTCGCGCCGCTGCACAACCCGGCTCACCTGATCGGTATCGCTGAAGCGCTGAAATCCTTCCCGAATCTGAAAGACAAAAACGTGGCCGTGTTTGACACCGCGTTCCATCAGACCATGCCGGAAGAGTCTTACCTGTATGCCCTGCCGTACAGCCTGTACAAAGAACACGGAGTACGTCGTTACGGCGCACACGGCACCAGCCACTTCTATGTGACTCAGGAAGCCGCAAAAGTTCTGAACAAGCCGGTTGAAGAAGTCAACATCATCACCTGCCATCTGGGTAACGGTGGTTCTGTTTCCGCTATCCGCAACGGTAAATGTGTTGATACCTCCATGGGTCTGACCCCGCTGGAAGGTCTGGTGATGGGTACCCGTTCCGGTGACATCGACCCGGCGATCATCTTCCACCTGCACGACACCCTGGGCATGAGCGTTGACGACATCAACAAAATGCTGACCAAAGAGTCTGGCCTGCTGGGTCTGACCGAAGTGACCAGCGACTGCCGTTACGTTGAAGACAACTACGCAGAGAAAGCGGACGCTAAACGTGCAATGGACGTTTACTGCCACCGTCTGGCGAAATACATCGGTTCTTACACTGCACTGATGGAAGGCCGTCTGGATGCGGTTATCTTCACCGGTGGTATTGGTGAGAACGCGGCAATGGTTCGTGAACTGTCCCTGGGCAAACTGGGCGTTCTGGGCTTCGAGGTTGATCACGAGCGTAACCTGGCTGCCCGTTTCGGCAAGTCTGGCTTCATCAACAAAGAAGGTACCCGCCCTGCTATCGTTATTCCAACTAACGAAGAGCTGGTCATCGCGCAAGACGCGAACCGTCTGACTGCCTGATTCCACACCGCCAGCAATGCTGGCGGTGCTGTTTTGTCACCCGCCCAATCGCGGCGGTAACGAAAGAGGATAAACCGTGTCCCGTACTATTATGCTGATCCCTACCGGAACCAGCGTCGGCCTGACCAGCGTCAGCCTTGGCGTGATCCGTGCTATGGAACGCAAAGGCGTTCGTCTGAGCGTCTTTAAGCCAATCGCCCAGCCGCGTGCCGGTGGTGATGCGCCAGACCAGACCACCACCATCGTTCGCAAGAACTCCAATCTGCCGGCGGCTGAACCGCTGAAGATGAGCCACGTTGAATCTCTGCTCTCCAGCAACCAGAAAGACGTGCTGATGGAAGAGATCATCGCCAACTACCACGCTAACGCGCAAGATGCGGAAGTGGTGCTGGTTGAAGGCCTGGTCCCGACGCGCAAACACCAGTTTGCCCAGTCTCTGAACTTTGAAATCGCGAAAACCCTGAACGCAGAGATCGTTTTCGTGATGTCTCAGGGCACTGACACCCCGGAGCAGCTGAACGAGCGTATCGAACTGACGCGCAGCAGCTTCGGCGGCGCGAAAAACACCAACATCACCGGCGTGATCGTCAACAAGCTGAACGCACCGGTAGATGAGCAGGGCCGTACTCGCCCTGACCTGTCCGAAATCTTCGACGACTCTTCCAAAGCGAAAGTCATCAAAGTTGATCCGGCTCAGCTGCAGGACTCCAGCCCGCTGCCAGTACTGGGCGCGGTGCCGTGGAGCTTCGATCTGATTGCCACCCGTGCAATCGACATGGCGCGTCACCTGAACGCCACCGTGATTAACGAAGGCGACATCAACACCCGTCGCGTGAAGTCCGTGACCTTCTGTGCGCGCAGCATTCCGCACATGCTGGAACACTTCCGCGCAGGTTCCCTGCTGGTCACCTCCGCAGACCGTCCTGACGTTCTGGTTGCAGCCTGTCTGGCCGCAATGAACGGCGTGGAAATCGGTGCGATCCTGCTGACCGGTGCCTACGAGATGGACCCACGCGTCAGCAAGCTGTGCGAACGCGCGTTCGCCACCGGCCTGCCGGTCTTCATGGTGAACACCAACACCTGGCAGACCTCCCTGAGCCTGCAGAGCTTCAACCTGGAAGTACCGGTTGATGACCACGAGCGTATCGAGAAAGTTCAGGAATACGTTGCGGGCTACATCAACGCAGACTGGATCGAATCCCTGACGGCGACCTCCGAGCGCAGCCGCCGTCTGTCTCCTCCAGCATTCCGTTACCAGCTGACCGAGCTGGCGCGTAAAGCGGGCAAACGCGTTGTTCTGCCAGAAGGCGACGAACCACGTACCGTTAAAGCGGCGGCTATCTGTGCAGAGCGCGGCATCGCGACCTGTGTGCTGCTGGGTAACCCGGATGAGATCACCCGCGTTGCGGCGTCTCAGGGCGTTGAGCTGGGCGCTGGCATCGAAATCGTTGACCCTGAAGTGGTTCGTGAAAGCTACGTTGCCCGTCTGGTTGAGCTGCGTAAGAGCAAAGGCATGACCGAAGCCGTTGCGCGCGAACAGCTGGAAGACAACGTAGTGCTGGGCACGCTGATGCTGGAGCAGGACGAAGTTGACGGTCTGGTTTCCGGTGCGGTTCACACCACGGCGAACACCATCCGTCCACCGCTGCAGCTGATCAAAACTGCACCGGGCAGCTCTCTGGTTTCTTCCGTGTTCTTCATGCTGCTGCCTGAACAGGTTTACGTTTACGGCGACTGCGCGATCAACCCGGACCCAACCGCAGAACAGCTGGCAGAAATCGCTATCCAGTCCGCGGACTCTGCGATTGCCTTCGGTATCGAACCGCGCGTAGCGATGCTCTCCTACTCCACCGGTACCTCGGGTGCAGGTAGCGATGTAGAGAAAGTGCGCGAAGCGACCCGTCTGGCGCAGGAAAAACGTCCTGACCTGATGATCGACGGCCCGCTGCAGTACGATGCTGCGGTAATGGCTGACGTTGCGAAATCCAAAGCGCCGAACTCGCCGGTTGCAGGTCGCGCTACCGTGTTCATCTTCCCGGATCTGAACACCGGTAACACCACCTACAAAGCGGTACAGCGTTCTGCAGACCTGATCTCCATCGGGCCAATGCTGCAGGGCATGCGCAAACCTGTGAACGACCTGTCCCGTGGCGCACTGGTAGACGATATCGTCTACACCATCGCGCTGACGGCGATCCAGTCTTCGCAGCAGCAGTAATGTTAAAAAGCCCGGTGGCGCTAGCGCTTACCGGGCCTACGGTTTTGTTGGCCGGATAAGCGAAGCGCCATCCGGCAAGAAAGGCGACCACTTAACCGGTCGCCTTTTTTATTTACAGCAGCTCGCGCGCCGCCGACACAATGTCATGTGCCGTCAGGCCATACTCCTTCTGCAGGAAATCCTGCGTACCCACCTGGCCGTAACGCTCCTTGACGCCCACCCGCCGCATCGGTACCGGACAAGTTTCCACCAGCACTTCCGCCACCGCGGACCCCAGCCCGTTGTGAATGCTGTGGTTTTCACAGGTGACGATGCGCCCGGTTTTCTCGGCGTAGTTTTTCACCAGCATCCGGTCGATGGGCTTCAGGGTAAACATGTCGATAACCGCCGCGCTTACGCCCTCCTGCTCCAGCTGACGCGCCGCCTCCAGCGCTTCCGCCACCATGATGCCGTTGGCGATCAACGTAATATCACTCCCCTCGCGCAGCACGTTGCCTTTGCCAATGGTGAAGGTTGAGCCCGGGGCGTAGACGCTCGGCGCCTGTTTACGAATGGTCCGCACCCAGTAGAAGCCTTCGAGGTCGATAAGCTGGCGCAGCACGTCCTCGAACATCACCGCGTCGGTCACCTCCAGCACCACCGAGTGCGCCAGGCCGCGCACGATGCCCATATCCTCAAAGGACATGTGCGTGCCGCCGTTGTGGCAGGCCGTCACGCCCGCGTCCGACGCTATCACCTTCACGTTGTTGCGCTGATAGTCCAGGGACATAAACAGCTGATCGAAGCAGCGGCGGCTGGCAAACGCGGTGAAGGTGTGCACGAAAGGCTTACGTCCGGTAAGCGACAGCCCGGCTGCCGTGCCGATGACGTTGGCCTCCATAATGCCGCAGTTAATCACGTGCTGCGGATAATCGCGCGCCACGCCGTCCATCGCCATTGAGCTCATCAGGTCTGCTTCGAGCGCAATGATGTCACTTCCGGCCTCAATCTGTTTTGCCACGAAGCCAGCGTAAACTTTACGCATCTCAACGGCGTCTTTCTTTCCTGCCGGTGCAACCTTAATCATGTGAAGCCTCCAGTTGGCGAATCGTCTCGTTGAGGACCGCTTTGCTCTCCGCGGTCAGTCGCAGGTGGTGCGAGTTGCTGAGCTGCTCCAGATACGGCACCCCCTGGCCTTTGATACTGTCGAGGATCACCACCCGCGGGCGTGCGTCTGCGGCAGGCACCCGCGACGTCACCTCCAGCAGCGCAGGAATGTCGCCCCCCTTCACCGTCACCACGTCAAAGCCAAAGGCGCGGAATTTACCTTCCAGGTCGAACGCGCTGATGATCTCGTCCAGCTCGCCGTCGAGCTGCTGTTTGTTCCAGTCCACGAACACCGTCAGGTTGTTCAGGCGATGATGGGCGATAAACTGGAAGGCTTCCCAGCACTGCCCTTCGTTCAGCTCGCCGTCACCGACGATGCAGAAGACCCGATTCGGTCGCCCCGCCAGCCTGTGCGAGAGCGCCATACCGCCCGCAATGGAGATACCCTGTCCCAGCGAGCCGGTGGTGGCATCCACGCCGCGCGTTTTCAGGCGGTCCGGGTGGCTTGGCAGGCGCGTACCGTTCTGGTTCAGAGTGCTCAACTCTTCCACCGGGAAGTAGCCCTTGATCGCCAGCGTGCTGTAGAGCGCCGGGCCCGCATGACCTTTCGACAGGACAAAGTAGTCTCGCTCCGGCCAGTCCGGATCCGCCGGGTCGATTTTCATCACCGCGCCGTACAGCACGGCCAGGGTTTCAACCACCGACATACTGCCGCCGTAGTGGCCAAAGCCCAGCTGCGTCAGGGATTTCAGCGTCTCAAGACGGATCTGACGCGCGAGTTCGGTTATCTCTTTCTCATTCATGATTTGGCTCCGGTGTTTTCCTGCGCGTTACCGCCCGCAGGTTTGTTTTTCGCGAAGACGTTGTACGCCACCAGCAGCGCGAACAGCGCCACAACCAGCCCGGTGATCGCAAGCGGCGACAGGAAGCGCGCCAGGTTGCCGAGGACAATCCCGACCGCGCCGAAGTCGGCGTCAGAGAAGGTGGTGTTGGCAAAGCCAATGGCGCCCAGCACCGGCAGCAGCAGGACCGGCAGGAAGGTGATCAGCAGGCCGTTAGCAAAGGCGCCAATCATTGCCCCGCGACGTCCGCCGGTGGCGTTACCGAACACGCCCGCCGTTGCGCCGGTGAAGAAGTGCGGCACCACGCCCGGGAGGATCAGCACCCAGCTAAACTGACCGCAGATGAACAACCCCACAATCCCGCCGAGGAAGCTGAACAGGAAGCCAATCAGCACCGCGTTTGGCGCATAGGGATACACCACCGGGCAGTCCAGCGCAGGACGCGCATTGGGTACCAGCTTTTCCGAGAAGCCGGTAAAGGCAGGAACGATTTCCGCCAGAATCAGGCGTACGCCCTGCAGGATGATGAACACGCCCGCCGCAAAGGTGATCGCCATGATGATGGCGTAGACCAGGTAGTTCTGACCGCCGCTGAAGGTGGCCTCCACGTACTCACGTCCGGCGCTCACCGCCAGGATGAGGTAGATAATCATCATGGTCAGGGAGATGGAGATCGAGCTGTCGCGCAGGAAGCTCAGGTTCTTCGGCAGGTTCATCTCTTCCGTTGAGCGGGAGCCTTTGCCGATCTTGCTGCCAATCCAGCCGGACAGCACGTAGCCCAGCGTGCCGAAGTGGCCGAAGGCAATTTCATCGTTACCGGTAATGCGCTTCATGTAGCGCTGCGCAATCGCCGGGAAGAAGGCCATGATCAGGCCGAGGATCAGCGAGCCGGTAAAGACCAGCCCCACGCCCTCAAAGCCTGCGACCGTCAGGATCACGCCAATCATGCACGCCATGTAAAACGTGTGGTGTCCGGTCAGGAAGATGTACTTCAGTCGGGTAAAGCGGGCGACAATAATATTCGCCACCATCCCGAAGGCCATAATCAGCGCGGTCGAGGCACCGTATTTTTCCAGCGCAATCGACACGATGGCTTCATTGTTTGGAATAATGCCCTGGATAGTAAAGGCGTGCTCAAACATCCCGCCCAAAGGATTTAACGACCCCACCAGCACCGTGGCGCCGCCGCCCAGCACAATAAAGCCCAGAATAGTTTTGATGGTCCCTTTCACCACGTCGGAAAACGCTTTTTTCTGCGCAACCAGACCGATTAAAGCAATTAACCCCACCAGCACCGAAGGGACTTTTAAAATATCAACAACGAAATTCAGCGTTTCAAGGATAAACATATCCACCTCGCCTAAACAGGGTTATTGTCTTTCGAACCAGGCGCGCAGCTGCGCTTCAAGTTCGTTGATGTCGATGATGTTGTTGATCACCACCAGCTGGCTTTCCGGCACGCTGGCGCTGGCCGCGATGTCTTTTGCCATCACGAACAGGTCGGCCGCGCCAGGCGTTGCAGACGAGAGGTCGGAGTGTTCAACCTCAGCTTCAATCTCCAGCTTTTTGAGCACCTTTTTAATATTCATTTCGACCATAAAACTGCTGCCCAGGCCAGAACCGCAAATAGCCATAATTTTCATTGTTGTCCCCTTATTTTGAGTAGAGTACGCCCCACCACGCTGACGCGTAATGTTGTGAAAAAACGGATTAAAGAATTAAATCAGAAGCGGTTAATAATCGTTTTAATTTCCTCCAGGGTATTCACCTGATGCAGTTCGGCCATATCGGCATCGCTGGAAAATAACTCTGCCAGCGACGAGATCATCTCGATATGGCTATTTTTGTCGGGTGCAGCGAGCATAATAATGACGTCGACAGGGTCAAACTCACCGGCACCAAACGAGACGCCCTGTTTTAGTTTTAATAACGACAACCCCAGTCCTTTGGCGCCTTCCTCCGGCCGCGCATGCGGCATCGCCAGCCCTGGTGCCAGCACATAATAGGGTCCTAACGTGTGGTGCTGATGGATGATGGCGGTGACGTATTCAGGCTCAATCACCTGCAAATCCAGCAGCGGCTTCGCGCATAGCTCCAGCGCCTGCGGCCAGTCCTCTACGCTCTCCTGCAGCGTGATGGTTGTATCATATATCCATTTTTTGAGCATTTTGCCCTCCGGCTACAACGCTAAAGATGAGCAAACTTTATTCAACACCTCACTGATTGACTGCGATCAAGATCACAAAGATAGCGCTACCAATAGTTAACATGCAGAAATGTGATAGCGCTATCAAATTGCAATCACGGTGCTAAATCACAGCAAAAAAAGGGATTTAAGGCGTATACTGCCTTTCACGTGAAGCGAAGGATGAAAGTAGTCGCGCCCTGTTAGCAGGAAGGTGTATGTCTCTAACCCGAAAACGACGCAGTACCGGTAAGGTGACGCTGGCCGATGTCGCACTGCTTGCCGGTGTGGGCACAATGACCGTGTCACGTGCGCTCCGCACGCCCGAACAGGTTTCCGATAAACTGCGAGAAAAAATAGACGCTGCGGTGCAGGAGCTGGGCTACATGCCTAATCTTGCGGCCAGCGCGCTGGCGTCAGCCTCTTCATGGACGATCGCAATGGTTGTTCCTAACCTCTCCGAAGCCGGTTGCTCAGAGATGTTCGCCGGGCTACAGCAGGTACTGCAACCCGCCGGATATCAGATCATGCTGGCAGAGTCCCAGCACCGTCTTGAGCAGGAAGAGAAATTACTGGAAACGCTGCTGGCGTCAAATATCGCCGCCGCCATTTTGCTCAGCGTCGAGCACACGGATACCGTGCGCCACTGGCTGAAAAATGCCTCCATTCCGGTGATGGAAATGGGGGCGATGCGCGCCGATCCGATTGATATGAATATCGGCATTGATAACGTCGCCGCCATGTACGAACTGACGGAAATGGTGATTCAGCGCGGCTATCAAAATATCGGCCTGCTGTGCGCCAACCAGGAGCAGTGGATTTTCCAGCAGCATTTGCAGGGCTGGTACAAAGCCATGCTTCGCCACCATTTGTCGCCGAACAGAGTGATTAACGCCGCCATGCCGCCAAATTTCTCCACGGGCGCGGCACAGTTGCCGGAATTCCTGCTGGCCTGGCCGGAGCTGGATGCGCTGGTGTGCGTCTCGGACGAACTGGCCTGCGGGGCACTCTATGAATGCCAGCGTCGACGCATTAAAGTGCCAGACGATTTAGCCGTGGTAGGCTTTGGCGATAGCGACGTGAGCCGCGTCTGTCAGCCGCCGCTGACGACCATGGCGGTACCGCATCGTAAGATTGGAATTGAGGCCGGGAAAGCGTTGCTGGAACGTCTGAATGATGGAGACTGGCGCGACCATAAACCTATCGCGTCCAGCCTCTGCCTGCGGGAAAGCTGTTAAGGCTTACTCAGCCTCTTCCTCTTTTTCCGCTTTGCTTTCTGGCTTAGCGGATTCGTTTTTGGCGTTGCGGGTCATCCACAGCGCCAGTGCTTTTAAGGAGTCCGGGGTGAATTCGTCGCAGCGCGCGGTGATCTCTTCCGGCGTCATCCAGCAGACTTCGCTCACTTCCTCTTCCTGCAGGGCGAAAGGCCCGTGAGAGACGCAGCTAAACAGCCCGCCCCAGACGCGACAGTTTTCGTCCTCGAAATAGAACTGGCCGTGCTCGGCAAACGGCACGCCGGCGATACCTAGCTCTTCTTCTGCTTCGCGACGCGCGGAATCCAGCAGCACTTCATCGGCCTGCACAACGCCGCCCGCCGTGGCATCCAGCATACCGGGGAGAAAATCTTTGGTGTCCGTGCGGCGCTGGACCAGAATCTTGCCCATGCCGTCATGCACAACAATGTACGTAGCGCGGTGACGCAGTCGCTCCGCGCGCATTTGTTCGCGGCTGGCCTGCGCGATCACTTCATTCTCTTCGCTGACAATGTCAACCCACTCAGTACTTGCCAAATGATTCTGCTCCACCATCGGGAAACCTTCTCGTCTAAGCGCTCTTTCGGCGCGTTTGCAGTTGTGGTGTAACTTACGGATTAATCGCTACCTGCGCAATAACTTGCTGATCATTAAGTGCGATAACGCTCAGGGTATTTCCATCCAGCATGCCATAGCTCGCCGGATGACCGCCTTTCGGAATGCTGACCGAACCGGGGTTAAAGTGATAAATTTCACCGCGTTTTTCCGCTACCGGAATATGAGTATGACCATAAACCAGGACATCGCCAGCGGCGAGTGCCGGAAGGTTATCCGGACTAAAAAGATGACCGTGAGTCAAAAAAAGACGGTTCTTTTCCAGCAGGACCTGCTGCCAGGGCGCGGTGATGGGAAAATGCAGCAGCATCTGGTCAACTTCACTGTCGCAGTTACCGCGCACCGCGATAATACGCGAGGCATGTTCATTAAGTTTTTCCGCCACCTGCGCGGGTGCATACCCTTCCGGCAGCGCATTTCGCGGGCCATGGTTTAACACATCGCCCAGCACCACCAGCCACCGTGCCCCGCTTTCGGCAAACAGAGAAAGAACGCGCTCGGTAGCGGGCAGCGATCCATGGATATCCGACGCAAACATGAGTTTCATCAGTCACTCCTCAGGAAAACAGACTGCCCCTATCATACCCGAAGCGCCAGGGCTTATCAGCCCGCGCGCTTAGCGGAGAGTGCCACATAGCGCTGTACGGAAGCGCGCTGCCACTGGAATGCAGCATAATCCACCAGCAGTTGAGGAACCTCGTCGCCGTTGAGGATCAGACGGTTCAGCATCAGCGCCAGATCGGTGTCCGCAATGCACCACTCGCCGAAGAGATTCGGGTTGCCGTGCGCCAGCAACGCAGACGCGGTCTCAATCAGCTTTTGCGCACTGGCGCTGCCCTCCGCGCTCAACGCGGGCTTTTTCACGCCGGCGAAAACCACGTCAGTGGAACGTTCACCGCGGATCGGCACCAGATCGCTACGCAACCACGCCTGGATCTGTCGTGCGCGCGCGCGCTTTTGCAGATCGTGAGGATAAATTCGCTCCCACTCCGGCGGCGCAAAGCGATCTTCAAGGTATTCATCGATCGCCGAGGATTCGCTCAATGCAAAACCGTCAATCTCCAGCACCGGCACGCGTCGGGTCAGGTCGTAACCCTGCCACTGCGGTTTCAGGTGTTCGCCACTGTCCAGATCGATGGTCTTCAGGGTGAAAGACAATCCTTTTTCCGCCAGAGCGACGTAAACGCTCATCACATAGGGTGAAAAGTAACAGGCATCGGACCACAACGTTATCGCAGGCTGGTTCATAACTTCCTCATTGGCTGAACGGTTTTCACTCAACATATAATCTCTTTGGCTCGCTGTCACTTGATGAAAACTCACGATTTACAACAGGCACCTATACTGATTTTTATGGCATCACTTTTCACACTAACAGGAGTTGAGAATGATCGACCTTTACTATGCCCCTACCCCAAACGGCCATAAGATCACCCTTTTTCTGGAAGAAGCCGAACTGGAGTACCGGATCATTCGCGTGGATATCAGCAAAGGCGATCAGTTCAGGCCGGTCTTTCTGGCGATATCGCCCAACAATAAAATTCCGGCCATTATTGATAATCTGCCTGCCGACGGCGGCAGGCCGTTAAGTCTGTTTGAATCCGGGGAGATTTTGCTCTATCTGGCGGAGAAATCCGGCAAGCTGCTGAGCGGTGAACTGCGCGAGCGTCACCACACCCTGCAATGGCTTTTCTGGCAGTCAAGCGGCCTCGGGCCGATGCTCGGGCAAAATCATCACTTTACTGCCTATGCCCCGCAGCCCATTCCTTATGCAATCGAACGCTATCAGGTTGAAACCCAGCGGTTATATGGCGTGCTAAATCGCCGGCTGGAGAAAACGCCGTGGCTTGGCGGCGATCATTACAGCATTGCCGATATCGCCTGCTGGCCGTGGATCAACACCCATGAAAAGCACCGTATTGACCTTGCGGCATTCCCTGCCGTGAATAACTGGTTTGAACGTATTCGGACCCGCCCTGCGACCGAGCGCGCTATGCAAATAATCCAGCAGATTTAGACCACTGCCCCGCTGGGTGCATGACGCGCTCTCATGTATTATGGGCAGCAAATACTGACACGGAGAAGACCTGCAATGTCACAGCATGACGCGATTATACGTATAAAAAATTTACGCTTACGGACGTTCATCGGTATCAAAGAGGAAGAGATTGCCAACCGGCAGGATATTGTCATCAATGTGGTTATTCACTACCCCGCAGACAAAGCGCGGGCCAGCGAAGATATCAATGACGCGCTGAACTATCGCACAATCACCAAAAACATTATCCAGTACGTGGAGAACAACCGCTTCTCTTTGCTGGAAAAATTAACTCAGGATGTGCTCGACATCGCACGCGAACATCACTGGGTCACTTATGCTGAAGTCGAGATCGATAAACTTCACGCCCTGCGTTACGCCGACTCCGTCTCCATGACGTTAAGCTGGCGACGCCAGGCATAAACCTGGAGGTTGTATGAAGATTCTGCTGACCGGCGGTACGGGCCTGATTGGCCGTCATCTCATTCCCCGTCTGCAGGCGCTGCATCACGAGATTACCGTGGTGACGCGCAGCCCGGAGAAAGCACGTCAGGTGCTGGGGGCAGGTGTCGACATCTGGAAAGGTCTGGCTGAGCAGCAGAATCTGGACGGCTTTGATGCCGTCATCAACCTCGCGGGTGAACCCATTGCCGACAAACGCTGGACCGAAGAGCAGAAGCAGCGGTTGTGCAGCAGCCGCTGGACGATCACCGAGAAGCTGGTCGAGCTGATTCGCAACAGCCATACGCCGCCATCGGTGCTCATTTCAGGCTCTGCGACGGGCTATTACGGCGATCTCGGCGAAGTGGTGGTGACCGAAGAGGAGCCGCCGCACAACGAATTTACCCATAAACTTTGCGCCCAGTGGGAGCGTATCGCCTGCGCGGCGCAGAGCGATCGTACCCGCGTCTGCCTGCTGCGTACCGGCGTGGTGCTTGCGCCGAAAGGCGGCATTCTGGGTAAAATGCTTCCTCCCTTCAAGCTGGGGCTCGGCGGGCCAATTGGCAGCGGGCGTCAGTATCTGGCGTGGATCCACATCGACGATATGGTGAACGGCATTATCTGGCTGCTGGATAACGATCTGCGCGGGCCGTTTAACATGGTTGCGCCCTATCCGGTGCGTAATGAACAGTTTGCCCACGCGCTGGGGCATGCCCTGCATCGTCCGGCGATTTTACGCGTGCCTGCGACGGCGATCCGGCTGCTGATGGGGGAATCATCTGTGCTGGTGCTGGGCGGGCAGCGCGCGCTGCCAAAACGTCTTGAAGCGGCCGGGTTTGCCTTCCGCTGGTATGATTTAGAAGAGGCGCTGGGGGATGTGGTGCGCTGAATATGTTACAGTGATACGCCATGTTCTGATGAAATGGCGTAACAATGGCAACCATCACCACTCCCCGGCTTCACCTCACCCCTTTCGAACCCTCTGACTGGGCGTTTTTCCGCTCGCTGCGCGAAAACCGCGATGTCATGCGCTATATGGCCGCGATTGCACCCGAAAAAGAGACCCGACGCGTGTTTGCCGCGCGCCTGATGGCGGAGCATGTTTTCGTGATTCGCTTTCAGGATGACGATACGCCGCTGGGCGATATCGGCCTGCAAATCAGCCCTGAGAACCGTGCAGAGGCGGATATCGGCTACACGGTTGTGCCTGCCGCACAGGGAAAAGGCATCGCCAGCGAGGCGCTGCGCGCGGTGTGTGACTATGTGTTTAGCCAGACCAGCGTAAAAGCGATTAACGCGTACGTGCTGGCGGACAACGGCGGGTCTGTGCGGGTGCTGGAGAAAGCGGGGTTTGTGCGCACGCAGGTGCTGGAAAAGGCGTATGAAATTGACGGCGTGCGCTATGACGACTGGGTGTATCGGCTGGAGTGTGGTGCGGTTTGATGCCCCCACCCCGCCCCTCTCCCACAGGGAGAGGGAGAAGGGCAAAACCTACTTCAACGACCCCTTCAGGAACTGCTGTAAACGCGGGCTTTGCGGGTTCGCTAACACCTCGTCCGGATGCCCCTGCTCTTCAATTTTTCCCTGATGCAGGAAAATAACGTGGTTGGAGACGTTACGGGCAAAGCCCATCTCGTGCGTCACCACCACCATCGTTTTGCCCTCTTCGGCCAGCTTCTGCATGATGCGCAGCACTTCGCCAACGAGTTCCGGGTCCAGCGCGGAGGTCGGTTCGTCGAACAACAGCACTTCTGGCTCCATTGCCAGCGCGCGGGCGATGGAGACACGCTGCTGCTGACCGCCGGAGAGATGCACCGGGTACTTCATCTGCTGGCGCTCGTCGATGCCCACTTTTGCCAGGTATTTCACCGCGCGCTCGCGGGCTTCCTGCTTGCTCAGCCCCAGTACCTGAACCGGCGCTTCCATCACGTTCTCCAGCACCGTCATGTGGCTCCAGAGGTTGAAGTGCTGGAACACCATCGTCAGGCGCGTGCGCAGCAGGCGCAGCTGATGCTTATCTGCCACCTTCAGTTGGCCGTCTTTGTCACGCACCAGGTTGATGTTCTGCCCGCTCACCACGATCGAGCCTTCACTCGGCTTTTCGAGGAAGTTAATGCAGCGCAGGAAGGTACTTTTACCCGAGCCGGATGAACCGATGATACTGATCACATCGCCTGCGTTAGCCTGCAGCGACACCCCTTTCAGCACTTCATGTTCGCCGTAGCGTTTGTGCAAATCAATAACGTTTAATTTGTTCTCAGCCATCATCTTTCTCAGTGCGTCGAAGAAGGTTTTATATGCTGCAACCAGCGTTTTTCAGCCTTACGGAACAGGCTAATCAAAACATAAGAGATAATTAAGTAGAGCACGGCCGCAATGCCAAACGCGGTAAACGGCTGATAGGTCGCGGAGTTAATATCGCGCGCGATTTTGAGCAGATCCGGCACCGTCGCGGTAAAGGCTAGCGCGGTGGAGTGCAGCATCAGAATCACTTCGTTGCTGTACGCAGGCAGCGCAATGCGCAGCGCCGACGGCAGAATGATGCAGCGATAGAGCTTCACCGACGAAAAGCCGTAGGCCCGCGCGGCTTCAATCTCACCGTAAGGGACAGAGCGAATTGCCCCAGCGAAAATCTCGGTGGTGTAGGCGCAGGTGTTGAGCGTCAACGCCAGCACCGTACAGTTCAGACCGCTGCGGAAGAACGCATTCAGCATCTCTGTGCCTTTGACGATCTCAAGCGTGTACATTCCCGAATAGAACACCAGCAGCTGCACGTACAGCGGCGTACCGCGAAACACATAGGTGAACAGCCAGATCGGGAACTGGATAAATTTGTTGTTCGACACGCGGCCAATGGCGAGAAACACCGCCAGAATACCGCCCATCACCACGGAAGAAATCAGCAGCCAGAGCGTAATCGCCACGCCGGTAAAGCGGTAGCCATCCGTCCACAGCAGGGATTTCCAGTATTCCTGAATAATCTCAATCACAGGTCAGCCCTCTTCACACCCACGGAGTAGCGGCGCTCGAGTAGAAGCAGCACACCATTGGAGACCGTCGTAAACACCAGATAGATCACGCCACAGACTACCGCAAAGTAGAAGGGCTCCCAGGTACTCTTGCCCGCCAGCTGAGTCGCTTTGACGACGTCTTCCAGACCAAGCAGCGAGACCAGCGCTGTCGCTTTGAGGATAACCTGCCAGTTGTTACCGATGCCCGGAAGCGCATAGCGCATCATGGCCGGGAACATGATCCGGCGAAACGTTTGTGAGGAGGTAAAACCAAATGCGGTTGCCGCTTCAATGTGCCCTCTGGGGACTGCCATATAAGCGCCACGGAAGGTTTCCGTGAAATAAGCTCCGTAGATAAAGCCGAGGGTAATAATACCGGCGACCATCGGGTCGATATCGATCTGTTCCATGCCGACGGCGTCGGTAATGCCGTTCAGCGCAATCTGCAGACCGTAAAAAATCAGCAGCATCAGCACCAGATCGGGTACGCCGCGAATGAGCGTGGTATAGCCTTCGAATATGAGCGCCAGGGGTTTATTCGCCGACAGCTTTGCCCCTGCGCCCGCCAGACCTATCAGCACCGCCAGTACCACGGAGCTGATAGCCAGCTCAAGGGTGACAAGCGCGCCTTGTAAAATAACGCCAGAAAATCCGTACAGCATACCGCGTGCCCTGTCGTGTCGTGAGTGGTGGAACCGTGTCTTTTCCCCTCCCCGAGTGGGAGGGGCCGCACGTTATTTGACGGGGCGATTAGCCGCCGTAAACATTAAAATCAAAGTACTTTTTCGCCAGCTTGTCGTAGGTGCCATCAGCACGCATTTCGGCGAAGGCTTTGTTCAGCGCTTCACGCAGCTCGTTGTCTTCTTTGCGCAGGCCCATACCGGTGCCCACACCAAACAGCTTCACGTCCTTAATGGACGGGCCGCCAAATTTGTAATCTTTACCCACCGGCGTTTTCAGGAAGCCTTCGCTTGCCGCGACTTCATCCTGGAATGCCGCATCAATTCGGCCTGCCGTCAGGTCGGCGTAGATATTTTCCTGGCCCTGATAAGAGACGATTTCGATCCCCTTCGGCGCCCAGTGTTCGTTGCCGTAGGTTTCCTGGGTGGTGCCCTGCAGCACGCCGACGCGTTTGCCCTTCAGCGACTCAAGAGTAGGCTGAATGTCTGATGACTTAGCCACTACCAGACGAGAATCCGCTGCGTAGAGTTTGTCGGTGAAGGCAATCTCCTGCTGGCGTTTTTCAGTGATGGAAAGAGAGGACATGATGACGTCGATTTTTTTCGCTTTCAGCGACGGGATCAGAGCATCCAGCGGGTTCTCAACGTAGGTACATTGCGCTTTTATACGTTTGCACAGCTCATTGGCCAGATCGATGTCAAAACCCACCAGTTCACCCTTCGCATTTTTCGATTCAAAGGGGGCATAGGTAGGGTCAGTACCAATACGAATTTTTTGCGGAATGGCTGCGAATGCCGCGGTGGCGCTGGAAAAAGCCAGTACCAGAGAGAGTGACAACACGAGTTTTTTCATATATATCCTCAACAAACTGTCTTCATACGTTTTTTTACGACGACGGGGTGCGGTTAATGTGCCATTAATCCACGCTGTCAGGCAAAGAATAATGCCTTTCGGGCGGGATTTTTTGCATTATAAATGCTTAAGTATGCACGCGACGACCCAATATGGTGCACACGCTGCACCATATCGGATCGCCCACACCAGCAACGCACCAGGTCAGTGCATCACCGCTATGCGTTAGTCACCGTAGACGTTGAAGTCGAAGTATTTCTTCGCCAGTTTGTCGTAGGTACCGTCTTTACGCAGCTCAGCGAAGGCTTTGTCAAAGGCGGCTTTCAGCTCGGTATCGTCCTTACGCAGGCCGATACCGGTGCCGTCACCAAAGTATTTTTTGTCTTTCACGGACGGGCCCGCAAAGGCGTACTCTTTACCGGCTGGCTGCTTCAGGAAGCCTTCGCTCGCGGCGACTTCATCCTGGAATGCGGCATCCAGACGTCCTGCGGCCAGGTCAGAGTAAATCAGATCCTGGTTCTGGTAAGCCACCACGTCTACGCCCTTCTCACGCCAGTTGGCATTAGCAAAACCTTCCTGCGTCGATCCCTGAAGCACGCCGACTTGCTTGCCTTTCAGCGAGTCGATGGTTGGTTGAATCGGGGAGCCTTTGGCGGCAATCAGACGAGAATCCGCAGCGTAGAGCTTGTCAGAGAAGGCGATCTCCTGCTGACGTTTTTCGGTGATGGAGAGAGAAGAGATAATGGCGTCGATTTTTTTGGCTTTCAGCGACGGGATCAATGCGTCAAAGTCGCTGCCCACCCATGTGCATTTCACCGCAATGCGTTTGCACATTTCATTTCCCAGATCGATATCAAACCCCACGAAATCGCCTTTCGCATCCTTGGAAGAGAATGGCGCGTAGGTTGCGTCTGTACCGATGCGAACCGTCTGTGGCAGTGCTGCGTAGCTACCTGCTGCTGCACTTAACCCCACGAGCAAAGACAGAGCCAGAACCGTCTTCTTCATACATTTACCCTCAAGTACCGTGATTTTATTATGTATTGTGTAGTGTGTTGTGTTGCAGGCTTCTCTTGCAGGTCTTATGCCACATTCCCGTCCGGTCAAAAATTCGACGTTAAATATGTTAATAAAACGTTGCGATATTGCCTTAGTGGTGAAAGATAGCAGGTCTGCCGAACGAACCGGAGAGGGAAGAAGGGAAAAAACGAATTAAATGTCGAGGATATGATCGCCGTTGCATAATTGCCCTGAAACAGGGCAACTTGTCTTTTCATGCACCTTGTTTGTGCACAGATTCAGGCACCCTGCCAGCGGGTGAAGAGATCTTCAGGCAGGTCAATATCAAACTGGTCCAGCACGCGGTTAACGGTCTGGTTGATGATGTCATCAAGCGTTTGCGGGCGGTGGTAGAACGCGGGGACCGGCGGCATGATGACAGCCCCAAGTTCTGCCGCCTGCGTCATTAAGCGTAGATGCCCCAAATGCAGCGGTGTTTCCCGCACACAGAGTACCAGAGGACGACGCTCTTTCAGCACCACATCCGCCGCTCGCGTCACCAGGGTATCGGTATAGCTGTTCACAATGCCGGAGAGCGTTTTTATTGAACAGGGCAGGATAACCATACCCGCCGTTTTAAACGAGCCTGAAGAGATACTGGCCGCGATATCGCGGGCATCGTGGACGACATCCGCCAGCGCCTGAACGTCACGCAGTGAAAGGTCGGTTTCAAGGGAGAGGGTCTGGCGCGCCGCCTGGCTCATCACCAGATGGGTTTCCACATCTGCTACGTCACGCAGCACCTGCAACAGACGTACGCCGTAAATCGCGCCGCTGGCACCGCTGATCCCAATAATGAGTCGTTTCATGATTTTTGCCCTTACTGATTCAGGGCAGACTGTGCAGGATTTTGCGGGGAGTTGCAAGTGAGGGCGTCTGCCCTCACCTGCAGAAGCATCAACCTTCGTTGTGCATCTCTAAGCTCTCAAGATCGTTCTGCAGCTGGACGGCTTTCGCATCGTCGTTACGCAGGGAATCCAGGTAGTCGAGATACTGCTGGTCAACATCTTTGGTCACGTACACGCCGTTAAACACTGAGCATTCGAACTGCTGAATGTCCGGGTTCTCGGCACGCACCGCGTCGATCAGATCGTTCAGATCCTGGAAAATCAGGCCATCGGCACCGATGATCTGGCGAATTTCGTCCACTTCACGACCGTGAGCGATCAGCTCCGTCGCGGTTGGCATGTCGATGCCGTACACGTTCGGGAAGCGAATTTCTGGCGCCGCAGATGCCAGGTACACTTTCTTCGCACCGGCTTCGCGTGCCATTTCGATAATCTGCTCAGACGTCGTACCGCGTACGATGGAATCATCCACCAGCAGTACATTCTTGTCGCGGAACTCGGCGCGGTTGGCGTTCAGCTTACGACGTACGGACTTACGGCGCAGATGCTGGCCCGGCATGATAAAGGTGCGGCCAACGTAGCGGTTTTTCACGAAGCCCTGGCGGTAAGGCTTATCCAGAATACGCGCGATTTCCAGCGCGATATCACAGGAGGTTTCCGGGATAGGGATCACGACGTCGATATCGAGATCGTCCCACTCGCGGGCAATCTTCTCTCCGAGCTTCGTACCCATGTTCACGCGCGCGCTGTAGACGGAAATCTTGTCGATGAAGGAATCCGGACGGGCGAAGTAAACGTATTCGAACAGGCACGGGTTGCTGACCGGATTGTCAGCACACTGGCGGGTAAACAGCTGGCCCTTCTCAGTGATGTAGACCGCTTCACCGGGCGCAACGTCACGCAGGAATTCAAAGCCCAGCGTGTCCAGCGCCACGCTTTCTGAGGCGACCATATACTCCGTACGACCATCGCCGAACTCACGTTTGCCGAGCACCAGAGGACGAATGCCGTTTGGATCGCGGAAGGCGACCATGCCGTGACCGATAATCATCGCCACGCAGGCATACGCGCCGCGGATCTGACGATTTGTTGCGGCAATGGCAGCAAAGATGTTGTCTGCTTCCAGCGGGTAGTGACGGAAGTTATCCAGCTCGCTGGCGAACACATTGAGCAGGATTTCAGAATCAGAGGTGGTGTTAATGTGGCGACGTTTCTCTTCGAACAGCTTTTTACGCAGCTCGTGCGCGTTGGTCAGGTTGCCGTTATGAGCAAGGGTGATGCCATACGGCGAGTTGACGTAGAAAGGCTGTGCCTCAGAGGCGCTGGAACTGCCAGCAGTAGGATAACGAACGTGACCGATCCCCATATTACCTTGCAGACGCTGCATATGGCGGGCTTCAAACACATCGTTTACCAGGCCATTCGCCTTGCGTAAACGGAAGCAGTTGTTTGCATCAATGGTGATGATACCCGCAGCATCCTGCCCACGGTGCTGAAGCACCGTTAACGCGTCATAAATCGACTGGTTTACCGGCATGAAACCGGCGATACCGACAATACCGCACATTCGTCTTTTCCTCGTTAAGCCACATCTCAGGGTTTATGCCCTGGGCAAAAAACTCGACGAGCTTTGCAGATAGTCAAAGAACCATCTGATGATGAAGCTGAACTCTGGAATGAGCTGCGATTTCTGCCAGTCTTCGCTTTTGGAGAACCCGGTGAAGGTATCCAGGAAGAACAGTATCGCGGCCACAATCAGCACGCCTCGCAACGCACCGAAACAGATCCCGAGCACCCTGTCCGTTCCTGACAGACCGGTTTTCTCGACCAGCTGACCTATCACGTAATTGACGATAGCGCCAACAATCAGCGTCGCGATAAACAGCACCGCGATGGCGATTCCGTTTCGGACCAGTTCATCTTCAAAGCCCGTGAACCAGACAGACAGGTAAGTGTAGTAATGACTGGCAACAAAGAAAGCACAACCCCATGTCACCAGCGATAACGCTTCACGAACAAAGCCACGGATCAGGCTAACCAGACAGGAAAAACCAATCACCGCAATGATGGCGTAATCAATCCAGACCATATGTGTCCCACGATTTAACGCCCTGTCATCCAGTTCGGGGCGAATTCTAACAGAAAAAGAAAACGTTTGCGTAGGGATTTCCTTCCCGCGCGTAAATAAAAAAGGCGCTGAAAAAACGCTCAACGCCCCCTTCGTTTGACGTCTCTGTGGACGTCTGCCTCCCCCTCACCCCGGCCCTCTCCCTCAAGGGAGAGGGAGCAAACCGCCCCCTCGCTCCTTTGGGGGGAGGGTTAAGGTGAGGGAAAGTTCTTATCAGTTTGCGCTGTAGTTCATCACCACACCGCTTAGCCCGGAGATCTGCTTCAGCTCACCCAGCGACCCTTTCAGCTTATCTTTCGACGCTTCCGGCCCCACCAGGATACGGGTAATTTTACCCTGCACCGGCGTGGAAGGTGAAGTGTAAACACGGTATCCCGCACCGCGCAGTTTACTCACCACCTCGTTGACTTTATCGGCGTTTTTTAATGCGCCAAGCTGAACAACGTAGGCTTTACCCGTCGGTGCCGCGTCTTGTTTCGCCGGCGGTGGGGTTTCTGACGCTGCAGCCAACTGCTCGACCGCTTTATCCCGCTGCGGCTTCGGCTGCGGTTTCTCGACAGGCTTCGGTTTTTCAACAGCCTTAGGCTGCTCCACCGGCACCGGATCGATTTCGATATTGTTATTCGCAGCCAGGCGAGAAGGATCGAGCGACGGAGCAGCAGCATCGCCTGCGCGCACCTCTTCTGCCGCGCCCTCCGGCGGCTGAGCTGGCAGCGCCTGCGTCGCGGCAGGCAGCATGTCTGGCTCATCGCGATCGCCCGGTTTCGGCACCAGCGGAATGGCCGCAAATTCGTCCTGATAATGCTTTTTCTGCCCGTCGAGCAGTCCCGGAAGAATAATCACCCCGAGCGCGACCAGCACAATGGTTCCTGTTAAACGGTTCTGAAACTTACTCGCCACCGGTTCTCCCCGCGTCCATCACTTCCATGACATGTGCCACCGTGTGGAATGAACCACACACCAGCACGGTATCTTCTGGTTTAGCATCCGCCATCGCAGCATGCCAGGCCTGAGCCACGCTACTGTAGATTGCGCCTGTGCCGAGATGTTCCATCAGCTGCTCAGCCGTCGCGCCGCGCGGCCCCTCCAGAGGAGCACAATACCAGCTATCGACCACACTCTCCATGCAGGCCAGCGTCCCGCCGATATCTTTATCATGAAGCATACCGATAACCGCCAGCACGCGCCCGGTTTTTGGTAACGATTTGAGACGTCCTGCCAGATACGCCGCCGCGTGCGGGTTGTGGGCCACGTCCAGAATAAGACGCGGCGACTCGCTGACAATCTGGAAACGCCCCGGCAGGATCGCGTTCTGGATACCGTCGCGGATCGCCTGCTCGCTCACCGTCAATCCACTGGCACGCAGTGCCGCCAGCGCGGTGGCCGCGTTCGGCTGCGGTACCTGCGGTAACGGCAGGTCGTCCAGCGCCCCCTGCGCATCGCTAAAGCGCCAGCCGTTGTCCTGCACCTCATAGTGCCAGTCCACGTCGCGGCGCATTAAATGAGCGCCCTTCTCGTTTGCCACGTCAGCAATAGTGTGTGGCATATCCGGCTCGCCGACCACGGCGGGTTTGTTTGCCCGGAAAATGCCGGCCTTCTCGCGGCCAATGCTTTCACGGTCTGGCCCCAGCCAGTCGGTATGATCCAGCGCGATGCTGGTAACGACGGCGACATCCGCATCCACCATATTGGTGGCGTCAAGACGACCACCGAGCCCAACTTCCAGAATTACCACGTCAAGCTGCGCCTGTTTGAACAGCCACAGCGCTGAAAGCGTGCCGTATTCGAAATAGGTTAATGAGATTTCACCGCGAGCGGCTTCAATTTCCGCGAATGACGCCGTATGGGCAGATTCCGGCAGTTCGCGGTTCTGCACGCGCACCCGCTCGGTGTAGCGCACCAGGTGTGGGGAGCTGTAAACGCCTACCCTGTAACCCGCCGCCATCAGGACAGATTCCAGCGTGCGGCAGGTCGTGCCTTTCCCGTTGGTGCCCGCGACGGTGAACACGAACGGAGCCGGTTTGAGCACATCAAGACGCGAGGCGACCTGGCTTACGCGTTCAAGCCCCATATCGATGGTTTTACTGTGCAGGTTTTCCAGATAAGAAAGCCACGCGGCCAGGGGCGACGTGGCTTGGGGAATGCTTTTATTTTCCATAATGCCCGGTTGTCATTAACAGATTAGAAAGCAAAAGGGCAGCGCCAACCGGCCCTGCCCTTTTCAGTTATCAGGCCTCGGGTTCCTGATCCGGTACGATCACGCCTTCGCGCGGCTCGTCCGGGTTCGGCGCGGGCAGATTCATCAGCTTCGCCAGGATGCTTGCCAGCTTCAGGCGCATTTCCGGACGGCGGACGATCATGTCGATGGCGCCTTTCTCGATGAGGAACTCACTGCGCTGGAAGCCCGGCGGCAGTTTTTCACGTACGGTCTGCTCGATAACGCGAGGACCGGCAAAGCCGATCAGCGCTTTTGGCTCAGCGATGTTCAGGTCGCCCAGCATTGCGAAGCTCGCGGAGACGCCGCCCATGGTTGGGTCGGTCAGCACGGAGATATACGGCAGACCGCGCTCCTGCATTTTCGCCAGCGCAGCAGAGGTTTTCGCCATCTGCATCAGCGACATCAGCGCTTCCTGCATACGCGCACCGCCGGAGGCAGAGAAGCAGATCAGCGGACAGTTGTCTTCCAGCGCCTGCTCAACGGCACGCACGAAGCGCGCACCGACCACAGAGCCCATTGAGCCACCCATAAAGGAGAACTCAAACGCGGCGGCAACAACCGGCATCTCATGCAGGGTGCCCTTCATGACGATCAGCGCGTCTTTCTCACCGGTCTCTTTCTGTGCTGAGGCCAGGCGATCTTTGTATTTTTTGGAATCGCGGAACTTCAGCACGTCTTTTGGCTCAAGTTCGCTACCCAGCTCTACCAGAGAGCCTTCGTCCAGCAGGCTATGCAGGCGGTTGCGCGCCGACATACGCATGTGGTGGTCACATTTTGGACACACTTCAAGATTGCGCTCCAGTTCTGCGCGATACAGAACCTGGCCGCAGCTATCACACTTCGTCCATACCCCTTCAGGAATGCTCGCTTTACGCGTTGGGGTAATGTTGCTTTTAATTCGTTCAATCCAGCTCATTGATAACCTTTCTGCCTGAACCTGGTCGTATGCCAGTTTTGCTATAAGAGGCGAATAATGCCATTTTTGCCTCCAACAGACCATGAATGTTGCACATTAAAACATAACAGCCCGAAACTTTGGATAAAAAAGTGGTCGAACCGCCAGCGTGCATTTACTTCGCTTGTTTAGCTGCCGCCCGTTTGTGACGGATGATTTCGATAACGCCCGGCAGTACGGAAAGCACAATAATCGCTACAATCAGCAACTTAAGGTTTTCCTGAACCACTGGCAGATCGCCAAACAGGTAGCCTGCGTAAGTAAAGAGCAGTACCCACAGCAGCGCACCGACAACGTTATACATCGCAAAATGACGATAGGACATATGCCCCATTCCTGCCACAAACGGTGCAAAGGTACGAACGATGGGGACAAAACGGGCAAGAATAATGGTTTTGCCGCCGTGACGCTCGTAGAAGGCATGCGTTTTATCTAAATAGCTGCGGCGGAAAATTTTGGAATTCGGGTTACTGAACAGCCGTTCGCCGAACACGCGCCCGATGGTGTAATTGACCGCGTCTCCCACAATGGCGGCGACGATCATCAGCACAACCATTAGATGGACATTCAGGTCATTGGTCGGCAGAGCGGACAACGCACCGGCCACAAACAGCAGCGAATCGCCGGGCAGGAACGGCGTCACCACCAGACCGGTTTCACAGAACAGGATCAGGAACAGAATGGCATATACCCAGACGCCATACTGCGCGACCAGCTCCGCCAGGTGAACATCAATATGCAGAATGAAATCAATCAGAAAACGTATTACGTCCATATTGTCTAAGCCTTAATTGCACCTTTGTTTAGTCCGCTAAAAACAGCGGGCCCATTGGCGGTTTTGGCAGGTCAAACCGATCCGGATAATCCACCGAGACCAGATACAGCCCTTCCGCTTTCGCCGTTGCTGCCGCAAGCGTTCTGTCCTTCGCTGCCAGCAGTTCTGCAATCCAGCTCTCCGGCTGGTGTCCGGCGCCCACTTCCATCAGGCTGCCAACAATATTCCGCACCATATGATGTACAAAGGCATTGGCTTTGATATCAACCACCACATACGCGCCATAACGACTGACGTTAATGTGCATGACGTTACGCCACGGCGTGCGGGACTGACACTGCACCGCGCGAAACGACGTAAAGTCATTTTCTCCAATCAGACACTGCGCCGCACGCTGCATACGTTCTGCATCAAGCGGCTCATAAAAATGCGTCACGCCCAGGCTTAACACTGCCGGACGCAGACGCTGGTTGTAGATGACGTAGCGGTAACGGCGCGCGGTGGCGCTGAAACGCGCATGAAAATCATCCGGCACAGCTTTCACCCAACGCACGGCAATGTCACCAGGTAAATTCGCATTTACACCCAGCGTCCAGGCAGCATCCTTGCGCACGGCGGTGGTTTCAAAGTGCACCACCTGCCCTGTGCCGTGAACACCGGCGTCGGTTCGGCCTGCGCATAAGACGTTAATCGGCTCATTCGCGACCTGAGAAAGCGCTTTCTCCAGCTTTTCCTGAACGCTGCGCACTTCGTTCTGACGCTGCCAGCCATAATATTTACTGCCGTCGTACTCAATGCCGAGAGCAATTCTATGGACCGGCTTTTGTTCCACTTCTGACATCAGTACAGGTACTCCTGTACCAGCTTCTCGGCGATTTTAACTGCCATCAGCGCGCCGCCAAAGCGTACGTTATCGGCAACGGACCAGAACTGAACCTGCTCCGGCATGCCGTAATCGTTGCGCACGCAGCCAACGGAAAGATGCGCGCTGCCGGTGGCATCGCCCACCTGGGTCGGGAATTCACTCTCTTTAGAAAGCACGATATCTTCACCGCGGCTAAACGCATCGCGCGCTTCTTCCGCCGCCAGCGGACGCAGGGCTTCAAAGCCTACCATCTGCGCGTGGCCGTAGAAGACAGGCGACTGCACAACGTTAGCGGAGATCATCAGCCCTTCATCCTGCAGCACTTTGCGTACTTCATCGACGATTCGACGCTCTTCGCGCACGGAACCTTCACGATCCGGCAGCAGTGGCAGCATGTTGAACGCCAGCTGGCGACCAAAGAAATCATCTTCATCAATCGGAATACCGTTCAGCAGCTTGGCGCTCTGTCCGGCCAGCGCATCGACCGCTTTTTTACCGTTAGCGGAGGCCGACAGCAGACTGGTCACATTAATACGAGACAGGCCGCCGTCGTCGATCAGCGGTTTCAGCGCAGTCAACAGCTGGCTGGTCAGGCTGTTCGGTACCGCGATGAGGTTGCGGTTGCGGTAGTCAGCCAGCACGAACGGGTTCACGTCCGGCACCACCAGCGGCACATCCGGCTCCATTGAGAACAGGCCGCTCAGGTCGATCACCAGGCAGCCTGCGTTGGTCGCCTCTTCAACGTATGCCGCAGTCGCTTCAGCGCCCGCGGCGAAAAACGCCAGCTGCGCCTGCGTCCAGTCGAACGCTGCCGCGTCCTGGACCATCACGGATTTACTGTTAAAACGCAGATGCTCACCTGCGCTGTCGGTACGCGCCAGCGCATAGATGTCGCCCACCGGGAACTGACGCTCAGCAAGGGTTTCGAGCAGGGCTTCGCCCACGGCACCCGTGGCACCTAAAATGGCAATGTTCCAGCCTTCAGACATGGTGGTTTACTCCAGAAATAAAAAAGCGTCCCTGTCGGAGTTTCCGACAGGGAGCATTAAGAAGACATTAACGTGCCGGGTGATGAACGGCGTTAAACCCTAGTTTATGCAGCAGCGTCGCCGCCGACGCGTCGTCGCACATCACATACAGGGAAGACCACTCGCGGCGCTCAACGTAGTTTTTGCGCAGCTTATCAAACTCACCCGGGATACCCGCCACTTTACGCAGCAGCGCGTCATCGCGGCGCACATCATACACCAAATGCACCAGCCTTTTCAGCGTTGCCTGATCGAGCGGGCCGTGCAGAGTGATGCGACCAAATTCTGGCGCGGGGAGTAAGGTATCCAGCGCCACCTGCTGCGGATGACCGATAAAGGCGCTGTAGGCTTCAAACACCTGCGTCGTGCCGCGCGCTTTGCCTTCAAGCGTGTAGCCAGCGATATGCGCGGTGCCCACGTCCACCTTGTTGAGTAGCTCAACGTTGAGGTCCGGCTCGGGTTCCCAGACGTCCAGCACCACGCTCAGATCTTGCCCCTCTGTCAGACATTTCAACAGCGCGGCGTTGTCCACGACCGGGCCACGGCAGGCATTTATCAGAATAGTGCCAGCCTTCAGACGGCGGATCAGCGTTTCATCGGCCAGATGCAGAGACTTATACGGCCCCTCTTTGAAAAGCGGCGTGTGGAAGGTGATCACATCGCACCGTTCAACCAGCTCATCCAGCGAGCGGAAGTCGCCTTCATCGCCGTTATCTTTGCGCGGCGGGTCGCACAGCAGGGTGCGGATCCCTAACGCTTCAAAACGCTTTTGCAGTCGACCGCCCACGTTGCCCACGCCGACAATCCCCACGGTGCGGTCTTTCAGCGCAAAACCATCGCGCTCGGCCAGCATCAGCAGCGAGGAGAAAACGTATTCCACAACGGCAATGGCGTTACAGCCCGGCGCGGCGGAAAAACCAATCCCCGCCTGCTGAAGCCACCTGTCATCCACATGATCGGTCCCTGCCGTTGCGGTCCCGACAAATTTCACCGTTTTGCCGGAGAGCAACGCCTCATTTACTTTGGTCACCGAGCGCACCATCAGGGCATCGGCATCATCCAGTTCGTTCACCGGAATCGGGCGACCAGGGACAGCCTTAACGTCGCCAAGGCGGCTAAACAGCTCGCGGGCGTAAGGCATATTTTCATCAACGAGGATTTTCACGTCTGAGTACCTGTTTGAGAGGAAGAAAACCTGCCAAGTGTGCCATAATCTCGCCGCCAGGCATATATGTCCGCCGGGTTAACGCTGAGTTTTGACTTTAAGGATTCCGACGATGCAGCCTATTTCAGGTACGCCGCCGCGCCCTCCGGGTGAAGGCCCCTTAACGCCGCCGAGTGTTGCAGGCGAACAGCCGCTCTCCACGCAACAGCGCACCGTGCTGGAGCGACTGATCACGCGCCTGATTGCGCTGACGTCGCAACAAAACGCGGAAGTCTGGGCCGGGGTGAAGCATGACCTGGGCGTGAAGAACGACGTACCGCTGCAGTCGCGCCACTTCCCTGCCGCCGAGCAGAACCTAAACCAGCGAATCAACGCCGCGCAACAAAATCACACCACTCGCCAGATTGTGTCGCAGTTGACCGAGCTACTGGGCCAGGGGAACAATCGTCAGGCGGTCAGTGATTTTATTCGCCAACAGTATGGTCAGACCGCCCTGAGCCAGCTCACGCCCGATCAGCTCAAAACGGTGCTGACGCTGCTGCAAACCAATCAGCTGTCGATTCCACAGCCTCAGCAGCGCCAGGCGACCGAACGCCCGCTGCTGCCCGCTGAGCACAACACGCTTAATCAGATGGTGACCAAACTGGCCGCCGCCACCGGCGAGTCGACAAAGCTCATCTGGCAATCCATGCTGGAGCTGTCCGACGTGAAAAGCGGCGAGTTGATCCCGGCCAGACAGTTTACGCATCTGGTCACCTGGCTGCAGGCGCGCCAGACGCTCAGCACGCAAACTGCCCCGACCCTGCACACGGTACAGGCTGCACTGAAACAGCCGCTCGAACCGCACGAGTTTGAGGCGGTGCGGGATTATGCCCAGCAGACCTGGCAGGCCACACCGCAAACGGTGCTGACCACGGCGCAGGTGCAGGATATATTGAATCAGATCTTTGTTCGTCGCGCCGAGCGCGAAGGCGGCATTCCTGAAGCGCGAAACATTCAGCCGATTTACAGCCCGCTGTTTGCGCCCGTCGTGGAAACCTTCAAAACGCTGTCCGCCCGTCCGGGGCTGATGTTTATTGCGTTGATAATTGCGCTGGCGATTTTCTGGCTGGTTGCCTGACCTTTTTGCCCGGTGGCGCTCCGCTTACCGGGCCTACAACGGATCGAACCGTAGGCCGGGTAAGGCAGAGCCGCTACCCGGCAACAACAGCTCAAATCCTGCGAAACGCCACCAGCGTCACCACAATCCCCACCACCGCTGAAACGGCCCCGGCAAGAAATACGGACGGATAGCCAAAGGATGTCGCCAGCAGCCCCGCCAGCGGCGCGGTGACGCCGTACGAGATATCCTGAAACGCGGCATACCCACCGAGCGCGGTGCCGCGCACCTGCGGGGCCACGCGTTTCACCACCTCAACGCCCAGCGCCGGGAAGATCAGCGAGCAACCGCAGCCGGTCAGCGCCGCCCCCAGCAGCGCAACGTAGGCATTGGGTGCCTGCCAGAGCAGCAGCAGACCAATGGTCTCAATGACCAGCGAGGCTACCGCCACCTTCACGCCGCCTAAGCGATCCGGCATCCAGCCAAAAAGCACGCGCATCAGCACGAACGCGCCGCCAAACGCGGTGAGCGTAAAGCCCGCCATTGCCCAGCCACGGCTCATAAAGTACAGGGAGACGAAGGTACCTATCACCGCGAAGCCAACGCCCTGTAGCGCCAGGCCGAGACCCGGCTGCCAGATTTGACCGACGACGCTCCACAGGGATGGGCGTTCGCCTTTATGGGCCGGGACTTTTCGCACTGAACCATTAAATGCCCACGCCAGCAGCGGCAGCACCATGGTGGTACCCGCCAGCGCCGCAAAACCAAACTGGCTGTGGATCAGCAGACCCAGAGGAGCACCTGCGGCCAGAGCACCGTAGATGGCCATCCCGTTCCAGGACATGACCTTGCCCGAACGCGCAGGGCCAACCAGCCCCATCCCCCAGGTCAGGGTACCGGTCAGCAGCTGACTTTCACCGAATCCGAGGATTAAACGCCCCAGCACCAGCAGCGCAAATTTATACGCGGCGTCTACCGGCAGGAGCGCGGCCAGCAGCCACGCGCCGCCCGCCAGCCCGCAGGCAAACATGCCCTGCAGCGCGGAGCGTTTTGCACCGTGCTGATCCGCCAGGCGTCCGGCATAACCGCGCGTTAACACCGTCGCTAAAAACTGAATTCCCACGGCGATGCCAACCAGGGTATTGCCATAGCCCAACTCCTGGTGAACAAACAGCGGGATCACCGGCAGCGGCAGGCCAACGGTCATGTAGGTAAGAAATACCGCAAAAGCGATGCGGAACAGCGAGATGTTCCCGGACGTGGCGTTTATATCTGATGTAGCGGCCGTCATGCATAACTCCGATTTCAGGCATAAAAAAGGGAGCCTTCAGGCTCCCTTCTACTATACATTCAAACGCTTATGCTTTCAGCTTACGCATGACCAGCGTGGCGTTGGTGCCGCCGAAACCGAAGCTGTTGGACATCACGGTCGTCAGCGTCGCATCCGTTGGTTTGGTGACGATGTTCAGGCCAGCAGCCTGCTCGTCCATCTCATCAATGTTGATGCTTGGCGCGATAAAGCCGTTTTCCAGCATCAGCAGAGAGTAGATCGCTTCCTGAACGCCAGCCGCACCCAGAGAGTGACCGGTCATGGCCTTGGTTGCAGAGATCGCCGGGCTGTTGTCGCCGAAGACTTCGCGGATCGCACCCAGCTCTTTCACGTCGCCTACCGGCGTAGAGGTACCGTGGGAGTTCAGGTAGTCGATTGGGGTATCAACGCCGTGCATCGCCATCTTCATGCAGCGCACTGCGCCTTCGCCGGATGGCGCAACCATATCGGCGCCGTCAGACGTTGCACCGTAGCCCACGATTTCAGCGTAGATGTGCGCGCCGCGAGCCAGTGCGTGTTCCAGCTCTTCAACCACAACCATACCGCCGCCGCCCGCGATAACGAAACCGTCGCGGTGTGCGTCATAGGTACGGGACGCTTTGTCTGGCGTCTCGTTGTATTTGGTGGACAGTGCGCCCATTGCGTCGAACTCACAGGCCATTTCCCAGCCCAGCTCTTCGCCGCCGCCAGCAAACACGATGTCCTGTTTGCCCAGCTGGATTTGCTCAACCGCGTTACCGATACAGTGCGCGGAAGTCGCACAGGCGGAGCTGATGGAGTAGTTCACACCGTGAATTTTGAACGGTGTCGCCAGGCAGGCAGAAACCGCTGAACCCATGGCTTTGGTCACAACGTATGGACCTACCGCTTTCAGGCCGCGCGGGCTACGCATGGCGTCAGCACCGAATACCTGCGCTTTAGATGAGCCGCCGGAACCGGCAATCAGACCCACGCGCGGGTTGTTCTGATAAACCTCTTCGCTCAGGCCAGAATCTTTGATCGCTTCCTGCATGGAGAGATAAGCATAAATAGAGGCATCGTTCATGAAACGAACCACTTTGCGGTCAATCAAACCGGTGGTGTCCAGTTTGACGTTACCCCATACGTGGCTACGCATACCTGAATCTTTAAACTCTTCAGAGAAAGTGATCCCGGAGCGTCCTTCACGCAGAGATGCCAGGACTTCCTGCTGGTTATTACCGATGCTGGAAACGATGCCCAGGCCAGTAATCACTGCACGTTTCATTCAATACCTCTGTAAGTCGCACTATAGTAAGTTTCGAGTCGCACAATAGCGTACACTTGTACGCCGAACAAGTCCGATCAGACATTTTCTGCGGAAATTTGCACCGATGGACTCACATCGTTAAGATCGTGCCACTGCCTGTCAGACGAGTAACTTACGTGAAACAAAACGCTATACAACCCGCCAACCTCGAATTCAACGCTGAGGGTACACCTGTTTCCCGAGATTTTGATGACGTCTATTTTTCTAATGATAACGGACTTGAAGAGACACGTTATGTTTTTCTCGACGGAAACCAGCTGGGCGCCCGATTCCCCGAGCATCCCCGCAGTCTGTTCGTGGTAGCGGAAAGCGGATTCGGCACCGGACTCAATTTTCTGACCCTCTGGCAGGCGTTTGATCGGTTTCACGCTGCCCACCCTGAGGCTACCCTCAAAAGATTACATTTCGTCAGTTTTGAAAAATTCCCGCTCACTTTGCACGATTTGCAGCTTGCACATCGGCGCTGGCCGGAACTGGCAACCTGGGCAGAGCAGCTTCAGGCGCAATGGCCACCGGCCGTGGGTGGCTGCCATCGTCTGATTCTGGACGGTGGACGCGTCACCCTGGATTTATGGCTGGGGGACATTAACGAACTTACCGATCGGCTCGACGATTCGATGAACCAGAAAGTGGACGCCTGGTTCCTGGACGGTTTTGCCCCCGCCAAAAATCCGGATATGTGGAGTCAGCATCTGTTTAGCGCAATGGCGCGTCTGGCCCGCCCGGGCGCAACGCTCGCCACCTTTACCTCGGCAGGCTTTGTCCGCCGCGGGCTGCAGGAAGCGGGCTTTACCATGCGTAAAACCAAGGGGTTTGGCCGCAAACGCGACATGCTGGTCGGGACGATGGAACAGACGTTGAATGTCCCCGCACAGGCGCCGTGGTTTTCCCGTCGCGCCAGTGCAACACGCGAGGTAGCACTCATTGGCGGCGGCATTGCGAGCGCCCTGCTCTCGCTCGCGCTTCTGCACCGTGGCTGGCAGGTCACGCTCTACTGCGCTGATGAGAAACCCGCGACGGGGGCCTCAGGCAACCGTCAGGGCGCGCTTTATCCTCTGTTGAGCGCGCACGACCCGGCGCTGTTCCAGTTTTTCCCGGCGGCATTTACGTTTGCTCGTCGTCTGTACGATCTTCTGCCTGTTGATTTTGACCACGACTGGTGCGGCGTAACGCAGCTTGGCTGGGATGAGAAGAGCCAGCAAAAAATTGCGCAAATGCTGTCGCTGGGTCTGCCGGAGGCGATCGCCCATTCGGTCACTGCACAGCAGATTGCTGATACCACCGGCGTCGACACGCGCTGTGACGGCATACAGTATCCGCTCGGCGGCTGGCTATGCCCGGCCGATCTGACGGCGGCGGCAATCACGCTGGCCCAGTCGCGCGGGCTGACGGTTCACTATGCCCACAAGGTCGAATCGCTTAGCCGGACAGAATGCTGGAATCTGCACTTTGCTGATGGCAAAGCGGCGCAGCATGCCAGCGTTGTGCTGGCAAACGGGCATAACATCAGCCAGTTTATCCAGACAGAAACGTTGCCTGTTTATCCGGTCGGTGGTCAGGTCAGCCATATCCCAACCGCGCCTGCGCTCGGCAAACTGCGTCAGGTGCTGTGCTATGACGGCTATCTGACGCCGCAAAATCCGTCTAACGGCCATCACTGCATCGGGGCGAGCTATCATCGTGGCAAAACGGAGATGCGCTACAGCGACGCGGACCAGCAGCAGAGCCGCCAGCGTCTGGTTGACTGTTTCCCGGATGCGGCGTGGGCGAAAGAGGTTGACGTCAGCGAGGGGGAAGCCCGCTGCGGCGTACGCTGCGCCACGCGTGACCATCTGCCGATGGCGGGAAATGTGCCGGACTACGACGCGACGCTTGAGGCCTATCAGGACCTTGCTGATAACCGGGATAAAGCGGTAAGCGCGCCGGTTTATCCGGAACTGTATATGCTGGGTGGATTAGGGTCTCGCGGGCTGTGCTCAGCCCCGCTGCTGGCTGAAGTGTTAGCCGCGCAGATGAGCGACGAGCCGATTCCGCTGGACAGGGTTACGCTTGCGGGGCTGAATCCGAATCGATTGTGGGTGCGGAAACTGCTGAAGGGGAAGAAGGTTAAGTAGGGCGCGGTCTGGTGCCCTCACCCTAACCCTCTCCCACAGGGAGAGGGTGGCGATACATTTACTTCGCTTTCGCCTGCTGGAACAGATTGTCCCACATGCCCAGCACCAAAGACTGGTCGCGCGGAGAGAGCTCCCCGGCCTGAATGGCTTTTTCCAGGCTGCGCGTCACTTCTTCGTGAACGGCGTCGGCAGAGTGATCGTCACCTGCCTCCAGCTCGGCGACGGCAAGCGTCAGGTGACCACGCAGATAACCGCTGGCGAACAGCTCATCATCACTGGCGTGTTCCACCATGTCATCAATTAACGCCAGAATGCGTGATTCAAATTCTGCGATCATCTTCTTTCCTCTGTTAAAGATCTTCCGGCCACGGGAAGCATTCCGCCGCGATCGCCGGCGTGTGGTAATAATTCTGTAAAGCCTCGATCAGGCGCGCCGGACGTTCCGGGATGCCCTTCTCAAGATATTCCATCACCTGCTTATGAACGCGGCGCTGGAAGACGATACGATCCGGCTCGAAGTCGCCTTCCAGGTTGTCGCAGCTCACGTTGAACGGGAAGCCCGCCGCCACGCAGAACAGCCACTCCAGCGCCTGGGGTTTGACTTCCACATCCTCAAACTGCCCCTGCGTCGCGGCATCTCGCCCGTCCGGGCAATACCAGTAACCGAAGTCCACCAGCTCGCGACGTGCTTTCCCCGCGATGCACCAGTGCGAAATCTCGTGCAAACCGCTGGCGTAAAAGCCGTGGGCGAACACGATGCGGTTATACGGAACCTCTGCATCAGCAGGAAGATAGATCGGTTCGTCGTCGCCTTTAATCAGACGGGTATTAAAATCATCAGCAAAACAGCCGTCGAAAATCTCAATCAGCTGTTCGTATTTATGCGTACTGTTCATTAGTGCATCCCCAACCAGGTGAGGATCTCCTGTCCATGGCTGTCATAAAGCAGTTTGGCACTCATCACCGCCGAGACCACAACAATCATCGGACGGATCAGCTTTTGCCCCTTACTCAATACCAGACGCGAGCCCGCGCGCGCGCCTAAAAATTGGCCCACCATCATCACAAAGCCGGTTGCCCAGATAACCTTGCCGCCAATGATAAACAGCAGCAGACCGCCGACGTTTGAGGTCGCGTTGAGCACTTTGGCATGGGCGGTGGATTTGGCGAGGTTGAATCCGGCCAGCGTCACGAACGCCAGCGCATAAAACGAGCCTGCGCCCGGGCCGAAGAAACCGTCATAAAAACCAACACAGCCCCCGGCAACCAGCGCAAACGGCAGGCCGTGCAGGCGACGCTGCCGATCTTCTTCACCGAGTTTGGGCATCAGTAAAAAATAAAGGCCAATGCAAATAACCAGGATCGGCAGGATCTGGCGCAAAACATCCGACTGCACGTGCTGAACCAGCAGCGCGCCCGACGTCGAGCCAATAAAGGTCATCAGAATATTGAGCTTTTGATCGGCCAGGCTCACCACCTTGCGGCGGATAAAATAGAGCGACGCCGAGAGCGAGCCGCCACAGGCCTGCAGCTTGTTAGTAGCCAGCGCCTGAGCCGGGCTCATGCCCGCCGCCAGCAGCGCCGGAACCGTCAACAAACCGCCCCCACCCGCCAGCGCATCGATAAACCCGGCGAGCATAGCAACAAAAAAGAGCACCGCCAGCAGCAGCGGTGACACCATAAACAGATCGACGAAATTATCCATTAAAGTACATGCTCATCCAGTAGCGCCTGGCAGGAAGGCGGCAGCGGAGGCGGTGTCTTCTTCTCAGGCTTAGAGGTTCCAGGCTTCGCCGGTTCAAACCAGCTTTGCAGTTCATAACCACAGCCATCGCCAGGCGGTGGAAGCGGCTGATCTTCACATTCCAGGCTGTTCGCCGGGCAGCGCAGACGAACGTGCATATGTGCACGGTGCTGGAACCACGGACGCACTTTGCGCAGCCAGTCGCGATCCGTTCCGGCATCCAGACAGAGCTGCTGCTTAATGGCCGGGTTAACGAAAATCCGCGTGACGTCGTTATCTTCTGCCGCCAGCTTGATCATGCTGGAGACATCCTGCGTCCACAGGGAGGGCACCACGCGCTTACCGTCGCTCGCGACCAAATCCAGCGCCTGCGGTTTCAGCAGCTGCGAAGACGTCCAGCGCGTTTTCGGCAATTGTAAGAAGATATCGACATCCAGTCCGGTCTGGTGGCTGGCGTGACCGCCGTTGAAGCGGCCCCCGGCAGGCATTCCCATATCGCCAATCAGCATCGTGCCCAGCCCCAGGTTATGCACCTGATTACCGAGGCGCTGTATAAACAGCACCAGATCCGGATGGCCGAAATAGCGGCGCTGATCGGTACGCATCACCTGGTAGGTGTCCGACTGCAGCGGAAGTTCCTGCGCACCTACGATGCAGCCGTTAGAGAAAGCACCAATGGACTGCGCACTGCCCGCCACCGGATGGGTGATTTTTTGCCACGGCGTGGCGGCCAGAGAGGCTCCACTGGCGAGCAGCGCCAGCAGAGCAATTGCGGTTTTTTTCATGTTTACCAGCGTGGAATGGTGGTCGTCACATCCGCATTCTGCGCGCGCTGGCGCAGGAAGTGATCCATCAGCACGATCGCCAGCATTGCTTCAGCGATCGGCACCGCGCGGATCCCCACGCACGGATCGTGACGTCCTTTGGTGATCATCTCAACTTCTTCACCAGAGCGGTTAATCGTGTGGCCCGGCACGGTAATGCTGGAGGTCGGCTTCAGCGCGATGTTGGCAATAATTTGCTGCCCGCTGCTGATACCGCCCAGAATGCCGCCCGCGTGGTTGCTCTGGAAGCCCGCTTTCGTGATTTCGTCGCGGTTCTGGCTGCCGCGCAGCTGGACCACGTCAAAACCGTCGCCAATCTCGACGCCCTTCACCGCGTTGATGCTCATCAGCGCGTGGGCGATGTCGGCGTCGAGGCGGTCGAATACCGGCTCGCCCCAGCCAGCCGGAACGCCGTCAGCCACCACCGTGACTTTCGCACCGATGGAGTCGCCCTCTTTTTTCAGGCCGCGCATCAGTTCGTCGAGCGCCTCCAGCTTGTCGGCATCCGCGCAAAAGAACGGATTTTGCTCGACCTGCTCCCAGTCTTTGATCGCCAGCGGAATGTCGCCCATCTGGGTCAGACAGCCGCGGATAACGATGCCAAATTTCTGCTGCAGGTATTTCTTGGCAATGGCGCCAGCCGCCACGCGCATCGCGGTTTCACGCGCGGAAGAGCGTCCGCCGCCGCGATAGTCGCGGAAGCCGTACTTTTGTTCGTAGGTGTAGTCGGCGTGGCCCGGACGGAACACGTCTTTGATGGCACCGTAGTCCTGAGAGCGCTGATCGGTATTTTCGATCAGCAGGCCAATGCTGGTCCCGGTGGTGCGCCCTTCAAAGACGCCGGAGAGAATTTTGACCTGGTCCGGCTCGCGACGCTGCGTGGTGTAGCGAGAGGTGCCCGGACGTCGGCGGTCGAGGTCGTGCTGTAAATCGGCTTCGGTCAGTTCGATGCCTGGCGGTACGCCGTCTACGATACAACCGAGTGCCAACCCGTGCGATTCCCCAAAGGTGGTCACGCGGAATACCTGTCCAATACTGTTTCCTGCCATCACGGCTCCGATGTTGTTGTTTGTGTTTGAGCGTTGTGAAACGGGCCGAAGCCCGCTGGATTAATCTTTATAGATGCTGAAGTGTTCGCGCGCGTCGAGCAGCTGCGCTTTGGTCAGCATAAAGACGCCGTCACCGCCGTTGTCGAACTCGAGCCAGGTGAACGGCACATCCGGGTACTGCTCTATCAGATGTACCATGCTGTTGCCCACTTCACAAATCAGAACGCCGTCGTCGGTCAGGTAATCCGGCGCGCAGGCCAGAATGCGGCGGGTCAGCTTCAGGCCATCAGAGCCTGATGCCAGGCCCAGCTCCGGCTCATGGCGGTATTCGTTTGGCAGATCGGACATGTCTTCTGCATCGACGTACGGCGGATTGGTGACGATCAGATCGTACTGCAGCGTCGGCAGATCGCGGAACAGATCGGAGCGAATTGGCGTAACGTGATGGATCAGGCCGTGCTCTTCAATGTTGTGCTCGGTTACGGCCAGCGCGTCAGTAGAGATATCGACCGCGTCCACTTCCGCTTCCGGGAATGCGTAGGCACAGGCAATCGCGATGCAGCCGCTACCGGTACACATATCCAGAATATGCTGCGGCTGATGGTTAATCAGTCCTTCAAAGTGGTTGTTGATCAGCTCGCCAATCGGCGAGCGCGGCACCAGCACGCGTTCATCAACATAGAACTCGTGGCCGCAGAACCAGGCCTTGTTGGTCAGGTAGGCGACAGGAATACGCTCGTTCACGCGGCGGATCACGCGCTCAACGATGCGGTGTTTTTCGCTGGAGGTCAGGCGCGCGGTGCGCATGTCTTCCGGGATATCCAGCGGCAGGTAGAGGGACGGCAGCACCAGCTGAACGGCCTCATCCCACGGGTTATCGGTACCGTGACCGTACCAGATGTTGGCGGCGCTGAAGCGGCTAACCGACCAGCGCAGCATGTCCTGTATGGTATGCAGCTCGTTTACTGCTTCATCGACAAAAATTTTATCCACTCTTTCCTCCAGGGCATGCTCGCATAATTTTCGGCGGCTAGTTTGCCATGAAGACGGCGATAAATCAGCAATGACGCGTACCGCTTGAGGTTAAAAAATGCGTTTAGTCGGGTACACTATCGGAAATACGAGATGAGAATGCCAAATGAAAAAGAAAACATCGCTCAGCGAGGAGGATCAGACGCTCTTCCGACAGCTGATGACCGGGACGCGTAAAATCACGCAGGACACCATCGTTCATCGTCCTCAGCGCAAAAAAATCAGCGAAGTGCCGGTCAAACGACTGCTTCAGGAGCAGGCCGATAACAGCCACTATTTTTCAGATGAATTTCAGCCGCTGCTCAACACGCAGGGGGCGGTGAAGTACGTACGCGAAGACGTCAGCCATTTTGAGCTGAAAAAGTTACGCCGTGGGGACTATTCACCGGAGCTGTTTCTCGATCTGCACGGGTTAACCCAGATGCAGGCGAAGCAGGAGCTGGGGGCATTGATTGCAGCCTGTCGTCGTGAACATGTTTTCTGCGCCTGCGTGATGCATGGCCACGGCAAGCATATTCTCAAGCAGCAGACGCCGCTGTGGCTGGCTCAGCATCCACACGTGATGGCGTTTCATCAGGCACCCAAAGAGTACGGCGGAGATGCCGCATTGCTGGTGTTGATTGAAGTCGAGGAATGGCAGCCGCCAGAATTGCCCTGACAGGATGGCGGGAAGCACATTGCACCCCGCCATATCGCACGTCACGTCAGATCGCTTTTGCCATCTTCAGGTTGCACGGACTCATTTGCCAGTTAAAGACACCTTTGCCGGTTTCGTCGAGGGTGACATTGGCAATGGCGGAAGTCGTGAACATAGGCGGCGTTTCGCCAGGGCACAGCTCAGATACCAGATAGCCGACCAGCGGCAGGTGGGAAATGACCAGTGCGGAAGCGACACCTTCATTGCACAGCGCCTGAAGATAGGCACTCACCAGACCTACATCGCCACACGGCGTGAGTTCAGGGAGAACATCCACACTGGAAGGCAGGTTCATACACTCCCCTACCACATCCAGCGTCTGTTCTGCACGCAGGAACGGACTCACCAGAACGCGTTCAATGTCCACCTTTTGACCTTTAAGCCAGGTCGCCATCTGACGGGATTCGTCGCAGCCACAGACTGTCAAAGGACGTACTGAGTCACTGGCGGCATCGAGTGCCGCGTCGCCGTGACGCATGATAAAAACTTGCATATTGCACCGCTTTTGTTAACCAGAATCACCGGCGTTGACTACCCGCGATTAAAGCAGAGAGGTAGAAAACCCGATGGCCGGGCATTGTGCCTGATCCATTCGGTGAATGAAACGCTGTTTTTTACCTCAATGGCGTAAGTATAGTCAATCTCTGTTTACAAAATCGCCAAAACAGGTTCATTCACTTCAGGATTTACCCTTCTTTGACCTCAGCTTACGAGGACAGTTTCCCTTGCAGGCCAAAATGTCTGGCCCCGTTCCGCCATCTGCAATAATTCGTCACAGGGTGTAAACCGTGGACCATATTGCGAAGCCAGACGTTGCAGAATTGCGACCACTTCACCCGCACCAAGGGAGTCCATATACCGGAACGGGCCGCCAAGGAACGGCGGGAAACCAATGCCAAATACCGCGCCGATGTCGCCATCGCGCGCGCTTTTGATGACCTGCTCACCAAAGCAGCGCGCCGCTTCATTGAGCATCATCATCACGCAGCGTTCAGCGCACTGAACCGCGGAAAGTTTTCCCTGACCGGTAACAGAAATAAGCCCATAAACCGCAGGGTCGACCTGTTTCTTGCTTTTACGCCCTTTTGTCCCGTAAAGATAGAAACCGCGTTCATTTTTTCTGCCTTTGCGATCGTCCTTCAAAATTGCAGAAACAATGTTTGCAGGCGGGCTAAAACGGTCTCCGTAAGCCGCCTCCAGTACAGGTATAATTTTAGTGCCGGTGTCTATTCCCACCTCATCCAAAAGTTGGATTGGGCCAACGGGGAAACCAAACTTTACCAGCGCCTCGTCGACGTGCTCAATCTTCTCCCCTTCCGTCAGCAGCCGCATGGCTTCATTAATGTAGGGCGCCAGAATGCGGTTGACGTAGAAGCCGGCTTTATCTGCTACCACGATCGGCGTTTTACCCTGCTTCTTCGCAAGCTTGACTACCGTGGCGATGGTTTGCGGACTGGTGGTAGCATGTGGAATAACTTCCACCAGCGGCATTTTTTCGACCGGGCTGAAGAAGTGAAGTCCAATCACCTGCTCCGGACGCGCGGCGTTCGCCGCAATGTCGCCAATCGGTAATGACGACGTGTTGGAAGCAAAAATGGTGTGCGGGGCGCAATGCTGTTCAACGTCTGCCACCATCTGCTGCTTAAGCGCCAGATCCTCAAACACGGCTTCAATCACCAGATCGCGGTGCGCAAAACCGCTGTAATCCGTTGTCCCGGAGATCGTCGCCAGGGTTTTATCACGCTCGCTTGCCTTGATATGGCGGCGCTTGACCTTTTGATCAAGGTTCTGCCAGCTGTACTGCAGCGCGTGGTTGATCCCCTTAGGATTAATGTCTTTGATGCGTACAGGCAATTTGCCTTTGCTTGCGGTAACAAAAGCGATACCGCCGCCCATAAGCCCGCCTCCCAGCACGCCAACGGCGCGCAGCGGCGCAGGTTCAGCATCGCTTCCCGGATCTTTTTTGACGTCTGTGCTGGCAAAGAAGATGCTGCGCAGCGCCTGAGACTGCGGCGTCATCGCCAGTTCGCCAAAAGCTTTTGCCTCGGCGGCATAACCGCTGCTGCTACCCTGCGACAGCCCGGTCTCAATCACCTCAAGAATGCGCTTCGCCGCCGGATAGTTGCCTTTGGTTTTTTGTTCGGTCTTTTTACCCACCATATTAAACAGGAGCGTTCTCCCCAGTGGCCCTGCCAGCACGCGCTCACGCACAGGAAGAGGACGTCTTACCTGACGTCCTTTCAGCGCAAGCTCAACGGCGGCCTCCAGCAAAATGGACTGCGGCACGACGTCATCGACCAGACCGGCCTTCAGCGCCTGACGGGCGCGCAGCTGCTTGCCGGTTAAGATCATCTCCAGCGCCGTGCTGACGCCCACCAGGCGCGGCAGACGTTGCGTTCCGCCGGAGCCAGGCAGCAGGCCCAGCTGCACTTCCGGCAGGCCCAGAATGGTTTTCGGATCGTCGGTACATATACGGCTATGGCAGGCCAGCGCCAGCTCCAGCCCACCGCCCAGACAGGCACCGTGGATAGCGGCGATAACCGGGATCGGCAGGCTGTTGATCTCCGCCATCACCTGCTGGCCCTGACGCGCCAGCTCTTCGGCCTCCAGCGCGCTTTGCGCCCGGGCGATCATGTTGATATCGGCCCCGGCGATAAAGTTATCCGGCTTGGCGGAGATAAACACCAGGCCGCGAATGGCTTTGTTCTCGCGGATCTGCTTTAGCATCGCGCGCACCTGAACGCCAAATTCGGCCTTCAGGGTATTCATCTTTTCATCAGGCACATCAATAGTGATAACGGCCACGTTATCGAGGCGAACCGTCAGATTAAATGCAGATGGCATATCCATTATTCAGCCTCCAGAACCATTGCTGCGCCAAGGCCGCCCGCCGCACAGGCGGTAACAAGGCCAAACCCGCCGCCGCGGCGACGGAGTTCATGTAATGTTTGTGTGATCATGCGCGCGCCGGTGGCGGCAAACGGATGACCGTAGGCGATAGAGCCGCCCAGCACGTTGAATTTGCTCTGATCCACTTCGCCGGTCGCGTGGGCGCGGCCCAGCACATCGCGTGCGAAACGCTCGCTTGCCAGCAGCTGGACGTTTGCCAGGGTTTGCGCGGCAAAGGCTTCGTGCATATCAATCAGGGTTAAGTCAGCCAGCGTCAGCCCCGCGCGTTCCAGCGCCAGCGGCGTGGACCATGCCGGACCTAACAGCATGTCCTGCCAGACGTCAATTGCCGTAAAGGCGTAGCTGCGTAAATAGCCGAGGGGAGTAATGCCCAGCTCCTTCGCACGGGATTCGGTCATCAGGATCACGGCGGCGGCCCCGTCCGTCAGCGGCGTACTGTTCGCCGCCGTCACCGTGCCGTGCTTGCGGTCAAACGCCGGGCGCAGTTTGGCGTAATCCGCCAGCGTTGAGGTGCCGCGAATATTGTTATCTTCCGCAAGCGGTTCGCGATAGGGCGGAATGTAGGCGGTCATGACCTCGTCGGTCAGCTTGCCTTCCGACCAGGCTTTTGCCGCAAGCTGATGCGAGCGATGCGCCAGCGCATCCTGCTGTTCACGGGTAATGCCGTAGGTTTTCGCCATCTGCTCGGCGGTATCGCCCATGCGCAGGCCGGTGGAATATTCAGCCACCGCGGGCGGGACAGGCATCAGATCGCGCAGGCGTAAACGCGAGAAGAGCTTGAGTTTCTGACCCGTCGTACGGGCTTTGTTAGCATCGACCAGGATACGCGCCAGCTTTTTACTGACCCCAATCGGCAGTACCGAAGAGGAGTCCGCCCCGCCCGCGATACCCGCGCGAATAGTCCCCGCCATCAGGCTTTCGGCCACGTTCGCCACGGCCTGGAAACTGGTCGCGCAGGCGCGGCTGACGCTGTAGGCATCGGTATGCACATTCATTCCCGTGCCGAGAACAATTTCACGTGCAATATTGGGGGCTTCAGGCATCTGCACGACCTGTCCGAAGACCAGCTGTTCGATGACCTCAGGCGGGATTTCGCTGCGAGCCAGCATCTCGCCTACGACCATTTTTCCCAGATCGACGGCCGGTATACCGTGAAAGGCAGTTGCCTGACGCGCAAACGGCGTTCTCAACCCGCTCACAATGGCAATGCGATCACCTTGGCGGGTGATAAGCGGTAATGCCTGACTCATAACATTCCCCTGTAAAAAACTTTACACAAATATCTAAGTGGTCTGACCTGATAACAGTCTTAACCATTTTTTTACATTCAGCCAATTGGGGAAGCATAAAAATGAGAGCTAAAACACAGAGAAGAAAAAGAAAAATGCCCCTGCATAGCAGGGGCATTTGTGCGGTATGTTGCCGGGTGGCGGCGTTGCCTTACCCGGCCTACACGATCGTAGGCCCGTGCAAGCGAAGCGCCGCCGGGCAAAAAGGATTAACGCAGGCCTAACTGGAAAATCAGGGTTTCTGCTTCACAGGCGAAAACAAAGTCGATGTCCAGCTTCACGCCGCCGTTCACTTCGGTGAAGGTCGACTTGATTTCGCACGGATCGGATTCTACTTCACGCGCACGCTGACTCAGCGCGGCCAGGGTTTCTTCCGCTTCGGCACGGCTAGTGAATACACGGCTGTAAGACGCGGTGCAATCGGTGTTGTCCATGATGGTGCCAACATCCATACAGCAGCAAACCGGGGTTTCATCAGCACTGCATTTACTCATAGCTCAATTTCCTCTGTATTCGCGCAAGGCGCGAGATAAACACGATGCTGATATTTTACGCCCCGCCGCTGGCTCTCTCCAGCCGTTAATGACGCAAAATCGGATAAGTGAGCAATATCACACTAAAAAATGATCTAAAACAAAAACCACCCTTTCGGGTGAGTCTCGCTGGTCACAATTTTGCCAACCAGATCTCGTTTCACGAAACATGTTTGAAAATATTAATAAACAAACTTGCAACATTCATGCTGGTCGGACCTATACTCTGGCCACTGGTCTGATTTGTCTGTCATACCTCAGACCCTACACTTCGCGCTCCTGTTACGGTATGTAACAATTATTGAATAAAAATAACTCAATGAGGTTATGGTCATGAGCCAGAAAACCCTGTTCAACAAGACTGCGCTGGCAGTCGCAGTGGCACTCGTCTCCACTTCCGCATGGTCAGCGGGCTTTCAGTTAAACGAATTTTCTTCCTCTGGCCTTGGCCGCGCGTATTCGGGGGAAGGTGCGATTGCGGATGATGCGGGTAACGCGAGTCGTAACCCTGCATTGATCATGATGTTCGATCGTCCGACCTTCTCTGCCGGTGCGGTTTACATCGATCCCGATGTCAATATTTCCGGCAAATCGCCTTTCACCGGCGCGAGCCTGAAAGCGGATAACATTGCGCCGACAGCGTGGGTACCTAACCTGCACTTCGTTGCGCCGATTAATGAACAATTTGGTTGGGGTGCGTCAGTCACCTCTAACTATGGTCTGGCAACCGAGTTCAATAACAATTACCCGGCAGGCGAATATGGGGGCAAAACCGATTTAACGACCCTCAACCTGAACCTGAGCGGCGCGTATCGTCTCAATGAAAGCTGGAGCTTCGGCCTGGGCTTTGATGCCGTCTACGCTGATGCCAAAATTGAGCGTTATACCGGTGAACAAACTGCCGCTCTGCCGAAAAACAGCAACAAGATCGCCAGCCTGAAGGGCGATGAGTGGGGCTACGGCTGGAACGCGGGTATTCTGTATGAGCTGGACAAAAATAACCGCTGGGGTCTGACCTATCGCTCAGAGGTGAAAATTGATTTCGATGGCGATTACAAAAGCGGCATCCTGAGCCCTGTAAACGGCATGGTTCCGGGTGCAGGCACCACCATCCCGTGGGGCACCTCAAACCAGACGGTACCAGGCTCACTGTCACTGCATCTGCCAGAAATGTGGGAAGTCTCCGGTTACAACCGCGTCGCGCCACAGTGGGCTATTCACTATAGCCTGGCATACACCAGCTGGAGTCAGTTCGAAGAGTTGAAAGCGACCGGCACCAATGGTCAGACGCTGTTCTATAAGGACGAAAGTTTCCACGACGCATACCGTATTGCGCTGGGTACAACCTACTATATGGACGACAACTGGACGTTCCGTACCGGTATCGCGTTTGATGATAGCCCGGTTCCGGCTGATAAGCGCTCCATCTCCATCCCGGATCAGGACCGCTTCTGGCTGAGTGCGGGTGCAACCTATGCATTCAACGAGAATGCGTCAGTCGACGCTGGCGTCTCTTATATGCACGGTCAGAAAGTGACGTTCCAGGAAGGCCCTTACGAGTTCACCTCTGAAGGTAAAGCCTGGCTGTTCGGTACCAACTTCAACTACGCGTTCTAATCGCGCAGGGATCAAAAAAGGTGAGCATCGCTCACCTTTTTTATTTATTCCGAATCGATATCTTTTAGCTCATTCTCGATGGCTTTCGCGTTCGGATTATCTTCCGGCTTCAGCTTGCCGCCGTTGGCAATGAAGTCATGGTTCTGGAAGTACGCCTCGCGCACCATGATATACGGATCGGAAGACTGGCGCAGCAGACCGTCAGAGTCCAGCAGCTGCGCACGCGTTTCGATCCCTTCCACCGTCCACTTACCAATCGACAGCGGCCAGGTCAGCCATGACAGCACAGGATACAGCGTATCCACCATATCGCCGCCATCATCACGCACGGTGAAACTGCCATAGAACGGCAGATGCACATACGGACCATAACCTACACCGTAATGCCCCAGCGTGCTGCCGAAACGGTGCGGCTGTTCACGCTGCAGTTTCGTGTTTGCCATGCCCGCGACATCAATGAAGCCGCCCATACCCAACAGGGAGTTCAGGAAGAAGCGCGTAAAGTGCACCATCCCCTGATACGGATCACCTTGCAGGAAATAGTTCACCATCACCGCAGGCTCTTCCAGGTTGCTGGTGAAATTGCTTAATCCATTACGCGCAGGTTGTGGAACATAATCGCGCCATGCCACCGCAACCGGGCGGACCAGATACGGATCCAGCACGTTATAGTTGAAGCTGTACATCGAGCGGTTAAATCCTTCAAGAGGATCGGAGCGTCCCGTTTGCTCCCCGGAGCTGGCGCAGCCCACAAGCATCGTCGCGCCCAGCGCAAGCGCCGACAGCCGAAGTTTCATAATTATCTCCCTGTTCAGTATGGCTATCGTTGATTGCCATCCGTAACGGAGCATCTGGCGCTCCGTATGAAAACGTGCAAGAGATTGTAACAGCACGTTTCCCGATGTCTATGAGCACAATTACGGGCAGTAACCACCGTCACTCTGATCTCAGCATAGCCTGGCTTTAGGAATTCGTTTCGCTGGCAATTTTATAATGTCTTTGAAAGAGATGTATCACCTTTGTTGCCATTGCCACTAATTTAAGAGCATCCCCACAGGCATCACGATAAAAGCCGCTACGCTTTAAAGAAAGAGCATCCTCCAGGAGCGGTTATGAAAGAAGTGGGCGAAGAAAAAATTGGCGAGAGCAATGAGGACGTAGAAATTGAGAGTGAGGAAAAAGAGCGTGGCGAGAAGATAGAGATCGACGAAGATCGCCTGCCCTCCCGTGCGATGGCGATCCACGAGCATATACGTCAGGATGGCGAAAAGGAGATGGAACGCGACGCCATGGCCCTGTTCTGGTCGGCGATTGCTGCCGGTCTCTCGATGGGCGCGTCGCTGCTGGCCAAAGGCATATTTCATGTCCAGCTGGAGGGCGTGCCGGGTGGCTTTTTGCTGGAGAATCTTGGCTACACCTTCGGCTTTATCATCGTCATCATGGCGCGCCAGCAGCTCTTTACTGAAAACACCGTCACTGCCGTGCTGCCCGTCATGCAAAACCCTACCCTGGGCAATTTCGGCTTGCTGATGCGGCTCTGGAGCGTGGTATTGCTTGGGAATATCATTGGTACAGGCATCGCAGCCTGGGCCTTTGAGTACATGCCGATATTTGATGAGCCCACCCGGGATGCGTTTGTAAAAATAGGCATGGATGTGATGAAAAACACGCCCTTAGAGATGTTCTCTAATGCGATTATCTCCGGCTGGATCATCGCCACCATGGTGTGGATGTTCCCCTCGGCAGGCAGCGCAAAAATTGTGGTGATCATCCTGATGACGTGGCTGATTGCGCTCGCCGATACCACGCACATCGTGGTGGGTACCGTTGAAATTCTCTATCTGGTCTTTAATGGCACGCTACACTGGAGCGATTTCTTCTGGCCGTTCGCCCTGCCAACGCTGGCGGGTAATATTTGCGGTGGGACCTTTATCTTTGCGCTGTTGAGCCATGCGCAAATCCGCAATGATATGTCGAACAAGCGTAAAGCAGAGCTTAAGGCGCAGGAAGATAATGAAAAATCGGCCTGAATGGTGACTCTTTGAGCAGTCAGGCGGCAATGCGCTTAACGCAAAGTGTAAATAACGCTATACTCTTGCCGCCTCGTCCCCTTAGTTAAATGGATATAACGAGCCCCTCCTAAGGGCTAGTTGCAGGTTCGATTCCTGCAGGGGACACCATGACCACTTCTTATAAAGTCTAATACTGTACATAACTCATTGATTTTAATTCAAACATCTTGTTTTATTCGTCCAGTAAAGTGCCATTCTTTCTAATGGAATCTATACATCTTTGCGTATAACATTGTGTATAACTGCGTTCGATTTTTTTTCTATACACATGCTGCTATCTGACATCCAAATAAAAAGAGCAAAACCGAAGGACAAACCCTATACGCTTAACGATGGTATGGGACTATCACTCCTCATCGACACAGCGGGCGGCAAAGGCTGGCGTTTCCGCTATCGCTTTGCAGGTAAGCCAAAGATGATTTCCTTTGGTGTATATGGCGATGTTTCGTTGGCACAGGCACGTACCAAACGTGATGAAGCGCGTTCGATGTTGGCCAAAGGGATCAACCCAAGTGAAGCCAGAAAGGCAAATAAGATTGCATTGCAGTTTGCTCATGAGAACAGCTTTGAATCTGTGGCCAGAGAATGGCACTTATCAAAAAAAGCCACCTGGTCAGAGGGGTATGCAAAAGAGGTTCTCAATTGTATGGAAAAGGATATTTTTCCTTTTATCGGCCAGCGCCCAATTGAGCAGATTGAACCACTAGAGCTGCTAACCGTTCTGCAAAAAATAGAGAAAAGAGGTGCGCTAGAGCAAACTAGCAAGATCCGCCGCCGTTGTGGTGAAGTGCTTCGTTATGCTGTTGCCACTGGTAGAGCAAAGTATAATTTTGCACCCGATTTAGCTATCGCACTCAACAAACCTAAAACTCAACACTTCCCGTTCCTGACTGAAAGCGAGTTGCCCGAGTTCGTCAATGCTCTAGATAACTATCAGGGCAGTTTAGTCACTAAATACGCCACGCAGCTGTTGATGCTAACCGGAGTGCGCACAATTGAACTACGTGCAGCGGAATGGGCTGAGTTTGATTTAGATAATGCCTTATGGGAGATTCCCAAAGAACGAATGAAGAAGCGCCGCGCCCATCTGGTTCCGTTATCTACTCAGGCGATCAGCATCCTGAAAAAGCTGCAAGAAATAACAGGGAATTACAATCTCGTTTTCCCTGGCAGAAATGATGTCAGGAAGCCAATGAGTGAAGCCAGTATAAACAAGGTGATAAAACTGCTTGGCTATCATGGTCGATTAACAGGTCATGGCTTCAGGCATACCATGAGTACTATTTTGCATGAACATGATTTTGAAAGTGCCTGGATTGAAATGCAACTTGCGCATGTTGATAAGAACTCTATTCGTGGTACTTACAATCATGCGCAATATTTAGCTCAGCGAAAAAGTATGCTCCAGTGGTATGCCAACCAATTATTACCCTAACTATATTTCCTTTCAATTTGGCAAAGTTCTGGACACTCACCAATAAATGTTTGATTTACTGAATCGATGAGACTCAGTATCTCAAACTCAATATCTATAAAAATATTTTTAGGCCCATTATTTATCGCAATACCAATTTTTTCCAAAGATTTTTTCATTTTATGCTGATGTGTTTGATATTTGTACTTGCCAGTTAAGTCAGCAATATTACAATTAGCATCCTCAATCACTCCCTTTATTTCACCTAGGTTATTTTTATAAAAATCACAGTGAGTTAGATTCCCATTTCTAGACTCGGGAAATATGGTGCTATACCATAAATGGATATCCACACTATCAGGAGAAATTTTTTTCCTCTTCGAAACTTCTAAATTCACAAAATCTCTAAACATTGAAAAATGAGCTATATGATTTGTTATGTTACTATTATCAACACCTGAAATGTATGTTCTCAATGCAATGATAGCACCACCAAGCGCCGCAATTAAAGTAATAACGCCCCCAAAAAATTGCGCCAACTTAACGACACCCGAAATTTTATTCGAAAAGAAATCAATGCATTCACTTTGCAAACAAAAATCTAAATCATATAATTCCTGTGAGAATATCGTCGAAATCAAAGACCAACACAAAATAAAAGCCGCAAAAATACAAACATTACGCACAAATGACACAAGGCTATTTGCATTGATTTTTTTATTTTTCGACATTGGGTTTAATCCTATTTAATCTCATCCTTAACTCTTTAGCCAGAATAGAAAATGAATCACTTCTTTTTATGAGAGATATGCTATGTCCAACCAATTGAAAATTTCTTAAATAACGTTCACTTTTATTGAATCCTTTGGCATGAAGTTCCTCAAGTTTTTTCAGCTTTTTCTTGCACTCTTTAACATCAGAAAAGGATGGCATTGGTCGAACTCGTTTTATCTTCTCCATAAAAACAGCATGCTTTTCATGTCCTAGCCTTCCTAATTTATTAATTCTCCCCATACATCTATTATATTCGATTCTATATGGTAAAGAAGTCTTACTATTATTTTTTGTTGCATTATTAATTAAGTTGTGTAATGACGCACGAATTCGTCTAACTTCATTCGAAGGTAATCTTGGTTTATTATGATCAATTCTTAAACCATGAACAAGAAGAGGTTTAGTTGATATTTGAAAAACACCTGATTTGTCGAAATTAATTGGAAGATCTTTTTCAGCAAGCATATCCTCAATATGCTTTCTTATCTGGGTGAAATCAAAATCATAAATTTTTGAAGACACAGTAATGTCATCAACAAGCCTTGTATAGGTAAGACCTTTCCTTTTTGCCCTACGATACACCTGCGTTTCAACATCATATAAACACAATGACGCTATATAACTTGAAGTCAACGCTCCTTGAACAATAAACTCCCCAGCACAACAAACATCAATCATGTATTCTTTTGCTTCTGATTTAATACATAAAAATCCTTCAAAAATATCACCTACCAAATCTTTATGTATATTATCAAAGAAGTTTTTTATATCTATTTTAAGAATTGATTTTGCAGAGCAGTGCAAACTAGCACAAGTTATATAATCCCTTTTAATAGAATCTTCATCGTCATTATCATTAGGAACCGAACCAAATAAAAAATCCGGCCATATTACCAATTCACGAAATATTCTTTTATTGATTCTACGCTGCAACCGTTTTAGCTTATGGTGAGGCCTATAAACAGTTCTCATCGTTCCATCTGTTTTCGGTTTTTCCAACTTAAAATATCGTTTTTCTAGCGGAATACTTCTTATTTCCTCAAGTTCTTCAAGAGAGAAACCTAAGGTTTTAGAAAGAGAATCTAAGGTAGAAATTCCAGAATTGCTTTTTTTTATGGGTAGTTCAGAAGACATTATAAAACCCCAAAGGTAGAACAAAACCTCAAAGGCAAAGTTGCTTACGATCTCCCCATAATCAAGGGTGCAGAAAAACAGAGATGCATACACCAAATATTGCTAGCAACAGCCTCTGTTCTCTACGATCGTAAGCAATGCCCGACAGCTACGGCACCAGCCGTCGTTGGCGGCGGTGGGGCCTCGGATCGAGTCTGGTAAACCAGACGCTTCCCTAAGGAAGCAAAGCTAGCAAATTTTAAAATGGTTGCAGCATTCAAAGCGAAACGCTTGAGCTGGCAAAACATTACCAGTGTTTTCCTTCAAATACAACAGACTGAAGACTAGAGCGCGCAGATTTACCTTGCACAGATAGCCCACCTTCTAACCATGTATACCGCCATTTCATATTTATCCATGCTTTGTACAAGAAAATGTTAACGACTAAAATTGCACTACACCGCACCCGCCTGCGGTTTTCAGATCGCAAAAATTTTTCAGTTGGCATTTTTTACAAATGATAGCGCCAGACCGCGCCACAACTGGGGATTTACAGCGAGCATGGAACTGAAAAGAGTGAAAAGAATTTCAGCTTTTTTCAGTTAGCTTTACTCAAAATCGTAATGACTTTATTTAAGTTATTGATAGTATAGAGATATAAAATTTTAAGTGAGATTTTTCATGATAACTGACGACACACTTAAAAATTAAGAAGCTGATTCTTATAGACATTTTTTCTTAAGCAGCTGAAATTTAATGAACCGAAGCTGGGAAGATTTTAGATACTCCCGGCGAATCGTTCAGTGGCTCTCTTTGGCTGCCAACAGGAGTTCTAATGCTTTTTGTCGCTCGTCCGGTGGCAGGGCATCCATTAGCTCTTTAATCCGTCCCTGGCCGCTCAAAGCGCTGGGACTAATCGTGTGTGACAAGGAAACGTTCATCACAAACGTATGCCCACATTCTACATTTGAGCAATAACAGTACACATCTGATAGGGGTGCTTTCGGTTTGTTTTCCTCACCGTTGCCGCAGACATACACTCCGGGCAGTAAATTTTCATCACTCGCATAGCTAAACCTCTGTTGCCTGCCAGAAGAAGGGATTTTGATTGCCTCCCTCTTGTTCTGAACGTGTAACACTGATAACACGTGTAACGTCTGTGATTTAATTGAAATTAATCAGTTACCAGTGAGCCAAATAAAGAGGTAACGCGTGGTAACACACTGATTTTTGTTACCACTGTTACCAGTGTTACCTCATAAAAATAAGACTCAGGCGATAACTATTCGGGATCGGAGCTAATGACCTGTCAGCTAATTTTCACACATTCTTATACGCTGCCTTTCACTGCAAACCCTATAATCCGGTTATCGATTTTAACCTCCTAGGCTAGTCCAAAAGTGATGAGACTAAGATTGTTTGTTTGGCTTATGTCAGTAGATAACTCTGAGATTATTTTCAATGTGCGCTTTATGCTCTGTTTATGATAATAATTCCTCTATTCTACCAACATATAAAATGGTCATTTTTTAGACACCACTCAACTTTTCACATAAGCCAATATTGTAAATTCATTTGCAGCAAGGTAATATTTCATACAATGAAATCAATTAATTACACCTATGACAGTGAAGAAGCATGATGGAAGACACTCAAACAGTTTTCCTCGACTGTTGACTATCTTCATATTCATCCTTCTTGAAATGTCATGGTTTAGATGAGTTAAATCTTACAATTCGGCGTTTTAATAAAGGATTAAAAAATGAATTTTGAATTTGTAACTGAGGTTTTCGAGTCAAATGGAATTCAATGCAAGATTCAAGCAGGTAAATTATACTTACAAATCGATGACAAGGATGTGGAAGTAAAATTCAACGAAGGTTATGATGAGGCAATACCGAACTTTGCAAAATCTCGACAATATCGATACGACCTTGAAAAAAGGACCATGGTTGGATATAGAACAGTTGAGATTTTAGTTCAGAGATTAAACCAAAATATTTTTGAGATACCGTCATTTGAATTCAAATCAAATTCATCAAAAACAGTACAATTATCAAGAGCAAGCAAAGAATTTTCTCTTAGCCATTTTATATCTGAAGACTATAAAAACTTCATTGAAAAAATTGTTAAAAGAAGATTGATTAATAGGGTACGTTTGGGTTACGTCTATTTCCACACTCTTCTTTGGAATCCGATAACAATAAAATATAATCTTAAGAGAAAAATCGAACAACAAAAAATGCTAGATGATGCATTAAAATGTTTCGATAGCTGTTTATTTAAGCTAGCGGTTGATTACGGTCAAGCTTGGGAATTATATAAACAACGTCGCTCTTTAAATATAGCATATACTTCAGAAGATGAAGTTGAACTTAACATTCCTTTTGCAAGTTATGATATAAATTTAGTTAATTATTATAAAGTTGCTGTTAGTAGTCAGTTCCCAAGTCAATCATTCCTATCATATTATCATGTTTTAGAATATAACTTCCTAAGTGTTTCAGAAGAAGAACTACAAGCTAAATTGAGATCTAACATACAATCAACAAATTTTTGCGGGTCATTAGCAGACATTGAATCAATAATAAATACTGTTAAAAAACATAATGATAAATCTGATGAGAAAGATATGTTGATTAGAGTCCTTAAAAAATATATCGAACCGGATGAATTGAAGCAGTTCATTGAAGAATTTGAAGATAATATTGGTGAGAAACATTATACAAAGACACGGAAAGTATTTGGTGAAAATTTATCTATAAACATCAAGAACAATGAGCACATGATCCCAAATACAGCCCATGTATTAAAACATATAAGAAACGCACTTGTTCACTCATCAGACAAATATAATCGTGAAGATTGTCACATCCCACTAACTGAATCAGAAGAATTAGTTAGCTTCTATGTCCCTTTAGTTAGTTTCTTGGCAGAAAAAATAATATGCGCTAAGTAAACAAATTATTGAAAAAATATTGCATGTCTGTTTAACAACTATAGAACCAGTTAGCTCACAGGCATGCAAGATATTCAAACCATCTACAATACGTTTTTCTATGTCATCATTTCGGATTTGAGGTTCTCAATCTTCAACTACAATCCCTCAACCTAGTTCAGGCCCAGTGTATTACCTGATGGTATCTATTTTTTAAATAATAAAAAACACAATAAACTCAATAAGATAAATAAGAATTCAATTCCTGCAGGGACACTTCCGTTCTTCCTGACTTCATACAATCACTGCATTTTCCACAACTCCACACAGTTCCGCCCGCGTCGTTTTGCACCATACAGCGCTTCATCCGCTGCCTGTATCAGACGTTCGTAGTCAGGATGCCCATTGAACATCGCCGCCCCGATTGAAAGGGAAAGAGAGATCGTCTCGCCGGTCGGGGAGCTAACCTTAATTTTTTCTACGCGCTTGCGGATCCGTTCTGCGATACGCAGTGCGTCAGCTTCGGTGATTTCCGTCAGCACAATTAAAAACTCATCGCCACCGTAGCGAAATACGTAGTCGCAGGTGCGAACGTTGTCATAAAACGCACCCGCCACTTTTCGCAGGATCTCATCACCCGTATTGTGGCCCCAGGTATCATTGATTTGCTTGAATTTATCAACATCGATCAGTAGCGCCGACAGCGGCGTACCGGCGCGGGTGGCATGGGTGATTTCACGTTTAAAAATGGTCGGCAGGAAGCGACGGTTCAGCAGTCGGGTGAGCACGTCCATTCCCACCTCATGGCGGGATACCTCATCAAACAGCTCACGCAGCAGGGTAACGATTTGCGAGAGGGTGTTACGCACCTGCCGCAAAAATTTGACCTGCCGTGACCTGTCACGAAGCGCATCGTCAGCCTGGCGAACCTCATTAAACGCCTCGTCAAACTCCTGAATAAGACGGGAGATATGCCCTGCTTCGGCAATACCGCTGAAATAGTGACGTCCTTTATGGCTAAACCACAGCCCAAAATCTGATTGCCCGAGCGGTCGGCTGTTGCCTATGCTGGAATCTAACATCACCTTATAGAGCAGCGTCATTTCCCAGGTCAGCAGCGCAGCGGTCTGACGCTCCTTCTCTTCTTCCGCATTCTCCATCAGCGAGAAAATCCGGTAGTTTTCATCCTCTTTCGCCGCATTGTTCTCGCTGAAGACATACGCACGCGACATCACCTCCATCGCCAGATCGATACTGTTAATGGCGTAGTGATAAACGCTGAGCTTCACGTCAGAGGGATGGGGCGTGGCGTTAATGATGGGTAACAGCAATTTTTTCAGCACCCTGAAACCCATTTCGACCAGGTCGACAGAGATGCCGATACGGGCATGCACATCTGCGGCACGCTGCTGGGCGCGTATTTGCTCCTCAACCTGCCCAACCTGACAGGAGAGAACATCAACCAGCCACCGACGCAGCGCTTCCTGCAATTGTCTTTCCACCTGTTCAGTGGTCAAAAACTCAGCAACAATAGGATCGGCCAGAACAACACGATAGAACTCAGCAATCAGAACAGTGGCATGCTCGCTGGCAAGTTGGGCGGTAACTTGATGAATGTGTGGCTCAGTTTCATTGATCAGTTGCACCCACTCATCTTTCACCGTTTGCAGATAGGTATCCATCGTAACGCCCTCAAAAGAGTGACTTTCGCTCATTTATAACAATAGCAAAATCAAGCTTCTCCGTAATCGCCGCTTTTTTAATCAAAAACGAGTAATAGCACATATCATATAAGGGTGCTACATTATGCCGCCCATCCAATGTCAGCTATGGCCAGGTAACGCCGTAAAGATCGGTAAAGCCTGCAACCATGACCTTGCACTACGGTCTAATAGGCACGTGGTATCGCTAAGCGCGTTACTTTTACCGGTTTTACAAAGGTTCCTCTAATTTGTCTGAATCCTCATTCAAACGCGCGTTCTTGCACCCGCGTTACTGGTTTACATGGTTTGGTCTTGGCGTACTTTGGTTGCTGGTCCAGCTTCCTTACCCGGCGATCCGCTTACTGGGCTCAAGACTCGGCAGCGCATCGCGCTATTTCCTTAAACGTCGCGAGTCTATCGCACGTAAAAATCTTGAACTTTGCTTCCCGCACTACAATGCGCAGCAGCGCGAAAAGCTGATCGCTGAAAACTTTAAATCTATCGGCATGGCATTGCTTGAAACCGGTATGGCCTGGTTCTGGCCTGATGAACGCGTGCGTAAATGGTTTGATGTAGAAGGTCTGGATAACCTGAAGCGTGCCCAGGCGCATAACCGCGGCGTGATGGTCGTCGGGGTTCACTTCATGTCCCTGGAACTCGGCGGTCGCGTGATGGGTCTTTGCCAGCCGATGATGGCAACCTACCGTCCGCACAACAGCGCGCTGATGGAGTGGGTTCAGACTCGCGGCCGTATGCGCTCAAACAAGGCGATGATCAGCCGTAACAATCTGCGCGGCATGGTCGGTGCGCTGAAAAAAGGTGAGGCCGTCTGGTTTGCACCCGATCAGGATTATGGCCGTAAAGGCAGCAGCTTCGCACCTTTCTTCGCGGTTAAAGACGTTGCCACGACCAACGGCACCTTTGTGATTTCACGCCTTTCTGGTGCCGCCATGCTGACCGTAACGATGGTCAGAAAAGCGGATAAATCAGGTTATCGCTTGCACATCTCCCCGGAAATGGCGAACTACCCTGAAAATGAGTGTGAAGCCGCGACCTTTATCAACAAGGTTATCGAGTTCGAGATCATGCGTGCACCTGAGCAGTATTTGTGGATGCACCGCCGATTCAAAACCCGTCCGCTGGGCGAAGCCTCTCTCTATATTTAAGCCTTCCAGAAGGTTAGTTTCGCTAAGAAACTAACCTTTTCAATCACCTGTAATCACTCTGGGTAACCGTATTTATTCTGCGTCGCTCAACGGGAATTTATTGCGTACTGAAATCAAACTGTCGCCGTTCCACGACACTCGTAAGTGTCGGAAAGTATTTAGAAAAATCCCACTTGTCACCCCCGTTTTTTAGGCGTACATTAGCGCCGTCTGACAATGGGATGCGCAGAATTCTGAGGTGGAGTCTGAGGCGTAGCGGGATAATTCCGATTTCCGTTTTAGCCCGATTTCAACTCTCTATAATCAGGTGGACTCTGTTTTTAAATGCGTACCAAAAGATACGCGGAGTGATGAAACGTGAAATATTTCTTTATGGGCATTTCGGTGATTGTTTTAGTCTGGGCCGGAACCTTTGCCCTGATGATCTAGCAAAGAACATGCAGTCAAAAAAACAGGCGCTCAAGGCGCCTGTTTTTTTTGTGTCGTCAGGTTTCGGGCTGTTCAGCCACGCTTTTTGTTGAGAGAAGCCCGTCAGCCCGGAACATGCTCTTAATCCCCCTGACCGCCTGACGAATGCGGTCGCTGTTTTCAATCAACGCAAACCGCACGTGGGTATCGCCATAATCGCCAAAACCGATGCCCGGTGAGACGCACACCTTTGCATCCTGCAGGAGCTTCTTGGCAAACTCCAGCGACCCCATTGCCGCATAGGGCTCAGGAATTTTAGCCCAGACGTACATGGACGCCTTCGGCATTTCCACCATCCAGCCCGCTTCATGCAGACCTTTCACCAGCACATCGCGACGCCGCTTATACTGGGCAGCAATATCCTGTACACACTGCTGATCGCCTTCAAGCGCAGCAATTGCGGCGACCTGTAACGGCGTAAATGTGCCATAGTCGTGGTAACTCTTAATGCGCGCCAGCGCATTCACCAGCGTCTTGTTACCCACCATAAAGCCAATGCGCCAGCCCGCCATGTTGTAACTTTTCGACAGCGTGAAGAACTCGACCGCCACATCGCGTGCGCCCGGCACCTGCATAATGGAAGGCGCCTTCCATCCGTCGTAGACAATATCCGCATAGGCGAGATCGTGAACCACCAGCACGTCGTAACGTTTTGCCAGGGCGACCACTTTCTCGAAGAATTCGAGCTCAACGCACTGGGCCGTTGGGTTCGACGGGAAACCGAGGATCATCATCTTTGGTTTCGGGTAGCTTTCACGAATCGCGCGTTCCAGTTCGTTAAAAAAGTCTACGCCTTCCACCAGCGGCACAGAGCGAACCTGCGCGCCAGCAATCACCGCACCGTAGATATGGATCGGATAGCTGGGGTTTGGCACCAGCACGGTATCACCGTGATCCAGCGTCGCCAGCATCAGGTGTGCCAGCCCTTCTTTCGAGCCAATGGTGACAATGGCTTCACTTTCAGGATCGATGTCCACCTGGTAGCGATCCTGGTACCAGCGGGAAATGGCACGACGTAATCGAGGAATACCGCGAGACGTTGAGTAACCATGCGTATCCGGGCGCTGGGCAACTGTACAGAGTTTCTCAACAATATGCGGCGGCGTTGGGCCGTCAGGGTTACCCATGCTGAAATCGATAATATCTTCGCCACGCCGACGCGCAGCCATCTTCAGCTCAGCGGTGATATTGAAAACATAAGGGGGGAGACGATCGATACGCGTGAAACGGCGTTCAGGACTGAATTCAGCCATAGATTCCTCAGATTAACGTTAGCGCCCGGACCGTCCGAGCGACGCTGCCACCGATGTGGCGTGCTTAGAAAATAACCTGAAAAAAAACATGCTGTCGAGAGGGAAAGTAAAAAAAAGATATCGCGTTAAAACAGGAACCCTGCTGTCGCTAAAAGCGGAAGACCAGTGACCATTACTATTTTTTTAATACCTGTTATTTAACATGGTGTTATCATAACCATTACCTCGCTGTACTTCGTTAAGAAAAATTCAGCCGGACTGAAGAACTTCCCGCGCAATCCCCTTTGTAAATTATGGTTTTTCCTCATTTGATAAACCTGACGGATAGCTGGTCAATACGCGCCAGGTTTTTTATCATGGTTCTTTCCCGATTTTCCAGGTTCACTTGTGCACGAAATATTCACTATGCTGCTGGCGGTATTTGACCGCGCAGCGCTAATGCTGATTTGTCTGTTTTTCCTCATTCGCATTCGCCTGTTCCGCGAGCTTCTGCACAAGTCAGCGCACTCGCCAAAAGAGCTGCTGGCCGTGACCGCCATCTTTTCGATGTTTGCCCTCTTCAGTACCTGGTCCGGAGTGCCTGTCGAAGGGTCGCTGGTCAACGTGCGCATAATCGCCGTGATGTCTGGCGGGATACTGTTTGGCCCCTGGGTTGGGGTAATCACCGGATTGATTGCCGGTACACACCGCTATTTGATTGATATCGGCGGCGTGACGGCTATTCCGTGTTTTATTACCAGCATTATTGCCGGGATCTTGTCCGGCTGGATTAACTGCAAATTCCCCAAAAAACAGCACTGGCGCGCCGGGATCATCGCGGGCATGGTGTGTGAAACCTTGACCATGATTTTGGTTGTGTTGTGGGCACCCACTACCGCTCTTGGGCTGGATATAGTTTCGAAAATCGGTATTCCGATGATCCTCGGCAGCGTCTGCATCGGCTTTATTGTCCTGCTGGTGCAGAGTGTTGAAGGGGAAAAAGAGGCCAGCGCCGCACGCCAGGCCAAGCTGGCGCTCGATATTGCCAACAAAACGCTGCCCCTGTTCCGCCACGTTAACGTTGAGTCTTTACGCCAGGTCTGCGACATCATCCGTCGCGATATTCACGCCGATGCCGTCGCCATCACCAATATCGACCACGTGCTGGCCTACGTGGGCGTCGGGGAACACAACTATCGTGACAACGACGACACCATCAGCCCGACCACCCGACAGGCGATCAACTACGGTAAAATCATCATTAAAAACAATGACGAAGCCCACAGGACGCCCGAAATACATTCCATGCTGGTGATCCCATTGTGGGAGAAAGGGGTCGTCACGGGCACGCTGAAGATTTACTACTGTCATGCGCACCAGATCACCTCCTCACTGCAGGAAATGGCGATTGGTCTGTCGCAAATAATCTCAACTCAGCTGGAAGTCTCGCGCGCGGAGCAGCTGCGCGAAATGGCAAATAAGGCAGAGCTACGCGCGCTGCAAAGTAAAATTAATCCTCATTTCCTGTTTAACGCGCTGAACGCCATCTCCTCTTCCATTCGCCTTAATCCGGACACCGCCCGCCAGCTGATTTTCAACCTGTCACGCTATCTGCGCTACAACATTGAATTGAAAGATGACGAGCAGATCGACATCAAAAAAGAGCTTTATCAGATCAAAGATTACATCGCGATCGAGCAGGCCCGCTTTGGCGATAAGCTCACCGTCATTTACGATATTGATGAAGAGGTCAATTGCGTGATCCCAAGCCTGCTGATCCAGCCGCTGGTGGAAAACGCCATTGTTCACGGTATTCAGCCGTGCAAAGGCAAAGGCGTAGTGACCATTAGCGTGACCGAGAGCGGGAATCGCGTGCGCGTTGCGGTGCGCGATACTGGCCATGGTATCGACCCAAAGGTCATTGAACGCGTGGAATCCAACGAAATGCCGGGCAATAAGATTGGCCTTTTGAATGTCCACCACCGGGTCAAACTGCTGTACGGCGACGGGCTGCACATTCATCGCCTGGAGCCGGGCACTGAAATCGCCTTTTACGTGCCGAATGAACGCTCCCCCGTTCATGCGCCGACAACCCTGATGCCATAGGCCGGAGTTACAGATGAAAGTCATCATTGTGGAAGATGAGGTTCTGGCTCAACAGGAGCTGAGCTGGCTTATCAAAACGCACAGCCAGATGGAGATTGTAGGCACCTTCGAAGATGGCCTGGACGTGCTGAAGTTTCTCCAGCACAACCGGGTCGATGCCATTTTTCTCGATATCAATATTCCGTCGCTGGATGGCGTGCTGCTGGCGCAAAATATTAATCAGTTTGCCCACAAGCCGTTTATTGTCTTTGTTACCGCGTGGAAAGAGCACGCCGTGGAGGCCTTCGAGCTGGAAGCGTTTGACTACATCCTGAAGCCTTATCAGGAGTCGCGTATTATCAGCATGCTGCAAAAGCTGGAAGCGGCATGGAAACAGCAAGCCGCGCCTGCAGGCGCCAGCCCCGCCATCCGGGAGAGTGACACCATTAATCTGGTGAAGGATGAAAGGATCATCGTCACGCCCATCGACGATATTTATTACGCCGAAGCACATGAAAAGATGACGTTTGTCTATACGCGACGTGAATCGTACGTGATGGCGATGAACATCACCGAGTTTTGCAGCAAGCTACCTGCGGCGCACTTCTTCCGCTGCCACCGCTCGTTTTGCGTCAATTTGAACAAGATCCGCGAGATCGAACCCTGGTTTAACAACACGTATATTTTGCGTCTGAAGGATCTCGACTTCCAGGTGCCGGTGAGCCGCAGCAAGGTAAAAGAGTTTCGCCAGCTGATGCACCTTTAAGCGTTCCCCTCTCCCGCGGGAGAGGGGCATGACCATCAGAGAATTTGTCCCAGAACCTGACGCAAATGCGCACCCGAGCCAAGCAGCCCTGGATTATCGTGCACAATCAGGTAAACAGGAATGTCCTGCACGTAGCTTCTGAAGCGCCCTTTATCTTCAAACCCGCCGCGGAAACCAGAGGCTTTAAAGAACTCGAGGAAGCGCGGCATGATACCGCCCGCAATATAGACGCCGCCAAACGTGCCGAGCGTCAGCGCCAGGTTGCCGCCGAAGCGCCCCATGATCACGCAGAACAGGGACAAGGCACGACGGCAATCGATGCAGCTGTCCGCCAGTGCGCGTTCGGTCACGTCTTTAGGCTGCAGATTTTCAGGCAGACGGCCATCAGATTTCACAATCGCACGGTACAAATTGACCAGCCCGGGACCCGACAGCACGCGTTCGGCAGAAACATGGCCGATCTCAGCGCGTAGCTCTTCGAGGATAATGCCCTCTTCTTCACTGTTCGGTGCGAAATCCACGTGACCGCCTTCACCCGGCAGACTGATCCAGCGTTTATCGACGTGGACAAGGTGAGAGACGCCCAGCCCGGTGCCCGCGCCGTAAACCGCAATCGGCTTGCCTTCGACCGGCGCCGTGCCGCCAAACTGGATCAGGTGTTCCGGCTTCAGCATCGGGATCGCCATCGATACCGCCGTGAAGTCATTGATAATTTCAAGATGCGCAAAGCCGAGGTTTTTTTTCATTTCGGCAATGGAGAAGGCCCAGGTATGGTTGGTCATAGCCACCCAGTCACCGGTAATGGGGCACGCAATCGCGATACAGCCGTCTTCGACGCTGACCTTATGCTCTTCAAGATAGACGCGAACCACGGCTTCCAGACTTGGATAATCCAGCCCTGAATAGGTTTTCGCCTGGGAAATGTCACCGCTATTTACATCGCAGAGTGCAAGGCGCGCGTTCGTGCCGCCCACATCACCTACCAAAGCATACTTTGTCATTCTTTTACTGCTCCGCTAAAGTCAGAATAAATCTTTGGAACACTGTAAATTCAAGGCGTGATAACAACAACGACCAGAAAGTGAATGCCCCAGGATTATCGATCTTCGTCACAGAATAACTTTACCGTTTCAGCACCTTTTGCACTATTGCCATAAAGCTGATTGTGCAAAGTAACGTTATACCGTTTTGTACAAGGAAATCATCATGCTCCACCCGCGAGCCAGAACCATGCTGTTATTAGCACTACCGGCGCTCGTTATTGGCGTTGCTTCAAGCCTGGTGCTTATCGTCGTGATGAAAGTCGCGTCGGTACTGCAAACGATGTTATGGACCGTCCTGCCTGCCAATATCGGCTTTAGCCCTGATTCTTCTGCATGGATTATCGTCATGCTGACGCTCACCGGTATTGCGGTGGGTTTGGTGATTCGTTTCAGTCCGGACCATGCCGGGCCCGATCCCGCCCAGGAACCGTTGATCGGCGCGCCCGTCAGCCCGGCAGCACTGCCGGGACTGATCGTTGCGCTGATCGTAGGTCTGGCGGGCGGCGTCAGCCTGGGGCCTGAACATCCGATCATGGCGGTCAATATCGCGCTGGCGGTTTTCCTGGGTTCGCGTATTTTGCCGCGCGTCAACGCGCTGGACTGGACGATCCTGGCCTCGGCCGGCACCATCGGCGCGCTGTTCGGCACCCCCGTCGCCGCCGCGCTGATCTTCTCCCAGACGCTGAGCGGTAATAATGAGGTCCCGCTCTGGGACAAACTCTTTGCGCCGCTGATGGCCGCCGCTGCCGGTGCGTTGACCACCAGCCTGTTTTTCCATCCCCACTTTTCTCTCCCTCTCCCCCACTATGGCCAGATGCAGGTCGCGGATATTTTCAGCGGCGCGATTGTGGTCGCCATCGCCATTGCGCTCGGCATGGTCGCGGTATGGTGTCTTCCGCGCCTGCATCGCCTGATGCATAAGCTCAAGCATCCGGTGCTGATTTTGGGCGTCGGGGGGCTGTTACTCGGCATTCTGGGCGCTATCGGCGGAAAAGTGACGCTGTTTAAAGGCCTGGATGAAATGCAGCAGCTGGCATTCAGTCAGGTGTTTAGCGTGTCCGATTATCTGCTGTTTGCGGTGATAAAGCTGGCGGCCCTGGTCGTGGCCGCCGCGTGCGGTTTTCGAGGCGGACGCATCTTCCCGGCAGTGTTTGTCGGGGTCGCGTTGGGTCTGATGTTGCACGAGCATGTGGACGCCGTACCGGCTGCGATAACCGTTTCGTGCTCGATTCTTGGGCTGGTACTGGTAGTGACGCGGGATGCGTGGCTAAGCCTGTTCATGGCCGCCGTCGTGGTGCCTGACTCTACCCTCTTCCCTCTGCTCTGTATCGTGATGTTGCCCGCCTGGCTCCTGCTGGCGGGCAAACCGATGATGATGGCCTGGCGAAACGATAAGTGATCAGGCGCTATTTCGCGCCTCCAGCGCTTTGGTTATCGCGCCCAACAGCGGGGGGATATCCGCTTTGGGCAGCATGACCTCAATGAGCGAAAGCCGCTCATGGTGCGCCACTTTTTCCAGCACGTCCGCCAGCTGATCGACTTCACTGACCCGCCAGCATTCAGCCTGAGGATCCAGGCTGAGCGCTTGCGGGATCTGCGTCCAGTTCCACAGGGCGATATCGTTATAGCGCTGTTCAGGCCCGTGTATGGCCCTCTCAACCGTGTACCCTTCGTTGTTGAGCACCAGGATAATCGGGTGCTGATTATCGCGCAGCATTGAGCCCATTTCCTGAATCGTCAGCTGTGCGGCACCGTCCCCGGTCAGGACAATCACGCGCCGGTCCGGGCATGCCGTCTGCGCGCCAAAGGCCGCAGCCAGCGTATAGCCAATCGACCCCCATAGCGGCTGAACGATAAAATTAACGTCGGCAGGTAAGCGAAGATCGATCGCGCCAAACGCCGAGGTTCCCTGATCGGCAAGAATGATGTCGCCGGGGCGAATGAAGGTTTGCAGCGTGCTCCAGAAGTTCTCCTGCGTGAGCGTAGCGCCCTCTGCAGGCCAGGAAAAACCGCTGTGTGTCGAGGGTGCAGGGCTTTCATGCACGTGTTGTTTGCATAACTCTGCCAGCGTCTCAATCGCCTGCAGCATGGGAATGCCCGTAAACCAGACGTCGCCCACGCGGGAAGCATGAGGCTGCACTTCGATGGTCTGAGCGGGAGTAAGCTGGTGAGTGAACCCGGCGGTCAGGGTATCGGTAAACCGCGTTCCAATGCACAACACCGTGTCAGCTCTTTCAATCGCCTCTTTGACCGGCTCCGCGCTCGCTGAACCACTGTAAGTACCGTAAAAACCCGCCTGCCGCTCATCAAAAATCCCTTTCCCCATCAACATGGTGGCGTGTGCCATCGGCACCTCTTTCACCCATTTCTGCAGCGCAGGTTTTAGCCCATGGCGGAGCACCAGAAAATCGGCCAGCAGCGCGGTCCGCTTGCTCACGGCCAGGCGACTCCGGGCGGCATCACGAAACGCTTTAAGACAGGCATTGTCCGCGTGAACAGGCTTAACGGTGAGAGCGCTTACAGGTGGCGTCGCGGCTTTTTTTGCCACATCCGCAGGCAACATCAAATATCCCGGACGGCGTTCGCGCAGCATGGTGGTCAGCACGCGGTCAATTTCGTAGCAGGCATTTTGTTCGGTCAGGATCGCCTGCGCGACGGTGATGGGTTCGCTCATATGGTAAAAATGACGGAACTCACCGTCACCTAAGGTATGGTGCAATAACTCGCCTTTTTGCTGCGCCGCCATTCCCGGCGCCCCCACAATATGCAACACGGGAACGTGTTCGGCAAAGCTCCCCGCCACCCCGTTCATGGCGCTTAACTCTCCGACGCCGAATGTGGTTAACAGCGCGGCAAAGCCCTTACATCGGGCATAGCCGTCGGCGGCATATGACGCGTTCAGCTCGTTGGCACAACCCACCCAGCAGATATCCGGGCTGTCTATTACATGGTCGAGAAACTGCAGGTTATAGTCGCCCGGCACGCCAAACAGATGATCGGTTCCACAATCAGTCAGACGGTCCAGCAGGTAATCGGCGACGCAGTATGGGGTACGCATATACAGGTATCCTTCTAATGTTGTTCTCACCTTGAGTATTAAATAAGCGTGATGACTGTCCAGAAAAGGCAGTAAGAAGGACCTGGAAAGAATGCTTTACAAAAAATGCTGCGCTATTCTCTCTTTCTTCGCGTTAGTGTAACCGTATACACTCATTTTTCTTATCAGCGTCAGAGGTCATGACCATGCATTATCAGCCGGATAAAAATCGTTATCAGACAATGCAGTATCGTCGCTGCGGACAAAGCGGACTGAAATTGCCCGCCATCTCGCTTGGGCTTTGGCATAACTTTGGCGATGCCACGTTCATCGAAAACAGCCGTCAACTTTTACAGCGCGCGTTCGATTTGGGGATTACGCATTTCGACCTTGCCAACAACTATGGCCCTCCTCCCGGTTCAGCCGAACGTAATTTCGGGCGCATTTTGCTGGAAGATTTTCTCCCCTGGCGCGATGAGTTAATTATCTCGACGAAAGCGGGATATACCATGTGGGACGGTCCCTACGGCGACTGGGGCTCGCGTAAATATCTGGTATCGAGTCTGGATCAGAGCCTGAAGCGCATGGGGCTGGAGTATGTCGACATCTTCTATCATCACCGCCCGGCCCCGGAAACACCGCTTCAGGAAACAATGAAAGCGCTCGACCATCTGGTGCGACAGGGCAAGGCACTGTACGTCGGGTTATCCAACTACCCTGCTGAACTGGCGCGCCAGGCTATTGAAATCCTTCACGACCTCGGTACGCCTTGTCTTATCCATCAGCCTAAATATTCGATGTTTGAGCGTGCCCCTGAAGCGGGTTTGCTGGAGGTACTGCAGCAGACAGGGGTGGGGTGTATTCCCTTCTCTCCTCTCGCGGGTGGTCAATTAACCAACCGTTATCTGAACGGCATTCCAGCGGACTCCCGTGCGGCCAGCGGCAGCAAGTTCCTGAACCCGGATCAGCTCACCGAAGAAAAGCTGGAAAAAGTGCGCAAGTTAAACGCCATGGCAGAAAGCCGTGGACAGAAGCTGTCGCAGATGGCTCTGGCCTGGATTTTACGCCACGATACTGTGACTTCAGTACTGATTGGGGCCAGTAAAACCGCGCAAATAGATGACGCGGTGGGCATGCTGGACAATCGCCATTTCTCGGAAGATGAATTGACGCGAATCGAAGATATTCTGGCCTGAACAAATTAAAGCCGCTTTTAGCAAAAAGTGCTCTTATCTATGAATTCGGAGTTGAGGCGATGAAACGAGGCTTTACCAACTCGTAATATTGCGTTAACAGGCCCACAAGGCCCCGATCGTGAAGGAGAAGAGTATGTTCAGGTCACTGATTTTAGCAGCGGTATTACTGGCTTCTGCCCCGCTGGTCGCCACTGCTGGCGAGATCACCCTGTTGCCATCAGTAAAATTACAAATTGGCGATCGCGATGACTACGGCAGATACTGGGACGGTGGCTACTGGCGCGACCGTGATTACTGGAACCGTCATTATGAATGGCGTGGTGACCGCTGGCGCAGGCATGATAATGGCCTGCATCGCGGCTGGTACAAAAACAACGCCTATGAACGCGGCTACCGTGAAGGCTGGAACGATCGCGATGACCGTCGAGGCTGGGGCGGACGCGGTGGTAAACACGGTCACGGTGGTCACGGCCATCGTCACTAACGTTAAAAGGAGCCTTTGGCTCCTTTTTTGTTTTAAAGACCCAGCGCGGTTCCGACTAACAACCACAGATTCAGCGCCACCACCACGACCACAATCGCCCACCCGGCCCTTTTCACCAGCGTCGAGTTCACGAGGTCGCCCATCAGCGTTTTATCGCTGGTAAAAATCAGCAACGGCACCAGCGCAAGGGCAATACCAAAACTCAGCAGGACCTGGCTCATTACCAAAATGCGGGTAGGATCCAGCCCCATCAGAATCACAATAAACGACGGCAGCATGGTGACGGCGCGACGCACCCACAGCGGAATATGAAAACGTACGAATCCCTGCATCACCACTTGTCCCGCCAGGGTGCCTACCACCGTGGAAGAGAGGCCGGCAGCCACCAGGCTCAGGCCAAATATCGTTGCTGCGGCATGGCTCAGTAACGGTTCCAGCGTCAGATAAGCCTGATCGAGATCGGCAATCCCCGTGTGACCATTAAAGTGGAAAGCGGCAGCGGCGGTCGCCATCATCGCCAGATTCACGAAACCGGCAATCGTCATGGCAAACGCGACATCCCATTTTGTCGCGGAATAGCGTTCCTTACGGGTGCCACCGTGCAGATGTTGTGTCAGGGAGGAGTGCAGGTAAATCACATGCGGCATAATGGTCGCCCCGAGGACGCCAGCAGCCAGGAATACCGCTTCAGAGGTGGGCAGACTTGGGATCGCCATCCCTTTACTCAGCTGCACCAGATTTGGCTGGGAGAAGATCAGCTCCACAATATAGGCTGCAGCAACAAACAGCAGCAGACCACCGATGACTTTTTCCAGCGGCTTCTGTCCTCGGCGCTGCAGCATCAGAATAAGGAAAGTCGCAATCCCGGTCAGCACAGCCCCCTGCAACAATGACACGCCGAGGATCAGTTTAAATCCAATCGCAGCCCCAATGAATTCGGCAAGGTCGGTTGCCATGGCGATAATTTCAGCCTGGACCCAGTACAGCCAAACCGCCGGACGCGGGTAGTGGTCGCGGATCTGCTCGGCCAGGTTTTTGCTCGTGGCAATGCCGAGCTTCGCTGAGAGCATCTGGATCAGCATGGCCATCAGGTTTGCCCAGACGACCACCCACAGCAATGTGTAGCCGAAGCTGGCTCCGGCCTGAATGTTGGTCGCAAAATTGCCCGGATCGATATAGCCAATGGCAGCAATGAACGCAGGTCCCATTAATGCGAACCGCAACTTGCGCGCTGCTCTGCCATTGCTACCCTCTACGCGACTGTTTGTCATTTCTGCCTCTGAAATATAGCCTTTGCTATGTTTAATGCTATCAAAATGAGAATGATTATCAAGATCATTTGTAAGCTTTGTAATGATTTCTCTGATAGCTTTTGACGATAGATGGGCAGGTGAGATGCGGGCGCTCTAAATGAGACAGAGTTAGCGCATACTTTTGTGAAGCCTAGCACACAAACTTAACTTTTCACTCATTTACCTAACATAACAAAAATGTATTGTGGATCACTATTTTTGAGACTCGTCACAGGATGTAACTATAATGTGTTCTTGATCTCGTTTTCTTTTCGCTTGTTACATAGAATGTGCACGAAAATTAAACCTGCCTCATATTTGGAGCAAATATGGACCGCGTCCTTCATTTTGTCCTGGCACTCGTTGTCGTTACTGCACTCGCATTGCTGGTCAGCACAGACCGCAAAAATATTCGTATTCGCTATGTTGTCCAACTGCTGGTCATTGAAGTATTACTTGCGTGGTTCTTCCTGAACTCCAACGTAGGCCTCGGCTTCGTGAAAGGCTTCTCCGAGATGTTCGAAAAACTGCTCGGGTTTGCTAACGAAGGGACTAACTTCGTCTTTGGCAGCATGAACGATCAAGGTCTGGCCTTCTTCTTCCTGAAGGTACTGTGCCCTATCGTCTTCATCTCTGCACTGATTGGTATTCTGCAACACATCCGCGTTCTGCCGGTGGTTATCCGCGCGATTGGCTTCCTGCTGTCCAAGGTGAACGGCATGGGCAAACTGGAATCCTTTAACGCCGTGAGCTCACTGATCCTCGGTCAGTCAGAAAACTTCATCGCGTATAAAGATATTCTGGGCAAAATGTCCCGCAACCGCATGTACACCATGGCGGCAACGGCAATGTCAACCGTATCCATGTCTATCGTGGGTGCGTACATGACCATGCTGGAGCCAAAATACGTGGTGGCGGCGCTGGTGCTGAACATGTTCAGCACCTTTATCGTGCTGTCGCTGATCAACCCTTACCGTGTTGACGCAAGCGAAGAGAACATCCAGATGTCAAACCTGCATGAAGGACAGAGCTTCTTCGAAATGCTGGGTGAATACATTCTGGCGGGCTTCAAAGTCGCCATCATTGTAGCCGCTATGCTGATTGGTTTTATCGCGCTGATCGCCGGCCTGAACGCCCTGTTCGCAGCGGTGCTCGGTATCTCCTTCCAGGGCATTCTGGGCTACATCTTCTATCCAATTGCATGGGTGATGGGTGTTCCGGCTCATGAAGCACTGCAGGTTGGCAGCATCATGGCAACCAAACTGGTTTCTAACGAGTTCGTGGCAATGATGGATCTGCAGAAAATTGCCAGCACGCTCTCTCCACGTGCGGAAGGTATTCTGTCCGTGTTCCTGGTTTCCTTCGCAAACTTCTCTTCCATCGGTATTATCGCCGGTGCGATTAAAGGCCTGAACGAAGAGCAGGGTAACGTGGTTTCTCGCTTCGGCCTGAAGCTGGTATACGGTTCTACGCTGGTGAGCGTACTGTCTGCCTCTATCGCAGCGCTGGTACTCTAACTCACAGAGTGAAAAAAACCGGGAGCATGAAAGCTCCCGGTTTTTTTATGCCCGTAATTCGGCAAGCGGTCTGGGTTTACCTAACAGGTAGCCCTGCAGATAGTCGACGCCAAGGTGCAGCAACATATCCCGCTGCGCCGGAGTTTCAACATATTCCGCTACCACGCAGAGCGATTTTGTTTTCGCCAGATTACAGATCGACTGCACAATCATCGCATCCATGTTGTCGCTGCAGATATCTTTTACGAAACAACCATCAATCTTGATGATGTCGGCCTGGAGGCGCTTCAGACGCTCAAAGTTGGCATAGCCTGTTCCAAAGTCATCAATAGCAATACGGAACCCATGATCCCTCAGCTGCTGGATATTGTTAATGCTACTGCCCGAATTGGAGAAAGCCTGTTCTTCGGTTATCTCGATGACCACGGCCTGCGGCGGGACGTTATAGCGAGCGAAGAGCGCGATAATCTCCGTGGCGACCTCTTTTTGCATTAAGGTCATCGGCATCAAATTGACGGAGAAACGGGTACCGGCATGCGTGGCGGGATTATCCCGCAGCCAGACCAGTAACTTTTCAACAACGTTCAGATCAAAGCGATGGCTCAGGTTAAACTGGGCAATCAGCGGAATAAAGCGATCGGGGGCGATCGTCTCTCCCTCGCTCTCCAGGCGCGAGAGGATTTCGTAATAGCCTTTCCCCTCGGCATTCTGAATCGACTGGGCGTACAGCTGGAGCCCGTCGGCATCAAGCGCACGTTTAATGCGCCCTAACATCAGCACCCTATCGGTGGTTTGCCCGGAGACGTCCTCAATGCTGTTCGTCAGAGCAAGCACATTATGCGCAGCACACGACTGCTCTGCCAGCCAGCTAAGCTGACCAAGCGTATGGTGCAGGTTCTCACCGTCTTCAACCTCCCCCCAGGAAGCCCCAAACTCTATATCCAGCCCAGTGTTGTTCCAGTAAATCTTGCGGCTATTCAGTTGATCAACCATATGCTGCAGACGCTCTGACGTTCCCGGCCCCAGCAATACCAGCACCAGCTCGCTGCCAGGCAACTGGAAAAGCTGCTCATCTTTTTGCAGTAAGGGCTGGAGCGATGCGGTAATCATACGCTTGCAGTGAACCCGCATCAGAATGCCGTAGTGACGGCTCAGAAATTCCAGATTATCCATTCGCAGGCAGCACACCTTGGTATCAGGGTGGATCATGAGAAAGTCATCCAGCGCGCGAATGTTAGGCAACCCGGTCAACGGATCGGTTAACGCCCTGTCCTGCCAGCCCTTCTTCATCCATTCGCTTCGCCGGTAAATCCGCGACATATAAAGCAAACAGATGGCGAAAGAAATGAGTACAGACAGGATAAAGGAGAGCGAGTGCCCCGACTCCACGCCGTTCAGAAAGTTGTCGTTGTAGGTCAGTAGCAGGAGTGCGGATGCCGCCCAAAGCAATGACATGAGCGCGTAGCTTAAACAACTGATGCCCAACGTAAAAAGAATAAAAATTATGGGCACAAGATATCCTGCAATTATAGGTGACTCTAGCGGTGCACATAAAATTGCCATGAGGGCGATCAGAAGCGTCAGCCAGACAAATATCAACAATGCTTTCTTGTGAAAAAACACGGGCTTCACGCTCCGCAGCCAGAAGGTTCTGGCGTAGCGGGGATTAATAATCATTCTTAATGGATAATAGAACATCATGGTGAAAATCAACGCCGCGCAGATCAGGCTTTGAATATCCACAACGCTGTAAATAAGGGTGCCTTCACCGAAGTAAGTGGAGATGGTTACCGGGAAATCGAATAAATAACCAGCCAGATACATTGATATTTTGATACCTATCGGCACCATAAAACCCAGCCAGAAAATACGGATCCCGATGTATTTATTAGGCACGCTGTGGCGCCAGCGCCTGCCCAGCATAAGACGGATAATGCCACATATAGCAAAAACTGAAAAAGTCTGACAAAACAGAAGAACTGCATATTGTAGCGGCGCTAAATCAACTACAAATATATTAGTAATAGTAAAACATAACAGAATGGGAATAATTGCCCGGCGGCCAAACAACAAAATAACGGCCAGCATAACGCTTAATGGTAGCCATGCTAAATAGACGTCATGTCCGTTAACAATAGCGCGCGGGGAGATATAACGGGAAAATGGCACCGCAATCAGGCATAGCGCGAAGGCAATCATAAATATTTTTACGTTATTGTAAGTTTTTCTATTCATTCAGTCAGGGAATCTATTTTACCATCATATCATTGACCGGATGGATAATAGGTTTATTAATTGCTCGAATCAAGTTCAAGTCTATTTATAGACTCGTTTATTGGTTTGAATTGAGGTGAGGTATAGAAAAAGCGTTTTATCGCAACAAAAGCAGTATAAACATTTTACAAAGGCATAAAAAAACCCCCGTCTTTCGACGAGGGTTCAAATTTTGGTGGAGCTAAGCGGGATCGAACCGCTGACCTCTTGCATGCCATGCAAGCGCTCTCCCAGCTGAGCTATAGCCCCACATGTTACTTTACTTACCGCACTCTGTTGGGTTCAGAGTTTGGTGGAGCTAAGCGGGATCGAACCGCTGACCTCCTGCATGCCATGCAGGCGCTCTCCCAGCTGAGCTATAGCCCCGTCGTAAAGCTGTCATGTTGACGGGCGGCATAATATGAATTCCGCCGCTGAGTGTCAACGGCAAAATCAGCCCCCACCTTTCAATCGCTGAAAAATCATGCAAATGAATCACTTTGCGAGCCTGCTCGCAGCCAGGAGTTAAGCCTGTCACGTTTTCTAGTAAAACGGTGCTATAAGATGAACCACTAATTAACCCCACGAACGCTCAGGAAATTGCATGATCAAGGAACGAATGACGCCAGAAGAGTTAGCCGTGCTCACTGGTTATAGCCGTCAGACCATCAATAAATGGGTACGTAAAGAAGGTTGGATTACATCGCCAAAACCAGGCGTTCAGGGTGGTAAGGCGCGTCTGGTGCATGTGAATGAAAAGGTACGGGAGTTTATCCGCAGTGCCCGCAGGGCGTCTGAGACGCCTGAAATGCCAGACAGCGCTGGCTACGAGGGTTCACTTCATACTTTACTTCTGACACTGGCAAATGAAATGACGCCGGATGAGCAAAAGCAGCTGACATCGCTGTTACTGCGGGAAGGGATTACCGGATTGTTGCAACGTTTAGGGATTCGCGACCAGAACTAATATGAAAAGATTACGCAGCAAAATGACCACGGATGAACTGGCTGACTGTCTGGGCGTCGCCAGGCAAACCGTCAACCGCTGGATACGCCAGAAGGGATGGAAAACGGAGGGTGTTAACGGCGTAAAAGGTGGAAGAGCAAGACTGATCCATGTCGATGCGCGAGTGAAGGAACATATTATTAGCCTTCCTGCCATCCGTCACCGGCAGGCGATTTATCAGGTGGCCGAAACGCCCTCTCTTTATGGGATACCGTCATCGTCTACCCTGCTCCCACAGATCATCGACTCGCTGGAGAACATGACGCAGGTTGAACAGGAGCGTCTTCTCGTATTGCTGAAGCGCGAGGGGGTAAAAGGATTTCTCTCACGTCTCGGTATTGCTGAATAGCAGACAAAAAAAACGGCAGGTTCCCCTGCCGTTTGATTCACTGGCGATTGATTACTGCTGGCTTTCACGCTCAGCAATAAAACCCAGTGCCTTATTGATACGCGCCACGCTACGAGACTTACCAATAGCATGAACGGTAACGTCCAGCGCTGGAGACTGGCCTGCACCGGTCACGGCGACGCGCAGCGGCATCCCTACTTTGCCCATACCGACTTCAAGCTCATCTGCGGTTGCCTGAATCGCATGATGCACATTCTCCGCGGTCCATTCCGTGATAGCGGCGATTTTGTCACGCACCACTTCCAGCGGCTGGCGGGCAACCGGACGCAGGTGTTTCTTCGCCGCGTCGGCATCAAACTCATCGAATTCTTCGTAGAAGTAACGGCAGCTTTCGGCGATCTCTTTCAACGTTTTGCAACGCTCACCGAGCAGTTTCACCAGATCGGCCAGTTCAGGCCCGGTACGGGTATCGATATTTGCCTGCTCTATGTGCCACTGCAGATACGTCGCGACATATTCTGGCTGCATGGTGTTGATGTAATGATGGTTCAGCCACAGCAGCTTATCGGTATTGAATGCGCTCGCTGATTTGCTCACAGAGTTCAAAGAGAACAGTTCGATCATCTCTTCGCGGCTGAAGATCTCCTGGTCACCGTGAGCCCAGCCCAGACGCACCAGATAGTTCAGCAGCGCTTCCGGCAGATAACCGTCGTCGCGATACTGCATCACGCTCACCGCACCGTGGCGCTTAGACAGTTTTTTACCGTCGTCACCGTTGATCATGGATACGTGTGCATACACCGGCACGGGCGCATTCAGCGCCTTCAGGATGTTGATTTGACGTGGCGTGTTGTTGATATGGTCTTCACCACGAACAACGTGGGTGATCTCCATATCCCAGTCGTCCACCACCACACAGAAGTTGTAGGTTGGTGAGCCGTCGGTACGGCGAATGATCAGATCGTCCAGCTCCTGGTTGCTGAATTCAATTGGGCCACGGATCTGGTCATCAAAGATAACAGAACCCTCTTGCGGGTTAGCAAAACGCACAACGCACGGCTCATCGGCCGCATGCTCGCTATGGTCGTGGCGGCAACGACCGTCATAACGCGGCTTGTCACCGTTCGCCATCTGCTCTTCACGTAAGGCATCCAGACGCTCTTTGGAGCAATAGCACTTATACGCCGTGCCCGCGACCAGCATTTCATCAATGACCGCGTTATAGCGGTCAAAACGTTTGGTCTGGAAATACGGGCCTTCGTCCCATTCCAGATTCAGCCAGTTCATACCATCCATAATGGCTTCGATTGCTTCCGGCGTGGAGCGCTCAAGATCGGTGTCTTCAATACGCAGCACGAACTCACCTTTGTTGTGGCGTGCAAAAAGCCAGGAATAGAGAGCGGTACGTGCACCACCGACGTGCAGATAGCCTGTCGGGCTCGGCGCGAAGCGAGTTTTGATTTTCATGAAATGGCCTTACGTTATAAAGATGCCGGCAATCGGCAAATCCTGGGGAAAAAACAATGGGCAATATTCTATCACTGTGCGGCGATTCCTCAATGTTGTTCCCTGAATCGGGCCTGAGTTTACTGTTTTTGTTTAGAAATCATGCGACACCGCCCATTTCGCGATCGTTTTGTCTAATTTTACGACGAACGAATAAAAACTTTAGAAAATGCGTTGACTCATTTTCAACTCTCCCTATAATGCGACTCCACACAGCGGGGGTGATTAGCTCAGTTGGTAGAGCATCTCCTTTACACGGAGGGGGTCGGCGGTTCGAGCCCGTCATCACCCACCATCTACTTTAAGTAGACTCGCAGTGCAGATAAGAATTGAGATTGGGCGATTAGCTCAGTTGGTAGAGCATCTCCTTTACACGGAGGGGGTCGGCGGTTCGAGCCCGTCATCGCCCACCATTCTCATCTTATCGCAGCAGTTCCGAAATGGGCGATTAGCTCAGTTGGTAGAGCATCTCCTTTACACGGAGGGGGTCGGCGGTTCGAGCCCGTCATCGCCCACCATTTCGGGTCGTTAGCTCAGTTGGTAGAGCAGTTGACTTTTAATCAATTGGTCGCAGGTTCGAATCCTGCACGACCCACCAATGTAAAAAAGCGCCCTAAAGGCGCTTTTTTGCTATCTGCGATATGGACGATTCGAACCTGCTGCAGGTTCGAGCCGAACGCAGAGAGGCAACGGAGCCGTTTACGGCGACGGCCCAAAGGGTGAGCGAAGCGAGTCATCCTGCACGACCCACCAATGTAAAAAAGCGCCCTAAAGGCGCTTTTTTGCTATCTGCGATTTAATCAATTCGAACCTGCCAGATATGGCAGTTCTGCTCAAGCTAATCCTTTCCTTGCCGATACCTCTGTTTTATGGCGAAAAGGATCTCATTATGACAACCCTCAATGCAGTTTCTCTGTCGGCGATGGAAATCGGCAGCCCTGATAACAGTTCTGGTAGCAATGACATTGCCTCCCAGATCAATCGGCTGATGAAACAGATAACAAAAGCCACTCAGCAACTCAAAGAAGTGGCACTGAGTGATGCAACAACAGAAGAAAAACAAAAGCAGCAGGAGTTACTCGAATCGCAGTTGACTATGCTGCAGGCACAGCTGGCGCAATTGCAGCGTCAGCAGGCAGAGGAAGAGATGCCAAAACAGGAAAACGGTCAGCCAGTGGCGCAAGGCGTCAACAACCCTTCCGCTGAGCACAAGATTGATATCTATATCTGATCGTTAAACAGGGGATCGCGCGTGCGGGCTTCCATTAAGCGCTGAGCCTGCATGCGCACCACGTCCCAGCAGGCGTGAGCCGCCCCTGAGAGAGAACGGTTTTTGCGTCGAACCAGCATCAGCTGGCGTTGAATGCAGGGCGTAAAACGCCTCACCGTTAAGCGACTCCCCTGCGGCAACGGCAGCGCTAGCGCCGGTAGTACGCTTATCCCAATCCCGGCTTCGACCATGGGGAACAGCGTGGCCGGGTGCCCTATCTCCTGCACAATGGTTGCCTTCACACCTTGTGCGACAAGCGCGGCATCAATCAACGGGCGGCTTCCTGAAGCATAATCCTGTAGCACCAGATTTGCCCCTTGCAGCGCCTGCCATGTCACCTGCGGCATTGATGCCAGCGCGTCGTCATCGCGACAAAGTAACAAAAAGGGTTCTGAGAGCACCGCTTCGCATTCCAGGTCGCTTACCGCACCCGGGTCAATAACAATGCCGAAATCCACATCCCCCTGACGGATACTCTCCAGCACCCACTGCTGCGGCCTGTCATGCAAAACAAAATCAATATCCGGATAGCGATGATTACTTTCGGCTATACACTGAGGAATAAGATGCGCGGAGATGGTTTGGCTCGCCGCCACCCTCACCGTGCCGGAAAGCTGTTGTCCGAGCCGCCCCACATCCCTGAGCGTGCTGTTCAGCTCGTCCAGCAGCCTTTCCAGACGCGTCGCCAGCTGCTGCCCCGCTTCGGTAAGCACCACCTCACGCGTCGTTCGGTCGAGCAGCTTCACTCCCGTCTGCGTTTCCAGCTCCTTAACGCTATGACTGACGGCCGACTGGCTCAGGCCGATCATCTCCCCCGCCCGGCTAAAACTGCGAGCCTGCGCCACGGTGACAAAAACACGAAGCTGACGTAATGAATAATTCATCTGTTTAATTCATGAATAGATGCAATAAATCAATTTTATTTCTCAAACGGAAGAAAGCACAATAGCGTCATCTGCTTTCAGGAGTGATTATGAAACTTTTTCGTATCCTTGATCCGTTCACGCTTACTCTGGTCGTTACCGTTTTACTGGCCTCGTTTTTCCCGGCTCGCGGCGGTTTCGTCCCCTTCTTTGAGGGGCTGACCACAGCGGCCATCGCCCTTCTGTTCTTTATGCATGGCGCCAAACTCTCCCGCGAGGCCATCATTGCAGGCGGTGGACACTGGCGACTGCATCTGTGGGTGATGTGCAGCACCTTTATCCTCTTCCCTGTGCTGGGCGTACTGTTTGCCTGGTGGGCTCCGGTAAATGTCGATCCAGCCCTGTATACCGGATTCCTGTATCTGTGCATTCTTCCCGCTACCGTGCAGTCTGCTATCGCCTTTACCTCGCTGGCAGGCGGCAACGTGGCGGCGGCAGTTTGTTCAGCATCCGCTTCCAGCCTGTTAGGGATTTTCGTCTCGCCGCTGCTGGTGGGCCTGCTGATGAACATGCACGGTGCAGAGGGCAACCTGGAGCAGGTCGGAAGAATTTGTCTGCAGTTGCTGCTGCCGTTTGTGCTTGGGCATCTTTCCCGGCCGTGGACCGGCGCGTTTGTGGCGAAGCATAAAAAATGGATTTCAAAAACCGACCAGACGTCGATTCTGCTGGTGGTTTACTCCGCCTTCAGTGAAGCGGTGGTCAACGGCATCTGGCATAAGGTTGGCGCAGGTTCACTGCTGTTTATCGTGGTCGTCAGCATTATTCTGCTGGCGATAGTGATTGCGGTGAATGTGTTTGTGGCGCGCAAATGCGGCTTTAATAAAGCGGATGAAATCACGATTGTCTTCTGCGGCTCGAAAAAGAGCCTGGCGAACGGCATACCGATGGCGAACATTCTGTTCCCAACCTCGGTGATTGGGATGATGGTGCTGCCGCTGATGATTTTCCACCAAATCCAGCTGATGGTCTGCGCGGTGCTGGCGCGTCGCTACAAACGCCAGACCGAAAAGCTGGCGCAGGAAGAGACCCGCGCCGCGAAGGCTTAAGGACGTTTCAGGGGCTGAACCAGCTGGGTCAGCCCCTCGGTTTTGATCAGTAACGTGATAGCCATCAGCTCGCCCAGTCGCCCTGCCGGGAATTCATCCTTGCGGGCAAACCACAACAGATACTCCTCCGGCAAATCGATCAGCCTGCGGCCCTTGTATTTACCGAACGGCATCTCGGTATTGGCGATCTCCACGAGCTGTTCTTTCTCCACGTTACTCTCCTAACAGACGCATCATTTCCGCTTCGTCGATAACCTCAATGCCGAGTTCCTGGGCTTTCGCCAGCTTAGAACCCGCCGCTTCCCCGGCGATCACCAGGTCGGTTTTCTTCGATACGCTGCCCGCCACTTTGGCCCCCAGCGCCACCAGACGCGCTTTAGCGTCGTCGCGGGAAAGCTGGCTCAGGCTACCGGTCAGCACCACGGTTTTACCGGCAAACGGACTGTCGATCTCTTCTGCATTGACCACTACCGGCGCGGGCCATTTGATGCCCTCTTCCAGCAGTTTGCCGATGACCTCACGGTTGCTCTCTTCAGCAAAGAAGTTAAAGACGTGCGTGGCGACGACAATACCGACATCCGGTACTTTTTGCAGCTCGTCGATACTTGCCTTTTCCAGCGCCTCCAGCGTACCAAAGTACGCCGCCAGCCCTGCCGCTGTCGCTTCGCCGACTTCACGAATACCCAGCGCGTACAGGAATCGGGCGAAAGTGGTCTCTTTCGCCGCTTCCAGCGCGTTAACGACATTCTGCGCTGACTTCGGCCCCATGCGATCCAGGCCGGTCAGTTTACCCGCGGTCAGTTTGAACAGATCCGCTGGCGTGTGAACGTACTCTTTCTCAACCAGCTGATCGATAATTTTATCGCCCATGCCGTCGACGTCCATCGCCCGCCGGGAGACGAAATGCTTCAGCGACTCTTTACGCTGCGCGCCACAAATCAGGCCGCCCGTACAGCGCGCCACCGCTTCGCCTTCCACACGCTCAACGTCCGAACCGCACACCGGGCAGTGGGTCGGAAAGACAACCTCACGCGTATCGTCAGGACGCTCTGATTCCACAACGTTAACCACCTGCGGAATAACGTCGCCCGCGCGACGAATTACTACTTTGTCACCAATGCGCAGGCCCAGTCGTTCGATTTCATCGGCGTTATGCAGCGTGGCGTTACTCACCAGCACACCAGCAACATGGACCGGCTCCAGACGCGCAACGGGAGTAATTGCCCCCGTACGGCCGACCTGGAACTCTACGTCACGAACGAAGGTCATCTGCTCCTGAGCAGGGAACTTAAACGCCACCGCCCAGCGCGGCGCGCGCGCCACATAGCCCAGCTGTTCCTGCAGCGCCAGTGAATTGACCTTGATGACAACGCCATCAATATCAAAGCCGAGCGTTGGACGATCCTCTTCCACTTTGTGGTAGAACGCCAGGACCTCCTCCGGAGAGTCGCAGAGCTGAACGCGGTTACTGACCGGCAGACCCCACGCCTTAAACTGCAGCAGACGTCCGAGGTGCGTGTCCGGCAGTTCGCCACCCTCCAGAATACCAACACCGTAGCAGAAGAAAGTAAGCGGTCGCTTCGCGGTGATACGCGGATCAAGCTGGCGCAGAGAGCCTGCCGCCGCATTACGTGGGTTAGCAAACACTTTCCCGCCGGTGCGGCGTGCCTCTTCGTTTATTTTCTCGAAGCCCGCCTGAGGCAGGAACACTTCACCGCGCACTTCCAGACGCGCAGGAATATTCTCGCCGTGCAGCTTGAGCGGGATCGCGCGGATGGTACGCACATTGGTGGTGATGTCTTCGCCCGTGGTACCGTCACCACGCGTCGCCGCACGCACCAGCACGCCATTTTCATAAAGAATGCTGACCGCCAGGCCGTCCAGCTTCAGCTCGCAGCACCAGCTCAGCGAATCACTGCTTTTCAGACGATCCTGGACGCGCTTGTTAAACGCCAGGAAACTTTCTTCATCAAAGACGTTATCCAGGGACAGCATCGGGACTTCGTGGCGTACCTGACTGAAAGCACCCAGCGGTTCCGCACCGACGCGCTGCGTCGGGGAGTCCGGCGTGATGAGTTCCGGATGCTGCGCCTCCAGTTCGCGCAGCTCGCGCATCAGGCGGTCGTACTCCGCATCCGGTACTTCCGGCGCGTCCATAACATGATAGAGGTATTCATGATGGCGAAGCGTGGTTCGCAGTTCAGTGAGTTGTTGTTCGATTGAGTCCATATCGCACCATCAATGAGAAAAAACCCCCGACAGGCGGGGGTTGAGGAGGAGTCGAAGTCATCGCGGCGATTACGCGTTGGCTTCCTTAACTTCGCGGATGCGGTCCTGATACTCGCGCAATTTCTGCGGGGTCATCATTCGACGCTGATCGTCGAGCACGACACCACCCACTTCGTCGGCAATGTGCTGAGCGGACTGCAGCATCAGCTTGAAGTTTTGCAGCTCGTCACCGTAGGACGGAACCTGCATAAAGATCGTCACACCCGGCGTCACGAAATCACCGGTCATTTCCGGGTCAAAGGTACCTGGATTGACCATATTTGCCAGACTGAACAGCGCCGGGCCGCTCCCGTCAGGGCTCAGGTGACGATGGAAAATATTCATGTCGCCAAATTTGAAACCTGCCTGCTCAATGCTGTTGAGCAGCACGTCACCATTGAGGTGGCTACCATGATGAGCGGCAACGTTCATGATGATTACCGCTTCTTTGCGCTGCGGTTTTTCGACAACCGGCTCCGGCTCTACAACGGGCTCTGGCTCAACGTGTGGCGCGGGCGCTGGCTGAGGCGCTGGCTGCGCGTGGACAGGCTGTTGTTGCGGTTGCTGAATCGGCTGCACTGGCTTCTGTACAGGCTGTTGAGGCACGGGTTGTTGCACAGGCTGTTGAGGCACAGGTTGCGGCGCAGCGGGCTGCTGATGAACCGGCTGTTGCGGCGGCTGACGCACCGGCTCTTCCACAGGCTGTGGCGCTGACTGGCGCGGCTGTGCGGAAGCATACGGCGGTTGATACTGGTGCTGCGAAGGACGAGGCGCTTCTTGCTCCCCATGTCCTGCGCCGGGCGCAGTATTGACCCGATGAACACGAACTTCACCCACGCCGTCGTCGTCGCTACCGTCGATGTCGTCTTCAACGTCATCGTCATCACGACTGGACTTCATGCGCTTCAGTGGGCGATCGCGAAACATAGAAGAACGCTCTTTACGGCTGGTCCAGAAACCATGTACCAGTAAAGCGATTATGGCGATCGCGCCAACAATGATTAATATCAGACGCAAATCCTGCATCATTATATTCTCTGTTGTTCTAACACCTTGCCACCACGGCAAACATTTACTCACTAAGAGTATTTGCCGTTTAACTCAAGTGCAAGTGTATGCAGAGCATTCACAGCATAAAGATGCGCTAAAACGTGCTTTTTGCTGTTTTTTCGAACATTTCCGAACTGGTCATTGGTCCGTAACTGGATAATATAGGCGGGCAATTCCACTGGTTGTGTAAAAAGGAGTACAGCCTGGTTATGGTTTCAACATCTTCTTCTCCCCCGCGCAGCGGCGTCTGGTATTTTTCTCAGGGCTGGAAACTGGTCTCCCTGCCGGGTATTCGACGCTTCGTCATTCTCCCACTGTTGATCAACATTATTCTGATGGGCGGCGCGTTCTGGTGGCTGTTCACAAAGCTGGAGAGCTGGATCCCGTCGCTGATGAGCCATGTGCCGGACTGGCTGCAGTGGCTGAACTACCTTCTCTGGCCGGTGGCGGTGATCTCCGTGCTGCTGGTGTTTGGCTATTTCTTCTCAACGATTGCGAACTGGATAGCCGCACCGTTTAACGGCCTGCTGGCGGAACAGCTTGAGGCACGACTCACCGGCGCGACGCCGCCGGACACGGGCATATGGGGGATCATGAAAGATCTCCCGCGCATTATGAAACGCGAATGGCAGAAGTTTGCCTGGTATCTGCCTCGCGCGATTGTGCTGCTTATTCTCTATTTTGTGCCCGGTATCGGCCAGACGGTGGCACCGGTGCTGTGGTTCCTGTTCAGCGCCTGGATGCTGGCCATTCAATATTGCGACTACCCGTTCGATAACCACAAGGTGCCGTTTAAAGAGATGCGCACCGCCCTGCGCAGCCAGAAGGTTGCCAATATGCAGTTTGGCGCGTTGACCAGCCTGTTCACCATGATCCCGTTCCTGAATCTGTTCATCATGCCCGTCGCCGTCTGCGGCGCGACGGCGATGTGGGTGGACTGCTACCGTGCTAAGCACGCGTTATGGAAATAATGCAAAAATGTGTAAAGCAGGGGTGGCTTATGCCGCCCCTTATTCCATACTGATCCCCATTATTTCCTTGCAGTATATAGATATGCGAATTCCTTACTTCCCCCTACCTGTTCAACAGGTATGCTGGGTCGGTATCCCAATTTCATACAGTTAAGGACAGGCCATGAGTAAGATTTATGAAGACAACTCGCTGACTATCGGTCACACGCCCCTGGTTCGACTGAACCGTATCGGTAATGGACGCATTCTGGCGAAGGTCGAATCACGTAACCCAAGCTTCAGCGTAAAATGCCGCATCGGTGCAAACATGATTTGGGATGCGGAAAAACGTGGCGTACTGAAGCCAGGCGTAGAGCTGGTTGAGCCGACCAGCGGCAACACCGGTATCGCTCTGGCCTATGTCGCCGCGGCGCGTGGCTATAAGCTGACGCTTACCATGCCTGAAACCATGAGTATTGAACGTCGCAAGCTGCTGAAAGCGCTGGGTGCAAACCTGGTTCTGACCGAAGGCGCGAAAGGCATGAAAGGTGCCATTCAGAAGGCCGAAGAAATTGTGGCCAGCGATCCGGCAAAATATCTGCTGCTGCAGCAGTTCAGCAACCCGGCAAACCCGGAAATCCATGAGAAAACCACCGGCCCGGAAATCTGGGAAGATACGGACGGCCAGGTTGACGTGTTTATCTCTGGCGTCGGTACCGGCGGTACGCTAACCGGCGTGTCCCGCTATATTAAAGGCACGAAAGGTAAAAAAGACCTGATTACCGTAGCCGTCGAACCGACTGACTCACCGGTTATCACTCAGGCTCTGGCAGGTGAGGAGCTGAAACCGGGCCCGCACAAAATTCAGGGTATCGGCGCAGGCTTCATTCCAGGTAACCTGGATCTGAAGCTGATTGATAAAGTCGTGACCATTACCAACGAAGAAGCGATCTCAACCGCACGTCGTCTGATGGACGAAGAAGGCATTCTGGCGGGGATCTCTTCCGGTGCTGCCGTGGCGGCCGCACTCAAACTTCAGGAAGATGAGACCTTTACCAATAAGAATATTGTGGTTATCCTTCCATCTTCGGGTGAGCGTTACTTGAGCACTGCACTGTTTGCCGATCTCTTCACTGAGAAAGAACTGCAACAGTGATGCCAGCATGTTAAAAACGCGTAAAAAAGCACCTTTCCAGGTGCTTTTTTGTGGCCTGCTTCAAAGTTTTACCCCTCCTGGCATTGCTTCACCCCGTTGTGTCTGGTATTTAAACCAGCAATTATTTTGAAGCGTGAAATTAATCAGTGAACGAAATAGCCTTGCTGAATCGATTTTATGATTTGGTTCAAGTCTTGCTTTCGCTGCATAATGTTTAATGACGATTGAAACGTCAGCGCTAACAATACAGGCTAAAGTTAAGCCGCCAGGCTAGACTTTAGTTCCACAACACTAAACCTATAAGTTGGGGAAATACAATGTTCCAGCAAGAAGTTACCATTACCGCTCCGAACGGTCTGCACACCCGCCCTGCTGCTCAGTTTGTTAAAGAAGCGAAAGGCTTCACTTCTGAAATCACTGTAACTTCCAACGGCAAAAGCGCTAGCGCAAAAAGCCTGTTCAAACTGCAGACTCTGGGCCTGACTCAGGGCACCGTTGTCACCATCTCTGCGGAAGGTGAAGACGAGCAGAAAGCAGTTGAGCATCTGGTTAAACTGATGGCTGAGCTCGAGTAAGTTTACGGGTTCTTTTCAATATCAGTCACAAGTAAGGTAGGGTTATGATTTCAGGCATTTTAGCATCCCCGGGTATCGCTTTCGGCAAAGCACTGCTGCTGAAAGAAGACGAAATCGTCATTGACCGGAAAAAAATTTCTGCCGACAAGGTTGATCAGGAAGTTGAACGTTTTCTGAGCGGTCGTGCCAAGGCATCTGCGCAACTGGAAGCGATCAAAACTAAAGCTGGCGAAACTTTCGGTGAAGAAAAAGAAGCCATCTTCGAAGGGCACATCATGCTGCTCGAAGATGAGGAGCTGGAGCAGGAAATCATAGCCCTGATTAAAGATAAAGGCATGACGGCCGACGCGGCTGCGCATGAAGTTATCGAAGGTCAGGCAACTGCCCTGGAAGAACTGGATGATGAATACCTGAAAGAGCGTGCGGCTGACGTACGTGACATCGGTAAGCGCCTGCTGCGCAACATCCTGGGTCTGGCCATTATCGATCTGAGCGCGATTCAGGACGAAGTTATCCTGGTTGCCGCCGATCTGACCCCGTCAGAAACCGCACAGCTGAACCTGAAAAAGGTGCTGGGTTTCATCACTGATGCAGGTGGCCGTACCTCCCACACCTCTATCATGGCGCGTTCTCTGGAACTGCCTGCCATCGTGGGTACCGGTAGCGTCACTGCTCAGGTGAAAAACGACGACTATCTGATTCTGGATGCCGTAAACAACCAGGTTTACGTCAACCCAACTAACGAAGAGATCGAGCAGCTGCGCGCCGTTCAGGAGCAGGTTGCAACCGAGAAAGCGGAACTCGCTAAACTGAAAGACCTGCCAGCCATTACGCTGGACGGCCATCAGGTTGAAGTGTGCGCGAACATCGGTACCGTACGCGACGTTGAAGGCGCTGAGCGCAACGGTGCGGAAGGTGTCGGTCTCTATCGTACTGAATTCCTGTTCATGGACCGTGACGCGCTGCCAACGGAAGAAGAGCAGTTCGCTGCGTACAAAGCCGTGGCTGAAGCCTGTGGCTCTCAGGCGGTCATCGTCCGTACTATGGACATCGGTGGCGACAAAGAGCTGCCGTACATGAACTTCCCGAAAGAAGAGAACCCGTTCCTGGGCTGGCGTGCCGTGCGTATCGCCATGGATCGTAAAGAGATCCTGCGCGACCAGGTTCGCGCCATCCTGCGTGCCTCTGCTTTCGGTAAACTGCGCATCATGTTCCCGATGATCATCTCTGTTGAAGAAGTGCGTGCACTGAAGAAAGAGATCGAAATCTACAAACAGGAACTGCGTGACGAAGGTAAAGCGTTTGACGAGTCGATCGAGATCGGCGTGATGGTGGAAACACCTGCAGCGGCGACCATTGCGCGTCATTTAGCCAAAGAAGTTGATTTCTTTAGTATCGGCACCAATGATTTAACGCAGTACACCCTGGCAGTTGACCGTGGTAATGATATGATTTCACATCTCTACCAGCCAATGTCACCGTCCGTACTGACGCTTATTAAGCAAGTAATTGATGCTTCTCATGCAGAAGGTAAATGGACTGGCATGTGTGGTGAGCTTGCAGGCGACGAACGTGCTACACTTCTGTTGCTGGGTATGGGTCTGGACGAATTCTCTATGAGCGCCATTTCCATCCCGCGCATTAAGAAGATTATTCGTAACACGAACTTCGAAGATGCGAAGGTGTTAGCAGAGCAAGCTCTTGCTCAACCGACAACGGACGAGTTAATGACGCTGGTTAACAAGTTCATTGAAGAAAAAACAATCTGCTAATCCACGAGATGCGGCCCAATTTACTGCTTAGGAGAAGATCATGGGTTTGTTCGATAAACTGAAATCTCTGGTTTCTGATGATAAGAAAGACTCCGGAACTATTGAGATTGTTGCTCCGCTCTCCGGCGAGATCGTCAACATCGAAGACGTGCCGGATGTAGTGTTTGCTGAGAAAATCGTTGGTGATGGCATTGCTATCAAACCAACTGGCAACAAAATGGTTGCTCCAGTTGACGGCACCATCGGTAAAATTTTTGAAACCAACCATGCGTTCTCTATCGAATCTGATAGCGGTATCGAGCTGTTCGTTCACTTCGGTATCGACACCGTTGAACTGAAAGGCGAAGGCTTCAAGCGTATCGCGGAAGAAGGCCAGCGTGTGAAAGTTGGCGACCCGGTGATTGAATTCGATCTGCCACTGCTGGAAGAAAAAGCGAAGTCTACCCTGACTCCGGTTGTTATCTCCAACATGGACGAAATCAAAGAACTGATCAAACTGTCCGGCAGCGTTACCGTGGGCGAAACCCCGGTTATCCGCATCAAGAAGTAATTCTTGCCGCACAAAGAAATGGCGCCTTAGGGCGCCATTTTTGTTTATGCGGGGAGAATAAGCTCGTCGTAGCCTTTCGACTGGGTATAAACCATCACGTCCGTCACCCGATCCCCTGCTTTGCGAATCGCCTCAGCAATGGTTTTGCCTTCGACAATTCCGCTGACCAGCTCCGAACAGAACAGATCGCCCGTCCCTTTCAGATCGGTTTCGACACGAGGGTGCGCGCTCACGGTCACGCTTTCTTTACTCACCAGCACCACGTGGATATTTTCCGGGTCATCGGCCACCGGCGCACTGGTGATCGCAACCCATTTCAACGTATCTGAGAGCAACCCCTGCGCGGCGACAATCGCGCTTTCAGGAGTACGGCACGGCTTGCCGCTTAACACTTCCAGCTCAAAGACGTTCGGCGTAATCCCCTGCGCCAGCGGCAGCAGATGCTCGCGATACGCTTCAGGGATATCCGGTTTCACGTACATCCCGCTGTCGATATCGCCGATAACCGGGTCGACCAGTACCAGCAGATCGGGATGCTGCACTTTGATGGTCTTGAGCCACTGGGCCAACAGTTTTATCTGGCTGGCACTGCCCATATAGCCAGTGGTGACCGCCTTAAGCTCGCGCAGGATTTCGCGCTCGTTCAGGGCCTTAAGATAGCCGTTGAACCACTCGTCAGGGATCACCCCGCCGTAGAAGGTGTCGTAGTGCGGCGTGTTGCTGAACAGCACCGTCGGCACGGCAGTCACGTTCAGCCGATGGGTACGAATATTCGGCACAGCGATACTGTTGCCCACGCTGCCGTAAACCACCTGCGACTGCACCGCAACAATATCGGTTTGCTGCGCCCGGGTTTTATCCCGGAATAAAATCATCTCCATGGCGCTTAAATCCCCGCCCCCTGCGAATAACTCTCTTCACCAAAGACGCCGGTAGAGAGGTAACGATCGCCGCGATCGCAAATAATCGCCACCACGACGGCACCCGGGTTTGCCTTTGCTACCCGAATCGCGCCCGCTACCGCGCCGCCCGAGCTGACGCCGCAGAAGATGCCTTCGCGCACGGCCAGCTCACGCATGGTATTTTCCGCCTCGCGCTGGTGAAGATCCAGCACCTGGTCCACAAGCTGAGCATTAAAGATGCCCGGCATATATTCCGCAGGCCAGCGGCGGATACCCGGAATGCTGCTCCCCTCTTCTGGCTGCAGGCCAACTATGGTGACGGCTTTCTCCTGCTCGCGCAGAAAACGCGACACCCCGGTAATGGTGCCGGTGGTGCCCATGCTGGAGACAAAGTGGGTGATTCGCCCCTCGGTTTGCTGCCAGATTTCCGGGCCGGTGGTAGTGTAGTGCGCGTACGGGTTGTCCGGATTGTTGAACTGATCGAGCAGTTTACCTTCCCCTCGCTCGGCCATTTCTAACGCCAGGTCGCGCGCGCCTTCCATTCCCTGCTCTTTGGTCACCAGAATCAGCTCGGCCCCGTAGGCACGCATCGCGGCACGGCGTTCCTGGCTCATGTTGTCCGGCATCAGCAGCTTCATGCGGTAGCCTTTCAGCGCGGCGATCATCGCCAGCGCGATACCGGTGTTGCCGCTGGTGGCCTCGATCAGCACGTCGCCCGGCTTAATTTCACCGCGCTTTTCGGCCTGAACAATCATCGACAGTGCGGCACGGTCTTTCACCGACCCCGCTGGGTTATTGCCTTCGAGTTTGACCCAGATTTCGCTACCGTTGTCTGGCCCCATGCGCTGAAGCTTGACCAGAGGCGTGTTGCCGATGGTGTTTTCGAGTGTATTCACGTTTTTTACTCAATAAAAAAGCCGGGGGCGCGCAGCGATCCCGGCCTACAAGACGCAGTGATAACTGTAGGCCCGGTAAGCGCAGCGCCACCGGGCGATAAACATCCTAATAACCTATCAGGCTGTCTCTGCCAGAGCAATATCCTCGCGCGTCTCGATGCGCTCCTTCCCGTGATAAATACGCGCATGCTGCAGCCCAACAAACAGGCGCTCCCCCCGGTGCGGCGGCTCTTCGTCGCGCATCACCACGGTCAGCGGCTCGGTATACCAGCCCAGCGGCTGTACGACCAATTGGGTGTAGTGACCTTTAGGGCTCGCTTCCAGCACCTGTACCGGCAGCGGCGAATCCAGGCTGGTGCGGCGGCTGACGTCCACTTCCCACGGACGCAGGAACAGATCGACCGGCCCCTGATGCGCGGAGGTATAGCCCAGCGGCCAGCGGTGCGCGCCGACGTGGAACTGACCGCCGCGAATGGCGCCCTGCAGACGGTTCACTTCGCCCATAAACTCCAGAACAAAACGCGTCGCCGGTTCACGCCAGAGCTGCTCCGGCTCGTCAACCTGCTCAATGTTGCCCTGGCTCATGACCACCACGCGATCCGCGACTTCCATCGCCTCTTCCTGATCGTGGGTCACAAACACGCTGGTAAACTTCAGCTCTTCGTGGAGCTGACGCAGCCAGCGGCGCAGCTCTTTACGCACCTGCGCGTCCAGCGCGCCGAAGGGTTCATCCAGCAGCAGAATTTGCGGCTCAACGGCTAACGCGCGCGCCAGCGCCACGCGCTGTTTCTGCCCGCCGGAAAGCTGGGCCGGGAAACGGTCTGCCAGATGCGCAAGCTGCACCATCTCCAGCAGTTTGGTCACTTTCGCTTTGATAGCTGCCGCATTTGGACGCTCGCGACGCGGCAGCACGGTGAGGCCAAACGCGATGTTGTCAAACACGGTCATGTGGCGGAACAGCGCGTAGTGCTGGAAAACAAAGCCCACTTTACGGTCGCGGGCGTGCAGACGGCTCACGTCGGTACCGTGAAAGCGGATCTGCCCGCTGGTCTGATGCTCAAGCCCGGCGATAATACGCAGCAACGTGGTTTTACCGGAACCTGACGGCCCCAGCAGCGCGACCATTTGTCCGGAAGGGATATCCAGCGAGATATCATTCAGCACCTGGGTGCGACCAAAAGACTTCTTAATATTGGCAATCTCAATGCTCATGATTTCCCTCCTGATGCTGACGTTTTTCCTGATTCTCTAAACGCCACTGCACCACACTCTTCAAAAACAGGGTCAAAATCGCCATCAGCGTCAGCAACGCTGCGGCAGTGAAGGAGCCGATGGTGTTGTAGTCCTGCTGCAGCAGTTCAATCTGTAGCGGCAGCGACAGCGTTTCACCACGGATGGAACCGGATACAACAGAAACAGCCCCGAACTCCCCAATCGCGCGGGCGTTGGTCAGTACCACGCCGTAAAGCAGCGCCCAGCGAATGTTCGGCAGCGTCACGCGGCGAAACATCTGCCAGCCGGAAGCGCCCAGCAGCACCGCGGCTTCGTCTTCGTTGCTCCCCTGGCTTAGCATCACCGGCACCAGTTCACGCACCACAAACGGACAGGTCACAAAGATGGTCACCAGCACCATGCCCGGCCAGGCGAACATGATCTGCAGGTTGTGCTCATCCAGCCAGCCGCCCAGCGGGCCATTAGAGCCGTAAAAGAGCAGGTAAACCAGACCGGCAACAACAGGCGACACGGCAAATGGAATATCCAGCAGGGTCAGCAGCATCTGACGTCCCGGGAAGTTGAAGCGCGTCACCAGCCAGGCCAACAGCGTACCGAACACCAGGTTAACCGGGACGGTTATCAACGCAATCAGCACGGTCAGCCAGATGGCGTGCAGCATATCCGGGTCCGCCAGATTTTCCAGCGCGGGCATAATCCCTTTACTGAATGCCTGGACAAAGATATAGACCGTTGGCACAACGAGAATAAGCGCGGATACCAGCACGCCCGTCCCAATCAGAAACCATTTTGCCCAGTTGATGCGGGGCGCATCGTAACGCTTCAATTGAGTAACTTCCGCCATCAGTGACCTACCACACGTCGACCAAAGCGACTTTGCAGTGTGTTAATCGAGTACAGCAGCAGCAGCGACGCGGCGAGGATCACCGAAGCAATCGCGCTCGCAGCCGGATAATCAAACTCCTGCAAACGCACAAAAATCATCAGCGAGGTCACTTCCGTTTTCCAGGCGATGTTCCCGGCGATGAAGATCACCGCACCAAACTCGCCGAGGCTGCGGGTGAAGGAGAGCGCCACGCCCGCCAGCAGCGCCGGAGAAAGCTCTGGCAGCACAACCTTGCGGAAACTCTGCCAGCGCGTCGCCCCCAGCGTTTCCGCCGCTTCTTCATATTCCGGGCCTAAATCTTCCAGCACTGGCTGTACGGTTCGCACCACAAACGGAATGCTGGTGAAGGCCATCGCTACCGCGATACCGAGCCAGGTATAGGTCACTTTGATATCAAACTTCGCCAGCCACTCGCCGTAAAAACCGTTCACCGAGAACAGCGAAGCCAGCGTTAAGCCCGCCACCGCCGTCGGCAGTGCAAACGGCAGATCCATCAACGCATCAAGCAGCGTGCGACCCGGGAAACGGTAGCGGGTTAAGATCCACGCCATCAGCAGGCCGAACAGGCCGTTAAAAATCGACGCCACAAACGCCGACAGCAGCGTCACCTTATAGGCTGCCACCACCTGCGGGTTGGTGATTACCTCCCAGTACTGGGCCCAACTCATATCAGAGAGCTGCACCACCAGCGCGCTCAGCGGTAACAACAAAATCAGGCAGACGTACAGCAGGCTGGTTCCGAGGCTTAAGGTAAAGCCCGGCAGCACGCGTTTTGTCGATACTGCAAACATTACTTACGCCCCGCCGCCAGCAATTTATCTAACTCACCGCCGCTGACAAAATGCGTTTTCATCACTTCAGGCCATGAGCCGAAGTGGTCTTCCACGCGGAACAAATCGGTCTGCGGGAATTTATCTTTCAGCTTGTTCATCACGTCCGGGTTATTCACGCGGTAGTAGTAGTCGGTAATGATGGTCTGCGCCTGCGGGCTGTACAGGTAGTTGAGATAGGCTTTTGCCGCTTTCTCGGTACCGTTTGCCTGCACGTTTTTATCCACCCAGGCCACCGGGAACTCGGCCAGAATGTTGGTTTTCGGGATAACCACTTCGAAGCCCTGCGCGTCGTACTGTTTACGGATATTGTTGACTTCGGACTCAAAGCTGATCAGGACATCGCCAAGACCGCGCTCTGCGAAGGTTGTGGTCGCGCCGCGGCCGCCGGTATCAAACACTTCGACGTTTTTCAGGAACTGGGTCATGAACTGCTCGGTCTTCGCTTTATCGTTACCGTCAGCTTTATCCGCCGCGCCCCATGCCGCCAGATAGGTATAACGCGCGTTGCCGGAGGTTTTTGGGTTCGGGAAAATCAGTTTTACGTCGGAACGCACCAGGTCGTTCCAGTCGTGGATGTTCTTCGGGTTGCCCTTGCGCACCAGGAAGCCCATGGTGGAATAGAACGGCGAGCTGTTGTTTGGCAGGCGGCTCTGCCAGTTCGCCGGGAGCAGCTTGCCTTTATCGTGCAGGATCTGCACGTCAGTCACCTGGTTATAGGTCACCACATCGGCCTTCAGTCCCTGCAGGATGGCCAGCGCCTGTTTGGATGAACCGGCATGGGACTGCTTGATGGTCAGCTTGTCGCCGTTATTGTCTTTTGCCCACTGCTGTTCAAACGGTGGGTTAAGGGCGGCAAACAGCTCGCGGGAGACATCATACGAACTGTTAAGCAGCTCGGTTGCCTGCGCCTGCGCCACCAGCAGTAAACCTGCCAGTGCCAGCGATCCTTTTTTTAGTACAGTAACGGCCATTGCGCACCCTTATAAATGTGATGACTATCTTATAGTCATAATATTTATAACGAGGTCGAAAGGAGTAACGGTTTTATATACCGTTTGGTGATTTAGAAGCAGAAAAGGGAATAAGGGTGCGGGGAAAATTGCCGGGTGGCGCTAACGCTTACCCGGCCTACGTATGGAGAGCGGTTTTACAGTGCCAGCAGTCGCTCAACGGACGGGGCGAAGTAGTAGCCACCGGTCACCGGTTTGGTGAAGCGCAGCATGGCGTCGCGCTTGCCGTCGGTATCACCAAACATGCTCAGCAGCTGCTGTTCGATGTTATACAGGCGCGCGCAGTAGGCGCAGAAGTAAAGGCCGTGCGTGCCGCTGGCCGTACCGTACGGCAGGCTCTGGCGGACAATCTTCAGCCCTTTTCCGTCTTCTTTGAGGTCAACGCGGGTCAGGTGAGAGGTTACGGGACGGTCATCGCCGTCGATCTCTTCGTTGGCTTCTTTGGTTCGGCCAATCATCATCTCCTGGTCGTGCACGCTCATGCGGTTAAGCTGCTTGAGGTTGTGCTCCCAGCGCTGCACGAACACGTAGCTGCCGCCCGCGTCCACGCCGTCTTTGATCACCGCCACGTCGCGACGCGTCTCTTCGCCTGCCGGGTTTTCGGTGCCGTCAACGAAGCCGCTCAGATCGCGCTCCTCCACCCAGCGGAAGCCATGAACCTCTTCCTGCACCTCAATGCTGTCGCCAAAGGCCTCAACAGCAGCCTGGGCTACGGAGAAGTTCACGTCGTGACGCAGGGAAAGAATGTGGATCAGCACGTCGTACTGCGTGGCGGGTGCAAGGCCTTTGCCGTAAGGGATAAAGTCTTTTAACTCTTCCGCCCCTTCGCCACCGCTCAGCTGACGCCAGACGTTATTGCCAAAGGCGACAACGGCACCGAGGTGGGCTTCCGGGAATTTAGCCTGGAAGGTCGCCAGTTTATCAACGAACACTTTACTGGCCGCACGCAGGGCATCCACGTCCCCTTTAACATTGGCTTCAATCCAAATCGCCGCGCGGCAATGTTCTGGCAAAATGCCACTCTGAACCTGAGACATCGCTCCTCCTGAAATAAAGATGCCACGTCAGCGTGGCATTGATGGCGGCTATTATACCCGGATTTCAGCAAGACGGTTTGTTCAGGCGCAAATTACTGCTTCCAGAGTATTTTGCTCACTTTCCAGCTCTTCAGCGTGTCGTCAGACGGCATCAACCCTTCCGGACCGCTCCAGGTGCCGGTAAAAACATAGCTGATGTGCTGGCTGCCTTCAGCCTTACACTCCACCGCCACTTCATCGTCGGATGGCGCGCTGGAGCAGTTGCCAAAGGCCTGCTTATAAAGATCGCTAAACGGGGTCCCGACCTTCACGCCGCTGGCGGTCGGAATATCTTCATCCATGACGGCAATCCGGTTTACCGTGCCTTTGTCACCGTTAATCACCAGCGCCAGCGTGTCGCCCTTCAGCGCTTCGTAATAGCGAACAATATTGCCGTTTTCGGTTTTCATGCCGCTGCGCAGGCGGTAATCGCTGCTGAGCGCATCCTGAATAGCATTCTGATCCAGCGCCGTCGCGGCGGTAATTTTCCCCACGCCCTGCTCGGTCACTTCCGTTGATGAGCCAAACCAGTTCCACGGATACGCGGCGGACCAGTTAATGGAGGAGAGCGTCGAACAGCCGGTCAATGCCAGCGGGAGAGCGCATAAGAGTAAACGCAGCGATTTCATTGAAACGTCCTTACGTGTTAAATCAACGCTTGTTGGAGTGCGACATCGGCAAAAAGTGCCGCATTAATCATCCTGCGGCGCAAAACAGGCGTGAAGGCGCGGGTTGGTCAGCAGCCACAGCAGCGCCACAATATCGGCAACCACCAGCGCAACGCCGATGCCCGTCAGCGGTTCACCGTACCACCAGAGTACCGGCTGCCAGAAGAGCAGCGCAATCTGGGCAAGGATCAGCAGCCCGCGAAGCGCGCGCCACAAACGCGGGATTGCATGCCGTCGGCCGCTGCACAAGAAAGCCACCACCGCCGGTACGCCCGGCAGCAAGCCGAGCCAGAAGGCATCGTGATCGGGATAAAAGAGCGTCAGCAGCGTGTCGCCCTGCCCGCGCGACGCGGCGGCCATCACGAACAGCACCCAGGTCCGGGCCTGGAGCAGCAGAACGCACCAGAATAAAAAGGGCAGCCTGACGCGCCCCTGCGCGTCATAGTCAGCCGGATGGATCTCAGTACTCTTCATCTTCAATCAAACGCTTGCCCAGAGTCAGCACGTCAGCGTGCTCGTAGCCCAGACGCTCATACATGCCCAGCACCACGTCGTTATCTTCTCGCACCATAATCTGAATTTTCGGACAGCCGCGGGCGATGAGTTTCTTTTCCAGGCGATTGAGCAGCGCATTGGCAATGCCGCGCGCCCGGTATTCCGGATGCACGCCCAGATAATAGGCCGAACCGCGGTGGCCGTCGTAACCGCCCATCACCGTACCGACAACCTCACCGTTCACTTCCGCGACCAGAAACAAACTGACGTCGTGATTCACCTTACGTTCGATGTCCATTTCCGGGTCGTTCCACGGACGCAGCAGATCGCAGCGCTCCCAAAGGGTAATCACCTCTTCGAAATCTTCCTGGCGAAAAACGCGTATCTCCATGGTATTAACCGCCTTTTTGGGTTTAAAAACAGTGATTATGGCGTGAACCCTGCGTTTAGCCAATAACCGGGGAAAATCTCGCCAAAATTTGGCATAATGTCACTTTGTCACGTATTGAAATGAAAAGTAAAACAATTATCAATAAGGACTGTCGTAACGGTAATCACGATACGATATAACACCAGGATCGCAATTTTTACTATTCAGGCCGCATGAGCACATTCAAACCATTAAAAGCACTCACATCGCGTCGTCAGGTTCTCAAAGCGGGGCTGGCGGCCTTAACGTTAACGGGCATCGCTAAGCAGGCTCAGGCAAAAGACGAGAGCACGCTTAAAACCAGCAACGGGCACAGTAAACCGAAAACCAAAAAGCCGGGCGCGAAGCGTCTGGTAATGCTCGACCCGGGCCACGGCGGCATTGATACCGGCGCCATCGGCAAAAACGGGTCGAAAGAAAAACACGTCGTGCTGGCGATTGCAAAAAATGTGCGATCGATTTTACGCAGCAACGGTATTGACGCCCGCCTGACGCGTTCCGGCGACACCTTCATTCCGCTGTACGACCGCGTGGAGATCGCCCACCAGCACGGAGCGGATCTGTTTATGTCGATCCACGCCGACGGCTTTACCAACCCTTCGGCAGCAGGCGCATCGGTGTTTGCGCTCTCCAACCGCGGCGCCAGTAGCGCCATGGCAAAATACCTTTCCGATCGCGAAAACCGGGCGGATGAGGTCGCCGGTAAGAAAGCCACCGATAAAGACCATCTGTTGCAGCAGGTGCTGTTCGACCTCGTGCAGACGGACACCATCAAAAACAGCCTGACGCTCGGCTCGCATATCCTGAAGAAGATTAAGCCGGTGCATCGTCTGCACAGTAAAGGCACCGAGCAGGCGGCGTTTGTGGTGCTGAAATCGCCGTCGATTCCGTCGGTGCTGGTGGAAACGTCCTTTATTACCAACCCGGAAGAGGAGCGACTCCTCGGCACCGCGGCGTTTCGCCAGAAGATCGCCAACGCTATCGCCTCCGGCATTATCAGCTACTTCAACTGGTTCGATAACCAAAAAGCGCACTCCAGGAAACGTTGATGAAACCCAATGCACAGCTGGTCAAAAAATTCCTGCTGCAGCTGCAGGATGATATTTGCCGGAAACTGGCCGCCGTAGACGGCGGTGAATTTCAGGAGGATAACTGGCAGCGCGAAGCCGGCGGCGGCGGGCGCAGCCGGGTGCTGCGTAACGGCGGCATCTTCGAACAGGCGGGCGTCAATTTTTCTCACGTTCACGGCGACGCGATGCCCGCGTCTGCGACGGCGCACCGTCCCGAGCTGGCGGGCCGCAGCTTCGAAGCGATGGGCGTCTCGCTGGTAGTGCATCCGCACAACCCGTTTGTGCCGACCAGCCACGCCAACGTGCGCTTTTTCATTGCCGAAAAACCGGGGGCCGATCCGGTCTGGTGGTTTGGCGGCGGTTTCGATTTAACGCCCTACTACGGCTTCGAAGAGGATGCCGTGCACTGGCACACTACCGCGCGCGATCTCTGTCTGCCGTTTGGCGAAGACGTCTACCCGAAATTTAAAAAGTGGTGTGATGACTACTTTTACCTGAAGCACCGCGACGAACAGCGCGGCATCGGCGGGCTTTTCTTTGACGATCTCAACACGCCGGATTTTGATACCGCGTTCAGCTTTATGCGCGCGGTAGGTGAAGGCTATACCGACGCCTATCTGCCCATCGTCGAACGCCGTAAAAATACCGACTACGGCGTGCGCGAGCGTGAGTTCCAGCTTTACCGCCGCGGGCGCTACGTGGAGTTCAACCTGGTATGGGATCGCGGGACGCTGTTCGGCCTGCAGACCGGCGGGCGCACGGAGTCGATTTTAATGTCGATGCCGCCGCTGGTGCGCTGGGAATACAGCTACGAGCCAAAAGAAGGCAGCCCGGAGGCTGCCTTAAAAGAGTTTATTCAGGTGCGGGATTGGGTGTAACTCCCCTCACCCCGGCCCTCTCCCCATAGGGGAGAGGGTGAAAGACGGCTCGGTGCAGTTCCCTCTCCCCTATGGGGAGAGGGTTAGGGTGAGGGGTTTACAGCGGCTGCGTCTGCGCCTCAACTACCGCCAGCGCCACCATGTTCACGATACGGCGCACGGAGGCAATCGGCGTTAACACGTGCACCGGTTTTGCCACGCCCATCAGTACCGGTCCTACGGTCACCCCTTCAGAGCTGGAGACGCGCAGCAGGTTATAGCTGATACGCGCTGCCTCCACGTTCGGCATAATCAGGATGTTGGCCGATCCCTTCAGCGGACTGTCCGGCATGCGTTCGTTACGGATGCTCTCCACCAGCGCCGCATCGCCGTGCATTTCCCCGTCAATCATCAGCTCCGGCGCGCGCTCGCGCACCAGCGCCAGCGTCTGACGCATTTTGCAGGCCGCCGCGGATTTAGACGAACCAAAGTTCGAGTGCGACAGCAGCGCCACCTTCGGCTCGATACCAAAGCGACGCACGGTCTCGGCGGCCATCACGGTGATCTCCGCCAGCTCGTCCGGGGTCGGATCGTCGTTAACGTAGGTATCGGCAATAAAGGTGTTGCCGCTCGGCAGCAGCAGCGCGTTCATCGCCCCGGCGGTATGGACGCCGTCGCGATAGCCGAAGATCTCCTGCACCACGCTAAAGTGCTCGTGGTAATCGCCGATGGTGCCGCAGATCAGCGCATCCGCCTCGCCGCGATGCACCATGATCGCGCCGATCACCGTCGTGTTGCTGATGACGGCTTTCTGCGCCTGCTCCTGGGTGATCCCCCGCCGTTTCATGATCGCGTAGTATTCGCTCCAGTACTCTTTGAAGCGCGGATCGGATTCGTTGTTAACGATCTCGAAGTCGACGCCCGGCTTAATCTGCAGGCCCAGCTTCTGGATACGCATCTCAATCACGCTCGGACGACCAATCAGGATCGGCTTCGCCAGGCCTAAGGTGATCAGCTCCTGGGTGGCGTGCAGCACGCGCGCCTCTTCCCCTTCCGCCAGCACCACGCGCTTCGCGTCGGCGCGCGCCTGGGAGAAGATCGGCTTCATGAACAGGTTGGTTTTATAGACAAACTCGGTGAGCTTATCGACGTAAGCGTCGAAATCCTGAATCGGACGCGTCGCCACGCCGGAGTCCATCGCCGCTTTGGCCACCGCGGGAGCAATTTTGACAATCAGACGCGGGTCGAACGGTTTTGGAATAATGTAGTCCGGGCCAAAGCTCAGATCCTGATCGCCATAGGCTGAGGCAACCACTTCGCTCTGCTCGGCGTGGGCCAGCTCCGCAATGGCGCGAACGGCGGCAAGCTTCATCTCTTCGTTGATCGCCGTTGCGCCGACGTCCAGCGCGCCGCGGAAGATGAACGGGAAGCAGAGCACGTTGTTCACCTGGTTCGGGTAGTCCGAACGGCCGGTACAGATAATGGCATCTTCACGCACCGCTTTCGCCAGCGGCGGCAGGATTTCCGGTTCCGGGTTCGCCAGGGCCAGGATCATTGGCGCACGCGCCATCTTCTTCACCATCTCCTGGGTCAGCACTTTCGGGCCGGAACAGCCGAGGAAGATATCCGCGCCGTCAATAACGTCCTCAAGCGTGCGTTTACCGTCGTCTTCTACCGCGTACGCCGCCTTGGTTTCCACCATGTTCGGCTCGCGGTCTTTATAGATAACGCCCTTGGAGTCGCAGACCACAATGTTGTGTTTCTGCATACCCAGCGCCACCAGCAGGTTCATACAGGCAATCGCCGCCGCGCCTGCGCCAGAAACCACCATGCGCACGTCGGAGAGATTTTTTTCTACCACGCGCAGGCCGTTCAGAATGGCGGCGGTACTGATAATCGCGGTCCCGTGCTGGTCATCATGGAACACGGGAATGTTCATACGCTCGCGCAGCTTCTGCTCGATATAGAAACATTCCGGCGCTTTGATGTCTTCCAGGTTAATCCCGCCGAAGGTCGGCTCCAGCGCGGCCACCACGTTGATGAATTTATCGGGATCGAGTTCATCCACCTCGATATCGAACACGTCGATACCGGCGAATTTCTTGAACAGAACGCCCTTCCCTTCCATCACCGGCTTACCGGCCAGCGCGCCAATGTTGCCCAGTCCCAGCACCGCCGTACCGTTAGAGATCACGGCGACAAGGTTGCCGCGCGCGGTGTATTTGTAGGCTGCCAGCGGATCTTTTTCGATCTCCAGACACGGCGCAGCGACGCCCGGCGAGTAGGCTAGCGCCAGATCGCGCTGGGTTGCCAGCGGCTTGGTTGGGGAAACCTGGATTTTACCGGGGACGGGGAACTCGTGAAAATCAAGGGCACTCTGTTTTAACTGATCGTCCATCTTGTTATTCCTTTTACGTATCGGTCAGATAGTATCGCCGCAGGACAGCGCATAAACTTTGAAGGCTGCCAAACTCTCACCATCACACATTAAAAATTGTTATCAATTTATAACAGCCATGTTACCCGTCTCAAAAGCAATGCCTCCCCCGTCTGCTATGCTTTTTTGTTAAGTCCATCATGATTTTCTCAGAAGTGTGAACTAACGCACTCAGCTAACGCTTTTATTTCCAAGGAGTAATCATTTATGAACCAGCTAGACGGCATAAAACAATTCACCACCGTGGTTGCAGACAGCGGCGATATCGAGTCGATTCGCCACTATCAGCCGGAAGATGCGACCACCAACCCTTCGCTGCTGCTCAAGGCAGCCGGGCTTACCCATTTTAATCATCTGATTGATGACGCCATTGCCTACGGTAAGCAGCGCGGGAAAACGCAGGAACAGCAGGTCGCCGAAGCCAGCGACAAGCTGGCAGTTAATTTTGGTGCAGAAATTCTGAAAAGCATTCCGGGGCGCGTGTCGACCGAAGTGGACGCCCGCCTCTCGTTCGATAAAGAAAAAAGCATTAACAAAGCCCGCCGCCTGGTGGAACTCTACCAGGAGCAGGGGATCGATAAATCACGCATTCTGATCAAACTCGCCTCCACCTGGGAAGGCATCCGCGCGGCAGAGGTACTGGAAAAAGAGGGCATTCACTGTAACCTGACGCTGCTGTTCTCCTTTGCCCAGGCGCGGGCCTGTGCCGAAGCGGGCGTGTTCCTCGTCTCGCCGTTTGTCGGGCGCATCTACGACTGGTATCAGGCAAAACAGCCGATGGATCCGTACGTGGTGGATGAGGATCCGGGCGTGAAATCGGTGCGTAATATCTACGACTATTATAAACAGCACCGCTACGAAACCATCGTGATGGGGGCCAGCTTCCGCCGTACCGAGCAGATCCTCGCCCTGGCAGGCTGCGACCGTCTCACCATCTCCCCTAACCTGCTCCAGGAACTACAGGACAAAGAAGAGACGGTGATCCGTAAGCTGGTGCCCACCTCCACCGTTCTGCCAAAACCGAAAGCCATGACCGAAGCGGAGTTCCGCTGGGAGCACAACCAGGACGCGATGGCCGTCGATAAACTGGCGGAAGGCATCCGCCTGTTCGCCGTCGACCAGCGCAAACTCGAAGATCTTCTTGCCGCCAAACTTTAACCTTGCCACGGAGTGAACTATGTCCCGTAAAGAGCTCGCCAATGCCATTCGCGCCCTCAGCATGGATGCCGTGCAGAAAGCCAATTCCGGCCACCCCGGCGCACCGATGGGCATGGCCGATATTGCCGAAGTGCTGTGGAACGACTTCCTGAAGCACAACCCGAATGACCCCACCTGGTACGATCGCGACCGCTTTATTCTCTCCAACGGTCACGCCTCAATGCTGCTCTACAGCCTGCTGCACCTTTCCGGCTACGATCTGCCGCTTGAGGAGCTGAAAAACTTCCGCCAGCTGCACTCCAAAACGCCGGGGCACCCGGAGATTGGCTATACGCCGGGCGTGGAGACCACCACCGGGCCGCTCGGTCAGGGGTTGGCCAATGCGGTCGGGCTGGCGATTGCCGAGCGTACGCTGGCGGCACAGTTTAACCAGCCGGATCACGAGATTGTTGACCACTACACCTACGTGTTTATGGGTGACGGCTGCCTGATGGAGGGGATCTCCCACGAGGTCTGCTCCCTGGCGGGCACGCTGGGGCTCGGCAAGCTGATCGGTTTTTACGATCACAACGGCATCTCCATCGACGGGGAAACCGAAGGCTGGTTTACCGACGACACGGCAAAACGCTTCGAGGCCTACCACTGGCACGTGGTGCATGAGATCGACGGCCACGATCCTGAGGCGGTGAAAAAAGCGATTCAGGAAGCACAGAGCGTGAAGGACAAACCGTCCCTGATTATCTGCCGCACGGTCATCGGCTTCGGCTCGCCGAACAAGGCGGGCAAAGAGGAGGCGCACGGCGCTGCGCTGGGCGAGGAGGAAGTGGCGCTGACCCGGCAGAAGCTGGGCTGGAAATACCCGCCGTTTGAGATCCCGAAAGAGATCTACAGAGCCTGGGATGCCCGTGAAGACGGCGAGAAAGCCCAGCACGCCTGGAACGAGAAGTTTGCCGCTTATAAAAAAGCGCACCCTGAACTGGCGGCAGAGTTTTCCCGCCGCATGAGCGGCGGTCTGCCGGAGGACTGGGACGATAAAACCCAGGCGCTGATTGAAAACCTGCAGTCCAACCCGGCGAAAATCGCCACCCGCAAGGCGTCGCAAAATACCCTGAACGCAATCGGCCCTATTCTGCCCGAACTGCTCGGTGGCTCGGCGGACCTGGCGCCAAGCAACCTGACGATCTGGTCCGGCTCGAAATCGCTGAAAGAGGACATTGCCGGGAACTATATCCACTACGGCGTGCGCGAGTTCGGGATGACCGCCATTGCCAACGGCATCGCCCATCACGGTGGGTTTGTGCCGTACACCGCCACCTTCCTGATGTTCGTCGAGTACGCCCGTAACGCGGCGCGCATGGCAGCGCTGATGAAGGCGCGGCAGATTATGGTCTATACCCACGACTCCATCGGTCTGGGAGAAGACGGCCCCACGCACCAGGCGGTTGAACAACTGGCAAGCCTGCGCCTGACGCCTAACTTCAGCACCTGGCGTCCATGCGATCAGGTCGAAGCGGCGGTAGGCTGGAAGCTGGCGGTAGAACGCCACAATGGCCCAACGGCACTGATTCTGTCACGCCAGAATCTGGCGCAGATTGAGCGCACGCCGGAACAGGTGAAAAACATCGCCCGCGGCGGCTACATCCTGAAAGACAGCGGCGGCAAGCCGGACGTGATCCTGATTGCGACCGGTTCCGAGGTGGAAATCACGGTGAAAGCGGCAGAAAAACTGACCGCTGAAGGCCACGCGGTGCGCGTGGTGTCCCTGCCTTCTACGGATATTTTTGACGCTCAGGAAGAGGCGTACCGGGAGTCGGTGCTGCCCTCTAACGTCGCGGCACGCGTGGCGGTGGAGGCTGGTATCGCCGACTACTGGTACAAGTATGTCGGGCTCAAAGGGGCGATTGTGGGCATGCGGGGCTACGGTGAATCCGCCCCTGCCGATAAGCTGTTCCCGTACTTCGGCTTTACCGTTGAGAACGTGGTGGAGAAGGCGCTGAGCGTGATCTAGTGCGGCCTGCGTGCCCGGTGGCGCTGCGCTTACCGGGCCTACGGTTCGAAGTGTCGTAGGCCGGGTAAGGCGAAGCCGCCACCCGGCAGAAAAGCTACCGCGTAATCCACAGCGTGGGCCAGGCGTCTGGCCCGTTCCAGTTATCGCAGCTGGGCTCCTCGGCGTAGCGCACCAGGCGGAAACGCTGGCCGTCAAAACGCCAGCGCGTCTGGATCCCGCAATCGCCTATACCGCGTCCCAGCGCGAGCGTTGTCAGCTCGCGCGTCTTCTCATCAAAGCTGGCATTCATCAGCTCCATCTCACTGCTGTCGCTTGACGGGGTAAACGGCAGACGCAGCCTGATGCTACGGGCTGCAAACGGCTTTTTGCGCGAAACTTGCCACGCCAAATCGACGGTGTTGTACGCCCCTGCTTCACAGCTGACAATCAGCAGCGCTTTGTCATCGGTTAACGCGGTAACGCGGACTTCACGGCGGTTCGGGTCAAGCGAGCATTGACTGTTATTCATCCGCCAGGTGCCATAATCCAGCAGGTCGTTCAACTCTTCATGGGTCAGCGGCGTCGGTGTCGGGTTGACGACCGCGACCTCTTTTAATGCGGGAGCGGGCGGTACGCTCAGCGGCGGACTGTTCCCTTTTTTTATCCAGGCTGTTTTGCTGCCGACGCGTTTTTGCTGGGCGTCGATAAACAGCAGTGCCGCTTTCAGGCCATCCAGTGAGATGACCTGTTTACCACCCTGCAACGTCAGAGCGTGCCCTTCCTGAATGTTTTTCAAAAAAGCGGTGATGGTGGCGGCATCGTCAGTCTTTAGATGCCAGGGCGTTAATTGCCAGTGCTGAGGCGACAGCTTAAGCGGTACGTCATCCAGCAGCAGTCGCGGCGCGATATCAGGCTCTTTCACGGCGGGGGCAGAAAGCCCACCAAGATCGATCCGCAGCGTGGCGTCCGTTTTCGCGCCCGCGCTGCGGCTGAGCGTCATGACCAGACCGCGATGCTCACCGGTATTGCGCGCAACGCAAAAATTCTGGTTATTGCAGGTGACCTGCCAGTCAGAGAAGGACTGCTGGGCGGGAGCAGCCCACACCAATGGCGCGGGTAGCACGCAAAACAGGAAGAGAATAAAAACGCAGTAGCGCATGGATGGCACAATCCCGGAAACGAAAACGTCAAACTGGGCAGTATCTTCGTGTCCGAACCGGGCTTGCTCAATCGGATTTATCGGATAGATTTATCTGAAATGTAATCTATTACCGTTCGAAAGAGGGGCTCATGATCCCGCTCGTTTGTAGGTACTGCAACAATATTACAGCCTTACCGTCCCTGATCTCTCCGCTTCTCACCATTGCGAGTGCCTGAGAAAACGGCATTTCCAGCACCTCAATATCCTCGTCCTCAACGCCACCGCCCCGGTGAATGCGCTGCGCATCGTTGTATTCCGCAATGAAGAAGTGGACAATTTCCGTCACGCCGCCCGGCGACATGAACAGTTCAAACACCTTTTTCACCTCACCCACTTCGAAGCCCGTTTCTTCAACGGCCTCTTTGCGGATACACACTTCAGGCTCATCATCGTCAAGCAGGCCCGCGCAGGTTTCAATTAATCGTCCGTCAGGATTGCCATTCACCCATGTCGCCACGCGGAACTGGCGAATCAATACCACGCTCTGTTTTTCACGGTTGTAGAGCAAAATGGTGGCGCCATTGCCACGGTCGTAGACCTCGCGCTTGTGGCGGATCACTTCACCATTCTTACGCGTTAAATCATAGGTGATGTTACGCAGGACAAAGTAATTTTCGGACAGGATTTTGTCTTTAATAACGTCAATTTTGAGGGTCATACGGGCTCCACGACATAATGAGTGCAGATATACTACGCCGTGGAGCGCACTTTGTCGCCGGTCGGATTTAGTGCGCCTTTGGCGCTGTTATCTCAAGCCAGTCGAGAATTCCCTGCGCCGCATGGCGCCCCTCAGCCATCGCAGTGACCACTAAATCGGCACCGCGCACAGCGTCACCTCCGGCAAAAATTTGCGGGTTGCTGGTCTGGTACCGATAGCGTCCTTCGACAGAGGCAATGATGCGCCCCCAGTCATCCGTTTCCACGCCCTGGGCCTGCAGCCAGGGCATCGCGTGCGGGTTAAAGCCAAACGCCATGATCACCGCATCGGCAGGCAGGACGAACTCACTGCCTGCAACCGGAACGGGACGACGACGACCCTGCGCATCCGGTTCACCCAGTTCGGTGCGCAGCATCCGGATACCGTTGACCTTCCCGTCCGAAGCAAGCGTCAGCTCGACGGGCTGGACGTTAAATTCAAACGCCGCCCCCTCCTCTTTCGCGTTCTTCACCTCTTTCTTTGACCCCGGCATGTTGGCCTCGTCCCGGCGATAGGCACAGGTCACTTTGGCGGCCCCCTGCCGCAGCGCGGTTCGTACGCAATCCATCGCCGTATCCCCTCCGCCGAGTACCACCACATTCAGCCCCTGCGTGTCGATAAACGGCTCCGAGGCGGTCGGTTCAAGCCCCATCACGTGGCGGGTGTTCGCCACCAGGAACGGCAGCGCGTCATAGACACCCGGCGCATCTTCATGAGGGATGCCGGCCTTCATGGAGCGGTAGGTGCCTACGCCAATAAACAGGGCATCATAATCACGCTGCAGCTGCGTCAGAGAGACATCGCGTCCCACTTCGCAGTTGAGTTCGAACCGGATCCCCATCGCGGTAAATATCTCTCTGCGCCGCGCGAGCAGGGATTTATCCAGCTTGAAGGCGGGAATGCCAAACGTCAGCAGTCCGCCGATTTCCGGATGGCGGTCATACACCGTCACGCTCACGCCGCTGCGCACCAGCACGTCGGCGCACGCCAGACCTGCCGGGCCTGCGCCGATAATGGCCACCCGCTTGCCCACCGGGAGGACGTCGCTCATGTCCGGCGTCCAGCCCATCGCCAGCGCCTGGTCTGAGATGTAGCGCTCGATATTACCAATTGTCACGGAACCCGACTCATCGCGCAGCGTGCAGGCACCTTCGCATAAGCGGTCCTGCGGGCAAACGCGGCCAGTAATTTCCGGTAAACAGTTGGTTTGATGGGAGAGTTCTGCCGCACCGGTGATATCCCCCGCGTTGACGCGCGCAATCCACTGCGGAATGTGGTTGTGCAGCGGGCAGATCCACTCGCAGATGCTGTGCTCTCCGCAGGTCAGGCAGCGGGACGCCTCACGTCTGGCCTGTTCAGCCCGAAACGGCAGATAGATTTCGTTGAAATGGCAGGCGCGTTCTTGCGCCGGCAGCTTGTCCGGCTCGCCCCGTGGAGGAGTATTGTGCAACTGCTGTAGTTTGGTTTGCGGCTGAGCCTGCTGCACCGCCTCGCCGTGCCACGGCTGCGCTTCCAGTCGCGCGGTGCGCGTGCGCCGCGCTTTCGACAGATTATCCAGCACGGCGGGAGTGGCAAGCGTGAGCACGTTAGCGGGGCAGTTTTCAATACAGGCAGGCCCCTGAGACCGCGCCAGGCAGAGATCGCATTTGTGCGCCGACGCCTTCACGCTCGCGTTATCCAGCGGCGTAACGATGATGTCCATCGTGCCGAACGGGCAGGCTACCACGCAGGCTTTGCAACCAATGCATTTGTGTTGATTCACCTGTACGCTGTCGCTGTGCTTGCTGATAGCCCCGTTCGGGCAGCTGTGCGCACAGGGGGCATTTTCGCAGTGGTGGCAGGTAACGGGACTGTTCTTCCCCTCTGATTTGAGGACCGTAATACGGGGATGAAAATGGCGCTCGCTCAGAACATGCTGTTCATCATTGTGCGCCATCACACACGCGACCTCACAGGCACGACACCCTATGCATTGCTGGCTGTTGGCCATAATAAAACGATTCATAACGACACCTGTTTTTGGTTCAATAACCTTATTCTTTCTATATGTACTGTATTTAGCCACGGTGACGTGTTCAGGCAATGTTCAAATGCCCAGAAAGCCGAACTATCTCCAGTGAACCTGTGGCAGATCAATTTATTCAGGAAGCTGATTTGTGACCGTTAAACGCCCTGTTTCCGGGAGCCTGGCTCGGGCTTTCTTTTCGATGATTGTGTTATCCGTTATGACCAGCGCCATCGCGCTGATGACCCTCGCCAGCAGCCAGCGAGACGCGGAGGCGATCAACATCGCGGGCTCGCTGCGTATGCAGAGCTACCGCCTGGGCTACGAGATGCAGCGCGCCAGCCCGTCACTGATGGAACACCGTGAAGCCTGGCAGCAGACGCTGAGCGCCCCTGCGCTGCAGACGCTGAACCGCTGGTATGTGCCGGACGATGTTAAACAGCGCTACCACCAGCTGCATCTTGCCTGGCAAGAGATGAACCAGCGCATCGCCAGCGGCGACACCGCATGGTATCAGGCCCACATTGAGGATTTCGTCGGCCGTATTGATGCCTTTGTGCTGGCGCTTCAGCACTATACCGAACATAAAATTCAGCTGGCGATCCTGATGTCGCTGGCGGGCGGACTGAGCATTCTGCTGCTGGCGCTGGCGACGCTGCGGCGGATCCGCCGTCAGGTGGTACTGCCGCTGAACAATCTGGTCGCGGCCAGCGAGCGTATCGAACAGGGACAATTTGATACGCCCGCACCGGATATAGCCCTGCCCAACGAGCTGGGCCAGCTTTCCCGCGCGTTTAACCATATGTCAGCGGAACTGCATTCGCTTTATCGCTCGCTGGAGCAATCCGTGGCGGAAAAGACGCAGCACCTGAACGAGGCGCACCAGCAGCTCGAAATGCTGTTCAAATGTTCTCAGGCGCTGAATACCGGACAGATCGACAGCCATTGTTTCAGGCATATTTTGCAGATCGTGCATGAGTACACGCAGATAAATTATCTGGCGCTGCGGACCAGCGACGACTGGCAACTGTTCGAAGGCAGCGAAGCCGAAGGCGCGGAACTGCACAGTTTGCCAGTTCTGATGCAAGACACCCTGTATGGCGAACTGCGCTGGCAGAGCGAGACCGGGGGCGTGTCACTCCCGCTGATGAAGAGCGTGGCGACGATGCTGGGGCGCGGGCTTTACTTCAACCAGGCGCAAAAACACTATCAGCAGCTGCTGCTGATGGAGGAGCGCGCCACCATCGCCCGCGAGCTGCACGATTCGCTGGCGCAGGTGTTGTCCTATCTGCGCATTCAGCTTGCCCTGCTTAAACGCGCCGTCCCGGAAGAGAATGCGCAGGCGCAGACCATCATCACGGACTTCTCGCGCGAGCTTAACAACGCCTGGCACCAGCTGCGTGAACTGCTCACCACCTTCCGCCTGACGCTCAACCACGCAAACCTGCCCGCCGCGCTGCAGGAGTCTCTCGAGGGATTGCAAACCCAGACGAAGGCGAAGCTGGTTCTCGATTGTCGACTCTCATCCCTGGCCCTGGATGCGCAAAAACAGGTGCATTTGCTGCAGATTGTGCGTGAAGCGGTGCTGAACGCCATCAAACATGCCGACGCGAGCGAGATCATCGTCAGCTGCATTACCGCCGCTGACGGTACGCACTGCGTGGCTGTACGCGATAACGGAATTGGCATTGGCGAGGCGAACGAACCGCCGGGCCATTACGGGCTGAACATCATGCGCGAACGTGCTGAACGGCTGGGTGGAACGCTGCGCTTTTCGCAGCCAAAAAACGGCGGAACGGAGGTCACCGTCACCTTCCGCACGCCCGCAGCGCTGGCGGGTAAATAACGGTAAAGGGGAACGCGCAGGGAAAAGCGCATGATAATTTACATTATCTCCTTTATTTCTCCACGTTTGGCCTGGGCCTAACCGCTAAAGTTATGCGGGCAATAAACAATAATGACGTGCAGCAAAACGAGGTCACACTTTCATGGCGAATTTCTTCATCGATCGCCCCATTTTTGCCTGGGTACTTGCCATTCTGTTATGTCTGACGGGTGTTCTGGCAATTACTTCACTTCCTGTTGAGCAATACCCCGATCTGGCGCCGCCAAACGTGCGCGTCACGGCAAACTATCCGGGCGCATCAGCCCAGACGCTGGAAAATACCGTCACCCAAGTGATCGAGCAGAACATGACGGGTCTCGATAACCTGATGTACATGTCCTCACAGAGCAGCGCCACCGGTCAGGCCACGGTGACACTAAGCTTTACGGCGGGTACCGACCCGGACGAAGCGGTGCAGCAGGTGCAAAACCAGCTGCAGTCGGCCCTGCGTAAGCTACCGCAGGCGGTACAGAACCAGGGCGTGACCGTACGTAAAACCGGTGACACCAATATTTTGACCATCGCGTTTGTCTCCACCGATGGTTCGATGGATAAGCAGGATATCGCTGACTACGTGGCGAGTAATATCCAGGATCCGCTCAGCCGTATTAACGGCGTGGGGGACATCGACGCCTACGGCTCGCAGTATTCCATGCGCATCTGGCTGGATCCCAACAAGCTGAACAGCGTGCAGATGACGGCCAAGGACGTGACTGACGCCATCGAATCGCAGAACGCCCAGATCGCCGTCGGTCAGCTGGGCGGTACACCCTCTGTCGATAACCAGGCGCTGAACGCGACCATTAACTCTCAGTCGCTGCTTCAGACGCCCGATCAGTTCCGTAATATCACCCTGCGGGTCAATCAGGACGGCTCTGAAGTGCGGCTGGGCGATGTCGCGACCGTGGAAATGGGCGCGGAAAAGTATGACTACCTGAGCCGCTTTAACGGCAACCAGGCATCCGGTTTAGGGGTCAAACTGGCTTCCGGTGCGAACGAAATGGCTACCGCGCAGCTGGTATTAGATCGACTGGACGAACTGTCGCACTATTTCCCGCACGGGCTGGAATACAAAGTCGCCTACGAAACCACCTCCTTCGTTAAAGCCTCTATTGAAGACGTGGTGAAAACCCTGCTGGAAGCGATCGGGCTGGTGTTCCTGGTCATGTACCTGTTCCTGCAAAACTTCCGCGCCACGCTTATTCCCACCATTGCCGTTCCGGTGGTGCTACTCGGCACCTTCGCCGTGCTGTATGCCTTTGGCTACAGTATCAATACGTTAACCATGTTCGCGATGGTGTTGGCGATTGGTCTGCTGGTGGATGACGCCATCGTGGTGGTGGAAAACGTCGAACGCATTATGAGCGAAGAAGGACTCTCGCCGCGCGAAGCCACGCGAAAATCGATGGGGCAAATTCAGGGCGCGCTGGTCGGTATTGCAATGGTGCTCTCAGCGGTGTTTATCCCGATGGCGTTCTTTGGCGGCACCACCGGTGCGATCTACCGCCAGTTTTCCATCACGATTGTCTCCGCGATGGTGCTCTCGGTGCTGGTGGCGATGATCCTCACCCCTGCCCTCTGCGCCACCCTCCTCAAGCCGTTACATAAAGGCGAGCAACACGGGCAAAAAGGCTTTTTCGGCTGGTTTAACCGCATGTTCAACCGCAACGCGGCGCGCTATGAGGCGGGCGTGGGTAAGATCCTGCATCGCAGCGCGCGTTGGATGGGGATTTATGTCCTGCTGTTAGGCGGAATGGTCTTCCTGTTCCTGCGTCTGCCAACCTCCTTCCTGCCGCTGGAAGATCGCGGCATGTTTATCACCTCCGTTCAGCTGCCGAGCGGCTCTACGCAGCAGCAAACGTTGAAGGTGGTGCAGAAGGTTGAGAACTATTTCCACACCAAAGAGAAAGATAACGTTGTTTCCGTCTTCTCCACCGTCGGCTCAGGCCCGGGCGGGAACGGGCAGAACGTCGCACGCATGTTCGTGCGCCTGAAAGACTGGGATCAGCGCGACAGCGACACAGGCTCCTCGTTTGCCATTATTGAACGCGCAACGAAAGCCTTCAGCCATATCAAAGAAGCGCGCGTATTTGCCAGCAGCCCTCCGGCCATCAGCGGTCTGGGGAGTTCCGCCGGGTTTGATATGGAACTGCAGGATCACGCGGGAGCCGGACATGACGCGTTAATGGCTGCGCGCGATAAATTGCTCGATCTGGCCGGCAAGGATCCACAGCTGACCCGCGTGCGTCACAACGGCCTGGATGACAGCCCGCAGCTCCAGGTCGATATCGACCAGCGTAAAGCGCAGGCGCTCGGCGTATCCATTGATGACATCAACGACACGCTGCAAACGGCCTGGGGCTCAAGCTACGTCAACGACTTTATGGATCGCGGCCGCGTGAAAAAGGTCTACGTTCAGTCTGCCGCCAAATACCGTATGCTGCCGGACGATATTAACCGCTGGTATGTGCGTAATAACGCAGGGGGCATGGTGCCGTTCTCCGCCTTCGCCACGTCGCGTTGGGAAACCGGCTCACCGCGCCTGGAACGCTATAACGGCTACTCGGCGCTGGAGATCGTAGGTGAAGCCGCGCCGGGCGTCAGTACCGGTACCGCGATGGATATTATGGAAAAACTGGTGCAGCAGTTGCCAACCGGGTTTGGCCTGGAGTGGACGGCGATGTCCTATCAGGAGCGGCTCTCCGGTGCACAGGCCCCTGCGCTGTACGCCCTGTCGCTGCTGGTGGTCTTCCTCTGCCTTGCCGCGCTGTATGAGAGCTGGTCAGTACCGTTCTCGGTGATGCTGGTAGTGCCGTTGGGCGTCATCGGTGCGCTGCTGGCAACCTGGATGCGCGGCCTGGAGAACGATGTTTACTTCCAGGTGGGGCTGCTGACCGTTATTGGCCTGTCGGCCAAAAACGCCATTCTGATCGTGGAATTTGCCAATGAGATGAATGCGAAAGGCCAGGACCTGCTAGCCGCAACGCTGTACGCTTGCCGCCAGCGCTTACGCCCGATTCTGATGACCTCTCTGGCGTTTGTCTTCGGGGTGCTGCCGATGGCGACCAGTTCAGGCGCCGGTTCCAGCAGCCAGCATGCGGTCGGTACCGGGGTGATGGGGGGGATGATTTCAGCCACGATTCTGGCTATTTATTTCGTGCCGCTGTTCTTTGTGCTGGTGCGACGTCGCTTCCCGCTGAAGGAAAAGCCGGAGTAACCAATGAAATAAAAAGGCGGCTTTCGTAGCCGCCTTTTTATTGTGTGATTCATTCACACTATGGTTATTTTACTTATTTAAGTGCGCTTGCAATTCTTACTGAATGTCATTTACGAAGCATGCCTTCGATAAAATCTTTCCAGTTCCCCAGTTCACGTTCAATCATAACAACCTCTCTTATTATTATGCGCATTCTACGGAAACGTATCATCATTGTGAAGACTATTTAACCAATTGCAGTGATTATACCCCGCTATCACCGGTGGATTTATGATAAATATGAACGTACGCCCTTAAATTTTGTGTGACCGCCAGCAATATTTTGAAATAACCATACGAGCAGGCGAGAAGATATTTAACCACTGACTTTATTAGAGATTTAAACCTGATAGACATCTATGCTTAAATGATGAAAGAATATTCAGCTTACAGGTGTGAGTTGAATTAAGGAGAATTGTAAATCAAGAGAATTCCTGAATGTGTTATATTCCACTTAAGGATATATCTTCGAATTTATTGAACATTCTTTCTACATAAGAACAAAAGGATTCACCATGGTTGTGATGTACGGTATTAAAAATTGCGACACCATCAAAAAAGCGCGCCGCTGGCTTGAAGCAAACAACGTGGAGTACCGCTTTCACGATTACCGTGCCGACGGTCTGGATGCAGAATTTCTGCATACCGCGATTGGCGAACTGGGCTGGGAAGCGCTGCTCAATACCCGGGGTACCACCTGGCGTAAGCTGGATGAATCCGTCCGCGCCGGTATCACCGATGCGGACAAGGCGGCAAAATTGATGCTTGAAATGCCAGCAATGATCAAACGCCCATTGCTCTGCAAGCCAGGTCAGCCTATGCTGCTGGGTTTCAGTGAAACCCTTTATTCTGACTTTTTTCGTTGAGGTGTAGTCTATGTCATGCCCGGTCATTGAGCTGACTCAGCAGCTTATCCGCCGTCCTTCCCTTAGCCCGGACGATGCAGGTTGTCAGGCATTAATGATTGAGCGTCTGCGTGCCATCGGTTTTACCGTTGAGCGCATGGATTTTGGCGATACGCAGAACTTCTGGGCCTGGCGCGGTCAGGGGGAAACGCTGGCGTTTGCCGGACATACGGATGTGGTTCCCGCGGGTGACGCAGACCGCTGGATCAATCCACCGTTCGAACCCACCATCCGCGACGGTATGCTGTTTGGCCGCGGTGCGGCAGACATGAAAGGCTCACTGGCGGCCATGGTCGTGGCCGCAGAACGCTTTGTGGCACAGCATCCGAACCACAAAAATCGTCTCGCGTTTCTGATCACCTCCGACGAAGAAGCCAGCGCGCATAACGGTACCGTGAAGGTCGTTGACGCGCTGATGGCGCGTAACGAACGTCTGGACTACTGCCTGGTGGGGGAGCCTTCCAGTACCGAAGTGGTGGGTGACGTCGTCAAAAACGGGCGCCGTGGCTCGCTGACCTGTAACCTGACGATTCACGGCGTTCAGGGGCACGTCGCGTATCCGCATCTCGCCGACAACCCGGTGCACCGCGCCGCGCCGATGCTGAGCGAACTGGTGGCGATTGAGTGGGATAAGGGCAACGAGTTCTTCCCGCCGACCAGCATGCAGATAGCAAACGTCAAAGCCGGGACCGGCAGTAATAACGTGATACCGGGGGATTACTTCGTCCAGTTCAACTTCCGCTTCAGCACTGAACTGACCGATGAGATGATCAAGGCGCGCGTTATCGCCCTGCTGGAAAAATATCAACTTCGCTACACCGTGGAGTGGTGGCTTTCCGGCCAGCCGTTCCTGACGCAGCGCGGCAAACTGGTGGATGCGGTAGTGAACGCCATCGCACACTATAATGAAATTAAGCCACAGCTGCTGACGACCGGCGGCACCTCTGACGGACGCTTTATCGCCCGTATGGGTGCACAGGTTGTCGAACTGGGTCCAGTAAACGCGACCATTCACAAAATCAATGAATGTGTCAACGCGGCTGATTTACAACTGCTGGCCCGTATGTATCAACGTATTATGGAGCAGCTCGTCGCCTGACGACTGCTTAGAGGATTAGCGAATGGACTGGCTTTCAAAGTACTGGTGGATTCTGGTGTTGGTGTTTCTGGTAGGCGTGCTGCTGAACGTGATTAAAGATCTGAAGCGCGTTGACCATAAGAAGTTTCTCGCCAACAAACCGGATCTTCCGCCACATCGTGATTTTAACGACAAGTGGGACGATGAAGACGACTGGCCGAAAAAGGACCAGAAGAAGTAATTGTTAACCCCCTCACCCTAACCCTCTCCCCACAGGGGAGAGGGAACCGGTCGGTGCAGTCTTTCTCCCTCGCCCCTGTGGGGAGAGGGCCGGGGTGAGGGGAATCCTCACATAAACTCTACAATATCATCTTCATTCGGCTTACCGCCGCTGAGCGCTTCGTCGAAGTAGTGCTTCGGCACGGTATAACGCAAACGATCGAGCGCAAACTGCATGCTGCGGTCGTCAATCGCGTGCCCCAGATCGTCAACGATATCCAGCGTGACATCGCCACCTTCACGAATCAGCGCTTCCTGGGCGGCAACCGCATGCGAGAGCTCAATCACCCGGTCTTCACCGCCGTGTATTAAGTGGATCGTCGTCTGCGTGGTAGCACTTGTCGGTAACGTCGCAAAACGGCCGTTAAATGCGATCACCCGTGAAGCCAGCCCCGGCTGCACCTTTACGCTCTCCAGCGACATAATTGCCCCCTGCGAGAAGCCAATCAGCGCGGTCGCATCGGCTCCTACGCCGCTCTGCTGCTGCCAGTAGCGGACGACGTCGATAAAGGTCGGCATGATGGCATCAATGCGCACCTGACGGTTCTCTTCCGTCACGCCCTGCACCGAAAACCACTGGCGGCCTTCAGGGCCGCATGGCTCTACGCCACCGATGCTGACAATCAGCGCATCCGGGAAAACGGGCGCAAACCAGCTGCCAATCTGTCCCATATTGACGGCGTTATCGCCAACACCATGAAACAGCAGAAGTAACTGTTTAGCCGGTTTGTCAGGGCTTTGAACAACAAAATGGTCGTGTTTCATGGCGATCTCCTTAAGTGATGAGCAGGATTCTACGCCTCTGTGGGGTAATGACCATGCCACTTTACTGATGAAGTCATTGAAAAAATTGCCATTGCAAAATGTCGTCTTTCAACTGCTGGCAGCGCGTTTCATCAAGACTTTCAAGCGCTTGTGCTGTTTCTTTGCGCAGGTTCGCCAGCAAGGATTTTCGCCCGGCGTTATCCGCCTCCCCCGCCAATTTACTGCGCAAAAGCGGGAGCGGCATGTCCACGTTTAACAGCAAGCGGGTTAACGCGGCAACGGAGGTCGCAAACGGCCGATGCGCAAAGGCAAACCCCGCAAGCTCCTGCCAGTCGTCATTATTAAGGGTAGCTTCCCAGCCGTCTGATACCGGGAACTTTTCGCCATTCCAGGCCGAGAGCACCCGGGCATCACGCCGCAGACGCTGATGCGCCTGCGCGCACAGCTGATGCCCCGCCTCGCTAAGCGGCAGCAACGCCATCGCGGTGACGCAGCCGCTGCTCGCTTCGCGGTGGCTGCCTATCCGCACCAGCACAAAGCCGCACTGCTGCCAGAAGCGCCACAGCTCATCGGTATAGCCAAAACTCACGGAGAGATAATCCTCTCCGCTGGCGCTACGGATAAGCCGACGACCAATGCCTTCCCGTTGACGGTGGGGATGAACGGCAATACGCGTGATCCGTCGCCCCTTAAGCGTCGCCGCCAGAGGCGAACCGCCGTGGGCAGCCAGAGACTGCGCCACCAGATTCCCACGCGGCCGACGAAAACCCGCCCACACCGCGCGGCTAAGCTCCGGTGATAGGCCGCCCTCCTCCACCAGCCAGAGAGCGCCGGCGAGGGTTGAGTCGGTTTCAGCAACGGTAAAACGCTGGCCCGGCGCGTCCATCATCCGGCGTAAATCAAGCGGGGACGTGCGGTAATGCGCGGCACATAACAGCTCATAAACGCCCGCGACACGGGCCGGATTGCTTTCCCACATCTGCGGATCCAGAGACGTTAAACGCACGTCACCTTCCGGTTTCTGTTCGATGAGCGCATCGTCAAACAGCAGAATGTCAGACACCACCCGCTCCAGAGGGCACCCGGCGGCCCAGCGAACCGGCGTTGATAGGCTGAAAGACTGCAACCCGCTAAACCGGGCGCAAAACTTCAGCAGAAAGCCCCGGCCAGTTCCTTCATAACCCTGAACGGTGGTGGTCAACAAAACGCGGGGAAAACGCTCGGCCAGCTTTTCCAGCAGCGGTCCCGGAATGGCGGCCGCCTCATCGACAACCAGCCAGTCGGCCTGCAGCGTCGAAGCGAGCAGCGCATCCGGTGCCATAAAGTGAAAATGCTCGCCCGCAAAACGGGCGATGACATCCGCTGCCCCTTTCGCCGGAGCAGTCACTACCGCTGTGCCCTGAATACGCTTTAGCAACATTCCTGCAAGCGCTGACTTTCCGCGTCCACGAGGTGCCGTGACCGCCACAACGCCGCCATTCATGGCCAGGAGCGTGCGCAGGATGTCCGCCTGCTCACGCTGCGGGTCGCCGCTGGCTGGCTGCCAGTCAGGGATATCAGGAAACGGAGGAAGCGCTAGCGGTTGGTTTTGGCACCACAGGATGGTGTCAGGGTCGGCGGCGATGGTGCGCTGGAAATGGTGCACAAAATGCGGCGTGGCGACAGGCTCGGCGCTATCGCTCCAGCGAACGGAGTCGCTGTCCGGCGTTTCCGCCCAGGCGGAGAAAGGCGGAACCAGCAGCACCAGCAGGCTCCCGGCGCGCAGCGTGCCGCTGAGGGCGGCAAAGGCCGAGACGTCGAACCCGGCGCGAGCATCAAAAACCGCGTGCTGAAACTCACGCCCCAGCAGCCCGCTGATGGCTTTCGACGGGTGTTCATCCAGCCACAGCCAGTCCCCGGGATGGGCATCGCGCAGGGCGACCGCCTGCGTCAATGTCCAGTGGGCATCGCCGCTGAGTACAACCAAACGACGATGACCTTTACGCCTGAGCTGGCTAATCAGATCTTCAAACGGCAACATTACATCGCTTTGCCGAAGGTATTACATTGCGCAGGGTCACCGCTGTCGAAGCCGCGTTTAAACCAGCTGTAACGCTGCTCCGATGTGCCGTGAGTGAAGCTGTCTGGCACCACTCTCCCCTGGCTTTGCTGCTGGAGACGGTCATCGCCAATCGCCTGTGCGGCATTCAGCGCTTCTTCAAGGTCGCCCGTTTCCAGAACGCCCTGCTGTTTCATGCTATTGCCCCAGACGCCGGCGAAGCAGTCTGCCTGCAGCTCCATTTTAACAGAAAGGCGGTTCACTTCAGCCTGTGACGCATTCTGCTGAAGCTGGCGCACTTTAGGCTCGATGCCGAGCAATTTTTGCACGTGGTGGCCGACCTCATGCGCGATCACATAGCCCTGGGCAAAATCGCCGTCGGCACCCAGTTTGCTTTTCATATCATCGTAAAATGAGAGATCGATATAGACAGTGCTGTCCGCCGGGCAGTAGAACGGCCCCATCACGGATTGTCCGGTGCCGCATCCGGTGCGGGTTGCCCCCCGGTACATCACCAGCTTCGGCTGCTGGTAGGTACGCCCCATTTTCTCGAACTGCTGGCCCCAGGTTTCTTCTGTGGTCGCGAGAATAACGGAGGTAAATTTGGCCGCTTCATCTTCGTTCGGGCTGATGGAGCGCTGAGAGTATTGCTGTTGCTGGAGAGGCTCTCCGGTCATCAAACCGGTGAGATCCACACCGTAATACCCCGCGACCAGCACCACAATCAGCAGGATGATACCGCCCTTTCCACTGGGCAACCGGAAGCCGGGACCGCCCATTGAAGGACCGCCACCGCCACTGCTGCGCCTGTCTTCTACATTGTCACTTTCACGACGCCCTTGCCAGCGCATAACCACCTCGAACTATTCCATTAATAATAGCTATGATCGTAGGCGGTTAATGACAGGATTACCATAGTAAACAAGGGTAAGAGGCCAAAGGATGTGAATATCCTTTGGCATTTGAGGAGATTAGTCGAGCTTAACGCCTAAACGGTGAGCAACCGCTTCGTACGCTTCAATCAGGCCACCCAGGCTCTGACGGAAACGGTCTTTGTCCATTTTATCCAGGGTTTCTTTATCCCACAGGCGGCTGCCGTCCGGGGAGAACTCATCGCCCAGCACCACCTCGCCTTTGAACAAACCGAACTCCAGCTTGAAGTCGACGAGGATCAGCCCTGCGTCATCAAACAGTTTTTTCAGCACGTCGTTCGCTTTGTAGGTCAGCTCCTGCATACGCGCCAGATTCTCTTTGCTCACCCAGCCGAAGGTTTCGCAGTAAGATTCGTTGACCATCGGGTCGTGCATGGCGTCGTTTTTCAGGAACAGGTCAAACAGCGGTGGATTCAGTTCGATACCTTCTTCAATGCCGAGACGCTTCACCAGGGAGCCCGCCGCACGGTTACGAATGACGCACTCAACCGGAACCATGTCCAGTTTTTTCACCAGACATTCCGTATCGGACAGTAACGCTTCCATCTGGGTCGGGATGCCCGCTTCGGCCAGTTTGCTCATAATGAAGTGGTTGAACTTGTTGTTCACCATGCCTTTACGATCGAACTGCTCAATGCGTGCGCCATCCCCTGCTGACGTATCATTGCGGAACTCGAGCACCAACAGATCCGGGTTTTCCGTGCTGTATACGGTCTTCGCTTTGCCACGATACAACTCAGCTTGCTTCTGCATCTTCATTACTCCTGGTGTGATGATTTGTGTTCAAAACTGGGGATATTATGCCACGCACACGTTTGCGTAGCACGAAAATAAAAAGGGCTGGATTCACCAGCCCTCGTATTTATTTGCTGAATGCCGCCTGGAAGACGGCGACCAGCGCATCGTTCTGCGACTGGGTCAGCGTGTGACCTTTCGGATCGATAAACTGCAGGCTACTGCGGTTATCGAGGTCACCTACCTGAATTTTGTAGTCACCGGAGGCAAGCTGAGGATCTTTCGCGCCCAGTTCCTGCCATGCGCTGTCAGACAGCGGCTTGTAGGTTGCGGTCATGCTACCGGTTGAACGCGTGCTGTCGGTCACTTTCATGCCCACTTTTTCCAGCGTCGCTGGCAGACGCTGCCAGGTCTGGTTAAACGGTGCACGCACCACCAGCATTGGCAGGCCGGTGTCATCCGCCGCGCTCTGCACGTCGTAGGAAGAACCACTGCGGTTCTGCGCTGCGTTAGCGGCGTCAGTCGCGTTCTTATCCAGGCCCGCTGCAATGACGTTCAGCATTTCGGTGCTGTAACGCTGCATGGAGGCAGCATCAGCAACCGGTTTACCCGCCTGCTCCAGGTTTAACAGCTTAACGGTAACCGCCTGCTGGTAACCCTGCGGTTTAACGGAGACTTGATAACGACCACGGTACTGCTGATCTTCATCCAGGCGGTTCCACTCGATCCAGTCCGTTGTTAACGTCTGGCTGGCATCATCACGTTTATCAATCGTATAGTTCTTCGACTGAATAACGCTGACAACCTGCGGCCACAGCGTGCTGTTGCGGCTGTTTTCAACCATCAGGGATGCCGTATCACCGGTAAACTGGGTACGCGCCCCGCTCACCAGCGCCAGAGGCTGGGCAGGTGGACGAATATCAAGCGCTTTACCGACAAGACCACTGCCGTTAGTGACGGGAATATTATAATCGCCGTTTTGAATCGGCAGGATCATACCAGCCGGTGCATGAAGTTCAGCAAGCGGCGCCGCATCCAGATAGGATTCATCACCGCTCACCTGGCGCTTGTAGCGCGAGTCCGAACTACAGGCAGCGAGCAGCATAACAAGCGAAACACTCGCAACCTTCGCCAGGCGCGACTTCTGTACTGAATAAGCCATCAAATCTCCCTAAACTTTACAGCAAACCGGCATGCTTCAGCGCGCCAGCGACAATTTCACGACCGTGGTCGGTAATCGGTGTCATTGGCAGACGCAGCGTGTCGGATGCTACAAGTCCCAATTCCTTACACGCCCATTTCACTGGGATCGGATTGGGTTCGACAAATAATTTATTGTGCAATGGCATCAGACGCTGATTAATCACGCGAGCTTCATCAAAATGACCGGCCGCGGCCAGTTTGCACATTTCCGCCATATCGCGGGCCGCAACGTTAGCCGTTACGGAGATCACGCCATGACCACCGAGCTGCATAAAGTCCAGCGCGGTCGCATCGTCGCCGCTCAACAGGATAAAGTCGTCTGAAACCAGCTCTTTGATCTGATGAACGCGGCTTAAGTTCCCTGTCGCCTCTTTAATCCCGATAATATTTTTTACTTTCGAGAGACGGCCAACGGTTTCCGGCAGCATATCGCAACCGGTACGGGACGGCACATTATACAGAATTTGTGGCAAGTCAGTATGTTCTGCGATGGCTTTGAAATGCTGGAACAAACCTTCCTGAGTTGGACGGTTGTAGTAAGGCGTGACGGTCAGACAGCCAACGATGCCGCTGTCGTTAAAACGTTGAGTCAGGCTGATAGCTTCTGCGGTTGCGTTAGCCCCAGTTCCTGCGATGACCGGGATGCGTCCGTCAGCCAGCTCCAGGGTCAGCATAACCACATCACCGTGCTCTTCGTGGCTCAGCGTTGCGGATTCACCGGTAGTCCCTACCGAAACGATCGCCGAGGTTCCATTGGCGACATGGTAATCAATGAGCTTCTTCATGCTTGACCGGCAGACATTACCTTTTTCATCCATCGGTGTAACAAGCGCGACAATACTTCCCGTGAACATGAGCCATCCTCTGTGCGAACAAGAGCCTCAATGTTACGTTTGGAACTGTAATAAAAGCAAGCGACCTGAGGCGCTCAGGCGGTTGTATGCATGTTTTTTTTATGCTTTCCTTAGGAAGACTTAACCAAGCAAAGGAAGAACAGGTTTGACAACCTCATCACAACATTACCTGGTTATCACTGCGCTGGGTGCTGACAGGCCGGGTATCGTGAACACCATCACCCGCCACGTAAGCAGCTGCGGCTGTAATATCGAAGACAGCCGTCTGGCTATGCTTGGCGATGAGTTCACGTTTATTATGTTGCTTTCCGGGACATGGAACGCCATTACGTTGATTGAATCCACCCTGCCGCTGAAAGGTGCCGAGCTGGATTTGCTGATTGTTATGAAGCGCACCACCGCGCGTCCGCGTCCGGCACTGCCGTCCACCGTTTGGGTGCAGGTTGAAGTGCCTGATTCACCGCATCTGATTGAGCGTTTCACGGCGCTTTTTGACAGCCATCAGATGAACATTGCCGAACTGGTTTCCCGTACGCAGCCAAGCGATGACCATGCTCTTCCGGTGCTGTTTATTCAAATTACCGCACACAGCCCTGCATCACAGGATGCGTCAAATATCGAGCAAGCGTTTAAAGCCCTCTGTACAGAATTAAACGCGCAAGGCAGTATAAGCGTCGTAAATTATTCGCAGCACGAACAGGATGGAGTTGAGTAATGAATCCACTGAAAGCCGGTGACATCGCACCGAAATTTAGCTTGCCGGATCAAGACGGCGAGCAAGTAAATTTGACCGACTTCCAGGGACAGCGTGTTCTGGTCTATTTCTACCCGAAAGCCATGACCCCCGGCTGCACCGTACAGGCCTGCGGCTTACGCGACAACATGGACGAGTTGAAAAAAGTCGGCGTGGAAGTGCTGGGTATCAGCACGGATAAACCAGAAAAGCTGTCACGATTTGCTGAAAAAGAGCTGTTGAACTTCACGCTGCTTTCCGATGAAGACCATCAGGTGTGCGAGCAGTTCGGCGTCTGGGGCGAGAAGACGTTTATGGGTAAAACCTACGACGGCATTCACCGCATCAGCTTCCTGATTAACGCTGACGGCAAAGTTGAACACGTGTTTGACGACTTCAAAACCAGCAACCACCACGACGTGGTGTTGAACTGGCTGAAAGAAAGTGCCTGAAAGTGAGTGTCGGGTGGCGGCTTCGCCTTACCCGACCTACAAGATAAATGCAAAACGGCAACCTGGTTGCCGTTTTTCGTGTTTTCCCCCTCTCCCCGCGGGAGAGGGCCGGGGTGAGGGCATCAGGCCGCACAAAAACTACTGCTCCTCCACCGCCGGCACATCCGGCCACGCGTGGACCACGGCTTTAATCAGCGTCGCCAGCGGAATGGCAAAGAACACGCCCCAGAATCCCCACAGCCCGCCGAAAATCACCACTGACAGAATAATCACCAGCGGATGCAGATTTACCGCTTCCGAGAACAGCACCGGCACCAGCAGGTTACCGTCCAACCCCTGAATAATCAGGTACACCGCGAAGCAGCTCCAGAACTCGGTACCCAGACCAAACTGGAACAGCGCGACGCCCACCACCGGGATGGTCACCACGAAGGCACCGATATACGGGATCAGCACCGACAGCCCCACCAGCACCGCCAGCAGCAGCGAGTAGTTCAGGCCGAAAATCAGGAAGCCAATCCAGGTCGCGACGCCCACCACAATCATCTCCAGCACCTTGCCGCGAATGTAGTTGGTGATTTGCTGATTCATCTCCTGCCAGACCTGCCCTGCCAGACCACGGTTACGCGGCAGAATGCGCCTGACGGCGTTCAGCATCTGTTCTTTATCTTTTACCAGGAAGAAGACCATTAACGGCACGAGCACAAGGTAAACCGCCAGCGTCAGCAGGCCGACCAGCGAGGCAAGAGAGTATTTCACCACCGAGTCGCCCATCGTCATGATGCGGGCGCGCATGTTTTCGGCCATCGCGTCAATAATCCCGGCATCCATCAGCGCGGGATAACGACGCGGCAGCGTGGCGGCGAAATCAGAGAGTTTATTCAACATGCCGGGCATATCACGGATCAGGTAGATCCCCTGCTGCCAGGCAACCGGCATCACCACAAACGCCATCAGTAACACTATGCCGACAAACAGTATCAGCACGATGCTGGTCGCCCAGCGGCGGGAACAGCCGATATTTTCCAGACGCGCCGTTGGCCACTCCAGCAGATACGCCAGCACAATCGCCACCAGCAGCGGCGCAAGCAGGCCGCTAAAGAAGAACAGAATACCGAACCCGGCAACCAGAATAACCAGCAAAGCAATGGCTTCCGGGTCGCTAAAACGACGCCGATACCACTGCATTAACATTTCGAGCATACAACCCTTCCCTGAATCGAATGGCGGGAGTGAGAAGCTGAATTGTATCTAACTGTCACAAAAAAGACTTTCGCTTTTTGTATCACTGTAACGATTCGCAAAAGCCTGATGAATGGGATTTTCTTCATGTCGCAACACGGCTACACTCGCAGGTCAGTGGAGATGAACGATATGCCGGTTCATCGGTCAAATTGACACATCCAAAATACAGGACAGTGGTTATGTTCAGGCAGTTGAGAAAAACACTGGTTGCGACACTTATCGCCGCACTGACTGTCGGTCAGGCTGCACCCGCCTTCGCTGATTCGGCCGACTCGTTGCCGGACATGGGTACCACAGCAGGAAGCACGCTCTCCATCGGTCAGGAGATGCAGATGGGGGATTACTACGTTCGCCAGCTGCGCGGCAGCGCGCCGCTGATCAATGACCCGCTGTTGGTACAGTACATCAATGGTCTGGGCATGCGGCTGGTCGCGCACGCCGACTCGGTAAAAACCCCTTTCCACTTTTATTTAATTAATAACGACGAAATCAACGCCTTCGCCTTCTTTGGCGGTAACGTGGTGCTGCATTCGGCGCTATTCCGCTATTCCGATAACGAAAGCCAGCTGGCATCCGTCATGGCGCACGAAATTTCGCACGTTACCCAGCGCCATCTGGCGCGTGCGATGGAAGATCAGAAACGCAACGCTCCGCTGACCTGGGTGGGTGCGCTGGGCTCCATTCTGCTGGCGATGGCCAGCCCGCAGGCCGGGATGGCGGCACTGACCGGTACGCTGGCGGGAACGCGTCAGGGGATGATCAGCTTTACCCAGCAAAACGAACAGGAAGCGGACCGCATCGGGATTCAGGTGCTGCAGCGTTCAGGCTTTGACCCGCAGGCCATGCCGAGCTTCCTCGAAAAACTGCTCGATCAGGCGCGTTACTCTTCCCGTCCGCCGGAAATTCTGTTGACGCACCCGTTACCTGAAAGCCGTCTGTCGGACGCGCGTAACCGTGCCAACCAGATGCGCCCGGTCGTGGTCCAGTCTTCGCAGGATTTCTACATGGCGAAGGTAAGAACCCTGGGGATGTACAATTCCGGGCGTAACCAGCTCACCAGCGATCTGCTGGACGCGCTCTCCAAAGGCAACGTGCGGGAGAAAAACGCGGCTCAGTATGGTCAGGCGCTCCAGGCGATGGAAGCCAGCAAATACGACGAGGCGCGTAAGGCGCTGCAGCCGCTGCTGGCCGCCGAGCCAAACAACCCGTGGTATCTCGACCTCTCAACCGATATCGATCTGGGACAGAAAAAAGCCACCGACGCCATCAACCGCCTGAAAGGGGCAAAAGACGTGCGCACCAACCCGGTGTTGCAGCTTAACCTGGCGAACGCTTACTTACAGGGCGGTCAGCCTGCCGAAGCGGCGACCATTCTGAACCGCTACACCTTTAACAATAAAGACGATCAAAACGGTTGGGATCTGCTCGCGCAGGTTGAAGCCCAGCTCGGTAACCGCGATCAGGAGCTGGCGGCACGTGCCGAAGGCTTTGCGCTGGTCGGTCGTCTCGATCAAGCCATTTCTATGCTGAGCAGCGCCAGCTCGCAGGTCAAACTCGGCAGCCTGCAGCAGGCCCGCTACGATGCGCGCATCGATCAGCTGCGCGCTCTGCAGCAACGCTTCAAGCCGTACGAAAAGATGTAATAAGGAAGAAAAAACATGACAGACGCGGTAAAAATCTACCATAACCCTCGCTGCTCCAAGAGCCGGGATACTCTCAGCCTGTTGAAATCTAACGGTGTTGAACCAGAGGTGGTGCTGTATCTCGAAACGCCGCCGGATGCACAAACCCTTCGTCAGTTGCTGCACATGCTGGGAATGGGCAGCGCCAGAGAGCTGATGCGCCAGAAAGAAGATCTGTATAAGTCGCTCAATCTGGACGACTCACGTTTGTCAGAGGACCAGCTGGTGCAGGCAATGGTTGAGAATCCAAAGCTGATTGAACGCCCGATTGTGGTCGTGAACGGCAAGGCGCGCATTGGACGCCCGCCGGAAGACGTGCTCGAGATCCTCTAGCCCTTATGCCGCAGCGCCTCCAGAAAGGCCTGCGGCGTACTTTCCCCCAGCTTTTTCTGCGTTTTCCCCCGGTTGTAAAACTCGCACAGCGCGATCAGCACCGCGCCTGCGGGTTCATCATTCACGCGTGGAATAATATCGCGTAACGGCACCGCCACCTGAAGCGCATTGTGTTTATGTGGATGCGTTTTCACAGCCACGTTCTGCACCGTTAGCGTCACCTCGAAGCCAAAAGTCTCAATAGATTGTATATCAGCCGGGCAGGCGTCAAGCAGCGCCTGCGTCCAGGTGTTAAAGAGCTGAGGCGAGAGTCCCGCATAAAGCCGGGCATAGCACCAGCCGCTCACCGGTTCACGCGCCCAGAGCAGGTGTTGCTCCCCGCCATCGTCCATGTGAAGCGACAAAGGCAGATGATGCAGCGTCAGCGCGTGCGGTATAATGCCTGCCTTCAGCGCCTTTTTCCCCTGCAACGGCGCCCCTTTTTGTTTCGCAGAGGCCGGTTTGAGATAGCGGTTCAAAGTCGCCCGGGAAACGGGGATCCCCAGCACGCCGTTGACCATCTGCAGCAGTTCATCTAACGGCGCGCCCGAGACGTCACGCAGGGCATTCACCAGTGCGATCTGCTCTTGTCTCATCGCTTTGTGTATCACTTTCGGTGTCGTCTGATTATCTGAAACCTGCTCGCGGTTACGCCAGCGCCTGACGGTCGTGACCGAGATACCCAGCTCAGTGGCCAGCTCTCTGTCGCTTTTATCGGACTGCTGAAGATAGCGACGGATGCGCGGCGTGGTGGTGGCATTAGCGTGCAGTTTAATTTCCATCCCGACAATTCCATTAACTAATCATATGAGATTTATATAACACCAGCGAACGCTTTGTGACCGATTTCACCTTTCGTTCGCCGCGCTTCACTGATAATCCACAGACATAACATAAACAACGCCACTCAATCTTGTACGGAGTTCACAATGAACAATGTTCTGGGATTTCTTGAAGCAAAACTGATGCCGCTGGCGGCCAAAACGGCCCAGCAGCGTCACCTTGGGGCCATTCGCGGTGCCTACGTGTCGTTCATGCCGTTTATTATCGTCGGCTCTATTCTTCTGGTGATCTCGTCGTTCCCGAATCAAGCCTATCAGCAGTTTATGTCTCAGGCCTTTGGTGAGAGCTGGAGCGCGATTATTGAAATCCCATTCAACGCGGTGTTCTCCACCATGTCGCTGTTCATCAGCTTCCTGGTGGCGTTCCGCCTGGCGGAGCACTATGGCGAGGATCGTATCTCCTGCGGCATCCTGGCGCTGGTCGCCTTTCTCATCCTGACGCCCTTTATCAAAGTGGCGGAGAACGGCGGTATCACCGTCATTCCGGTAGAGTGGATTGGCAGCAAAGGGCTGTTCGTGGCGATGATTGGTTCTCTGCTCTGGACGGAGCTGTTCTGCTGGCTCAAGCGCAAAAAACTGGTGATCAAAATGCCGGACGGCGTGCCTCCGGCGGTGCAGGAGTCGTTCGCCGCGCTGATCCCGGCCCTGCTGGTGATGATTCTGGTGCTGGGTATCCGCATCGTGTTTGAAAACACCCACTACAACACCATCCACCAGTTTATTTACGAAGTGGTTGCCACGCCGGTGCGCCACTATGGCACCTCATACTTTGGCGCGCTGATGACGGTGTTCAGCATCACCATTCTGTGGTCAGTGGGCATTAACTCCGGCTCGATGATCAACGGCATCATTCGCCCGCTGTGGATGGAGAACCAGACCGACAACATCGCGGCGATTCAGGCAGGCACAACGCCGCCGCACATTATCACCGAACAGTTTTTTGACATGATCTGGATGGGCGGTGCGGGGGCCACGCTGTCGCTGGTGATTGCGATGCTGATTTTCGCCCGCAGTAAAAACATGCGCGAAGTGGCGCGCCTCGGCGCGGGCGCGTCGGTGTTCAACATCAACGAACCGATTCTGTTTGGCCTGCCGGTGATCATGAACCCGATCATGCTTATCCCGTTCAACCTGGTGCCGCTGGTGCTGGTTACCGTGCAGTATGCGGCGATGAAGATTGGTGCCGTCGCCGTCACCACCGGGGTGTTTATTCCCTGGACGCTGCCGCCGGTGATCAGCGGCTTTATCGTCACCGGGCACCTGAGCGGCAGCGTGATGCAGCTTCTCAACCTGCTGATTGGCGCCATGCTGTACCTGCCTTTCATGCGTATCCTGGACAAACAGTACCGCGCGGCGGAAATGGCCAGCGTTACGCAAACCGACACCACCCTTGCAAAACAGGAGTAAAGCATGTGGGGAATTATCGCGACCTGGCGAATGGCGCTTGAAGGCGTCACCGAGTCTGCATCTGCGCTGGCTGCGGGGAAGCCGGTCCCGGCAGCGGTGGTGGATGCCGTCGCCGCCGTCGAAGACTTTCCGTTTTATAAATCCGTCGGCTACGGCGGGCTGCCCACCGAAAACGGCGAGGTGGAGCTGGATGCCGCCTATATGGACGGCGACACGCTGGCCTTTGGCGCGGTGGGCAACCTGGTGGATATCGCCAACCCGGTGCGCGTGGCGCACGCGCTCAGCCGCCAGCGCTACAACAGCCTGCTGGTCGGCCAGGGCGCGCGGGAATGGGCGCTGAGCCAGGGCTTTGCCGACAAAACCATGCTCACCGACCGCGCCACGCAGCACTACCGCAAACGCTGCCGCGAGACGCTGGATAAGGGCTTAAGCCCTTACGACGGGCATGACACCGTCGGCATTATCGGCCTCGACAAGCAGGGCTCGATGAGCGTCGCCACCTCCACCAGCGGCCTGTTTATGAAAAAGCGCGGCCGCATTGGTGATTCGCCCATTATTGGCTCCGGCTTCTACTGCGACAGCGAAACCGGCGCCGCCACCGCCACGGGCGTCGGGGAAGATCTGATGAAAGGCTGCACCAGCTACGAAATCGTTCGCCGCATGGCGCAGGGTATGACGCCGCAGCAGGCGGCAGATTCCGTGGTGTTCGAACTGGAGGACAAGCTGATGTCGCGCTTTGGCCGCGTGGGCGATCTCTCCGTGGTGTGCATGAATAACAGGGGCGAGTTCGGCGCGGCAACCAACATTAAAACCTTCTCGTTCGTGGTGGCGACGGCTCGCCAGCCTCTCACCGTTTATCGTACCGAGCGCCTGCGGGAAAAGACGCACTTTCACGCCGTGGACGAGGAGTGGATGCAGGCCTACGCCGCGCGGATCCGCGCGCCGATTGAGGAGTCATGATGATTACGTATCAGTTTATCACCGCGCTTTCTGACGCGAAGCCGCAGAGCCATTTGATTGCCTCCGCCTCCTGTACGCATTTGCCCGAAACGGCGCTTATCGCAGAAATGCGCGAGTCTGATGGAATCGCAGACACCCGCTTTGGCTGCGCCCCGTTTGCCCGGATCACCCTGCTGCCCGATGCGCTCTGGCAGGACAGCCTGACCGAAGGATTACTGACGGCGCTGCGGCCGCTGCTGGCCTCGTCCGTCAGTCCCGAGCTGATACTGGACGTGACGGATATCGACGACGTGGTGCTGGCGCAGGTGCTGCGCTTTCTGTTTAACCAGGCGCACAGGCTAAGCGATTTGCAGTTGAAGAAAACCAGCGACAGCGTCCGTCTTGAGCGCATCACCGCGCTCTGCTTACCCGAACAGCAGGACCGACTGGCGGTTATTTTCCGCCAGCAGCAGGCCATCGCCCACGGCATGGTCGCGGCGCGACGTCTGGCGGATACCCCGTCCGACCGCTGCACGCCGCAGTTTGTGGTGGAAGAGGCGCAAAAACTGTGTGCCGCCTTCCCTGCCCTACGGTGCGAAGTGCTGAATGAAAAGGCTATTGCCGAGCACGGTCTGGGGCTGCTGCACGCCGTCGGCAAAGGGGCGACCTGTCCGCCGCGCCTGCTGGCAATTCATTATGACGGTGCCAGCGACGGCCCGGTGCGCTGCTATGTGGGTAAAGGCATTACCTTTGATACCGGTGGCCTGTGGCTGAAGGAAGGCGCGGGCATGTACACCATGAAATACGACATGTGCGGTGCGGCTAACGTGCAGGGCCTGCTGCTGACCGTCGCAGAGCTGGCGCTGCCCGTACGCATTATGGGCGTGCTGGCGCTGGCGGAAAACGCCATCGGCCCGGACGCCATGCAGCCCGGCACGGTGGCGACCGCCTGCAACGGGATCACCGTTGAAATCAACAACACCGATGCCGAAGGCCGACTGGTGCTGGCGGACGCCATCGCCTGGGCCAGCCAGCGCCATCCGCAGGCGCGCTATATCATTGATATGGCGACCTTAACCGGCGCAGTCGTCAAAGCGCTGGGGTATGAATTGAGCGGATTAATGACGCAGGATGAACCGCTGCGCGCCGCGCTGACGCTGGCGGGTAAGCAGAGCGGTGACGAAGTGTGGTCCCTGCCGCTGGACGCCCGGCTGAAAAAACAGACCGACAGCGCCATTGCCGACCTGTGCAACACGCCGACCAACAATGCGGCGATCAGCGCTTCGGCGGCATGGCTGCTGCACCACTTCTGCCCGCCGACCATACCGTGGGCGCATCTGGACATCAGCGGTACGGCGCTGTGGCGCGAAAACGGACGGAGCGTGGCGTCGGGAAGACCGATTCCACTGCTGGTTGAGCATCTGATGGCAGATCTTTAGCCGGGTGGCGGCTGCGCCTTACCCGGCCTACAAAGTGCGGCAGGTTTTCGTAGGCCCGGTAAGGCGTAGCCGCCACCGGGCGAGCAAATTCAGAGCTTGAGAATATCTTTCACAAACGGAATGGTCAGCTTGCGCTGGGCGGTAATGGAGGCACGATCGAGCTGATCGAGCGTATCAAACAGCGTGCGCATTTCGCGGTCCAGCCGCTTGAGCAGAAAACGGCCCACGTCTTCCGGCAGCTCAAAGCCGCGCTGCTTTGCGCGCAGCTGTAACGCCTGAAGCTTATCTTCATCCGACAGCGGCTGAAGCTTATAGATTTGTCCCCAGTCCAGGCGAGACGCCAGATCCGGCAGCCCCAGGTTCAGCTGACGCGGCGGGCGATCGCCGGTGATCAGCAGCCGGGTCTTTCCCGATTCCAGAATACGGTTGTAGAGGTTAAAGATCGCCATTTCCCACGGCTCATCCCCCGCCACGCATTCGATATTATCGATGCAGACCAGCGAGAGGTGTTCCATTCCCTCAAGCACCTCAGGCACGAACCAGGTACGTTTATCCAGCGGGACATAACCTACCGCATCACCGCGCGCTGAAAGCTCCGCGCAGGCAGCATGCAGCAGGTGGCTGCGCCCCGCGCCTTCGCGTGACCAGATATAGATGTATCCGCTGTGATCCTGGCGCAGCACGTTTTGCAGTGCAGCCAGTAAAGAGGGGTTATCACCCGGCCAGAAACTCGCGAAAGTTTCGTCGTCAGGGAGATAAAGTGGCAGAGAGAGCTGTGCCGGTCCGTTCAGAAGTACCTCAACCAGATCTGACATAAAATCGGCATGGAGTTTAACACGGAACCTGCAAGGAGAGAACCGGGCGGATCGTCCGCCCGGTTAGAGGATCAGTGTGACGCTTTTTTGCTTTCGTCAGCGTCCAGCACCACCTCTTCGGGGCGGATCACGGAGATCAGCTTGAAAATCAGGCTCAGGCCTACGCCGACGATGGTTGCCAGCGCCATGCCCTTCAGCTCGGCCGCACCGATGTGCACCTTCGCGCCGCTCACGCCGATAATCAGGATAACGGAGGTCAGGATCAGGTTCTGCGCCTTGCTGTAATCTACTTTTGACTCAATCAGCACGCGGATACCGGAAGCACCGATCACGCCGTACAGCAGCAGAGAAACGCCGCCCATCACCGGCACCGGGATAATCTGAATCGCTGCCGCCAGCTTGCCGACGCAGGAGAGCAGAATGGCGATGATTGCCGCCCCGCCGATAACCCAGGTACTGTAGACGCGGGTAATCGCCATCACGCCGATGTTTTCACCGTAGGTGGTGTTTGGCGTAGAGCCGAAGAAACCGGAGATAATGGTCGAGAAGCCGTTCGCAAACATGGAGCGATGCAGGCCCGGGTCGCGAATTAAATCGCGCTTAACGATGTTCGCCGTCACCACCAGGTGGCCGACGTGCTCCGCAATCACCACCAGCGCGGCTGGCAGAATGGTGAAGATAGCGAACCACTCAAAGCGCGGGGTGTAGAAGGTTGGCAGCGCGAACCAGTGCGCTTCGGCAATCGGGGTGGTATCTACAACGCCCATCACGAAGGAGAGCGCGTAGCCCGCCAGCACGCCGATCAGGATCGGGATAATCGCCATAAAGCCGCGGAACAGCACGGAGCCAAACACCGTCACGCCCAGCGTCACCAGCGAGATGATGATGGTTTTGGAATCCGGTGACTGGCCGTCAGCAGGCAGCAGACCGGCCATGTTCGCCGCAACGCCCGCCAGTTCCAGGCCGATGACGGCAACGATTGCGCCCATCGCCGCAGGGGGGAACATCACGTCCAGCCAGCCGGTACCGGCTTTCTTCACGATGAATGAGACCAGGCAGAAGAGCACGCCACACATGATAAAGCCGCCGAGCGCGACCTCATAACCCAGCGGCAGCAGCAATAGCACCGGTGAAATAAAGGCAAAGCTCGACCCGAGATACGCCGGGATTTTGCCTTTACAGATAAAGAGGTACAGCAGCGTGCCGATGCCGTTGAACAGCAGCACTGTAGCCGGGTTAATGTGGAACAGGATTGGCACCAGCACGGTTGCGCCAAACATGGCAAACAGGTGCTGCAAACTAAGCGGGATAGTCTGTAAAAGCGGCGGTCTTTCACTCACCCCGATAGCACGGCGCGTCATAGCGTTTTCCTCTGTGTAGTATTGTTGGTGTTTTATTCAAAAAAAAGCCGACTATCAAAGTCGGCTTATTTATCGTTATTCGATTATTTGGTACCAAAGATCTTATCGCCGGCATCGCCGAGCCCCGGGATGATGTACCCGTGCTCGTTCAGGCCCTGGTCGACAGATGCGGTATACAACTCAACGTCCGGGTGCGCTTTTTCCAGCGCCGCGATCCCTTCCGGTGCCGCAACCAGCACCAGCACCTTAATGCTGCTGCAGCCCGCTTTTTTCAGCAGGTCGATGGTGGCGATCATTGAACCGCCGGTTGCCAGCATAGGGTCAACCACCAGCGCCATACGCTCGTCGATGTTGGACACCAGCTTCTGGAAGTAAGGTACCGGCTCAAGGGTTTCTTCGTTACGGTAGATCCCCACCACGCTGATGCGCGCGCTTGGTACGTGCTCCAGCACGCCTTCCATCATGCCGAGACCGGCACGCAGGATTGGCACCACGGTAATTTTCTTACCTTTGATCTGCTCAACCTGTACCGGGCCGTTCCAGCCTTCGATGGTCACTTTTTCCGTTTCCAGATCGGAGGTCGCTTCGTAGGTCAGCAGGCTGCCCACTTCAGAAGCCAGTTCGCGAAAACGCTTCGTGCTGATGTCATGCTCACGCATCAGGCCCAACTTGTGTTTAACGAGTGGGTGTTTCACTTCCACAATCTTCATTCTCTTTCTCCTCTGAGGTGGCATCCGCAAAAAAATCGCGGGATTATACCGCTTTTTTCGGATTGCGCCATACCCATCATGCTTGACGTACATCAATCAAAAACAAAAAAGCCGGAGGTTGGGCTCCGGCTTGGGTGCGGGGTTCTGCCGGGTGGCGCTAACGCTTACCCGACCTACACATCCCGTAGGCCCGGTAAGCGCAGCGCCACCGGGCAATTATAGCTGCTCTCCGTTGCTCGCAATCACCTGCTTATACCAGTCGAACGACTTTTTCTTACTGCGGTTCAGCGTGCCGTTCCCTTCGTTGTCTTTATCGACAAAGATAAAGCCGTAGCGTTTTTTCATTTCGCCCGTTCCGGCAGACACCAGGTCGATACAGCCCCACGGGGTGTAGCCCATCAGATCCACGCCGTCTTCCACCACCGCTTTTTTCATCTCGCGGATGTGGGCGGCCAGGTAGTCAATACGGTACTGGTCGTTCACCGTGCCGTCGCTCTCCTGCACGTCAATCGCGCCAAAGCCGTTTTCAACGATAAACAGCGGCAGCTGATAGTGATCCCAGAACCAGTTCAGGGAGTAGCGCAGACCCACCGGGTCAATCTGCCAGCCCCAGTCGGATTTCTGCACGTACGGGTTAGAGACCAGGCTTTTGCTCTCGTCGTAATCCAGCTGCGGGTTATCCGCCGTCGCCTTAGTGGCGAAGGACATATAATAGCTAAACCCGATGTAGTCCACGCAGCCCTGCGTCAGTGCCGCTTTATCTTCTTCGGTAATATCCAGCGCGAAGCCGCGACGTTCGAAGTAGTTGAGCAGGTGCTGCGGGTACCTGCCGCGCACGTGCACGTCGGTGAACCAGTAGCGACGGTGCATGGCGTTCATCGCCATCATCATATCGTCCGGCGCGCAGGTCAGCGGATAGATAGGACACATGGCAATCATGCAGCCGATCTGCAGGGACGGGTTAATCTCGCGCCCCGCCTTCACCGCCAGGGCGCTGGCCACCAGCTCATAGTGCGCGGCCTGGAACATCACCGGCTCGCGGTCTTCACCCGGCGCGTACTTCAGCCCGGAGTTGGTGAACGGCGCAAAGTCTTCGTGGAAGTTGGCCTGGTTGTTGATCTCGTTAAAGGTCATCCAGTACTTCACCTTATGCTGGTAGCGCTGGAAAACCACTTTTGCGAAACGCACGAAGAAGTCGATCAGCTTTCGGTTGCGCCAGCCGCCGTATTCGGTGACCAGGTGGAACGGCATCTCAAAGTGGGAAAGCGTAATAACCGGTTCAATGCCGTGCTTCAGGCACTCGTCGAACAGATCGTCATAGAATTTCAGGCCTGCCTCGTTAGGCTCAAGCTCATCGCCTTTCGGGAAGATACGCGTCCAGGCAATAGAGGTACGGAAACATTTGAAGCCCATCTCGGCAAAGAGTTTGATGTCTTCTTTATAGCGATGGTAGAAATCGATGGCTTCGTGGTTAGGGTAATTTTTCCCCGACAGCACGCCGTTGGTGATTTCACGCGGCACGCCGTGCGCGCCTGCGGTCATCACATCGGCAACGCTCACGCCTTTGCCGCCCTCTTTCCAGCCGCCTTCAAGCTGGTGCGCCGCAACCGCACCGCCCCACAGAAAATCTGCTTTAAATCCTGACATTCGCTTTCCCTCATTCTGCGTTATTTTCTGCAAAAACAATTACAGAAACCGGTTTCAGTTCGATGATGTGCAAAGGGAATACCCGTTGCAAGCAGTTCTCAGAAACCGGTTTCATTTTCGTGAACAGAGTCAAGTTTGGCGGCATCCACGGGCTTGACAGAAAAAAAGATCCCCACGTCCAGAATAGGCTCGCAAACGTTTGCCTGGACTGTTAGAATTGCGCCGATTTTTCTTACTAGCTATGCAATCGCGTGGGGATTTAAGCCGTGACCAACAAAACTTCTCTCAGCTACAAAGATGCCGGTGTTGATATTGACGCAGGTAATGCGCTGGTTGACCGAATCAAAGGTGTGGTGAAGAAAACCCGCCGCCCGGAAGTGATGGGTGGCCTGGGTGGCTTCGGCGCGCTGTGCGCACTGCCGCAAAAATATCGTGAACCTGTTCTGGTCTCGGGAACTGACGGTGTAGGCACCAAACTGCGCCTGGCGATGGATTTAAAACGTCACGACACGATCGGTATCGATCTGGTCGCGATGTGCGTGAATGACCTGGTAGTTCAGGGCGCTGAGCCGCTGTTCTTCCTCGATTACTACGCGACCGGCAAACTGGACGTGGACACCGCAGCCAGCGTGATTAGCGGTATCGCCGAAGGCTGCCTGCAGTCCGGCTGTGCGCTGGTCGGCGGTGAAACCGCGGAAATGCCGGGCATGTACCACGGTGAAGATTATGACGTCGCAGGCTTCTGCGTCGGCGTAGTAGAAAAATCAGAAATTATCGACGGCAGCAAAGTGGCCGACGGCGATGTGCTGATCGCGCTGGCCTCCAGCGGTCCGCACTCAAACGGTTATTCCCTGGTACGTAAAATCCTCGAAGTGAGCGGCTGCGACCCGCTGACCACCGAGCTGGACGGTAAACCGCTGGCTGACCACCTGCTGGCCCCGACCCGCATCTACGTGAAAAACGTGCTGGAACTGATCGAGAACGTCGACGTGCACGCCATTGCCCACCTGACCGGCGGCGGCTTCTGGGAAAACATCCCGCGCGTTCTGCCTGACAACACCCAGGCGGTGATCGACGAATCCTCATGGCAGTGGCCGGCCGTCTTCAACTGGCTGCAGACCGCAGGCAACGTGAGCTCTCACGAAATGTACCGCACCTTTAACTGCGGCGTGGGTATGGTTATCGCCCTGCCGGCAAGCGAAGCGGATAAAGCCGTTAAGCTGCTGACTGAAAAAGGTGAAAACGCGTGGAAAATCGGTACGATTAAAGCTTCCGATTCCGAACAGCGTGTGGTCATTGAATGAAAAACATCGTGGTGCTCATTTCCGGCAACGGAAGCAATTTGCAGGCCATCATAGACGCCTGCAAACAGAAGAAAATCAATGGCACCATTCGGGCAGTTTTCAGCAACAAGGCCGACGCGTTCGGCCTTGAGCGCGCGCGGGAAGCGAACATTCCTGCGCACGCGCTGGAGGCCAGCCAGTTCGCCGGACGTGAAGCCTTTGACCGCGAGCTGGTTCATGAGATTGATGCCTACGCGCCGGACGTAGTCGTGCTGGCGGGCTATATGCGTATTCTGAGCCCAGCTTTTGTCGAACACTTCGCCGGACGTCTGCTGAATATTCACCCTTCTCTTCTGCCGAAATATCCCGGCCTGCACACCCATCGTCAGGTGCTGGAAAACGGCGACGAGGAGCACGGCACCTCTGTCCATTTCGTGACCGACGAACTGGACGGCGGCCCGGTGATCCTGCAGGCCAAAGTGCCGGTCTTTGACGGCGACAGCGAAGACGACGTGACCGAACGCGTACAGACCCAGGAACACGCCATTTATCCGCTGGTGGTAAGCTGGTTTGTTGAGGGGCGTCTGGAGATGCGCGACGGCGCAGCGTGGCTGGACGGCGTGAAATTACCCCCGCAGGGTTATGCGGCCGAAGAGTAGTTTGTTATGTCGGGTGGCGCTGTTGCGCTTACCCGACCTGTACATTGCATTACCCGATATTCCCTTCTCCAACCCTCTAAATTCCCCAACAAAAAAAATAACTGTCATACTTTTCTGGCACTGTTGGACATATCGTGGAAATGCTCGCCATAATAAGGACGAGACGGATTTACCACGTCCTGTGATTGAACTGGAGTGTGAGCTGTAATGGGTCAGGAAAAGTTATATATCGAGAAAGAGCTAAGCTGGTTAGCATTCAACGAGCGTGTACTCCAGGAAGCGGCAGACAAAAGTAACCCGCTGATCGAGCGTATGCGTTTTTTGGGCATTTATTCCAACAACCTGGATGAGTTCTACAAGGTTCGCTTTGCCGAGCTGAAGCGGCGGATCATCATCAGCGAAGAGCAGGGATTAAATTCCCACTCGCGCCATCTGCTTGGAAAAATCCAGTCTCGCGTCATGAAAGCCGATCAGGAATTTGATGGCCTCTACAACGAGCTGCTGCTGGAAATGGCGCGCAACCAAATCTTTCTGATTAACGAACGCCAGCTCTCCGCCAACCAACAGACATGGCTGCGCCACTACTTTAAACACTATCTGCGCCAGCACATCACCCCGATTCTGATTAACCGCGAAACCGATCTGGTCCAGTTCCTGAAGGACGATTACACCTACCTGGCGGTCGAAATCATTCGCGGTGAGAATATCAGCTACGCGCTGCTGGAGATCCCGTCCGATAAGGTTCCGCGCTTTGTGAACCTACCGCCGGAAACCCCGCGCCGCCGCAAGCCGATGATCCTGCTGGACAACATCCTGCGCTACTGCCTGGACGACATCTTCAAAGGCTTCTTCGATTACGATGCGTTAAATGCCTATTCAATGAAGATGACCCGCGACGCCGAATATGACCTGGTGCACGAGATGGAAGCCAGCCTGATGGAGCTGATGTCCTCGAGCCTCAAGCAGCGTCTGACGGCCGAGCCGGTCCGCTTCGTGTATCAGCGCGATATGCCGGACGCGATGGTCGAAATGCTGCGCGAGAAGCTGACCATCTCCCGCTACGACTCGATCATTCCCGGCGGGCGCTACCACAACTTTAAAGATTTTATTGGCTTCCCGAACGTCGGCAAAGCCAATCTGGTGAACAAGCCGCTGCCGCGCCTGCGCCATCTTTGGTTCGATAAATTCCGTAACGGATTCGACGCCATCCGCGAGCGCGATGTCCTGCTTTACTATCCGTACCACACCTTTGAACACGTGCTGGAACTGCTGCGTCAGGCGTCGTTCGACCCCAACGTGCTGGCGATCAAAATCAACATTTACCGCGTGGCAAAAGATTCCCGCATCATCGACGCGATGATCCACGCGGCGCACAACGGCAAGAAAGTGACGGTCGTGGTCGAGCTGCAGGCACGCTTTGACGAAGAGGCGAACATCCACTGGGCGCGCCGTCTGACCGAAGCGGGCGTGCACGTTATCTTCTCCGCGCCGGGGCTGAAAATTCACGCCAAGCTGTTCCTGATCTCCCGTAAAGAGGGTGACGACGTGGTGCGTTACGCCCACATCGGTACCGGGAACTTTAACGAAAAAACCGCGCGTATTTATACCGACTACTCGCTCTTAACCGCCGATGCGCGCATTACCAACGAAGTGCGTCGGGTGTTCAACTTTATCGAGAACCCGTACCGCCCGGTCAGCTTCGACTATCTGCTGGTGTCACCGCAGAACTCGCGCCGCCTGCTGTACGATATGATCGACAAAGAGATCGCCAACGCGCAGAACGGGTTATCGTCGGGCATCACGCTGAAGCTCAACAACCTCGTTGATAAAGGTCTGGTGGACAGGCTGTATGCAGCGTCCAGCTCCGGCGTTCCGGTTAATCTGCTGATCCGCGGTATGTGTTCGCTGATCCCGGAACTGGAAGGCATCAGCGACAATATTCGCGTGATCAGCATCGTTGACCGCTATCTGGAACATGACCGGATCTACATTTTCGATAATGCTGGCGACAAGCGGGTTTATCTTTCTTCAGCAGACTGGATGACGCGCAATATTGATTACAGAATTGAAGTCGCGGCTCCGCTGTTGGACCCGCGGCTGAAACAGCGGATCCTCGATATTATCGAGATTTTGTTTAGCGATACGGTGAAAGCACGTTATATCGACAAAGAACTCAGTAATCGCTACGTACCGCGCGGCAATCGCCGAAAAGTGCGGTCGCAGCTGGCGATTTACGATTACATCAAATCACTCGAGCAACCCGATTAACCTATGCCGATAAATGATAATACGCCACGACCGCAGGAGTTCGCCGCGGTCGATCTTGGTTCAAACAGTTTCCACATGGTCATCGCCCGTGAGGTAGATGGTGCGTTACAGATCATCGGTCGTCTGAAGCAGCGCGTGCATCTGGCCGATGGCCTGGACGCGCGCAGCATGCTCAGCGAAGAGGCGATGGAGCGCGGCTTAAACTGCCTGTCGCTGTTTGCGGAACGCCTGCAGGGTTTTTCACCCTCCAGCGTGTGCATCGTGGGCACCCATACGCTGCGTCAGGCGCTGAATGCGCCGGAGTTTCTCAAGCGCGCAGAGAAGGTTATCCCCTACCCGATTGAGATTATTTCCGGTAACGAAGAAGCGCGTCTGATTTTTATGGGCGTGGAGCATACGCAGCCGGAGAAAGGCCGCAAGCTGGTGATCGACATCGGCGGCGGCTCAACGGAGCTGGTGATTGGTGAAGACTTCGAGCCGCGTCTGGTGGAAAGCCGCCGCATGGGCTGCGTCAGCTTCGCGCAGATGTATTTCCCGGGCGGCACCATTACCCGCGAAAACTTCCAGCGCGCGCGCATGGCCGCCATCCAGAAGCTGGAAAACCTGGCGTGGCAGTATCGCATTCAGGGCTGGAACGTGGCGCTGGGCGCATCCGGCTCGATTAAAGCCGCCCATGAAGTGCTGCTGGCGATGGGTGAAAAAGACGGAATTATTACCCCTGAGCGTCTGGTTTTGCTCACCGAAGAAGTGCTGAAGCATAAAAACTTCGACGCCCTGAGCCTGCCGGGCCTGTCCGATGAGCGGAAATCGGTCTTCGTACCGGGGCTGGCGATCCTGTGCGGCGTGTTTGATGCGCTGGCGATTAAGGAGCTGCGTCTCTCTGACGGCGCCCTGCGCGAAGGCGTGCTGTACGAAATGGAGGGCCGCTTCCGCCATCAGGATATTCGCAGCCGCACCGCCCAGAGCCTGGCAAACCAGTACAACATCGACCGCGAGCAGGCGAAGCGCGTACTGGAAACCACGGAGCAGATGTACGATCAGTGGCAGGAGCAGAACCCTAAGCTGGCGCATCCGCAGCTTGCCGCCCTGCTGAAATGGGCCGCGATGCTGCACGAAGTGGGGCTGAACATCAATCACAGCGGGATGCATCGCCATTCGGCCTATATCCTGCAAAACAGCGATCTGCCGGGCTTCAACCAGGAGCAGCAAACCATGATGGCCACCCTGGTTCGCTACCATCGCAAAGCCATCAAGCTCGACGATCTGCCGCGCTTTACGCTGTTCAAGAAAAAGCAGTTCCTGCCGCTTATTCAGCTGCTGCGCCTGGGCGTGCTGCTGAATAACCAGCGTCAGGCGACGACAACGCCCCCAACGTTAAAGCTGAAAACAGACGACCACCACTGGACGCTGAGCTTCCCGCACGACTGGTTTAGCCAGAACGCGCTGGTACTGCTGGATCTGGAAAAAGAGCAGCAATACTGGGAAGCGGTCACCGGCTGGCTGCTCAAAATTGAAGAAGAGAGCGCCGACGTCGCGGCGTAATGTCTCAGGCGTCTGCCTGAGACGCCTCTTCTTCAGGCAAGGATTCAAGTGCAACCGGCTTGCCGATCAGATAACCCTGTACATAATCGATACCTAGCGCGTGCACCGCGCTACGTATCTCTTCAGTTTCAACATATTCCGCCACTACCAGCATGTTCTTCATTCGCGCCAGATGGCAAATCGACGCCACTATCTGATAATCCAGACTGTTGTTAACGATGTTGCGAATGAAGCTACCGTCGATTTTGAGAATGTCGGCGTCCACGCTTTTCAGCCGCGCATAGCTCGCGTAGCCGGTACCAAAATCATCAATCGCAATGCGCACCCCCATTTTTTGCAGCTGTCTGAGGGTCTGTTCCGCCTGCTGCGCGCTGCCGAAAGTGCTGCACTCTGTCACTTCAACGATCAGTTGCCACGCCTCCACGGCGTATTGTGTCAGCAGGCGGCTCACCTCGAGCGGAAACTGCGCCCTGCACACGGTTGGAGGGGCCAGATTAATGGCAAAGCGTTGACCGGGCAGCCTGTCACGATGCTCTGCCAGGAAGCGTAGCGTATGTTCCAGTACCCACAGGTCGACGCGTGATGACAGCCCAAACTCCTGCGCGACGGGCAGGAACCGATCGGGAGAAATTAATTCCCCGTTCTCGTCTGGCATCCTGAGCAGCACTTCATGATAGCAATCGCCGCGCAGGCCGCGAACGGGCTGAACCATCAGAGTAAACGCGTTTTTATCGAGCGCACTTTGCAGGCGGCTCATCATCGCGACTTTATCTTTCAGGCTGCGCTGTAAATGTACGGCACCACGCTGCTGGAGATTCTCAGGATGGTTGGTCGAGAGCGACAGATCGGCAACAACGCCCAACTCCCCCAGAACCAGATAAAGATGGTTAACCGGCGAGCGGACATAGCAGTAGCTGACGCCCACCTGAGGCTGCAAGGGCATGCCGTCCCAGAGAAAGCGGAACTGCTTGATATGTTCATCCAGAGTATCGATACGCTGCTGATGCGACTCGGCGTTGAGCCTCACCGCCAGGTCGCAACCGGTCAGATGATAGACCCGCTCATTGTGCTGAAGCGTGCCATTAATCCAGTGCGCCAACTGCTGCTTGTACTGAATGCGCAGCAGCACACCGTAGTTGCGCCCCAGCACCTCCAGTTCCGGGATGCGCAGCAGGCACAGCGCCGACCAGGGGTTTTTAGCAAGCTCGCGCGACAACGCGCGCAGGTTGGGCATGTGCACCACCGGGTCGAGCAGCGCCAGCCTGCGGGATCGCGTATTCACGGCACGCTGGCGTGTCGCCAGCATCGCCATGTAAATCACCACAAACGAAAAGACCAGATAGCTGGATGAGGTGATGGCCAGCTGAATGTCATAGGCCTGGTGCAGCGGAATGTAGCGGTAGAAAAAGTGAATCGACACCAGCAGCACCGGCGTCCAGATTATCGACATCAGCTTATAGCCAAAACGCATTGCTCCCCAGAGCATCACGGGCATCAGTAGCGATAAGGTGTAGTTGGTGCTGAAAATTGAGCTGTTTTCATTCATCGGCTGCAGCAGCAGCGAAAGCAGCCCCACCAGTGCGATGGCCCAAATCACCAGCTCAATGGCCGTCACTTTTTTGTCTATCTGGGCGCGGATTTGTGACATAAGCCCGTTAAAGTAGCGGGGATGGCGTATCAGGCGAATGAGCAGATAGCTCAGCGGAACGCCGGTCAGCCCGCTGACCAGCAGCGCCTGATAGTTAATGAGCGTTCGAATGTTAAGGGGGTTTAATCCCGCGAGGCTTTGACGGCTCTCATAGATGCCAAGGTAAACCGCAAACTGAAACAGCAGCAAAAACAGTGTTGCCGGGCAGAAAACCTGCCAGAAAGTGCGCTGCGCCATCAGCCGTATATCCCCATAGGCCGTCATATTGCGACGTGGGGCAAACACGCGATAACCGCCCCAGCTGAGCACCAGAGGGATGATAAAGTGGAAAATCCCGGCAACCGTTTCAAACATCCCAACAGACGCGTAGTAACGGAAAAACAGCGCCAGCACGATCCCGGGAAGGGCTTCCAGACCAAAAAACATCATCAGTGAAAGCAGGAAAAAGAGAGGCAGATAGTAGAGTGTCACAATACCGTCGCCCAGCTGCGCGAAGGTATTTACCATACTGAGCACAGGCAATAGCGTGATGGGTAATATAAACGGCAGAGCCCACCAGCGATCTTTATTTTGTATCAGGAGAGGAAGAATTTTCATAGATGCCCGTTTAAAACCCTTTCGCTCCAGAGGGTATAAGAAGACAGGCATCCAACCTGACATACTCGTCGTCCGGCAATGCACGGAACGGACGCAGTGGAGGAGGGATTTTAATTATCGGCGCAGGGAAACCGTTGACATAAATCAAACTACTTTATTCAAATAAACCTTTCTTATGATTTTTGAGACTCTTTTTCCTGAACTTATCAATACGATAAATAGATATATTATTTTTAATAACATCAGTTAATGTAAACATTGACGGTTATTTACACATCGCAGAATTGACCCTTTCTTCCCGCTGTGCCTTAATATCCGCATCGCCCTGAAGGGCATATCCAGGAAAAACACAGTGAGTCAGGCCACGCGTATGCACAAACGACACCGATTTAACACCCGGATGACCCGCATCATACTGCTCATCAGCTTCCTGTTTTTCTTTGGCCGCTTTGTTTACTCCTCCATCGGCGCCTGGTATCACCACCAGGACAAAATCCAGTCGCAGCAAACCAGCCTGACCGTCGAAACGCCCGAACGCTAGCGTTCCGGATGCCGTTGCAGGATCCGAATAATGCCTGAAATCCCTTTGCTAAGGATCTTATCCTGACGCATCACCACAGCCAGCTGCCGTTGCAGTACGGGCGAGAGAGAACTGACGCATAATCCTTCACGGTCTGCCCTCTGCTCCACCGCCATTTTCGGCACGATGCTGTAGCCAAGCCCCGAACGCACCATCCGTTTGATAGCCTCAATGCTGCCGAGCTGCATAGCCGGTGCAATCGTTAAACCACTTGCCTCAAACCAGCCGTCAATCAATGCCCGGGTTCCGCTGCCCGACTCAAAGGCAATCAGCGGTTGCGTATGGAGTGCCTCAGGCCTTAAGTCTGTAAACATCCCCTGCTGCTCCAGAGACGCGATAAACACGAATTCTTCGTCCATCACCGGCATCACGTCCAGCGCCCGCCCGCTGACGGGCAGCGTCACCAGTCCCATATCGAGTCGGTTTTCTTCAATGGCGCGAACAATATCGAGCGTATTGCCCGTCGTCACGCCCACGCGTAAAAGCGGGTAGTCACTGCGCAGCTGCTGCAGCAATGGCGGAAGAAGATGAATACAGGCGGTCGCGCCCGTACCAAGCGTAACGGTGCCGCTGACATCGTGCCTGAAGGCGCTAACGGAACGAAGGGTTTCATCGACTGCCTGTTCGATGCGCTCACCGTGTACCAGCAATGCCTGCCCTGCAGCCGTTGCTTTAATCCCCCGCCCGGTACGCTCTACCAGACGCGTTTGCAGAAACTGCTCCAGCTGGCGTATTTGCAGGCTGACGGCGGGCTGGGAAATGCCCAGCACATCCGCCGCCGCTGAAAAGCTGCCGCGCTGGATCACCAGACGGAAGGTGGCGAGATAGCCCAGATTAAGCGTCGTCATTCAAAGTTTCTCTTATACCGCGCATAAGGTTGCGGCCCTGCCAGCACAATACCGCGCCCGTTATGCTCAGGACAACTGCATAACGGAATGAAAGCCAATGGAAACACCTGCCCTGCCTCGTCACCTTGCCCTCGCTGCCGGGTGCAATCAACTCATCAACTGGGGGATCTCGTTTTATATGCCCGGCACTTTTGCGCTGGCGATTTCAGCCGACCGGGGCTGGTCGTTACCGCAGATTTACCTTGGCCTGACGCTGGCGATGCTGGTGATGGCGGCGGTTTCGCCGTTTGTCGCCCGCCTGCTAGCCCGCTTTGGCGGTAAGAAGGTGGTGATGAGCGGCACGCTCCTGATTGCCGCTAGCTGCGCGGGTATGGCGTATACCCAGACGCTTTTTGGCTGGTACTGCGCCTGGCTTGTCACCGGTATAGGGATGCGCCTGTCGCTGTACGATGCGCTGTTCGCCGCGCTGGTGAATCTTTACGGACAGCAGGCGCGAAGAACGATCTCACGCGTCACGCTGGCGGGCGGGCTGGCTTCCGCCGTCTTCTGGCCGCTGGGCGATGCTCTGCTTCAGGTTATGGGCTGGCAGGAGGCGCTGCGCGTCTATGCTCTCTTCGGCCTGCTGAGCGCGTCGCTGATTCTCTCGCTTCCCCACCAGCGGTTGACGGTAACCGCGAAAACCACCGCGTCGCCTCAAAGCAATGAACGCCGTAACGGCTGGCTTTATGCCGCCTTCATTGCCCTTATCACCTTTGTCTCGAACGGCACGTCCACCCATCTGCCGGAGTTTATTGCCCACTTCGGCCTGCCGGTCGCCATCGGCATGCTGTGGGGGATCGGCCAGACGGCTGCTCGCTCGCTGGAAGTGCTGGCGGGTGCCCGCTTAACCCCCTTCAGACTCACGCTTTTCACCGCGCTCGCCATGCCGCTCTGCTTTCTGGTTGGGCTAAGCAGTTTCCAGTTTGTCTGGTGCGCAGCCGGGTTTGTGCTGGGTTACGGTGCCATCAACGGGCTGGTCACCATCGTGAAGGCCACCCTGCCGCTGGAACTGTTTAGCACCGAAAGCTATGCCCGCCGTACCGGCATGCTGCTTATCCCCGGCCAGCTGATGGCGGCAGCCTCGCCGTTTGCCTATGCGTGGCTGAATAAAACGCTGGGGATCGCGGGAGCAATGTGGGTATCAACGGGGCTGACGCTGGTGATTGCCGGGCTGGCGATAGCGATTGTGCGCCGTCCCGGCAGGCAAAGTGTATCGCACTGTATCCAAAGCGCCACGCTGACAAACGGGTACAAAACGCCGCCTCCGGCAAATATCTCCGATACATAAAAATGGTTTTCTTTCCCTGTCGCCATTCAGAACCGATGAGGAGAGACCGATGATTCGTCGCTATGCACTTTTCCCCCTGCTAGTCCTGGCATCTGTAGCCCATGCCCGGGCCATACCGCTGGACAACCTGAGCGCTGCGGACGTTAACGGCCCCGCCGCCGTTGCCCCGCTGGCGCAGCCGCAGCCCCCCGCAAAGCTGATCGTCGATCCGCCGCTTGCCGGGCCGCTAAGCAAAGGCGCGGTGTTTATCCAGTACCGTGCCGAAAACCTGCGCATCGAGCCGGTATTCGGCCCCGACGCGCTCAAGGTCACCCCGCGCATCGGGCACATTCACGTGGTGGTGGACGACGCGCCGTGGCACTGGGCTGACGCCAGCGGAGAGCCGGTGATCCTCGTGGGGCTACCCGCCGGCAAGCACAAGGTGACGATTATTCTGGCCGACCCGACGCATAAGCCGCTCGACCACAAAACCCTTGAATTCACCGTACCGCCCCACGCCGCGGTCCACCATTTTTAAGAACCCGTCAGTTGAGCAGGCGGGGCGGATGCGGTGAGCACAATGTTGCCCGGCGGCGCTGCGCTTGCGCGGGCCTACGGTTTCGTAGGTCGGGTAAGCGCAGCGCCACCCGACAAGAAAGGCCGCCTCAGCCGCCCCTATCCGCGGGATAATCGTGATTAATCCACGCGTGGTCCTCCTCCCAGGTGAACATCCACTTGCGCACCGGCCCCGCCATCACGTTGAGGTAGTAGCTGTCATACCCGGCCATCGTCGCCACCGGATGGTAGCCCTTCGGCACCATGACCACGTCACGGTTATAGACCGCCATACACTCATCCAGCGCTCTGTCGTCGGTGTAGACGCGCTGCATGCAGAACCCCTGCTCCGGATTGAGGCGATGGTAGTAGGTCTCCTCCAGATACGTCTCCTGGGGCGGGTTATCCGTGTCGTGCTTGTGGCTCGGATACGAGCTGGTGCAGCCCTCGTTGGTCCACACCTCCACCACCAGCAGGCTGTCGGCGGGCTTGTCTTCCGGCAGAATGTTATGCACGTAGCGCTGGTTGTGACCCTTGCCGCGCGCTTCGCCGGCGATATCCTGCGGCGCAATCAGCCGCGTCGGATAGGTGCTCTTGCCCGGCGCGGCGCAGACCGCGAGCTCAAGCGTCGTCAGCGCCTTCACCTGCACCGTCTCCTGCGGGGTGACGTACACCGCCCACGGCTTGATGCGCTCGAACGGGCTCATCCGCTCGCCGATGTCGTTAAACTGCGCGGAAGGGGTGCTGATGGAGGCGCGTCCGGCGACCAGCACCAGGCAGCGCTCTTCGCGGACGGCGGGCAGCGTCAGCGTCTGCCCCTCCTGCAGCTCATACGCCTCAAAGCCGACGTACCCCCACCCTGCGCTTTCCGGCGTGACGGACTGGGTGCGTCCCTCCGCGTTCGGCTGTTGCCAGCGTGATAACAGACGTGACATGTCACCTCCTCAAATCAGTCCGGCGTCGCGCGCCAGGCGGCTCAGGTTGTTATATCCCAGACGAGCGTAGGTCAGCGGATGGGCGATGGCCGGATCCTGCTCGGCCTCGACCACCAGCCAGCCGTGATAGTCCTGCGCCTTCAGCAGCCGCATAATCGGCGGATAATCGACGCAGCCGTCGCCCGGCACGGTAAACACGCCGCTCAGCACCGCGTCGAGGAAGCTGGTTTTACGGTTTTTAACGTCCGCCAGCACGTCGGCGCGCACGTCTTTGCAGTGAACGTGGTTGATGCGCGACGCCCAGCGCTGCGCCACCGCCAGCGGATCGGCCCCGGCAAAGGTCAGATGGCCGGTATCCAGCAGTAGCCCCACCGCGTCGCCGGTGTGGGCCATCAGGTTGTCCACGTCCTCGGCGGACTCAATCACCGTGCCCATATGGTGATGATAGGCAATCTGCACGCCCTGCTGCTGCGTATAGCGGGCAAATTCGGTGAGCTTCTCGCCGTACTCTTTCCAGCGCGCCTGCGGGAAGCGCGGGCGCAGGTGCACCGGGGTCTGCTGCTCGCCGTGAATGCAGCCGCTCACTTCCGCAAATACCAGCACCTTTGCCCCCAGCTCGCGCAGCAGCGTCAGGTGGGACTGCACGGCAGCGATCTCCTCCTCCACGCTGCGCTCCAGCAGGCGGCCGGAGTACCAGCCGGAGACCAGCTGCAGGTCGTGGCGCTGCAGGATGGGGCCGAGCAGGCGCGCTTCGCGCGGGAACTTGTTGCCCAGCTCGAAGCCGGCGAAACCGGCCTCTTTCCCTTCGCTCAGGCAGGTCTCCAGCGGCGTCTCCGCGCCGAGAGAAGGCAGATCGTCGTTCGTCCACGTCAGCGGGTTAATGCCCAGTTGTACACTCATTGTCGTCTCCATTATGCGTGTCCGCGCTCGCGCCACCAGGCGATAAGCTGCAGGTAGTTGTCCCGGATGCGCGCCACCAGCTGCGCATCGTCAATATCGTGCTTCAGCCACGCGCGGGAGGCATCGCCAAACAGCGTGCGCCCCACGGCGAAGCCTTTCACCAGCGCCTGCCCCGCTGCCGCTTTAAAGTCGGCGCGCAGCTGTTCCGCCGGGGCGTCCAGGCCGAGGATCACCACCCCGCGGCAGTGCGGGTCCCGGCGTTCGATAATCTCGCTCAGCGCCGTCCAGCCGTCGGCGGAGAGCGGCGGCAGCTTCCACCAGTCCGGGTAAATGCCGAGGTTGTAGAAGCGGGAGATGGCGCGCAGGTAGAGCTCGTCGCTGCGCGGCATGGTCGCAGGCAGGATCACCTCCAGCAGCAGCTCGTGCCCGGACCGGCAGCAGGCGTGATACACCTCGGCGATTTTCTGCTCCTGCTCCAGGCGCAGGCCGTGGGCATCTTCCGGGTGGAAAAAGACCAGGCACTTCACCACGTGCTCCTGCGGCCAGCTGATAAGCTGGGTGCCGATGTTGCCATGCTCCATCTCCAGCGGACGCGAGCCCGGCAGCTCGATGGGGCGGCCAATCCACCACCCTTCCCCGGTGATCGCGTTCAGCGCGTCCTGACCAAAGGTGCCGTCGCACAGCAGGCCGGCTTTGCCCTCCAGCCCGGCACGGCTCGCCGCCTCGCGGCTGGCCTGCAGGATCAGCTGCTTCAGCGCCGGAATGCGCTTAAGCGACGCGCCGCACTGCATCGCCATATCCTCAAGCTGGCTGCGGTGGTCGAAGGCCATTACGCACAGCTCCGGCCACTCGCAGCGGCGGGTGGTGACGCGGTGCAGATGGTTAAGATGCGGGTCGAGGTCCGGGCGCGGCACGTTCGCGGCGCGGGAGAGATAGTCGTCCAGCTCGATTTTGCTCGGCATCGCCGGGGCGCAGCCGTGGCGCGAGACCACCAGCGCGCCGCAGGCGTTGGCATAGCGGCACGCCTGCTCCCAGCCCTCGTCGTTCAGGTAGCCGCGCAGCAGGCCGGACATAAACGCGTCCCCCGCCCCGAGGACGTTCAGCACCTCCACGCGCACGCCGGTCACCGTCAGGCCGTCGTCCAGACGGGGCGGAATGGCGCTGGTATAGACCGAGCAGCCGAGGGCGCCGCGCTTGCAGACCAGCGTAGCGTCACTCACGGCACGCACCTGGCCCAGCGCCTGCAGGGTATCCGTGCTGCCGCCCGCTATGTGAAACTCCTCCTCGGTGCCGACAATGACGTCGAAGAGGTGCAGCACCTCCTGCAGCTCGCGGGTGACCCTATCGGCGGCGATAAAGCGCGTTTCGCCGTCACCTAAGGCGGTTAGCCCCCACAGCACCGGACGGTAATCGATGTCCAGCACCGTGCGCACGCCGTGACGACGGGCATAGCCCAGCGCCGTCAGCACCGCCTCGCGGGTCTGCGGATGAGAAAGATGGGTCCCGGTGATGGCAAGACAGCGTGCGGAGGCAATGTAGCGTTCGTCCACATCGCTGGCCGAAATGGCCATATCCGCGCAGTTATCGCGATAAAAAATCAGAGGAAAGGTGTCCCGGTCTTTAATGCCGAGTAGCACCAGCGCCGTGAGGCGGTCTTTATCGGTAATCAGATGGCTGGTATCGCAGCCCACCTGGTTAAGCTCTTCCCGCAGGAAGCGGCCCATATGTTCATCGCCGACGCGCGCCAGCATCGACGAGCGCAGGCCCTGGCGCGCGGTGCCGTACGCCACGTTGCCCGACGACCCGCCGAGATATTTGGCGAAGCTCGACGCGTCTTCCAGGCGGGCACCAATCTGCTGGCTGTAGAGGTCTACCGCCACGCGGCCCATGCATATCACATCAAACTGCTTTTCCACGTTGATACCTCATCAGACAATGTCGTTCACGTTCAGCCAGCGGCCTTCCCGGTGCGAGAGCGCGATCGCGTCAAGCACGCGCGACACCTTCCAGCCCTCTTCGAAGTCAGGCCACATCGGCGCGTCGGCGGCTATCCCGTCCACCAGATCGCGCACCTCCACCGTTTTTTGATCGTTAAAGCCAATCCCGTGGCCCGCGCCCATGCAAAACGCGGCGTAGTCGGGGTGCGCAGGGCCGACGAGTAAGGTGCGGAACCCCTGACGGTTCACCGGATCGTCATGCAGATAAAGCTTCAGCTCCGCCATGCGCTCCTGGGTGAAGCTGATGGCGCCTTTCGTGCCGGTAATGACGTACGACAGCCCCATCTTGCGGCCGCAGGCAACGCGGGAGGTTTCAATCACGCCCTGCGCCCCGCCCGCGAAGCGCACCATCGCGTGGGCCTGATCCTCGTTTTCGACGGCGACCATGTCCGACGAGCCGGCCTTCGCCGGGCGCTCCGGGACCACAATCTTCAGATCGCCGCAGACCTGCTCGATCTCCCCGACCAGATACTGGGCCATGTTGACGATATGCGCCGCCAGGTCTCCCAGCGCCCCCAGCCCGGCGGTCTCTTTGAAGCAGTGCCAGTGAATGGGCGAGCGCGGGTCGGCCATATAGTCTTCGTTGTGGGTACCGTAGAAGTGGATCACCTCGCCAATCTCGCCGCGGGCGATAATCTCCTTCGCCAGCTGCGCCGTCGGGTTCTTCATGTAGTTGAACCCCACCAGCGTTTTCACCCCGGCCCGCTTCGCGGCGTCGACCATCTCGCGCGCGTCGTGGGCGTTAAGCGCCAGCGGCTTCTCCGAGTAGACGTGCTTGCCGTGGCGGATTGCCTCCAGCGCCATCTCCTTATGCAGATGATTGGGTGAGCAAATATCCACCACGTCAATCGCCGGGTCGGCCACCAGCGCCCGCCAGTCGCCGGTGGAGCGGTTGAAGCCAAACGCCTGCGCGCGCGCTGCCGCCAGCTCCGGCGTGACTTCGGCCACCATCTCGCGCACCAGCCTGCCGCGCAGGTTGAACACCGTCGGGGCCTGGGCATAGGCGATAGCGTGCGCCTTGCCGATATATCCGGTGCCAATTAATCCAATACGAACCTCTTTCATTGCGATCCTCACAGTGCGCCGCGACGGCTTTTGGCATAGGTATCAAACGCCACCGCCAGAACGATAATTAATCCGGTGATAATTTGCTGGTAGTAGGCCGAGACGTTCATCAGCACCAGGCCGTTAATCAGAATCCCCATGATGATGGAGCCGATAATGGTGCCGCCGATACGCCCGTAGCCGCCCATCAGCGAGGTGCCGCCAATCACCACCGAGGCGATGACGCGCAGCTCAAAGGAGATCCCGGCCACCGCCTCGGCGCTCCCCAGGCGCGCGCTCAGGATGAAGCCCGCCAGCCCCGCCAGGCAGCCAATCAGCACGTAGACGCTGACCAGCACGCGCTTGACGTTCACCCCTGCCAGGCGCGCCGCCTCCGGGTTGCCGCCGATGGCGTAGACGAAGCGGCCCCAGCGGGTTTTATGCAGCGCCAGATAGCCGCCGACGGCGACGATGGCGAAGATCCAGATCGGAATGGAGATACCGAGCAGCTCCCCGCGCCCCCACCAGCGGTAGCCAGGGTCGAAACCGGCGATCGGCGCACCGTCGTTAATCACCAGCGTCAATCCGCGCCAGATGGTCATCCCGCCGAGGGTCACGATGAACGGCGGCAGGCGCAGGCGGGTCACGCCCAGACCGTGCAGGAAGCCAATCGCCGTGCCCATCGCCAGACAAATCCCCAGCCCAATCAGCCAGCTCATGCCGCCCCAGGCGTTCGGGTCGACGGTGGTGAAGTTGTCGCCTTTGATCACGTACGCCGCGGTCATGGCGCACACCGCCAGAATGGAGCCCACGGAGAGGTCGATTCCGGCGGTCAGAATAACGAAGGTCATTCCCACGGCCATGATCCCGTAGATGGACACTTCTGTCAGGATGTTGAAAATATTGCGTTCAGAGAAAAAGTTGCTGTTCTGCGACTGGAAGAAGATCAGCAGCAGGATCATGAAAATCAGCACCCCGAAGCGCTCGAAGAAGGCAATGGGATCGATGCGTCCGGCGCGTTTGACCGGGGCCTGCGTTTTAGAAATCATCTGCGTCATGAGAAACTCCGTTATGCCGCGTTCAGGGCGTTGTGGTTGATGGCCATCATCGTCATCAGGCGTTCTTCGTTAGCGTCGTCACCGTGGATCTCGCCGGTCACCCGGCCTTCACTGAGGGTAATGATCCGGTCAGACACCGCCATCACTTCAGGCAGATCGGAGGAGATCACGATCACCGCCACGCCCTTTTTCGCCATGTCAAACAGCACCTGGTGCACTTCCGATTTGGTCCCCACGTCAATGCCGCGCGTCGGCTCATCAACGATCAGCACCCGCGGGTTGAGCGCCATGCAGCGCGCGAGGATCACTTTTTGCTGGTTGCCGCCGGAGAGCTTGCGCACCTCCTGCGCGCTGTTGACCATTTTGATCTGCAGCGCCTGGCGGTAGGACTCGATCAGATCGTCCTCTTTGCGGGTATTCACGAACCAGCGCCACTGCAGCAGCGAGGAGAGACTGGAGAGCGACAGGTTGTCGCGAATCGACAGCCCCAGCACCGCCCCCTCTTTTTTGCGATCTTCCGGCACCAGCGCCACGCCCTGATCGAGCGCATACAGCGGGTCGCGCGGCTGGTACGGCACGCCGTCCAGCTCAAAGCTGCCCGAGGTATACGCGTCTGCGCCAAACAGGCAGCGGGCCACCTCAGTGCGTCCCGCGCCCACCAGCCCGGCAATGCCTAAGACCTCCCCGGCGTGGACGTGGAAGCTGATGTCGTGCAGGGCGATGCCGTGCGGATCCAGCGGCGGCTTTTCGCGGCTCAGCCCCTTTACCGCCAGGCGGACGGGTTTGTCTTCATGGTGGGTTTCGCTGGCGGGGCGACGGTTAAAGGCCACGTCGCGTCCGACCATCAGGCGGATCAGCTGTTCGACGTTGGTCTCCGCCACCGCGCCGGTGCCGGTGAAGCGGCCGTCCTGGAAAACGGTGAAGCGATCGCAGAGCTGGAAAACTTCGTGCAGACGGTGGGTGACATAGATAATGCTCACGCCGCGGTTCTTCAGCTCGCGCACCACGCGGTGCAGGCTTTCCACCTCGCTGTCGCTCAGCGCGGCGGAAGGTTCGTCCATAATGATGAGCCTGGCGTTGAGGGTCAGCGCCCGGGCGATCTCCACCATCTGCTGCTGGGCCACGCTCAGACGGGCAACAGGCGTGGTCGGCGCAACGTTCAGCTGCAGATAGTCAAGAATGACCTGCGCCTCCTGGTTGACCGCCTTTTCGTCGACGATCAGGTTACGTTTACGCGGCTCGCGCCCGAGAAACATGTTTTCCGCGACGGTCATGTTGGGCAGCAGGTTGAATTCCTGATAGATGGTGATAATGCCCTTGTTCTGCCGTTCCACCGGGGAGTCGTCCACCGGCAGCGTTTCGCCGTTGAACCAGATATCCCCGCGGGTTTGCGGCTGCGCCCCCGCGAGCGCCTTCAGCAGCGTGGATTTACCCGCCCCGTTTTCCCCCAGCAGGGCGTGGATCTCGCCCGCGCCGACGGTCAGCTGGGCGCTGCTTAACGCCCAGACGCCGGAAAAGCTTTTTGCCAGGTCGGTCACTTTCAGTAAGGGTTGCGACATCGGTCTGCTCCTCCTCATGATGAGCCGCCAGAGGCGGCTCGGGACATATCAGTTACCGGCCTCACCGATACGCTCAGCCTGCTGCAGGTTCTCTTTGGTGATCAGCGTCGGCGGGTAGTCGGCCCCGGTGATGGCTTTCTTCTCGCGCACGTTGGCCACCAGCTGGCTCATCGCCGTCTGCACCGCAAAGCCCGGACGCTGGTCCGCCGTCACCGCCAGCCAGCCGTCGCGCACGCGGGCCAGCGCTTCCGGCACCGCATCAAACCCGGTCACGAGGATTTCGCCCGGCTTCACGCCCTGGCTCTGCAGCGCTTCAATCGCGCCCAGCGCCATATCGTCGTTGGCGGAGAGGATCACCTGCGGGCGCTTCGGCAGCGAGGGCAGCACGCTTTCCACGATGCGCATCCCTTCAGAACGCATCCAGTTGCCGGTCTGATCGGCGACGATCTTGTACTTATCCCCGCCCGCCTTCAGGCTGTCGCGGATCCCTTTAGTGCGTTCGATGTTGGAGGAGGAGCCCGGCTGGCCGGTCAGCAGAATGATGTCCGCCCCGTTGGGGAATTTGGTTTTGACGAAGTCGCCAATCGCCTGGCCGCCCTTGTAGTTGTTGGCGCCAAAGTGCGGCACCTTCTTCTGGCTGTCGACGGAGCGGTCAAGGGTGACCACCGGCAGCTTCGCATCCTGAATTTCATCCACCGCGCTGGAGACCGCGTTCACGTCGTTCGGGGAAACGATAAAGCCCTGCGCCCCGCGGGTAATGGCGTTTTCAAGGTCAGCCACCTGCTTCGGCGAGCTGCCCTGCCCGTCCAGCACCTGAAGCTTCACGCCCATCTCTTTTGCGGCTTTCACCGCCGTGCGCTGCATGTGAACTTCAAACGGCATGGCCAGGTTTGGCGTACTGAAAACAATTTGCTCGTTTTCGGCGAGGGCGGCCCCGGACGTCATGGCGATGAGGGCGGCTACGATCAGTTTTTTCATTATTATGTCTCTCTGTGTAGGGTTGTGGTGTTTAGAGGACGATCTCGCGCTGGCTGCGCAGCGACTCCAGCGCTTTATCCGCGAGGTACAGCGCACGTTCACCATCATCGCCGCTGCAGTCAGGCACCGCTTCGCCGCGCAGGACCGCGACAAAGTGTTCCCATTCCGCGGCGTAAGCGGATTTGTAGCGCTGCAGGAAGAAGTGTTCCGGCAGCGCGCTGGTGCAGCCCTGTTTGCCGTAGTGCTGCACCTGGTTTTCCAGAATGTTGCCCGCGCACAGCAGCCCTTCGGAGCCGTGCAGCTCCAGGCGCTGGTCGTAGCCGTAAGATGAACGGCGGCTGTTAACGATGGTCGCCATCGCGCCGGAGGCATATTTCAGAACGATAAACGCGGTATCGATGTCCCCCGCCTCGCCAATCGCCGGATCGACCAGGTTGCTGCCCTGGGCGTACACCGACACCGGCTCTTCGCCCATGATGAAGCGGGCCATGTCAAAGTCGTGAATGGTCATATCGCGGAACATGCCGCCGGAAACGCGCACGTATTCCGCAGGCGGCGGAGACGGGTCGCGGGAGATGATCAGCAACGATTCCGGCTTGCCGATGCGCCCGGCCTGCGCGTCGGTTTTCACGCGGCGGAACTGCGGGTCAAAGCGGCGGTTAAAGCCGATAAACAGCGGCACGTCATACTCTTTGACCACCTTCAGGCAGTCGCGCACGCGGGCGAGGTCAAGATGGACCGGCTTTTCGCAGAAGATGGCCTTGCCGTGGCGGGCGGCCATTTCAATCAGGTCGGCGTGGGTATCGGTGGCGGAAGCGATCAGCACGGCGTGAACGTTAGGGTCGGTCATCGCCTCCTCCAGGCTCTGCTGGCGGGCCTGATACTGGGTGGCGAGGCGGGCGGCAAATTCCTGATTCGGGTCAACCACGGACCAGAGCGTGGTCGCGCCGTGGCTGGCGATGTTAGCTGCATGTACCTGGCCAATTCGGCCAGCGCCCAGTAAAGCAATGTTAAACATAACGGCTCCCGGTGTTGGTGAATGCTGTGAACTAACGACCCTATAAATAAAACATTTATTTCATTTTTATAAATAGTGAAAATTATATTTTTGAGTGTGGGTTAACACTTTTGAGATGAATGAGATAAATTTTGTTATCAATCTCACAACATGGGAGGACGTACAGCAGCTCCCCTCACCCCGGCCCTCTCCCCAGAGGGGCGAGGGAGAAAAGAGTGCAGCACAGCATCCCCTCTCCCCTTTGGGGAGAGGGTTAGGGTGAGGGAAAAATGAAATGAAAATTTCGTTACGACGGAAAAACTTAATACTGACGGGCTTTTTTCACCTGCGCCTGCGTTTGCTCCGCGGCTTTACGCACGGCAGATGATTCCGCCACCTGCGCATCGCCGGTTCGCCACCAGGAGGCGTAGTCGTGGGTCATGGTCTTCGGCAGCACCTTGATGTCCAGCAGCGTCGGGCCCGGATGCGCCCGTGATGCCTCCAGCGCCGCCAGCAGGCTCTGCTCGTCGTGCACCCGCCACGCGCGGCAGCCGTAGCTCTCCGCGTTTTGCGCAAAGTCGACCTTCACCAGCGGGCCGTCAAGCCGTCCGGTTTCCGGGTTGCGATGGCGGTTTTCCGTGCCAAAGCTGCCCATGCCGTGCCCCATCTGCAGGTTGTTAATGCAGCCGAAGCTGGCGTTATCAAACAGCAGAACGGTGATCTTAATCCCCTCCTGAACCGCGGTTTGCAGCTCGGAGTGCAGCATCATGTAGGAGCCATCCCCCACCATGGCATAAACCGGCTGCTCGGGTCGGGCAAGCTTCGCGCCGATGGCTGCCGCAATCTCATAGCCCATGCAGGAGTAGCCGTACTCCAGGTGATAGCTGTCCGGCGTTTTGACCTGCCAGAGGCGCTGTAAATCCCCCGGCAGCGAACCGGCCGCGCCCACCACGATGGCGTTATCTTCAATATGCTGGTTGATCAGCCCCAGCACCCGCGTCTGGGTCAGGCGGGTGTTGAGCGTCTCGCCGTACTCCGCCAGCTGCGCGTCCAGGTGCCCCGCCACTTCGGGCGCGTCGTCAGGACGCCACTGGCGATCCCACAGGCGACGGCACTCGTCGCGCCAGGCGGATTTCGCCTCAGCGATCGTCTCTCCCCAGCCGCTGCGGTAATCACCGAGCGCGTGGGTCAATGCCTCGAGTCCGGTTTGAGCGTCGGCAATCAGCGCCGTGGCGTCCAGCTTCAGGGCGTCAAACTCGGCCACGTTCAGCAGCAGGAATTCCACGTCCGGATGGGAAAAGAGCGCCTTGGAGCCGGTGGTAAAGTCGGTCAGGCGCGTGCCGATGCCAATCACCAGATCGGCCTGTGGCGCGAGCTGGTTGGCCGCCATTCCGCCCGTCACCCCTACGCCACCGAGGTTAAGTGGGTGGTCACTTACCAGCGCCCCCTTTCCGGCCTGGGTTTCGGCAAACGGCAGCTGCAGCGTCTCGACAAAGTCGCGAAACGCCTCATGCGCGCCGGAATAGCGCACCCCGCCGCCGCACACCACCAGCGGACGACGCTTGCGGGCGATCAGCGCCCGCGCCTGCGCCAGTCGCTGCGGATCGGGCGGACGACGCTCGATGTGGTGCACGCGACGCGCGAAGAAGCTCAGCGGGTAATCCCACGCTTCCCCCTGCACGTCCTGCGGCAGGCAAATCGTCACCGCACCGGTATCTGCCGGGTCAGTAAGCGTTCGCATCGCGCTGAGCATCGCGCTCATCAGCTGCTCGGGGCGGTTAATGCGGTCCCAGTAGCGGGAGACCGGACGGAAACAGTCGTTGGTGCTGATGCTGAGGTCGTGATACTGCTCAATCTGCTGCAGCACCGGGTCCGGCTGGCGGCTGGCGTAGATATCGCCCGGGAGCAGCAGCAGCGGGATACGGTTCGCCGTGGCGGTTGCCGCCGCCGTGACCATATTGGCGGCGCCCGGCCCGACGGAGGAGGTGACGGCAAAGATGCGCTGACGACGGTGCTGTTTGGCAAATCCCGTCGCCATATGGGCGATGCCCTGCTCGTTACAGCCCTGCATCACCTGCAGATGGCCGGGATCCTGCTCCAGCGCCTGGCCGATACCCAGCACGTTGCCGTGTCCAAAGATGGTGGCGACGCCCTCGACGAAGGGCGTTTCGTGGCCATCCACGCTAACGTACTGTTGATTAAGGAACCGGACCAGCGCCTGGGCCATGGTCATACGTTCGGTTTGCATAAAACCTCCTGTCAGCCCAGCGTCGGCATGGAGAACGCAGCGCCTGTCTCCTGCTGCATTTCCGGCCAGCGCGCGGTGATGGTTTTCATTCGGGTGTAGAAACGCACGCCGTCGCTGCCGTGGACGTTGAGCGCGCCGAAGATGGAGCGCTTCCAGCCGCCGAAGCTGTGAAACGCCATCGGCACCGGGATCGGCACGTTGACGCCCACCATGCCCGCCTGCACCTCTTCGCAGAAGCGACGCGCGCAGCCGCCGTCGCGGGTGAAGATTGCCGAACCATTACCATATTCATGGCGGTTAATCAGGTCCACCGCGCTGGCGTAATCTGCTACGCGCACCACAGAAAGCACCGGGCCGAAAATTTCTTCTTTATAGATGGTCATCTCCGGGGTGACGTTATCGAACAGCGTCGGTCCGACGAAATAGCCCTGCTCGTGGCCCTTCACGCTGAAGCCGCGGCCGTCCACGCGAAGTTTTGCCCCCTGCGCTTCCCCGCTGTCGATGTAGCCCAGCACTTTGCTGCGGTGCGCGGAGGAGATGAGCGGCCCCATTTCGTTTTCCGGGGTCTGGTCCAGCCCCGGCCCGACGCGCAGCGCGGCAATCTGTTTTTCGAGCCGGGCGCAGAGGTCATCGGCGGTGTTATCCCCCACCGCCAGCACCACCGAAAGCGCCATGCAGCGCTCGCCCGCCGCGCCGTAGGCCGCGCCCATGATGGCGTTGGTCGCCATCTCCATGTCGGCATCCGGCATTAAAATGCAGTGGTTTTTCGCGCCGCCCAGCGCCTGACAGCGCTTACCGTAGGCGGACGCGGTCTGATAGATGTATTCCGCAATCGGCGTGGAGCCGACAAAGCTCACCGCCTGCACACGCGGGTCGGTCAGGAGCACGTCAACGGACTCTTTATCGCCCTGCACCACGTTGAAGACGCCGTCCGGCAGGCCGGCCTCTTTCAGCAGCTGCGCCAGCGCGAGCGCGAGTGAAGGGTCTTTTTCCGACGGCTTCAGCACGAAGGTATTCCCGGTCGCCAGCGCAATCGGGAACATCCACATCGGCACCATCGCCGGGAAGTTAAACGGCGTGATCCCGGCGCAGACCCCGAGCGGCTGCATCAGCGAGTGGCTGTCAACGCCGGTCCCGACGTTCGCCGAGTGTTCGCCCTTTTGCAGATGTGGAATACCGCAGGCAAACTCCACCACTTCCAGGCCGCGGGTCAGTTCGCCCACCGCGTCGGAGAAGACCTTGCCGTGCTCTTCGCTGATGAGGCGGGCCAGGCGATCCATGTTCTCTTCCAGCAGCGCCTTGAAGCGGAACATCACGCGCGCGCGCTTAAGCGGAGCATGACGCGCCCATGCCGGAAACGCCTGCTGCGCGGCGGCAATCGCCTGCTCCGTTTCCTGCGCCGTACTCATCACCACCTGGCGGATCTGCTCGCCGGTGGCCGGGTTGAAGATCGCCTGAACGCGCTGGCCTGAACCGGTGACACATTCGCCGTGAATAAAATTCGCTACCGTCTCCATCCTTAACCTCTCGCTGTTGATACGTGACTGTGACCTGAACACTGTGTACTGATCACTATATATGAAACAAATATTCCATTTTAAGTTGAAATAAAATAAATGGTGATTATTGTGATCAAGGATGGATTTTTATGTTAACAGCCAGCACCACTGACGCCGCGTGCGCTATTAAGGGATTTCGGGCGAGGAAATGACTGAAGCTTCTGTTTCATTTTTGCTGCCAGATGGATGGCCGACATTTAAAAGACGCGGTTTTGCGTTTAGAATCATATGACTGTATTTGGGGGATAAGATGACGACAGCAACCAGCCTGAACGAACTGCAGCAGCAAATCCGCGATCGCTACGATAGCCTGAGCAAGAGGCTGCAGCAGGTCTCACGCTACGTGCTGGACAACACCAACAGCGTGGCCTTCGATACGGTTGCCGTCATTGCCGAGCGCGCCGACGTGCCGCCGTCAACGCTGATCCGCTTTGCCAACGCCTTTGACTTCACCGGCTTCAACGAAATGAAACAGCTGTTTCGCATGAACCTGGTGGAGGAGACCGCCAGCTACAGCGATCGCGCCCGGCTGTTCCGCGAGATGGAGAGCGAGGCCGTGCCGGAAACGCCGCTCGATATCCTGCAGGAGTTTGCCCGCTCGAACGCGCAGGCGCTGCAGCAGCTGGCCGCTCGCGCCGAGCCGGAGATGCTGGAGCGCGCGGTACAGCTTTTGGCCGACGCCGATACCATCTACATCGCCGGACTGCGCCGCTCCTTTAGCGTTGCCGCATACCTTACCTATGCACTGAGCCATCTGGAGTGCCGCCCTATCCTGCTCGACGGCATGGGCGGGATGCTGCGCGAGCAGATCAGCCGCATTAAGGCGCGCGACATCGTGGTGTCGATCAGCTTCTCGCCGTACGCGGAAGAGACGGTGATGGTTAGCGAAACCGCCGCCAGCGTCGGCGCGCGGCAGATTGTGATTACGGACAGCCAGATTAGCCCCCTGGCGACGTTCAGCGATCTCTGCTTTGTGGTGAAGGAGGCGCAGGTGGACGCGTTTCGGTCTCAGTCGGCGACGCTGTGCCTGGTGCAGTCGCTGGTGGTGGCGCTGGCGTATCGGTTGGGTGAGGGGAAATAAGGTGATCCCCCTGCAAATACAGAGGGTTTAGTGATTAATTCAGCAGGAGATTATTTCCTCACTTTTTAGTAACTATTAGCAGTACAAACCCAACGCTGCATAAGCTCCTCAGAATGACGATATGCCTGAGCAGCCAACCTCACAGACTCCGATATCACTGTTCTTTGCTGAATCAATGACTCCGGAATTGGCATTGAGAGTAACACTGATGCATCGAAGCGCGGGTGGTGTCCGCCTTCTTGCGCAGCACAGAGTGCATTTTGAACCTTATCTGATAAAAGATAGGGAACTAAAAAATCAAGTGGTTCATCGGTTAGTGACCGTAAAACAAAAAATTCTGTCGAGCAAGCTAGCTCGTAGTTGTTAAATCTCTTTGCAAAGCCTTCATCAACTATGGCGACTTGCCTTAAGTAAGGTCTCAGTCTGGAAATCAAAACGTCGTTCTGTTGAAAAATTTTCTTTGTACTACCAATATCTTTAGCAGCAGAGGGTTGCTTTTTACCAATTACAAATCCCTCTCTTACATCAGACGTATCAAGAACGACAAACTCTCGCCCTTCTGAAGACCTGGATGCAGGATTGATCGTTTTTTTGACCACCTGCGCTATTTCGCCAATCGTAATTGATGCTTTATCTGAGCCATCGTTCGTTAATGTTCGTCTGGGATCGTAGCGTTCGGGAGAAAGTATTTTACCCCGAGCCAAATTTTTGACAGGAACGATTGTTATGCTTGCCATGAATACTCTCCAAACTCAAGGCCTTCATCTTTGCGGAATTTATTAAACGCGTCTAATATTTCATCGAAATCGTGATCAATCCGCGCCCAGTTATCGTTATGTTGAGTGTGATCGGGTCTTAAGATATTCCTTCCTTTTTTATCTTTACCGTCACGGTCACTCACAGCGAAGAAAATATTTTCGCCAACATCACCTACAGCCCCTACCGCTCTTTTCTGGAGAAATAATATACTTGTTTTCTGATGGGTATGAGGCAAAAAGGTATTGCGCCCGAGTCCTACAACTGCAAGTATCCGGCATTTCTTAAGGAGCCATTTCCTGTTTTCACTAAATTCCATCCCTGAGAATTTATTATGGGGAAGTACCATTGCCATTCGCCCACCGGGCCGGAGAAGATCAACACATCGCTCAATAAACAGCACGTCGCGTTCAATCCTGTTTTTCCCACGACCGGCGTCATACTTATCAAGTATATGTTGCTCGAGCACCTCGCCAGCGAATGGCGGATTGGTTAAAATAATATCAAATCCTTTATGATTCCTGAGGCGCGCGCGCGTGATATCTTCTACCGTAAGGAAACTTCCATCGGGGGAGGTAAATGAAGAACCGTTCGTTCCGGATCGAACCAAACTGTTAAGCCTTACTACATTGCTAACACCATGACCTGCAAGAATCATTAATGCCTTCGCAACCTTAATTGCTTTGGGATCAATATCAAAGCCCCACAATTTTGTTGAGCAGTAACTATTCAACTCAATCGAAGAAAGTGCATTATTTTTACGAATAAAATCTAAACTATTAAACAAAAAGCCACCTGATCCACACGCGGGATCAAGAACGGTTTCTCCTGGGCTGGGCTCCAGCATGCGGACGCAAAACTCTATTACGTAGCGAGGAGTGAAGTACTGGCCCTTATTACCCTTAGCAGATTTTGAGACCATAAATTCGAAGAAGCTATCCAAAACGTCAAGCCCATTTTCCGAAATTTTATGATCTTTCAGGGCATTTACACATATGTGAAGGTGTTCGTCTGTCAGATTTGAGATCACCTCACTTTCAAATAGCCCCGACCATTTTTTTTGAGCTTGATTCAACAGACTATTAAATCGTGTCGCAGTTTCCCTCTCCGTCTCGTAAGTGCGAAACTCAATAGAGTCCGGGTAAAACTCACTATAGATCTTTGCTATAAGAAGTTTGAAAACTTCCTCAAACTCATCCTCACCGGAATTTGCAAGAACAAGTTCCTCAAGGCGTAAAAACAGTGACTCTAAATTTCCAGAATGATTAGCGTGTCGCTTTGCCATGTGCAGCCTCCAGTTGACTGGACAACAGTACCATTCATCGACGATCGTCACAATAAAAATAATTATACCATTTTGGGTTTTTTAAAATACTGCTGCATGCTTCTCATTGAAAAGCTACGCTTTTTAAAAAACGGACAGGTACCGGGCGCAAAATGAAATCAGCTAATAATCCCATTTATATCGAATTCATCGCCAGACTCAGGGCTTGCAGGAGGGCTAAAAATCTCACGCAGGCGGACCTGGCAGAAATGCTGAATCGGCCTCAGTCATATGTATCCAAAGTGGAAACATGTGAGCGCAGGATTGATGTTATTGAGACTTTTTTCTGGTGTTCAGCCCTTGGCGTCGAGATAAGTAGCGTCTTGCCTCCATCTCTTTTATCAGCTCGCACAGTTTAGCGAAAACAGAGGGCATAATATGGTTTTTGAAGGAACGGGATTAAGCCGACAGCGTCTTGCGGCTCTTAAGCAGGAGTTACTTCCACTTATTGGAACTCAGTTTGACACCCTCATGCTCCCATCGGCAGTGCTTAGCGCTTTTGAACCCTCGCAAATAGGTACTATTGTTGGTTCGCTGATGGATGCGCTAATTCCCCATTTGGACAATATTCCACAAGTTGGTCTCAGCAAACACGCAGGTCTTCTTGGCGAACGGGAAGGGTATCCCGACTATATACACGCCTCTGGATTACGCGTAGAGCTAAAACTCTTGTATGTTGACAATCCAAATCTCACGATGAAACGCCCCCCTACCCGCAGGGAACCATCGGCCCGGCTTACGCAAAAAGTGACAGTTAAAAACGTCATCCCTGACAGAGATGCATTGCTTATCATCGCCTACCAGCTCAACCCCCACTGGAATAACCCAGGAGCGGTCACTCCTACTATTGTCGATCTGGATGTTTTCTCCGTAATCGAGCTTGTCAGAGCGAGAGATGACAGACTGACTAATGCGGGTGGTAGATGGTTCGGTAATTATGAAACACCATGCGTATTAAGCCGTATTGGAAAGGAAAAGTACCGACAAAATTTACCTCTCTCGATCAATTCTTATGGCCGAAAAGAGTCCGAGGGCAAAGATTACAATGAGGATACCAACTTTGGTAAGCTTAAACGAATTCCTCATGCAGACCTTCAGCTCTTTCTAAGAAAATGCATCGGTATTGGAGTTGGCATGTCAGAAAGACAAGTCAAAATTGCTGAGATATTTGAGGATGATGAGGATAGTTTGGTTTAGCGCTCTTCATCAGCGATTAGCATGAAATGCAGTACAGCTCACCAATGCTGGATATCGGCCAGCATATGCCTTCAAGGGCAAGGCGCAACATAGAAAAATCATTTATAAAAATTAAAGAAAAACCCTCTGTAAAAACAGAGGGTTGATTGCAGTTTTACCTGTTTCTGAAAACTCAGGAAGGGTTATCGGCTTATTCCCACTCGATCGTAGCCGGTGGCTTACCGCTGATGTCATACACCACGCGGGAAATACCGTTCACTTCGTTGATGATGCGGTTAGACACGCGGCCTAAGAAGTCATACGGCAGGTGGGCCCAGTGCGCGGTCATGAAGTCGATGGTTTCAACCGCACGCAGGGAAACAACCCAGTCGTACTTACGACCATCGCCCATGACGCCGACGGAGCGAACCGGCAGGAACACGGTGAACGCCTGGCTCACCTTGTTGTACAGGTCAGCTTTGTGCAGCTCTTCGATGAAGATCGCGTCCGCGCGACGCAGCAGGTCGCAGTACTCTTTCTTCACTTCGCCCAGCACGCGCACGCCCAGACCCGGACCCGGGAACGGGTGACGGTAGAGCATGTCGTACGGCAGACCCAGTTCCAGACCGATCTTACGCACTTCGTCTTTGAACAGCTCGCGCAGCGGTTCAACCAGACCCATCTTCATCTCTTTCGGCAGGCCGCCAACGTTGTGGTGAGATTTGATGACATGCGCTTTACCGGTGGAGGAGGCCGCAGACTCGATCACGTCAGGATAGATGGTGCCCTGCGCCAGCCATTTGACGTCGTCCAGCTTCAGCGCTTCTTCGTCGAACACTTCCACGAACACGCGGCCGATGATCTTACGCTTCGCTTCCGGATCGTTCTCGCCTTTCAGCGCGTCCAGGAAGCGCTGCTCGCCTTCTACGTGAACGATGTTCAGACCAAAGTGGTCGCCGAACATATCCATAACCTGCTGGGCTTCGTTCAGACGCAGCAGGCCGTTATCCACGAAGACGCAGGTCAGGTTTTTGCCGATGGCGCGGTGCAGCAGCATCGCGGTCACGGAGGAGTCCACGCCGCCGGAGAGGCCGAGGATCACTTTGTCATCGCCAACCTGCTGACGGATACGCTCAACGGCGTCGTCGATGATTTTTGCCGGGGTCCACAGGGCTTCACACTGGCAGATGTCGCGCACGAAGCGCTCCAGCATGCGCATACCCTGACGGGTATGGGTCACTTCCGGGTGGAACTGCACGCCGTAGAAACGTTTTTCTTCGTTCGCCATGATGGCAAACGGGCAGCTCTCGGTGCTGGCAACAGTCACGAAGTCAGACGGGATAGCGGTGACTTTGTCGCCGTGGCTCATCCACACGTCCAGCAGCGGTTTGCCGTCTGCGGTCAGGGAGTCTTCGATACCGCGCACCAGCGCGCTGTCGTTAACCACTTCAACCTGCGCATAGCCGAACTCGCGCTCGCTGGAGCCTTCTACGTGGCCGCCCAGCTGCATGGCCATGGTCTGCATACCGTAGCAAACGCCGAATACCGGCACGCCAGCTTCGAATACGTACTGCGGCGCGCGCGGGCTGTTTTCTTCGGTGGTGCTTTCCGGGCCGCCGGACAGGATGATGCCGCTTGGATTGAATTCGCGAATCTGTGCTTCCGTGACATCCCACGCCCACAGTTCACAGTAAACGCCCAGTTCACGTACGCGACGCGCCACCAGCTGAGTGTACTGAGAACCGAAGTCCAGGATGAGAATGCGATGTTTATGAATGTTTTCCGTCATTGACGCTAATTCCGAGGCAAGTGAAACAAAAACAGAGCGCCCGGCAGAAGCCGGGCGCGGAAATTAATCAGGAGCCCAGACGGTAGTTCGGGGACTCTTTGGTGATCGTCACGTCGTGAACGTGGCTCTCCTGGATACCCGCACCGCTGATGCGTACGAATTCCGCTTTAGTACGCAGCAGGTCAATGGTACCACAGCCGGTCAGACCCATACAGGAGCGCAGGCCGCCCATCTGCTGGTGGATGATCTCTTTCAGACGGCCTTTATAGGCAACGCGACCTTCGATACCTTCCGGCACCAGTTTGTCAGCGGCGTTATCGGTCTGGAAGTAACGGTCAGAGGAACCTTTGGACATCGCGCCCAGGGAACCCATACCGCGGTAAGATTTGTAAGAACGGCCCTGGTAGAGTTCGATTTCACCCGGGGATTCTTCGGTACCGGCCAGCATAGAGCCTACCATCACCGCCGCTGCGCCCGCAGCGATCGCTTTCGCGATGTCGCCAGAGAAGCGGATACCGCCGTCAGCGATAACCGGAATACCGGTCCCTTCCAGCGCTTCAACCGCGTCAGACACGGCGGTGATCTGCGGAACGCCCACGCCGGTCACGATACGCGTGGTACAGATAGAGCCAGGACCGATACCCACTTTCACCGCGCTGCAGCCAGCGTCAGCCAGCGCACGAGCGCCTGCGCCAGTAGCTACGTTACCGCCGATGATCTGCAGGTCAGGGTATTTGGCACGGGTATCACGGATACGCTGCAGAACGCCTTCGGAGTGGCCGTGAGAGGAGTCAATCAGCAGGACGTCAACGCCCGCGGCAACCAGCGCGTCAACGCGCTCTTCGTTACCGGCACCTGCGCCAACCGCAGCGCCAACGCGCAGACGGCCACGCTCGTCTTTACAGGCGTTAGGCTTACGTTCTGCTTTCTGGAAATCTTTAACGGTGATCATGCCGCGCAGGTGGAAGTTGCTGTCAACAACCAGCGCTTTTTCAACGCGTTTTTCGTGCATTTTTGCCAGCACCACGTCGCGGGTTTCACCTTCGCGAACGGTAACCAGACGCTCTTTTGGCGTCATGTACACGCTGACAGGCTGGTTCAGGTCAGTCACGAAACGCACGTCACGACCGGTAATAATACCAACCAGCTCGTTCTCTTCGGTCACCACCGGGTAACCGGCGAAGCCGTTACGCTCGGTCAGGGCTTTCACTTCGTGCAGGGTGGTGGTTGGCAGAACGGTCTGTGGGTCGGACACGATGCCGGATTCATGTTTCTTCACGCGGCGAACTTCTTCCGCCTGACGTTCGATAGACATGTTTTTGTGAATAAAGCCAATGCCACCTTCCTGTGCCAGGGCAATTGCCAGGCGCGCTTCAGTCACGGTGTCCATTGCCGCAGAGAGCATAGGAATGTTCAGGCGAATGGTTTTCGTCAACTGCGTGCTGAGATCGGCAGTATTCGGCAGAACGGTGGAATGAGCGGGAACGAGGAGGACGTCGTCAAACGTCAGTGCTTCTTTAGCGATACGTAGCATGGGCAATATCTCTGACCTGGGTGGTTAAATATTGCCGTGGCATTATACAGAGCGTAACCGATTGCATCTACACTTTTTTATAAAAAAGCTTGCGATTGCCTCTCAGCAGGTTACTATCGACTGAATAACTTGCTGATTTAGAATTTGATCCCGCTCACATGTTATCCTCTCAATCCCCCTCAATTTATACCGTCAGCCGCCTTAATCAGACGGTGCGTTTGCTGCTTGAGCAGGAAATGGGGCAGGTCTGGATCAGCGGTGAGATCTCTAACTTCACGCAGCCCTCCTCCGGCCACTGGTACTTTACGCTAAAAGACGATACCGCCCAGGTGCGCTGTGCGATGTTCCGCAACAGCAACCGCCGCGTGACGTTCCGTCCACAGCACGGCCAGCAGGTTCTGGTGCGCGCCAATATCACCCTCTATGAGCCGCGCGGTGATTATCAGATTATCGTCGAGAGCATGCAGCCTGCGGGCGAAGGTCTGCTGCAGCAGAAGTACGAACAGTTAAAGGCTAAGCTCTCGGAAGAGGGACTTTTCGACCAGCAGTTCAAAAAGCCGCTGCCCTCCCCTGCCCACTGCGTGGGGGTCATCACCTCGAAAACCGGTGCGGCACTGCACGATATTTTGCACGTCCTGAAGCGTCGCGATCCTTCCCTGCCCGTCATTATCTACCCGACCGCCGTGCAGGGTGACGATGCGCCGGGCCAGATTGTGCGCGCCATAGCGCTGGCGAACGCGCGTCAGGAGTGCGACGTCTTAATCGTCGGACGCGGCGGCGGCTCGCTGGAAGACTTGTGGAGCTTTAACGACGAGCGCGTGGCGCGGGCAATCTTTGCCAGCCTTATCCCCGTGGTGAGCGCCGTCGGCCACGAAACGGACGTGACGATCGCCGATTTTGTCGCGGATCTCCGCGCGCCGACGCCGTCCGCGGCGGCGGAAGTGGTCAGCCGCAACCAGCTGGAGCTGCTGCGTCAGATCCAGAGCGGCCAGCAGCGTCTGGAGATGGCGATGGACTACTACCTCGCCAACCGGACCCGGCGCTTTACCCAGCTTCATCACCGTCTACAGCAGCAGCACCCGCAGCTGCGCCTGGCGCGTCAGCAGACCGTACTGGAGCGCCTGCGCCAGCGCATGAACGTGGCGATGGACACCCAGATCAAGCGCGCGGTGTCGCGCCAGCAGCGCGTGACGCAGCGTCTGAACCAGCAGAACCCGCAGCCGAAAATTTATCGTGCGCAAACGCGGATTCAGCAGCTTGAGTACCGTCTGGCGGAAACTCTCCGCGCGCGACTGAGCGCCACCCGCGAACGCTTTGGCAATGCGGTGACCCACCTTGAAGCGGTCAGCCCTCTCTCCACGCTGGCGCGCGGCTATAGCGTGACGACGGCAACGGACGGCAAGGTGCTGAAGCAAACCAAACAGGTGAGTACTGGTGATGTGCTGACGACGCGTCTGTCGGACGGCTGGGTAGAAAGCGAAGTGAAATCAATTAAACCGGTGAAAAAGACGCGTCAGCGTAAAACCGGATAATTCTTCGCCGGTTACTTACTATACTGCTGCTATTCCCTTTTTTAATAAGGAGAGCAGCATGCCCCATCTTCATAGCGTTATTCCCCCGTATATTCTTCGCCGTATTATCGAAAGCGGTTCCGAACCGCAGCAGCGCTGTGCCCGCCAGACCTTAACCCACGTCCAGACGCTGATGGCCCATATGCCGGGCAAACCCGCCGCGCCGCACGTGAATAAAGCTGGACAGCTGGAGCGGGATATCTACGACGCGAAGCAGACCCAGGAGCTGCCGGGCACGCAGGTGCGTTATGAAGGTCAGCCGTCGAACGGCGATGTGGCGGTAGACGAAGCCTACGAGTATTTGGGTATTACCCATGATTTCTTCTGGAAGGAATATCAGCGCGATTCGCTCGATAACAAAGGGCTTATTTTAACTGGCACCGTTCACTACGGTCGGGAATATCAGAACGCCTTCTGGAACGGTCAGCAGATGGTATTTGGCGACGGCGACGGGGAAATATTTAACCGCTTTACCATCGCCATAGACGTCGTGGCGCATGAGCTGAGCCACGGCGTGACCGAGACCGAAGCCGGGCTTATCTATTTTGAGCAGTCCGGCGCGCTGAACGAGTCGCTGTCGGACGTGTTTGGCTCACTGGTGAAGCAGTACCATCTGAAGCAAACCGCCGATAAAGCGGACTGGCTGATTGGTGAAGGGCTGCTGGCGGCGGGAATTAACGGCAAAGGGCTGCGCTCAATGTCTGAACCCGGCACCGCCTATGACGATCCTCTGCTCGGCAAAGACCCGCAGCCTGCGCACATGAAAGATTTCATTAAAACGCGCGAGGATAACGGCGGCGTGCATCTGAACTCCGGCATCCCTAACCGGGCATTTTATCTGGCCGCGACGGCGATCGGCGGCTACGCCTGGGAAAAAGCGGGTTATGCCTGGTACGACACGGTTTGCGATCGCAATCTGGCGCAGGATGCAGATTTTGAGGCCTTCGCAAAACTGACGATCGCGCACGGAGAGAAACGCTCCGGCGGCGACGCTGGTGCGGCCATTAAACAAGCCTGGGAACAGGTGGGAGTGTTGTAAATGCAGGTTCCGGAACTGACGGATGACGCCGTGGTTGAGCTGGCCCGGGAAGGCGGCGTCGCTTTTATTCCCAAGCTGAGCGGCCAGCGCACCATCGCGCTCTCCTCGCTCAATGAGGCCCAGCGCCAGCGCCTGGTGAGCATCCTGGAGCAGGCCTTTCCGCGCGGTCAGCCGCCGGGACAGGCCTCGTCACCCGGCAGCGGCGACCAGCGCTATTTCCGCATCCAGATTATCTGGACCGGGCAAAATCAGGCGCACTACGCCGATATCATCGTGCTGGTGCCGGAGCAGGAAGCGCCCGAGTCGCTGGTCGAGCTGTGGAAGAAAGGCGAAGGCTGCGTGTGCGATTAACCTTCGGCCCGAACAAACTCCACGCGTTTTTTAGAGATAAGACCGTGGCCGTTCTGGCAGAAATAGTCCACCGCCCCGCAGGCTTTTAAGACCTGGAGTGGCTGATGGCACTCCGGGCAGCGGGCTTCAAGCGCAATATCCTTATTACAGTTCTCGCAGTGTGCCACCCCGTTCAGGGGCTCAAGCGGCGCATGGCAATCCGGGCAGGTAATCGTCATGGTGACTCCTTCAAAGCGTTGAGGTCTGCGATAATTTTACCACGTTGCGTTCAGTGCGGGCCACGCAGCTGTTGCTGCAAGGTCAGCAGCAGCTCAACTTCCTCGATTCGGCGACGCGTCGTGCGGCTCACCTCGTGCGGATCCCGCTCAAACAGGCTGTTGGCGCCCAGGATCTGCTCTGCAAGACAGTGCTCGTAGATCGAGCCGGGAATTGTCCAGCATTGGCGCGTGTCGCCATCGATCATCTTCAGCACATCTTCAGCGCCGCGCCGGTCGTAGCTGATGGTCCGCCCGTCGCGCAACCAGAGCCGTAAGCCTTTTTGCCCGCCTGTAGGTCCCGCGTATTTGTTAAGCCAGATATCCACCGGCACGCCGCTGATGCGGCCCTGCAGATGCGCCTCGCCCTCCGCCGTGGTCAGGTCGCCTTTTGCGATAGCGCGGCCCAGGCGGTCTTTAGCCGTCACCACCTGTAACGTCATCTCATCATTCCCGCCCAGATAGCGCACCGTTTCGCGCAGCATCGCGAGCACGTGCGTACCGATATCCAGAATCACGCCGTCCGGGTGGCGAAGCGTACGCGCGTCCGGTTCGCCGGTAGCAAAATTAAGCGCGATGGGCTCCCCTGCGGCGTTAACTCCGCTCGGTTCCTGCAAAAAGCCATCGATTTTGACGATGTCAAAGATGCTGCCAACCAGCGACCGCTTCACCGTTTCGATACGCGCCATCCAGTGATCGAGCGCCAGCACGCGGGATGCGGCGTCGGGGGTCGCCAGCAGCGCGTTGAGCTTTTCGATTTGGGCAAGCGTGGCGACGATCGGTTTTTCAACCACGATGCGGGAAACCGATGAGGCGAGAGCGTATTCAAGCACCTCAAGATGGTGCAGTGAAGATGTGGTAATAAACAGGGTATCAAGCGGCCGGGAGAGAAGTTTAGACAGCGTGGCGCAGCGCGTTACCCCCTCCGGCTGTTTTACGGGCTGGATATCAAAGCCTAAACAGTGAGGGAGATTATCAAAGCATTTTCGTATTGCGGGCAAGTAAGCCGTTTCAACGACTGCGCCAAGACCCACAAACCCTAACAGCATATTCTTACCTCGTTGAGTAAATTGCCGGGGCATAACGCCGCCCCGGCAAGCTCGAGGTTTATGAGGCGTTAGCTGCCGGTTTAGTCTGCGCATTTTCCAGCATGCGGCGTACCGGAACAATGAGGACGATCAGTACCGCGGCACAAATCAGCAGCGCGACGGAGCAGCGCGCAAAGAGATCCGGCAGCATATCCAGCTGGTCGGCCTTCACGTGGCCGCCAATCAGGCCCGCCGCCAGGTTACCCAGCGCGCTGGCGCAGAACCACAGCCCCATCATCTGGCCGCGCATTCTTTCCGGCGCAAGCAGCGTCATGGTCGCCAGGCCAATCGGGCTCAGGCACAGTTCGCCGAGCGTCAGCATCAAAATGCTGCCCACCAGCCAGAACGGTGATACGCCCGCCCCACCGTTACTCAGCACGTTTTGTGCCGCCAGCATCATCAGGCCAAAGCCCGCTGCGGCACACAAAATACCGATAACAAACTTGGTGATGCTGCTCGGGCGAATGTTCATGCTCGCGAGCTTCGGCCACGCCCAGCTGAACACCGGTGCCAGCAGGATGATGAACAGGGCGTTGATTGACTGGAACCACACCGCCGGGATTTCAAAATCGCCGATCATGCGGTTAGTGTAGTCGTTGGCAAACAGGTTGAACGAGGTTGGCTTTTGCTCAAACGCAGACCAGAAGAACGCGGCTGAGACCAGCAGGATAAAGCAAACCAGCAGTCGGGCGCGCTCTTTGCGGTTCAGGCCCGCAAAGATGAACAGATAGATAAAGTAGAGCGCGACGGAGGCGGCAATCACATACACCAGCACGCTGGCAACAGCCACCGGGTTAATCACAATGACGCCCTGCGCAATCAGCGTCACGATAGCTGCCACGCCGACGGCCAGCGCCAGCAGCCATGCGCCCACGCCGTTGCGCTTCACCACCGGGCTGTTCCAGGTGGAGTCGAGACCGACTTCGCTGTCATAGCGTTTCATTGCCGGAACGGCAAACACGCGGAAGATAATCAGCGCCACCAGCATCCCGATACCGCCGATACCAAAGCCCCAGTGCCAGCCGTGAGTTTTAATCAGCCAGCCGGAAATCAGCGGCGCGATAAACGAGCCCATGTTGATGCCCATATAGAACAGCGAGAAACCGCCGTCACGACGCGCGTCGCCTTTTTTATACAGGGTACCGACCATTACCGAGATACAGGTCTTGAACAGGCCAGAACCGAGCACGATGAACATCAGGCCGATAAAGAACAGGTTGTCGCCCATGATGGCCGACAGGGCAATCGACAGGTGACCGAGCGCAATCAGGATCGAACCGTACCAGACGGCTCTCTGCTGACCGAGCCAGTTATCCGCCAGCCAGCCCCCCGGCAGCGCGGCCAGGTACATGGTACCGGCAAAGATACCGACAATCGCCGAGGCGTTTTCACGCGCCAGCCCCATGCCGCCGTCATAAACGGTCGCAGCCATAAACAGGATCAGTAGCGGACGAATGCCGTAAAATGAGAAACGTTCCCACATCTCGGTGAAGAACAGTGAACCGAGTGGATACGGGTGGCCGAAGAACGTTCGGCTCTCTTTTGGATTAACAGAGGATTGCATAATTCTCCCGAAAGGTATGTGTCGTGCTTGTAAACACCAGCAGGTACGCCGGTCAGTTACGTATCTGACCGATTTTTTACATGCGGCGAAAAATTAGTTAACCATTTGATAACCAGACGCTAGTTTTGTCCAGTACCAGACCCGGGACTTTAAGACGAAAATTCGATGATTGTCTACTTTTCTGGATTTAAAGATGGTTAGGGGTGAATAGTGATTGACTTCACACCGGGTTAGCCATTGCTGTGGAAGCGCGAAAAAAAACCCGCGACAGAGGCGGGTTTTCGTGAGATCGGCAATGTTTATTTGCTTTTCTTAATGTTAAAACACATTAAATTATTAACCATCTGTTTTTGCTATAAAAACAAATCAAAAACTATATAGATAATGAAAAAGTGTACACACTTGGGTACACAAAATTAATTGGTTTCGATTCATAAAGTTTATTACCGAAATAGTTTCATGAGTAAACATTCAGCTTGAAATCGTTATTAGAACTAAGAAAAAACCTCTAAAGGGGTTAAATCCCATTTCAAGCTTTTCAATAAATGCTACCAGTTCTCGCCAACAGAAGCATCTCTTAAATAATATTTCCGACCATCCAAAATGCTATTAAACACCGCTTGAATACGCGGAGAATAAAGTGAAAAATCTAACTTTTTAACTTCACTTCTTATTTTATCCATATCTAATATCTCACCGAAGTAACTTTCACTGATCCTAACAAAAGGTCCATTTGTTGAGTCACTACCTGTTTCACTAATTATCTCACAAACTCTAACAAGCCCATCTTCTATTAGAAGGGAATTAATGAAACTCGATGTCAATTGCACAGAAGTTCTTTTTAACTCAAAGAATATATGAGACTCAAGATGATAATCTAAATAAGTCCTATCCTTTAATACTTTCACTGCCATTTCCTGATAAATACTTTCAAGCTCAGTTAATTGTTCAAGGTTGATCCACGATTTATTATGGCCACCATTTTGAATCTGATCTCTAGATTCATATAAAACGTCTGCACCTAGTGGAGCACTTTCATGCCTACCAACAAGCCTTCTAATTAACTCGTATTTATTATCACTTTCAGATATTATCTTATTCGTAAGCCAATTCATTCGTTTATAAAGATCTTTTGTTAGGAAGCCGTAGTTGCTTTCTAGTGATTTTTGTAATTCTTGAGAGAAAAGGAAGTTATCATAGATACACGTTAATATATCAAAACTATCGTCCTTACAAAAACCAGCGTAAATATTCATCATTTCGAAAAATCTTTCTTCTGCTTTTTGAGAAATAACTTCCTCCAGGAACTCATTTCTGTCATCCTCTCCTTTTATAAATTTTAAAATATCATCATCAGAAATATACCCATTAGGAGTTTTATAATGGAAGGCAATATGAAGCCTTTGTGGTGCAGCCACTCTACCTGCATTATCAGGATCAGAAACTCTAAAATGTGAATACGCACCTGATTGTACAAGAGGGAAAATATCGCCCAAAAGGTCCTGCATTAGCTTACGATCTCTATCACTGAAGTTTTTTAATTTATCATTCCGCTCAGCACTAAACCTATCGACAATATCTTGAATCTTATCAATTAATAGCCCATCATTATTAAATCTCTTTCCTATGTAGGCTTCTGGTGTATTTTTGATATGATCGTAAATAATGTTGGATTTTGTAGAGATTAATGATAAGGCAAAGAGATCAGAAAAACATACTTCTCCTTCAATTTGTTCTAAAACAAACCTTAAGTGATTAAAAAATCTTTTTAATTCCCTCGGGTTTTTTATAAGTTGTTTAAAATAATTATGATAAATCCAGCTTAATCTTTCTTGATCATTTTCAAAGCGGTCAGTTAGAGGCTTATCACTAAGTTTCTCAAACTCTATATTAGCGAGTTCATTCATACCCCGATCTGAAATTACGGGAAGCGGCACTCGCAATTGAACTATTTTATTAATATATTCGGAGGAGTTAACAATATTATTTTTATCTAATACTGAAACTAAATACTTAGGGTCAAATGCGAGTAAAAAAGAAGTTCCTGAAAAATCAGCTACAGCTTTAACCAATCGCAGGACTTGAAATGTTTCGGAAGGAGTTAATCTATCAATATCATCTATAATCACAACAATAGGATATTTTATTTTTTTGATTGCCTCTTCAACTTGTTTTTTCCTTCCTAACAGATCGAGTTTTTTCAATTCTGCAATCTTTTTTGTTGCACTTCCAAACCTTGAGAAAACCTTTTCTAAAATGGAAGCCCAAGGCTCAGCTCCTGGAACTAGCTTTGCTGCACTGAATAGACTTGAATATGCAATCAAAGCTTTAGAAGCTTTTAATGCAGATTCCGATTTATCTTTTATATTTAGTTGTGCAGAAAACTGTAACAAAAAGTCCTGAATTAAAGATTCAGGCTGACCAGCTAACCAAGGATTATATTCAATTATAATTGGAAAAGAATCTTTTTCATTCAAAGCCCCTTTTATGAGATTTATTACTGACGTCTTACCATATCCCCACTCCGCCTCTAATGATACAGTAATGCAATCATCATCATGATTTAACAAAAGAATATTTGCTAAATGATTGGCAAAATCAAGTCTATTTAATAAATCAGGGTCGTTTTCACCACCTCGAATAGGGTGATCATTATGATATGTACTCATATTAAATTTTGTCCTTTGAAAATATCCACAGCATTTAGCGGTATTAATAACACAATATAGCTACTTATAAAACAAATGTTAAAACCTTGCTTATCAAGCATTCATGCAACATAAATGATGACGCCTCGTGAATTATTGTATTTTAAAACAACGATTTACATAAAATAATCAAATTCACACAGCAATACAACTGTAACTTAGAGCGTCTACAGCCAAAAATCCCCGCTGGCGGTGCCGGTGATTGACAACTTTTGACAACTCAATCTGAACGCCAACGTCCGGGCAAACCAGAACAGAGATCCGAAAGAGGCTCGAGGATGGTTGCAAAGGGGGGAGTGCTTAACACCTCCCCTTCACGAGTTCGTCTACCTGAAGTTTTCTGAAGCGGTAGCGGTTGACACTTTCCCCCTAGTTTTCCCTAGTAAGGCATAACAAACCATAACAGGCTGGCACCTGCCCTGCTCCGCATCAGGATTAACAAAAGTTAACAGCCTAGGCTCAACAAATCTCAACGCCAGCCCTTTACACTTCTGCTGTAGCTGCTGTTCGTAGGCGTCAGGATCCGTTAGGTTGGGTTGACACTTTTCCCAGTTTCTCGCGAAAAGTGTCAAGTTTGAGGGGCTGGGGGGTTTACAGTTTTTCGCCGTCCAGCAGGCAGAGTGACATTAAACCAGTTTTGTTCCAGTCATCCAGCGTATCGGGGTGCATTGTGGCAACGTAAGCCAGCTCAGAACGAAGAAACCGTAAAGCGCCTGCTGCACGGTCTTTGCCATAGAAGCTGTGGGTTTCTTCATCCGGCCGGAAGAGAATCAGCAATTGTTCATCGGGCTCGTGCTGAACATCAAAACCCAGCTCAGCGGCTGCGGCCTCTATTCGCTGGCCAGCATTAATATCAGCCGGCAGCTCTTTCCCGCCGTCATGCCCCCATACCCACGCGGCGGCCTGCGCCCACGTCATTTCAGTCAGGTTTTCGCCAGCACCAGCAGAATTTTGTTTAGCCTGCGATGCTTCGACATCTACTTTATCGCCTGAAATTACAATTTCACCGCGGGCTATCCAGCCGTAAACAGTTTGCCGGCTGACGCCCATATGCCTGGCGTAGGCTGATTTACTTAACAGCATCCTGGTGTATTCCTCCGGGCAGAAAAAAGCCGCCCTCAGGCGGCCTGCTTCTCTTCTGAATGTGTCTGCCGCTGGCTGCCTTTGAGCATCGCGCTGACATGTTCGCTTAACTGGTCAAGGCCGGTCATGCGTGGCTGTACGTCTGATGGATCGTCGTTCTTCCCGTAGACGAGATTGTTATACCAGGTTCGGACAGCTGTAATTTGCGCGACGTCCTTCCTTACCGCGTCGACCAGATCGGCAACCGCGTTAATCACCTGCCCGTTCTCTGATGCAATACGGGAGAAGCCGAGACGTTTTAGCTGTTCCGTATCGAGTCCCGAACACACTGCGGGCGCCCTCAGTAAGGCGTCCGCCAGCTCCTGATGCTTTCCACTGTGCATCGACAGCAGCATTTTTTCCTGGCTGCGGCGATCCAGTCGGGCGAATGCCTGGCGCATTTCGCTGTCACGCATGAATCCCTGAACGTCATCAGATGCCAGTGGTTTAACCGGAGAGAGCTTGTTCTTCAGGTAATCGAGAATGTTTGCGGCCTGCTCGCTTACGGCTGCCACCCCGCGGGTAAAGTCTTTGAGCGTGTCCGGGTTCCGGGCTTCACCTGCCCTGCGATTTTTTGCCTGTTCGTTCAGATCCGGATCGTTGCGGATAACGTCCAGCAAATCCGCCTCAGCTTCGGCCTGCTGCGCCGTTGTCCTCAGGCTGGTGAGTTCGCCCGCCATACCACGGAATAAAGCGGCCATCTGAGTATTTGGCGCAACAACCTTACCGGCATAACCTGCCAGCTCGATACTGTGTTTCCCTATCTTGATTGAGTAGCTCACTGGCCAGCCTCCATTTTTGATAGCCCTGCATCAAATACCTTGCGCGCAACAGCATGGATTGACGGCGCGATCCCCATGCCCGACTTCTGGCGTTCCCTCTCCTGAATGGTTTTCAGAGCCTGAATCTGTTCCCCGTTCAGCAGAACGGGCTTAACGTTAACCTTGCTCATGATGCCCCCTGTTAAAGCGACCGTTAAAGTTTCATTAATCGCAACAATCAAATAATCAATTGCGATTTATGAAACGATATTAATGAAATAGCAGGGGTTCACAACGTGAAAAGAGTGGATGCGTTTTAAAGAATTTGCCCTCAAGGTATACATGGTGTTCATAAAGGCAATATATTACTTATAAAACAATATATTAACCCATGAACACCAGCCTACATTTTGGGATTTCAGGTCTACACGGTATACATCATTCTGTTTAATAAACCATCAGATGATTAATGAGAGAATGAACACCATGTACACCCTGTGTATACCTGAAAACAAGGTATACATGGTTTATTTCACTGATTTATATAAAAATTATTCTCTCGATGTATACCATGTATACCTTTATCCATATTTATCTGAACTTCATTCTTTATGACCGGCTACAGGATGCGTCTGAGGTAACCAGTCTTCCGCACTTTCCGAAAGTTCAACGTTAGTCACCATGCCACGAGCTCTCCGTTCCTTACGGTACTCGTGATTAAACTCCCTCATCGCACTTTCCATCCCCTCTGCGAATTTATTCAGCGTCAGCGGCTTGTCGAAACCGTTGGCCTCCAGGAATGCCAGATAAGCGTGATAGAGATAAATTCGCGGATAGTGAGGCGGATTACGGTTTCCTACCATCATTCCCGCACAATCAGCCAGCCGCTCAAGATGCGCGCAGAAGGCATAAAGCGGATCCGTTTTCTGTTTCACCTCTAATGCCTCTTCGCTGTTCCGCTGTTCCAGCAGCAGCGCCCGCGCTTTTTCCGGGTTCGAAAAGTTCGCCAGCAGCCGGCGAACAACCACCGGAATTTCAGCGGATATCTTTTCTGCCAGGTCGGGATCCTTATCCTCTTCGCTGACGCGCCGGTTAAACTGGAAAATTACGCGGCGCCGGGAAACGCCGCCGGCGCGTTCGGTGAAAATCATCGGCGTGTTGTTCGTGGCCACAACCACCGCCCGCAGAACGGCGGTGTACTGGTGCTCGTGTTTCGGGTCGATCTCCACCGCATCCCCGCCGGTGATTGCCTTTATCCCGGTGCCCTCACCTGAATATTTGGGCTGATCAGGAAGCGTTATCATGCTCTTGCCGACGAACTGCGCCCGCCCGCGTGCACTGTCGAGCGCCGCCATGTTCCCGCTGGCGGTGTTATGCACGCCGGCCAGCATCGTCGCGATATGGGTGAAGACGCTTTTCCCGCTGCCGCCCTCCCCGGTTATCTCGAGGAACAGCTGCCAGTCGTACCGGTTCGCCAGCACCATAAAGAGCGCTGCAGCGATGCGTTGCATCTTAATTGCGTCTCTATCTGATGCGTAACTTAGCCATTTATGGAAGTTCGGCGCGTGGTCGCGGAGGTTTTCGCCCGGCACCGCCGGCGTGTAGGTCACGCCGTTATGGTTGGTCAGCCAGTTATCCTGGCTGTGTTCGGAGAATACGCCGGTTTCCATATCGTAGACGCCGTTTGCAAAGGGGATCAGGCTGCGCCGCGGCTCTCCCATTACCGGGATAACGATTTTCAGGGCGTCGATAACGTTGTTGATCGCGCGCTTGCTGAAGTTGGTTTTGTTCTCGTTGTAGATAGCCACCATTTCGCGGCTCAGCTCGAGCAGAGACGTTTTCTCCCAGATGCCGGCACGGTAGACGTACACGCCCTCGCTGTTTTCATTGATCGCAATGCCGGTGTAACGCGCGGCCAGTATGAGCGCCTTTTCGTTATCAGCCAGGTCTCGGAGGTTTACATCCGTCAGCGGTTTGCCGATCACCATGCTTTTGCCGGCTTCCGCATCGGCTTTGAGGCGCGGCAGCTGTGGAGTCCAGTCCTCCAGAAGCTGATAACCTTCAGAGTAGAATTGCGCGCGCTCCACGCCGGCCACCGCCAGCTTTGTGGCGAGAATGGTTATCTGACGTTCGGTCAGATGCCCGCCGCGGCAAACCCGGGCATAGAGCCGGCCATCATCCACAATGCGGATATTCTCCAGCTCCGCCAGCTGCTTTTTATCCAGCACAACCGGCGGCACCGTATCGCCAATCGGGTTCATTTCCTGCCATGCTTTGGCGAACGTCCAGGCATCAGTACCGGCAAAGATAATTGACTCCTCCATGAGATCCGCCGGCTGCTTTTTAAGGTTTGGTGCATTCTTCATTTTCTGTTCCCTCGCTCCCTGATGATTTCCCGCATAACCCGAATTCGTTCGATGCCCTGCACCCGCATAATCCGATCGATATCTTTTTCACCGGCGACCGGCGCGGAAGAAACAAATTCAAATTCCCGCACCAGTCTTTCTGGCGTGCAAAAACACGGCGAGCTGTACCCTTCGCGGCAATATGTCACTCTGTCGAATCGGTAACTTTCGATAATTACGATGTTGCCCCGACTGTCCTTCCATTTATCGCCCGGCCTGATTTCAGGGTGAGCGCGGCCACCAGCAGCTAAGCCGGAATTTTTAATCGTCATATTTTTTACCTCACGCCGCTGGCGGGATTACCTGATAACCAATTTTCCTCAGAAAGCGCGCGGCACTCTCCACCGTAAAAATGATTTCGTCGTCCATAAGGGGGCGCATCGACTGAAGACCATTTGACGTGTCCACCAGATAGCGGCCGCCGGCCGGGAAACTGAAAACGTTTTTGCCGTCGGCCCGGCGAACCAGATCGTAAACAGGAGTCATAATTTCACCTCCCCTTCCCTTAATGACTGGCTGGCAAAACAATATCGCGCACTATTTAATTGCTCAGATATGTGATCGGCAAAAGCGCCGAGACGGCAAAATTGGATAACCATTTTCATACAGATACCTCCATGGCCAGACGGGATTGAATGGCGGAGGCCTTACTGCCCAACTGGAGGTAAGTTCGGGTGATTGCCGGGTTACTGTGCCCGAGCATTTCAGAGGCAACCAGCAAACCCTGTTCGCCGCCGGCGGACATGAGATTAAAGGCGGCAATTTTGCGGCTGGAATAGGCGCTAAGGCGCAGACGCGTGTTTACTACGCGGGTAAACCACACCATAACGTTGTGCAGTTTCTTCCAGATTGTCTGGCGACTCACGCTACCTTCCAGAGACTGGCAACGGTTACTTTCGATCTGGCTGCGGGAAAATACCAGGTCGTCACCGATAAGATTGCGCTCCATGCGTTCGCGCAGCCGCTTGATGATGCCCGGCGGCAGCTGTTTGGTATCGTGCTTAACTTCAGCCTTTGCCACCAGCTCAAACACGATCGCCTGTTCTTCTTCCGTCATGCCGGCGGCCAGTTCGTCGCAGCTCACGCTATCCCATTGCATGTAAGCAATGTGATCGCCAGCAAGCCGGGCAGCGTCCTTGCGCTGCTGGCGAACAATCTCGATCCCCTTCCGGGTAGCTCTGGCTTCCGCTGCTTTGGTCTGCTTAGCTACGATGATTGTGGCAATGCCGGTTTCCCAGTTGATGCAGGAGTAACGGAAGTTGCACACGTCGCTGGTACGCCAGCCGGTAACGGTCGCAATATCCCACCAGAGTAAAACCCAGTCCGGCTGGGTCTGCTGGATACGTTCGCGCAGTTTGCGCTGCTCTTCCCGTTCGTAAACGGGGGTCATGGTGCGGGTGCCTTTCGTGGTAGTGGCTTTTACCACGTTGCCGCGCAGCTCGCGGGCTTTAGCTGTCAGGGTCTGGAGGTTAAACATGGCTACCTCCCAATTTCGCAACATCCAGTTCAAACGCGCCGCTGCTGTACTGATAAAGCGAACATTCAGAGCGAATTTTGGCGGCAAAGATAAGATCCCAGCGGGAATAAAACTCGCGGGCTTCTTGCTCACTATCGGCAACGATGCGGATAACAACGGGAGTGCAGATCCGGCCTTTCGGCGTACCGAGGAAAAGCCAGGTGAATTTGGGCAGTTTTTGGGTTGGGGTAGTAGCCATGTGGCAGCCTCCTTTTGCTTACTGGAGTCACCACCTGAGTTCTCACGCTCATAAAGGGTGGTGACACTGACGGGGGTGAGAATACCGGTGCAAAAGGATACCGGCCAGCCTTTCGGCTGCCCCGCCAGCGCCACCATAGATTCGACGCGGATCTTCCCCGCTGAATGAAGATGTACTGGCTTTACGACACAAAAAAAGACGCTATAGGCGTCTGGTATCGCCTTTTGCTTATCCGGGTTCTCACGCCCGACACCAGATTTTGCTGGTGCTTTTAAAGCATACCCTTCAGTTGAATAACAAGGCAAGGAGTTTTTAGGATGAGCGAAGCCCTGCCCCAGACGGGCATAATTGTTCTTCATGGCATTAACCTTTTCGAATTGTTTAGTGAGCTGTCGCGACAAACTTATTTTGAGTGCTCTACATCGCAAGAGCACGCAAGTTATTCATGAACTCGATTTTTGTTTCCATCCGTAGCTGAGCGAACTTCAGTTAACGGCTCGTGAACATCTTCACCTAATAGCTCAGGCTGATACTTACGCCATAGTTGAATCTCCTCGCGCTCAAGAGCCTCTTTAGCACCCTTACATTGCTGCAACTTATAACCGCGTTTACTGGCCTCCTGCTGATAGGCTGCCATACGCCGGCTAAAATCGTTCAGGAACACGAATGGCACGCCATAAGAGCCAGTTTTGCGGATTGAGGGAATCACCTCGCGAAATACCCAATTACTGAAACGATGGGCGAATGTGCCTGCCGTAGTAGCTTTGCGGCTACGGGCGATCAGCTTGTAGAAACCAGATTCAGAGACAGCACTATGATTTGGGTTTCCACGAATACCGTAAGTTAAAGTTACGGTATTTCTCTCGTCATCATCCAGAGCCTGCAACGCCATACGCGAATTGGATAATTCCAGCGCCGCGCAAACATCCTTTGCAACGAACCACGGTTCACCATTGAGCTTAACAATGCGAACTTTAAGCCCCTCAAAATTGATAACGGAAATATCATCACTACAGTTTTCAGGGTGAGGGAAGCCCTGACCATTAAGGCCATTATTTGATTTCATACTGTTCCTCGAATCTAATTTACAGAAGTGAAGATCTGACTCAGTTAGCTTTGCGCCGCTCTAGCAGCCAGCGATTGATCTCCTGCGCATCAAATGCGGTGATTTTCTCTCCTAATTTTATTGGGTTTGGTAGTGTGCCATTGCGGACCTTTCTGTCGATAGTAGATACGCTGACACCTAGCAATTCAGCCAAGCGAAAGCGTCGGATGTAGCCTTTAGTGGGGATTGTTTGTGGGTTCATGCTGCCCGTAACCTCTTTGCGATAGTTATTGCTCCGTTACGGGTATACTGAATAAAAAAACAGTTCTGATCTATACAGTTCCAAAAAATCACATTCCTTAGAATTTCAGATTATTGAAACTCTACCAATTTTAGGAACTCTGAAAATCTCATATTTTCAACATGAGGGTTATCTGCATAGTATTTCTTAAGAACAACGCTGTTGAGAACGTCTGTAGCCGACTCTGCGAATGGTCTAACCGTGTCCCTTATGTGAGCACCACCTTTTACTTCACCATTGGGTAAAGGATTAGGGAACAACAATCTTGCGTAAAGCTCATTGGATACTGTCATTTCATTAATCCGTGCCCAACGCGCTATGTCCAAGAAAGGGATGATTCTGTATTGATGAATTTTTGCTAAAGTTGATGAACCAAAACGCCTACGCTCATCAGTAGTACGCTCGTGAATCCCGGTCTGTTCTCTCCATTTTTTTAGCAAAATTTTAAATCCGGCAAGCATCTCCTCATCACTCATTAAATCCAATCCGATATCTACAAAAATGCCAGTAGTCCCATCAGAGGTCGGATCATCTATGTCGTAGCGCATTGGCTGTTGATAAATATCATGATTAGCTATATCTTCCCTAGGTTCCAATCTTCCTGAACTATCAAGTTTAATACGCCCATCGTCTAAGCAAGAATTTACGAATGCGCAGATGATAGAGAACGGTATTGGCATAATCCCCCTATCATCATATGAAAGTTCGTTTTCTCTGCTTATATCATCTGCAAAAAGAGCTATATCATCTATCATGGGAAAATTCATGACAGAGAAGGATTCCGCTTTTCTATACTCCAGACTTGTATAGTGATAATTCATCATGAATGTCTCAGCTAAAACATGGCGAACACTCAGACCTAATATATAATCGTAGTTTTCTAAAGAAAACCATGATGTTATTTCGTTATATTTTGCCCTTTTCAATGATTCCCCCTATTAAATGCGTTGAAAGAAATTGAGCCAGATAGCAGGGAATGCACTTTTCGTCCCGAACGGTTAGGCTCATTCGATCCCTGCGCTTCGCTTTACTAAGCGTTACAAACTGTAGTCATCACCGTTTTCTAAGACCACAAGCAAATCGGCCCATTGCGCAAGCGCAGCTTTTCTCTCATTAAAATATTGGTGGCGGTTGTAGATACCCTCTATGCCCGGTATCTTGTGATTCAAGCAACGCTCTGCTATCAGTGGATCAATCCCTAACCCGGCCATTTGCGTGCGCATAGTGCGCCTTAGATCGTGGATACTGAAAGGCTCGACACCTGACATTTCTTTCATCACGGATGGCATAACCATATTTAGTGTTGCACGGCTAATATGCGACGCTGTTTGTGCTCGCCTTGCAGGAATTAACCAACGACTATCGCCAGCAAATAAGCGAATCTCTTTAATCCATTCGATCACTGGTTGAGGCAGAGGAATATCAATATCATCGCCATTCTTGGCTCGTGAACCGGGTAAGTGCCAGACTTCGTTGGCAAGGTCGAACTCAGACCATTCAGCTGCACATAATTCCATTTTACGCACACCAAGCGCTAAAATAATTTTGAATGCCAGCTCATTCTCTCGGCTGATACCTCGCCCATTTCGCAACGCCCTGAAGAACATCATTAACTCTTCGCGTGATAAGGCTCGTTTACGTCCCTGCTCCTTGCCACCAGCATCCTTAGCACTAAAAGAGATAGCAGGGTTAACCTCAATAATGCCCCTAACCACAGCGTAATCAAATAGACGCTTTAGCATTCTCAAAACATCATTGGCGACTGTTGGTGAACCGCGCTTGATAACATCCTGCAAAACGACATCAACATGCCTCGGGCGAACATCCTCTACCTTCATTTTCCCAATGAGAGCCACGATATTTTTTTGCAAGCTGCTACGGAAAAGCTCAGGATGTTTATACGTGTTTTCAATCTGCCGGGCATAATACTCAGCGGCCAATTCAGCGACGCTTAGGGCATTCTTTTCAGCCTCAATTTTTGCCAGCGCCTCAAGTTTCCTTTCCTGTTTCTCTCCCGCAACGTCATAACCAAGCGCTACTCGAGCAGACAGTTCTTTAGCAATATCGCGCGCTTTGGCCAAGGAGAGATCAGAATATGAACCAATTAGCATGGCTCTTGCTTTGCCGGCATAACGATAGCGATACCGCCAGTTTGGACTTTTGTCCACCTTCCGGTATCTGAGGTAGAGGCCGTTACCATCGGCTCGACCTTCAAAGCATTCCCCAGATTTGATCCATGATCGAATCTGAATATCTGTGAGTTTTGGCATTACAAATCCCCGACATAGGCTCGTACTGTGTACCCAAAATCGACTGAATTTGTACCCAAAGTAATAGAGCTCATAGCTGGGTACACATTTGGGTACACAGCAATTATGCGTTTTGTTGCGTCTTTATAACAGCCCTTGATAGCAAAAAAGCCCGACTTATGCGGGCTTTATGATAACAATGATGTTTATTGGATCTTCTTGATTCGTTACTTGCTTTTCTTAATGTGCTTAATCAAGCGCTTACGCTTACGCATCTGGTTTGGCGTCAGGGTATTACGCTTATTGGCGAACGGGTTCTCCCCTTCCTTGAACTGAATACGGATAGGCGTACCCATCACGTCCAGCGATTTACGGAAGTAGTTCATCAGATAACGTTTGTAGGAATCCGGCAGGTCTTTCACCTGGTTGCCGTGGATCACCACGATTGGCGGGTTATAACCACCGGCGTGGGCATATTTCAGCTTCACGCGACGACCGCGCACCAGCGGCGGCTGATGGTCTTCTGCTGCCATATTCATGATGCGCGTCAGCATAGCGGTGCTCTGACGACGGGTGGAGCTGTCGTAGGCTTCGCGAACGGATTCGAACAGGTTGCCCACGCCGCTGCCGTGCAGCGCAGAAATAAAGTGCACGCGCGCAAAGTCGATAAAGCCCAGACGGAAGTCGAGGGTCTCTTTCACCTGCTCGCGCACTTCGTTGCTCAGACCATCCCACTTGTTGACCACGATCACCAGTGAGCGCCCACTATTCAGGATAAAGCCGAGCAGAGAGAGGTCCTGATCGGAGATCCCTTCGCGTGCGTCAATGACGAGCAGCACGACGTTGGCATCTTCAATCGCCTGCAGTGTTTTGATAACGGAGAACTTTTCCACCACATCGGTGATTTTCCCGCGCTTACGCACCCCGGCGGTGTCGATGAGAACATACTCACGCTCATCGCGCTGCATTGGGATGTAAATGCTGTCGCGGGTGGTGCCCGGCATGTCGTACACGACTACGCGATCCTCACCCAGAATACGGTTAGTAAGCGTAGACTTACCTACGTTTGGACGACCGACGATGGCCAGCTTGATCGGCAGATCCTGTGGGTTGAAGTCGTCTTCAGGCTCTTCTTCTTCGCCCTCTTCTCCGTCTTCGAACTGCGCCCAGTATTCAGCGTCTTCGTCCACTTCTTCCGGCGGGTTCACTTCGTCAACCCACGGCAGCAGCACGGTTTCCAGCAGGCTGGTAACGCCGCGGCCATGCGATGCCGCGATAGGATAGATGTCGCCCAGGCCCAGAGACCAGAAATCTGCGATAGCCTGATCGGCATCAATGCCGTCGGTTTTGTTCGCCACCAGGAAGGTCGGCTTTTCGCGTGAACGCAGGTGTTTAGCGATAGCGGAGTCCGCAGGCATCAGGCCAGCGCGCGCATCCACCATGAACAGCACCACGTCTGCCTCTTCGATCGCCAGCAGAGACTGTTCCGCCATGCGGGTTTCAACGCCGTCTTCTGTGCCGTCGATACCGCCGGTATCGATACAGATGAACTCGCGTCCTTCCACCTCTGCACGACCGTACTTACGGTCACGCGTCAGCCCCGGGAAATCCGCAACCAGCGCATCACGGGTGCGTGTTAAACGGTTAAAAAGAGTGGATTTTCCAACGTTAGGGCGCCCGACAAGCGCGACCACAGGTACCATGTTTGAAGCCTCATAAAATTCAAATAAACGTCGCTTTTGCGGCGTTTTTAAAAATGTCAAAACGGCTCCTGAGTGAACAGGAGCCGTTTAGTATACTACAACCGCCGGGTAATTAACGCGTGATCGCGTACAGCGTGCCGTCTTTTGCCTGAATCAGCAGTTTGCCGTCAGCCACTACCGGATCGGTCAGGAAACCAGAACCGTCAACTTTTTGCTGTGCAACAAAGCGCCCGTTTTCTGGATCGATCCAGTGCATATACCCTTCGCTGTCACCGACCACCAGGCTGCCGTTGTACAGGGCTGGTGCGGTCAGCAGGCGGTGCAGCAGATCGCTCTGCGTCCACAGCGTTACGCCGCCTTCAGTGCTCAGCGCTAGCAGGCGATCGTTCTGGTCAACCATATAGATGCGGTTACCGTCAACGATGAAGTCATTCACGGAGCCCAGTTCACGTTTCCACATGATCTGGCCGCTGCGCAGATCCAGCGCGGTCAGGTTGCCGTTATACGCCAGCGTATAAACAACGCCATCAACAATGACCGGGGTGGTGTCCACGTCGCTCAGACGGTCGATTTCTGTTGAACCGGTCGCCTGGGAGATACGCTGCTGCCAAATCATCTGGCCCTGCTGCATCAGTACTGCGCTCACGCGACCGTTATCACCGCCAACAATCGCAGCACCGAAAGCCGTTGCCGGAGCGGATTCTCCACGCAGAGACAGCGCTGGCATATCCAGGTTAACGGTCCATTTCACCAGACCGTCCGCTTCGTTCAGCGCCTGCAGCTGGCCGTTGCTGGTATGGATCAGCACCAGACCGTCACTCACCACAGGACGAGACAGAGACTCACCGGCAACGGTCGTTTGCCATGCAACAGAACCGTCACTGGTGTTCAGCGCATAAACCTGCGCTTTTTCGCTTCCCACGTAAACGTGACCGCCAGCGACGGTCAGGCCGCCGGAAAGCAGCGCAGGCTTACGGGAGAACCAACCGTCTTTTTCCGCCAGGTTAACGGACCAGACTTCTTTCCCGTCATCGGCGTTCACCGCTTTCACGGTACCTTTGCGGTCAGCGGCATAGACAACGCTGTCCGCATACGCAGGATGCAGGTTGGAGTAGAAATCGCCAATCCCACTGCCCACGGAGACGTCCCACGCGGTGGATGGGGTAAACTGGTTTTCAACCGTTGGCAGCGGGGACATTTTTACAACATCTTCTTCGCCACTGAACAGTGAACAACCACTCAATAACGTAACAGAAAGCAGTCCTGGCAGAAGTAATTTACGCAATTGCATCGGGTCCCTCTCAGACGGACAAATTATTTATTTTCATCTGCATCATTTCGCTCAGCGCAGGTGAAGCTTTGCTATCTACGCCAGCTTGCCACGCTTTACGCGCGCCCGCTTTGTCACCTTTGCTCAGCAGTGCTTCACCGCGCAAATCAGCAACGATGGCAGCAAAACCGTCGCCTTTGATGGTATCGAGCGTTTTCAGCGCGTCATCGACTTTTTTCTGCTGAACCTGGATACGTGCCAGACGCAGGTTGATCACTGCTTTCAGGTTTTCATCGCTTGCAGCAGCAAGACCCTGTGACAGTTGTGCAGCGGCTTTATCCAGTTCGTTTTTATCAACGTACTGCTGAGCCACTTCCAGCGCGGCCAGCGCGCCGTAGGTGTTTTTGTTGTCAGCCGCAAATTTCTCCGCTGCCGTCAGCGTTTGCGGCTGGTCGGCACGAATGGCGCTAACGGTGTTTTCGTAGCTCAAAGACGAACCGCGAGCGGCATCAGCCTGATGGTTGTTCCAGTAGCGCCAGCCTACCAGCGCACCTACACCCAAAATAACCCCAACAACCAATGCTTTGCCGTTTTCAGCAAAGAAGCGTTTAATCGCGTCGACCTGGTCGTGTTCGTTCTCGTACATTTCCACGCAGTCTTTCTCCTTAGCCCAATAGAGTGCGCAAGTGCGCCGCAACGCCGTCCTGCGTTACCGTTGTTTGCTCACCAGAGCGCAGGTCTTTCACTACCACTTCGCCGTTAGCCACTTCGGACTCGCCCAGCACCAGTGCAAGACTTGCGCCCCACTTATCGGCACGAGCAAACTGTTTTTTGAAGTTGCCGCCGCCATGGTTGGTCATCAGCTTAACGCCCGGCAGCTCATCGCGCACGCGTTCGGCAAGCTGCATCGCCGCAGACTGCGTATCCGCACCTGAGGCCACCAGGTATATATCGACAACGGAATCTGCTTTAAATTCCGGATTAACTGCCTGAACCAGCAAAACAAGTCGCTCAAGACCCATTGCGAAGCCAACGCCAGGAGCCGCACGGCCGCCAAGCTGTTCAACCAGGCCGTCATAACGGCCGCCCGCACACACGGTGCCCTGCGAACCAAGGCTGGTCGTTACCCACTCAAACACGGTGCGATTATAGTAGTCCAGACCGCGCACCAGGCGCTGGTTCACGGTATAGGCAATGCCTGCCGCTTCAAGCAGCTTGCACAGGCCCGCGAAGTGTTCGCGAGAGTCTTCATCCAGGTAGTCACCCAGCGCAGGCGCATCGTTCAGCAATGCCTGAACGTCTGCGTTTTTGGAATCCAGAACGCGCAGCGGGTTGCTGTACATGCGACGTTTGCAGTCTTCGTCCAGCTTCTCTTTATGCTGTTCCAGGAACGCCACCAGCGCATCGCGGTAGTTAGCGCGCGCTTCCAGAGAACCGATAGAGTTCAGCTCGAGGGAAACGTGATCGGCGATACCGAGGGCGCGCCACCAGCGGGCGGTCAGCATAATCAGTTCAGCGTCAATATCCGGGCCCTGCAGGCCAAAGACTTCCACACCCAGCTGATTAAACTGGCGATAACGACCTTTCTGCGGACGTTCGTGGCGGAACATCGGGCCGATATACCACAGGCGCTGCTCCTGATTGTACAGAAGACCATGTTCGATGCCGGCGCGTACGCAGCCCGCCGTACCTTCCGGACGCAGGGTCAGACTGTCGCCGTTGCGGTCCTCAAAGGTATACATCTCTTTTTCAACCACGTCGGTGACTTCGCCGATCGCGCGTTTGAATAACGGGGTCTGCTCTACAATCGGCAAACGGATTTCGCTGTAACCGTAGCTACCGAGCACCTGCTTCAGCGTGCCTTCAATGCGCTGCCAGATGGCGGTTTCGCCAGGCAGATAATCGTTCATGCCGCGGATGGCTTGAATGTTTTTTGCCACGTTTATTCTCTTTCTATATACAAAAAAAACCCAAAGAATGGGTTCAATCATACATGGGAAGCTCGCGGCTTCCCATCACGTTATTTTTCAACCTGCTGAACGTTGATGCGTTGCGTCTCGTCCATCATGGCGGCTTTGGCACGAATCCGTGCTTCGAGCTGGTCGATCATGTCACTATTATCCAGACGATCTTTACGAACGCCATCTTCATAGAGACCACTTTTCTTGTTACCGCCGGTCACGCCCAGGGTTGACACCAGCGCTTCACCCGGACCGTTCACCACGCAACCGATGATGGAGACGTCCATCGGGGTAATGATATCTTCCAGGCGCTGCTCAAGCGCATTTACCGTCCCGATCACGTCGAACTCCTGACGCGAGCAGGTTGGGCAGGCAATGAAGTTGATCCCACGGGCGCGGATGCGCAGCGATTTCAGGATATCGAAACCGACCTTGATCTCTTCGACCGGATCGGCCGCCAGCGAGACGCGCAGCGTATCGCCGATCCCTTCAGAGAGCAGCAAACCCAGACCGATCGCAGACTTCACAGAACCGCTACGCAGGCCGCCCGCTTCGGTGATCCCGAGGTGCAGTGGCTGGTCGATCTGCTTCGCCAGCAGACGATAGGACTCTACGGCAAGGAACACGTCGGACGCTTTTACGCTGACTTTGAACCGATCGAAGTTAAGACGATCGAGATGATCGACATGACGCATAGCGGATTCGAGCAGCGCCTGCGGCGTTGGCTCACCGTATTTTTCCTGCAGATCTTTTTCCAGGGAACCGGCATTCACACCGATACGGATAGGAATATTTTTATCGCGGGCGCAGTCCACTACAGTGCGGATACGCTCTTCGTTACCGATGTTACCTGGGTTAATACGCAGGCAGTCGACGCCATATTCAGCGACTTTCAGCGCAATGCGGTAGTCGAAGTGAATATCAGCAACCAGCGGAACGCTGACCTGCTGCTTGATGAGTTTGAACGCTTCGGCGGCATCCATCGTCGGGACGGAGACACGAACAATGTCCGCGCCTACGCGTTCTAATGCTTTGATCTGATTGACCGTTGCTTCCACATCCGTGGTGCGCGTATTGGTCATCGACTGGACGGCGATGGGTGCCCCGTCCCCGATTGGCACATTCCCAACGTAAATCCGTTTCGATTTTCTACGTTGAATCGGAGCCTGGTTATGCATGAAAAATCTCCCGCGTTGCCCGTCTGTTACTGTGCTGCTGATTGTTCGGCATTAACGGTAAGACGCGCAACCTGGTTAGTTCTGATAAAGCGGCTCAGGTCGACAGGTTTTCCTTGATACTGGATCTGTACCGCTGCCGGAGCGCCGATTTTAAGTTTGTAAGGTGCCTGACCCGTTAGGTTTAACGTGCCATCTTTACGCTGCAGGCCGCTGAACAGCTTTTTGCCTGTGGCGTCAGTCACTTCCAGCCAGCAATCCGCGGTGAAATTCATCACCAGCGCGTTAGGATCGACTGCAGGTGTCGCAGTGGCTGCCGGGTCGGTAGGCAGGGGTGCCGAAGCAGTATTATCCGCTGGTGCCGTCGCCGCAGGGGCAGTATCCACATTGGCCTGTGAAGGAGAAACAACCGCGTTCTGATCCTGCGCCTGCGTGGCTGCTGCGGCGTCAGGCGTGGTGGCCGGAGCCTGAGCGGCATCGGTCGCAGCTGTTTGCGGCTCGCTGGACGGTGCCGCGCTGTCCGTGTTCAACGGCACGCTCTGTGCGTTGTCATTGCCGGATTGATTAAGCTCGGCAGAAGACTGATCGGCCATCGTGGTGATCTCTTCCTGCTGCGCCTTGTGGTTTTGCCACCACCATGCGCCCGTCAGGCCAATCACCACAAACAGCACCAGCCAGGTAAAGCTCATCAGCCAGCCGTCACGTTTTTTACGGCGTTTGCCCAGAGAGAAGGTCTGCATCGGCGCAACTTTTGCTGCACGGACCGGTGCCTGCTTCTCCATCATTGGCAGTAATTCTTCTTCGGGGATATGCACCAGTTTTGCGTAAGAGCGGATATAACCGCGCAAAAATGTTGAAGCCAGATCGGCAGGCGCCTTATCTTCTTCAATATCGCGAACCGTGGAAACCTTCAGGCACAAGCGTTCTGCAACGGCTTGCTGGCTGAGTCCGAGTTGTTCACGGGCGTTGCGAAGACGAACGCCAGTGGAGAGTGCTTCAGTTTGGTCGTGAGTGGCTTCAGTATTCATTCGCTACAACTACTGGTACGTGAAAAATAAGGGTTCAGGTGCCGGTGAGTCACAATGCCACCCGCACCGCGAAACTTCTGGTCAGTTAACCTTGAACAGACAGTATAAGACTGTCAGCCGGTAGATGACAGTGCAGCTCTGCCCGCCTGGCTAAACTGTTGTTACGTCGTTACATACTGCCCGAAAGTCATATGAAACGCACCGTAATTATTAATCAAACATCACGAATCTGACTGATTATTCAGTAAGATTATGCTTCACGGCGCAGATCGTGCGCCGTGACTGCATAATAATCAAACAGCTTTGACCGCGATTGTCTCGCCCTGCATGCGTTTACGCAGCGTACGTTTGGTACGGTCAATGACATCACCCGCCAGCTGTCCGCACGCGGCATCGATATCATCACCACGCGTTTTACGCACGATGGTGGTGAATCCGTATTCCATCAACACTTTAGAGAAACGATCGATACGGCTGTTCGAGCTACGGCCATAAGGCGCGCCCGGGAACGGGTTCCATGGGATCAGGTTAATCTTGCACGGCGTATCTTTCAGCAATTCTGCCAACTCATGCGCATGCTCGGTACCGTCGTTGACGTGATCAAGCATCACGTACTCGATGGTCACGCGGCCCTGGTTGGCGTTGGATTTCTCCAGGTAGCGGCGCACGCCGGCCAGGAAAGTTTCGATATTGTACTTTTTGTTGATCGGCACAATTTCGTCACGGATCGCATCGTTTGGCGCGTGCAGGGAGATTGCCAGCGCAACGTCAATCATGTCGCCCAGCTTGTCCAGCGCAGGCACAACGCCTGAAGTAGACAGCGTGACGCGGCGTTTGGACAGACCAAAACCGAAGTCGTCGAGCATGATTTCCATTGCCGGAACCACGTTGGTCAGGTTCAGTAGCGGCTCACCCATCCCCATCATCACCACGTTGGTGATTGGACGGGTGCCGGTCACTTTCGCTGCACCCACGATTTTTGCCGCACGCCATACCTGGCCGATAATTTCAGACACGCGCAGGTTACGGTTAAAGCCTTGCTGCGCGGTAGAGCAGAATTTGCACTCCAGCGCGCATCCTACCTGAGAAGAGACGCACAGCGTGGCACGGTCATCTTCCGGAATATAGACAGTCTCGACGCGCTGATCGCCAACGGCAATCGCCCATTTGATGGTGCCATCAGACGAACGCTGCTCTTCCACCACTTCCGGTGCGCGGATTTCAGCCACTTCTTTGAGCTTGTTGCGCAGGACCTTGTTGATGTCAGTCATGTCATCAAAGTTGTCGCTGCAGTAGTGGTACATCCATTTCATCACCTGGTCGGCACGAAACGGTTTCTCACCCATATCTTTGAAGAACTCGCGCATCTGCTGACGGTTCAGATCCAGCAGGTTGATTTTTCCATTTTTATTTGGAACCGCAGGAATGGCGACTTCGGAGGTATTCACTAATTCAGACATAATTTTATCCGGCCTCGTTGTTACACGTTATGGCCCGTGGAGGGTTGAAAAGAAACGCCCCGGAAAGCAGTCTGCTCGTCCGGGGCGTTGCATTGTACAAAGTCTGACGCAGGGATGCCACGTTTGCACGCGGCATTTACGAAAATATTAACGAGTGCGAGCGCACACTTCGCCTTCTGCGAAGAAGAACGCGATTTCACGCGCGGCAGACTCAACGGAATCAGAACCGTGGGTGCCGTTCTCGGTGAAGCTGTCCGCATAATCAGCGCGCAGAGTACCGGCCAGCGCGTTGTCCGGGTTGGTTGCGCCCAGCAGGTCACGGTGACGCTGTACTGCGTTTTCGCCTTCCAGTACGGATACCACGATTGGGCCGGAGGTCATGAACTCGACCAGGCCGTCAAAGAATGGGCGACCTTCGTGCTCAGCGTAGAAACCGCGAGCCTGTTCAACGGTCAGGTGCAGCATTTTGGTGCCAACGATCTTAAACCCTGCTGATTCAAAGCGAGCGAAGATGCTGCCAATAACGTTTTTTGCCACCGCGTTTGGCTTGATGATGGAAAAAGTACGTTCAATAGCCATGATAACCTCTGTCAATGTTCTGTTGTTTTGCATACCTGAGTATGGTGTGGCGCGGATTATAATGAGCAATGGCGCCATTGCCTATGGATTCAGGTAACATTTTTTTAAAATAAGACGAGTTTTAGCAACAGCTCACATCTGAAAGCTGTTTTCAGGTCACTGCAGCGTAAAATTCACCGTCGCGACCTGCCCGGTCTCATCCATAACGAGTAACTGATAATCGCCCGATTTATCAAGCTGTAATGTGTAAACCCTTCCCTTCACGCTCAGCGGTTCACCGTTCAAAAACCACCAGCGCTCACCGCTGTTGCCGGTCGCCTGAAGCGGCAGCGAAACGCGGGATTCACCCGGCAGACGTTTGATAACGGCCCCTTCGCGTACGCCTGTCAGGATGAGTGGCGCAGGTGCGTCCTGCGACAGCGGAGGACATGTTGTGGATGAAGGAGGGATCCGCACCGCGCGACGCTCGGTTGCAGGCAGCCACGGCTCCAGCGGCAGCGGCCAGACGTCCAGGACTTTTTCAGTTGCATCAGGGCAATCTGCGGCCACACGTTTGCCCGTTTTATCCACCCAGACCGGGAAACGAATGCCGCGTATGCCTTCCTGCTCCGGCAACAGCAGCGTGGGCGGTTCACTGCCTTCCAGCAGCCAGGTCGACAGGCGACGTCGACAGTTTTCACTGCCTTCCGGCAGCGGCTGGCCACCCGGCCAGCAGATCACGCCCCGCCCGACGCTTGCCGGACGCGGATCGCGCGGCAGGCGGGCTTCGTCTACCGTTGAGCGCGACTGAAGCAGGTTATTGACCTGGTTTAATAGCGGAACCGCACTGGCGAAACCAAACTGCCCCGCCACCGGCGTGCCGTCCGGTCGTCCGGTCCAGATGCCAATCACGTAGCGGGCATTCAGACCGATGGCCCAGGCATCACGGTAGCCGTAACTGGTGCCGGTTTTCCACGCCAGCGGCGCAACCTGCGGTAGCGCATTATCCGGCAGCGGCTGCGCTTCATTGGCCAGAATACGGCGAATAATCCACGCCGAGCCCGGTGACAACAGCGGACGTTCAGTCAGCGGATCGCCCGGCTGTAACCGCAGCCTTCCCGCCTTACCGTGTCGGGCAAAAGCGCTGTAGGCAGCGGCGATATCTGCCAGCCGCGCGCCTGCCCCACCGAGGATCAGGGAGAGATTCGGCTGCGCCCCCGCGGGCAGGATCAGCGGCAACCCCGCGTTACTGAGCATACCGGCAAATCGTTTTGGCCCGTAGGCTTCCAGTACCTGAACCGCGGGCAGGTTGAGGGAGCGCACCAGCGCTTCACTCATGCTGACCGGTCCGTGAAACCCGCTGTCAAAATTCCCTGGCCGATAATCACCGGTTTTTCTGGGAACGTCCTGGAGCAGCGAGGCGGGATGGATCAGGCCATCGTCCAGCGCCATACCGTAGATAAAGGGCTTTAACACCGATCCCGGGGATCGGATCGCATTGACCATATCCACATGGCTGAAACGACTGTCATCGTTAATATCCACCGATCCGACCCAGCCGCGCACCTTCATGTCCGTATGATCCACGACGATCATCGCCAGCGAACTGCGCGCAGGAAGTCGGGACTTCCAGTTCATCGCCAGCTCTTCCAGCTGCCGCTGCAGTCCGGCATCCAGCGTGGTGACAATTTTAGTGTCGCGGCTTTTGCCAAGCATCATGCGTGCAAAGAGCGGTGCCAGCTGCGGCATCTGTCGGGGCGCCAGCCATACCGATTCTTCCCGCGATTCCTTGACCTGCTTCGCAGACCAGACGCCCTGCGTGACCATACGGTCGAGCACTTTATTTCGCGCTGCTTCAGCCCGTTCAGGCCAGCGGTCCGGACGTAATCGACTCGGTGCCTGCGGCAGCACCGCCAGCAGCGCCGCGTCGGAATAGCTGAGCTGCGATGGTGGTTTTCCGAGATAGGTCCAGCTTGCAGCCCCTACGCCCTGCAGCGTACCGCCAAAGGGTGCGCGGTTGAGATAGAGCGTGAGAATGTCGCGCTTGGAAAGATGCCACTCCAGCTGCATCGCCCGCCAGAGCTGACGAATTTTACCGCCAAAGGTGCGCGGATGCGGATCCAGCAGGCGTGCTACCTGCATGGTGAGCGTACTGCCGCCAGAGACGACTTTGCCAGAACTGAGATCCTGCCAGGCGGCACGCAGGACAGAGAGCGGGTTTACGCCAGGATGATCCCAGAACCAGCGATCTTCATACTGGATCAGCGCCTCAAGATAACGGGGAGAGACCTCTTCGATCGTAACCGGGTAGCGCCAGATCCCGTCGCTGTCCGCAAAGCGCCACAGCGGCGTGCCTTTCTCATCCACCACCACCCGGGCGGGGTTAACCTCTTTCAGCGGCAACGGCCACAGGCGGTCAGCGGCAACAATCAGCCCCCATAAAACGAGAAGCGCTCCCGCCAGCCACAGCCAGCGGGAGCGTGTCAAACGTGCCATTCGCATATTACGGAACAACAATCAGCGGGCCGCTGGCCGCCCCCGTTGCCCGCCACTGCGGAACGTACATAGACTCCACCATCGGCACCGGCACCTGGTAGGTTCCTGGCGTCACGGCACGGGCCAGATAGACCAGCGTGACCGGCTGACCTTCGTTTACCGGCACGGCAGCCACAAAGCGGTCGTCGCGGAATTCCATGTGCTGAATATCGGCCTGCTGCATCTGGCTGAGGAGATTCTGCACTTCGCTACCGCTGTCCTGCAGGCTGGCGCTGCTGTTCGCCAGGTTCTGGTTTTCCAGCTCAAGACCCGCAGGAAGGAGATCCACCACCAGCGCGTCCGGCACGTTCTGGCTGGCTTTAACTTCCAGCCACACCAGCACCAGTTCACCGCTCTTCAGTGAAGAGAGCGATTTACTGCTGCCATCGGTTGCCAGGATATGACGTTCGACCTGCAACACGTTCGAGCTCGGTTGAGGGGCATAGTCAGGGTAACCGGTGCTGTCGAGGCGCACCCACAGCGGCGCAGTACCGGTGTTAGTCACCTGCAGCGCGCCAAGCTGGTCACCGTTGACGTTTTGCACCTGCGATTTATCGCCGCTCAGCGCTTGTTCTGAAAGACTGGTCGTTGCCTGCCACGCACCAGACAAGGTTTGCAGCGAACGTCCTGCCAGGAACAGCGCATTGCTCTCCTGCGTTGACAGCCAGCGCTGGCTGAACGCTTCTTCAGATAAGGTATTGAGCAGAGCGTTTTGCGCTTCCGGCAGCAATTTGTACTCTTCCAGCAGGGAGAGCATCAGCGCGTTATCACGCAGCTGGCTGCCGTAATCGGCCATCCAGTTTTTGCTGTCGTTGCGCGGCGTTTTGAGCGCCAGGTCCAGCGCCTGCTGGCTGCGCGGGGCATCGCCCATCAGTTTGAGCGCCATGCCCAATTGCATCAATGGCAGACCAGATGCCGCCTGACCGTGACGATCCCAGATTTCACGCAGCGCGCCCAGCGGTGCTTTTTGCTGACGCGCCAGTACCAGCGCGGCATAGGCCTGCACGGCGAATTTGCTGGCCTGCGTATCGTCGCTATAGCGAATGGACATCATGCCTGGATCCTGCAGATAGCGCAGCAGGCGGCTATTGGCGTTATTCACTGCATCAGCAGGCACGCTGTAGCCCTGCTCGCCCGCGCGCACCAGGAAGTCGGTCACGTAGGCCGTCAGCCAGTACTCTTCCGGACCGTTTTTATCCCACAGCGCGAAACCACCGTCGTCACGCTGCATTTGCAGCAGACGGGAGATACCAATATCGATCGCTGCACGGCGTTTATCGTCCGTATCACCCTTAATGCCAAGCGCCGACAGCTGCGCCGCGTTGGTGTAGAGCGACGGGAACAGGCCGCTGGTGGTTTGCTCCAGGCATCCGTACGGGTAGGCCTGCAGTTCGCGAATATAGCGTGCCAGGTTGAGCGGTGGTTTGCCGCTCAGCAGCAGTTTCCCCTGCAGGGTGGCAGGCGAGAAGCCGTTGCTGTGCTGCGCCGGTGCGGTCCAGGATTCACCCGGGTTCAGCATGGCACCGGTATTCACCGTTTGCGCCGGGAACGCCGGACGCACGCCGATTTTCCAGCTCTTCTGCTGCGGGGCGAAGGTCTCGCCCGGAAGCTGCAGACCTGTCACCTGCGCGGTCACTTCACCGTCACCATAACCGTCCAGCGCGCGCACCGGAATAAACAGCGTGCTGCGCGCACCCGGAGGCAGCTGAACCGGCTGCGGCTGTGCGCCTTCCAGCGCCAGTTTGCCGGTAGAGGTCAGGGCAACGTTCAGCGTTTGCGGCTTGTCGGTCAGGTTGGTGATATCCAGCGTCAGTCGCGAGGTATCTCCGCTTGCCAGGAAGCGCGGGGTATTCAGCTCGGTAATGACCGGCGCGGCCACAATAATCTTGCTTTCGCTGCTGCCGAAATCCTCTTCCGTCCAGGCCTGCGCCATCAGACGCAGCTCGCCGTTGAAGTCTCCAATCGGCAATGTAATTGTGCCTTCCCCGTTGGCATCCAGCGTGACCGGCTGTGCCTGCTGGGCAATGATGGTGACGTGGTTCACCGGCGGTTTTCCGCCGCGCTTCAGTTCATCCCCGTCGCCACCAAAGCGCAGCGCGGCCAGACGGCCCTGCCCTTCAATGACCTGGCCGTAAATATCGTAGATATCCGCGCCGTAGCGCTTCTGGCCGAAGAAAGCCTGCCACGGATCCGGCGTGACGTAATCGGTAATGTTCAGCACGCCGCTGTCCACCGCCGAGACCAGAACGTTCACCTTCTGCGGCACGGCCCCCTCTTTCACGCTGGCTTTCACCTTCACCGAGAGCGTCTGGTTTGGACGCATCTTCTGCGGGTTATCGAGCGCAATATTCAGACGGCGATTTTCGTCGCCCATCGGCAGATGCAGCAGGCCAACCGCGCGTTTCGGCGTGGCGGATTTGGATTTATCTCCAGGCCGTACCACCAGCGTACTCAGGTAGAGATCGTGACGCTTCCAGGCTTTGTCGACCGGGATCGCAAGATCGAGCCCGTTTGCCGGTACGTCGATCTCTTTCCACCACAGCGGCCCTTCGCTGGATTCGATCATCGCATAGCCTTTGCCCGCAGCCGGTGCTGCAATGTGCAAGTTGATGGTATCGCCAGGCTGATAGGCTGGCTTATCCAGCTTCAGGGTCACCCGGTCAGGGCGCGCAACCCCGGTGCCGTCGCTGTTATCCTGCCAGCTATACCCTGCCCAGAAACGCACGCTGCTGACCATCTCATCAGGCGCTTTCACTTCCAGACGGTATGAGCCCCACTCCACCGGGAAGGTGACTTTACCCGTTTCATCGGCCTTAAGCGTCAGCTCCTGCTCGCCTTCGACCAGGTCTTTCTGATCGAACTGAGACTGCCAGCCTTCGCTCTCAGACCAGTTCCAGAAGTAGTCGCGCCGCTCGCGGATCAGGCGAACCTGCAAACCGGACACCGCTTTTTTCGCGCCGCTGGCATCGGCGTAAACGATATCGAAGCTGGCGTTGCCGTTCTCGTCAACAATCGGCTGGTTGACGGTGGTATCGGTGCGGTAGTCGTAAACGGCTTTACTGGCGAACTGAGGGCGAATACCCGGCAGCTCAGCCGCCGGCCAGATGGCCTGCTCAGCGCGACGCGTTACCGGACGGCCGCCGGACTCCAGCAGGCTGGCCTGCAGGATCAGCTGCAGCGGAGAGTGCACCTCTTTCCACTGGCTTTCGGTAGAAACCTGCCCACGTCCCTGCTCGTCCAGCGTAAGCTGCACTTCATCCAGGCTGCGGCTCAGGTTCTCCTCGGCGATATCGCCAAACTGGAAGCCCGGCAGCGCGGCCACCGCGTCACGCAGCGGACGCAGGAAGAGCTGGCCCTGCAGAGAGTTACCGTTGGCCGGGGCGCCGTACAGGTAATAGCCCACCACGTTAAAGTCCACGTTATCCTGCGGTGAAACCGGGGCTTTTTGCCCGGTCAGGTTGAGCGCCATACGCTCCGGCATAAAGTCTTCAACGTTGAAGTCCCACAGCCGCTGCAGGTTATCGCCCGTGTTGGCCCGGATATGCCACATGCCGGTCTGCGCCCCGCTGTCCAGCGGATAGTTGAAACGATAGAGTCCGTTTTCTGGCTTGACGACAATCGTACGCGCAACCTGTCCATCCGGACGCAGCACGTCGAGCTTCACAGGCTGATCGGGAAGCGGTTTTCCGTCGCTGTCGCGCAGCAGACCGTTAAGGATCACCGTTTCGCCCGGGCGATAAAGATCGCGTGGGCCAAACATAAAGAATTGCTTGCTGTAGCCAGGACTCCCTGCGATGTCGAACTCCGCCAGATCAAGAGCCGGCAGCTTGAGGTCAAGCAGCGTGGTCTGGCCGTCTTTACTGGCCAGGATCAGCGCGGCCTCTTTGTCGGTCTCAAGCTTTGCGTGGCCATCGTCGTCGCTTTTCGCTTCGGCAAGGGTCTGCCCTTTGTCGTTCAGCAGGGTGACGGTGACGCCGGACTGCGCAGCACCGTTTTCCAGGCTCTGGGTGAAGATGTCCAGGCGGTTGTGATAGCGGTGAGCGGACAAGCCGATATCGCTCAGGGTAAAGAGCGTTGCGGCGTTGCTGTAGTTGTAGTGCCCTGCCTGGTTCATGACCGCGATATAAACGCCAGACTGCTGGAGCGGTTTAATCTCCTTCAGGGGCAACAGCAATTTTTCGCGCGTATTGCGCGCCGGATTAAGGTCGAATCGACCGGTGTAAACCAGCTCCGCCATCTTCAGCAGGTTATCGGATTCCCAGTTGGTCAGAGAATTGCGGTATTCCCACTGGCTGACAAAGGAAGCTAACGACTCCGGCTTCACGCGGTAGAAGTTCACGTCCACGTTGTTGACGTTGAGCGCCATCACCGGCAGGCCTTCCACCACTTTACCCGGCAGCAGTGAGCCGCGGCTGGCAAAACCAACAGTGGGTTCAACGTCCCGGGTGGTCAGGGCTTTTTCGTAATCAATGCCGAACGTCGCCTTGTTCAGCGCCTGCAGGTCACGTTCAACGGTGACGACCAGGTTGCGGTTAGGCTCCAGATGACGCAGGCGAAGCTCTTTCAGGTTAGGCGCAAGTTCCCACGCCCCATCAACCTTGCCGCTTTTTTTATCCACGACGTGCACGGTTTTCGCGAAATCCTGATCGGGATTCAGCGGAACAGAAAAGGTCAGCACCAGCGTGGCGGCACCGTCGAGCTGAACTTCAGAGGTATCCAGCAGGGTCAGCGCTTTTCCCTCACTCTGGGCGGCGAGTTTAGCCAGCGTTTCAGCAGTGGGCTTTTCCGCGGCTTTCGGTGTGGATGCGGTGGATGCCGCGGGAGCCGCAGCCTGAGATTTATCGTCGCTGTTATCACAGCCGACAAGCGTAAACGTGGTAAGCAGCGCAAGAGTGAGCGCGGCTAAGCGAAACGGTTTCATCCTTTGTCCCTGGCCCATGGAGCCTGTTGGTCGTCGTCCGGATAAGTATTATCCGCAAGTTTCATTAATTCAAAAAGTCCAATTTTAGAATCTGGAAAGCGCCTCGCAGAATGACATCCCGCCGCTACGCCGCGATGGAACCGCGATCACAGCGCGTAACGTCACATGTTACCTTTCACGTCATTTGTTTTTAAAACAAGAAGATAGCTGGATAAGCGTGCCTGAAGACTGCTAGTTTTATGACCATGTCGCACCCCGAGTGCGCGGTTCAAAAAGAGAGAACGCCATGAAACGAGCCGTGAACGCCCTGCAAAATTTCGGAAAATCATTGTACGGACCGGTACTTATCTTACCGATCGTCGGTCTGTTTATCGCCTTTGGGAACGTGCTGGGTAACGGTAATCTCGCCGAGTATCTGCCGTTTCTTGGCCATCCGCTGATTCAGAATATCGGCCAACTCATCGCGAAATCTGCCGTATCGGTACTGGTTAACCTGGCGCTGGTGTTTGCCGTCGGTATCCCGATTGGCCTGGCGACGCGCGATAAAGGCTATGCCGCGCTGATTGGGCTGGTGACATTTGTAGTGTTCATCAACGCCATGAACGTCACGCTGCAGCTGCAGGGCGCGCTTGCGCCTGCCGACCAGATGAAGGCCGCCGGGCAAAGCATGGTGCTGGGCGTGCAGGTACTCGAGATGGGCGTTTTTGCCGGGATCCTCACCGGTGCGCTCTCCGGGTATCTGTACAACAAATACTCCGGCGTACAGTTTAACGGCGCGATGGCGATTTACTCCGGCCACTGTTTTGTCGCTATCGTCATGCTCCCCGTCTCCATGCTGCTCGGCGTGGTGATGAGTGAACTGTGGCCGTTTGCCCAGCACGGCATTAGCGCCCTGGCGCTGGCCATCAAAGGCTCCGGGCCGTTTGGCGTGGCAATCTACGGTTTCCTGGAACGCATTCTGGTCCCCACCGGCCTGCACCATCTGGTTTATACGCCGTTCCTCTATACCGAGCTGGGCGGCACGCAGGAGGTATGTGGCGCAACCTATCAGGGCGCGCGCAACATCTACTTCGCCGAGATGGCCTGTCCGGACGTGAAGCAGCTCAGCAGCACCGTGGTGTGGGACGCGCGCGGCATCAGCAAGATGTTCGGCCTGCCTGCCGCCGCGCTGGCGATGTACATGACCGCGAAGCCGGAGCGTAAAGCCGTTGCGAAAGCCATTCTGATCCCGGCGGCGCTGACCTCGCTGCTGGTCGGCGTGACCGAGCCGATTGAGTTCTCCTTCCTGTTCGTCGCCCCGCTGCTTTTTGTGGTGCACGCGGTGCTGACCGGCATCGGGATGATGCTGTTCTCCCTGCTGGGCGTTCACGCCATCGGCGCCAACGGAATTATCGACTTCATCCTCTACAACCTGCCGCTCGGCACGGAGAAGTCCAACTGGCCGATGTACATCCTGGTCGGGCTGATCATGTTCGCCCTCTACTTCGTGGTGTTCCGCTTCCTGATCCTGCGCTTCAACATGAAAACGCCGGGCCGTGAAGATGAGGACCAGGAGACGCGCCTCTACAGCAAGCAGGAGTACCAGGCGAAGGGCAATAACGACGGGCTGGGCGAATCCATCGTGGTGGGTCTGGGCGGTCGGGAAAACATTGAAGTGGTGGATAACTGCTACACCCGCTTACGCGTCACGGTGAAGGACGTCGCCATCATCGACGAGCCGCGGCTGAAGGCGACCGGCGCGAAAGGGATTATCAAACAAGGTAACAACGTTCAGGTGGTCTACGGGCTGCACGTCAAAAAAATGCGAGAAGCCGTTGAGACGTTTCTCTGAAAGGAGCTAAAGATGTTTACACCCCCATTTATCCTGTCGATTGCCGGCGGCGGCAGCACCTACACGCCGGGTATTGTGAAAAGCCTGATGGTGCGCCTCCAGGATTTCCCGCTGGCCGAAATTCGCCTTTACGATATCGACGAGGCGCGTCAGAACACCATTGCGCCCGTCGTCGAGAAGGTCATTCGCGACCACAGCCAGAGTATCAAATTTACCGTCACCAGCGACCCGGAAGTGGCCTTCAGCGGCGCGCATTTCGTCTTCGCCCAGATGCGCGTCGGCCAGTATAAAATGCGCGAGCAGGATGAGAAGATCCCGCTGCGTCACGGCGTGGTCGGCCAGGAAACGTGCGGCCCCGGGGGTCTGGCGTACGGACTGCGCACGATCCTGCCGATGGTGGAGCTTATCGATCTGGTGGATCGCTACGCGCACGAGAAGGCCTGGATCGTGAACTACTCCAACCCGGCGGCGATCGTCGCGGAGGGCGTACGCCGCCTGCGCCCGAACGCGCGGGTGCTGAACATCTGCGATATGCCGGTGGCAGCGATGCGCAATATGGGGGCGATTCTGGGCGTCGATCGCCACAAGCTCGAAGTCGACTACTTCGGCCTGAACCACTTCGGCTGGTTTACCCGCGTGCTGGTGGACGGCGAAGACAAGCTCCCGGCGCTGCGTAAGCATATCGCGAAGTTTGGCCTGCTGACGGAAGATGCGGCCAAAACCGACCCGCAGCATTCCGATCCCTCCTGGGTGAAGACCTGGCGCAACATTAAGCCGATTATGGACAACTTCCCGGAGTATCTGCCGAACCCGTATCTGCAGTATTACCTGATGCCGAACCAGATTGTGGCGCACCAGAACCCGGACTATACCCGCGCCAATGAAGTGATGGACGGGCGCGAGAAAAAGCTGTTCGCCGCAGCTGAAGAATACAAGCGCACCGGGATCCTGCCGGATGCCTTCCACGTGGGCGTTCACGGCGAGTTTATCGTCGATGTCGCCCGTTCGCTGGCCTTTAACCTGCGAAGCCGCCATCTGGTGATGGTGGAAAACCGCGGCGCGATTACCAACCTGCCTTACGATGCCGTGGTGGAAGTACCCGCTTATATCACCTCCGAAGGCCCGGAACCGATTCGCGTCGGTCAGGTGCCGCTGTTCCATCAGACCCTTTTGCAACAGCAGCTCGCCTCGGAACAGCTGCTGGTGGAGGCAACAATCGAGGGAAGCTATGAGAAAGCGCTGCAGGCGTTCACCCTCAACCGCACCGTGCCGACCATGGAGCACGCGAAAGCGATTCTGGATGAGATGATCGAGGCCAACCGAGACTACTGGCCTGCGCTGCAAAAAGCCTGGCAGGACGGCGAAACGGTGAAAAAATAGGGGCTTGCTCGCGAGTTGAACGTGGTTTGCTTGTCGGTGTCAGAAAAAACACCGACAATCCTTTTTTACGGAAAAGAATGGAGGCAACTCATGTCCACCTCATATTTCGTCGCCGCCGACTGGCTGATTGAGCACGGCGACGATCCGGAAGTCCAGATTATTGACGCGCGTATGGCCCCGCCAGGGCAAGAGCATCGCGACGTGCCCGGTGAATACCGTGCCGGACATCTGCCTGGCGCGGTATTTTTTGATATCGAAGCCCTCTCCGATCACACCTCTCCCCTGCCGCACATGCTGCCGCGCCCGGAAGCATTTTCCGTGGCGATGCGCGAGCTGGGCATCAGCAAAGACAAACACCTCGTTGTTTACGATGAGGGTAACCTCTTCTCCGCCCCGCGGGCGTGGTGGATGCTGAAAAACTTTGGCGTGGAAAAAGTATCGATTCTGGCGGGCGGGCTTGCGGGCTGGAAGCGCGACGAGCTGCCGCTTCAGCAGGGCGACGTGACGCTGCCGGAAGGCGAATTCGATGCCACGTTCGACGCGCACGTGGTGAAACGCCTGACCGACGTGCTGGTCGTGAGCCATGAAAAAACGGCGCAAATCGTCGATGCCCGTCCTGCTCCACGCTTTAATGCCGAAGCGGATGAACCGCGTCCGGGACTGAAGCGCGGACATATTCCGGGCGCGCTGAACGTGCCGTGGGGCGATCTGGTGTTTGAGGGCGAGCTGAAAACCACCGACGAGCTGCGCGCCATTTTTGATCGTGCAGGCGTGGATTTACATCGTCCGATTATTGCCAGCTGTGGCTCCGGCGTAACGGCCTGCGTAGTGATCCTGGCACTCGCCACGCTCGGCGCGAACGACGTCACGCTTTACGACGGCGCCTGGAGCGAATGGGGTGCGCGAGACGATCTGCCTGTCGAACCTGCGAAATAATGGATAACCGCCTGGCCACGCTGTTAACGCGCGGGACATCGCTGACCCGCGCGGAGTATCGCGTCCTCGCCCACCTCACGGAGCATCCGCTGCTGGTGGGCAACATCACGGTGCGCGAGCTGGCGCAGGCGACGTTTGTTTCGACCGCCACCATCATGCGGCTGTGCCAAAAGCTGGGGTTCAGCGGCTTTAGCGAGTTTATCTGGCACTGCAAGCAGTTGCTTTCCGACACGCCGCATATTGCCGCTCAGGCGCCCTCCCTTCCAGAACTCCCGGCGCTGTTTAATCAGTTTATCGCCAACTATCAGCACACCTTCCGTTGGGTCACGCAGGAGAAGCGCCAGCAGTTTGCCGACCTGCTGCGCCAGAAAGAGAGCTTCTTTCTCTACGGCGCCGGTTTTTCTTATCTGTTTGCGGAGTACCTGACCAAGAAGCTGCAGGTGCTGGGCAAAACGGCGTTTATCTCCGGGCCGGGAGACAGCCGGAATATTTTTCTCAGCAATGCCGCACGCTATCAGGTTTTTATTGCCGTCTCGCGCAGCGGCGAAACGGAGCAGGTGCTGGATAAAGCGCGGATTGCCAAAAACGTCGGCATGACGATCGTTGCCTTTACCCGCGCCTCGGCCAATACGCTGGCGGGGATGGCGGACGTGCACTTTGCCCTCTATGACGAAGCGGTACACTACGCCGCCGAAGCCGCGGGGGTGACGTCGTTTGAGTCGAATCTGGTGCTGCTGATGGATTTACTGCTGCTGGAAGCAACGGGGTGATATTCACCCCGCCGTAATCAGATGATGCGGTTAGTTTTGAGATCGCGCAGGAAGCCGCCCCAGCGGCGCTCGTAGAACGGCGTGATGTGCTCGGTAATAAAGTGGCTGATGCCTTTCTCACCGTTTTTCACCTGACAGATATCAATCGGCTCATCGCCCGGTAGCGTATCGGTCGCCACGCTGCCCGCCGCCTGAACGATCTCGTCGAAATCGCCATCGGCCTCAATACCGATCAACAGCACCGGCTTTTCGTCCGCACGCTCTTTAATGGAGCAGAGAAACGCGCGCCTGACGGGCTTGAGCGTTTTGAACAGCGTCGTCAGGGAGTCGATCATCTGCGCGGGCGGCTCGGCCACCTCAGACAGCAGCAGCGTTTCGCCCCCTTCCAGCACTTCCTGGGTGCTGAGCGGGTTGCCCTCTTCACCCATCAGGTGGCTGATTTCGCGCGGCGTGAACTCTTTTCCGGTAGGCAGCTTCGCGTTGAGGAACAGCGTCTGGCCGAGCGTCATTTCAAACAGGGTACGCACCGGCATCACCACGAACGCCTGTTCGTCTTCAACCGCTTCCTGCAGGGCTTCCAGCGAGGTGAAGAACGGGATCACCGACGTGCCGTCGTCTTTCTCCCAGTGCAGCAGATCCAGCGCGCTGTCTTCGACAACCTGCTCTCCTTCCGCGGCGGTACCCGGCACCCAGACGGTGGATTCCAGCAGCGTGCGGAAAAATGCCGGACGGTGGGCGGGCTCGGTCGCCGCCTGCTCCAGCAGGGTTTCTAATTCGTTTTTGGTTTCTGACATAACAATTCCAGATGATGCATTTCCCCCTCACCCCGGCCCTCTCCCTCAAGGGAGAGGGAGCAAACCATCCCCTCTCCCCGTGGGAGAGGGTTAGGGTGAGGGCAATGAGGATTACCCAGCCGTCAGCAGGTTCGCCACGGTACGCACGCCCAGACCGGTCGCGCCCGCGGACCACTGCTCAACCGCCGCTTTACGGTACGTTGCGGAGCAGTCGATGTGCAGCCAGCCTTCATGATAATTCTCAACGAAGTGAGACAGGAAGCCTGCCGCGGTGCTTGCGCCCGCCGGGTACGCCGCGCTGGCGGTATTGTTCAGCTCGGCAAAGTTGGACGGCAGCTGGCTGCGGTGGAACTCGGCCAGCGGCAGACGCCAGAACGGTTCATTTTCCGCAGCGGCGCTTGCCAGCAGGCGAGCGGCCAGCCTGTCGTCGAAGCTGAACAGCGCGTGGTAGTCGTTGCCCAGCGCGGTTTTTGCCGCACCGGTCAGGGTCGCCATGTCGATAATCAGCTCTGGCTTCTGGGCAGACGCGTCGATCAGGCCATCGGCCAGCACCAGGCGGCCTTCGGCGTCGGTGTTCATCACTTCAACGTTTTTGCCGTTGCGATAGCGAATGATGTCGCCCAGCTTGAAGGCGTTGCCGCTCACCATGTTGTCCGCGCAGCACAGGTACAGCTTCACGCGCTTGTTCAGACCGCGGGTAATCGCAAACGCCAGCGCGCCGGTGATGGTGGCCGCGCCGCCCATGTCGGACTTCATGGAGTCCATGAACGCGCTCTGCTTCAGGCTGTAGCCGCCGGTGTCGAAGGTGATGCCTTTACCTACCAGGCAGGCAAAGACAGGGGCGTCTTTATCGCCGGTTGGGTTGTAATCCAGCGCCAGCAGGACCGGGGGGCGCTCTGAGCCACGACCCACGGTGTGGATACCCATGTAGTTCTGCTCGCGCAGGTCTTCACCCTTGGTGATGCGGTAGGACATCTTGTCGCCCGCCACGCCGCACAGCAGGTCAACGGCGCGCTGCGCAAGCTGCTCAGGACCAAGCTCTTCCGCCGGGGCGTTGATGGTGTCGCGCACCCAGTCGATAATTTGCAGGCGGCTTTCCAGCTCTTTCTGACCGGCTTCGTCGAGGTTTGCCCACTCAATTTTGCGGGTGCCTTTCGGGCCCTTGTAGCCTGCCCAGAATGCCCAGCTGCGGTCGGTGTCCCAGCCTTCGCCTTCCAGAGAGACATGCTTAATGCCCAGCCCGTCAATTTTACGCGCGGCGCGCTGGATCAGGCCCAAATCATCGTTGCCCGTCAGGTGCAGGGTAATACCGTCGTTGTTGATGCTGTAGGTGGCTTTTTCGCCCCAGCGCGCGTCGGCGGGCTGCGTAGAGAGCGTAATCTTCATCGCTTCGGTCATTTTATTTTTCCTTATTAGCAACTAGCAAACGGGCCGCCTGAAGGCAGCCCGTTTTGTTATTTATTCTGCTTCATCTAACCAGACTAACAGAATCGCCTCCAGAATTTTTTCATTGGATGCGTTTGGATCGTCGTCGAAATCCTCTAAATCGCAGATCCACTGGTGCATGTCGGTGAATCGTACGGTCTTCGGATCGAGATCCGGGTTCGCGTCGTAGAGCGCTTCGCCGATTTCACGGCTGTCTGTCCACTTCAGTCCCATATCAATGCTCGCGTGCGTGGTTGATAGTGTAGCGTGGGAATTCCACGACCAGATCTTCATCGGTCACCGCAGCCTGGCAGCTCAGGCGGCTGTCTGGCTCCAGACCCCATGCTTTATCCAGCATGTCGTCTTCGTCTTCGGTGCTCTCGGCGAGAGAGTCAAAACCTTCACGCACGATGCAGTGGCAGGTGGTGCAGGCACAGGATTTTTCACAGGCGTGTTCCACTTCGATACCTGCACGCAGGGCTACATCGAGAATGGTTTCACCGGTCTTCGCTTCCAGAACAGCGCCATCCGGACAGAGGTCCGCATGAGGCAAAATTACAATCTTTGGCATATTAAACCTCGTCCACGGACTGGCCTTTCAGCGCGACGCGGACAGATTTGTCCATGCGGCGAGCAGCAAAGTCCTGGGTTTGTTTATCAACGTTTTTAATGGCTTCTTCTATTGCGTCAGCGTCATTGCCTTCGGCCACGGCGCTTAAGCGCGCGGCGGCTTCGTCAATCACCTGACGCTCAGCGGCGCTTAACAGCGCGGCGTCGGCAGCGAGCGCGCCGGTCAGGCTCTCCAGCACGCGGGCGGCTTCCACTTTCTGTTCAGCCAGCATACGCGCCTTCACATCCTGCTCGGCGTAGCTCATTGAGTCCTGAATCATGGAGGCGATTTCGCCATCGGTCAGGCCGTAGGACGGCTTCACCTGAATGGACGATTCCACGCCGGTGGATTTTTCCATCGCCGTGACGCTCAGCAGGCCGTCGGCATCCACCTGGAAGGTGACGCGAATGTGCGCCCCGCCCGCAGGCAGCGCCGGGATGCCGCGCAGCGCAAAGCGCGCCAGTGAACGGCAGTCCTGCACCAGCTCGCGTTCGCCCTGCATCACGTGGATGGACATCGCGGTCTGGCCGTCTTTGAAGGTGGTGAACTCCTGCGCGCGCGCCACCGGAATGGTGGTGTTACGCGGGATCACTTTCTCCACCAGGCCGCCCATGGTTTCTAACCCCAGCGACAGCGGGATGACGTCCAGCAGCAGCATTTCGCTGTCCGGCTTGTTGCCGACCAGAATATCGGCCTGGATAGCGGCACCCACGGCAACCACTTTGTCCGGGTCGATGGAGGTCAGCGGCGTGCGGCCAAAGAATTCGCCCACGCGCTCGCGCACCAGCGGCACGCGGGTCGAACCGCCCACCATCACCACTTCGAGCACCTCGTTCGCCTCAACGCCCGCATCTTTCAATGCGCGACGGCAGGCCAGTAAGGTGCGTTTCACCAGCGGGGCGATCAGATCGCTGAACTGGTCGCGAGAGATCTCACCCTGCCAGCCCGCAACGTTGACGGTAACCGTCTGCGCATCGCTCAGGGCGATTTTGGCGTCAATAGCCGCATCCAGCAGCTCGCGCTGTACGCGCGCATCGCTGCGATCGCTGAGGCCCGCCTGCTCGCGGATGTAGTCCGCCAGCAGGTGGTCGAAGTCATCGCCGCCCAGCGCGGAATCCCCGCCGGTCGCCAGCACTTCAAATACCCCACGGCTCAGGCGCAGGATTGAAATATCAAAGGTACCGCCGCCGAGATCGTAAACCGCAATGACCCCTTCCTGACCGGAATCGAGGCCGTAGGCAATCGCCGCCGCCGTCGGTTCGTTCAGCAGACGCAGCACGTGCAGGCCCGCCAGACGCGCGGCGTCTTTAGTGCCCTGACGCTGTGCATCGTCAAAGTACGCAGGAACGGTGATCACCACGCCGTCCAGATCGCCGCCGAGCGTTGCCGTGGCGCGCTCTGCCAGCGCCTTGAGGATATCAGCAGAAACACGAATCGGGTTCAGCAGACCGGCCGCGGTCGCGATCATCGGCAGGCCGTTTTCACTTGCCTGCAGCTGATACGGCAGATGCGGATAGCGGGTCTGAATATCGGCCAGCGAGCGGCCCATCATGCGCTTGACGGAGCTGATGGTGTTGGCCGGATCGCGCGCGGCGTTAGCGCGGGCGTCATAGCCTACCGCGTGACCCTGCTGCTGGTAGTGGACCACGGAAGGCAGCAGATGGCGCCCCTGCTCGTCAGCCAGCGTTTCCGCCTGGCCGCTGCGCACGGTCGCCACGAGGGAATTGGTGGTGCCCAGATCGATACCCACCGCCAGACGACGCTGGTGCGGTGCGGCACTTAAGCCAGGCTCACTAATTTGTAATAAGGCCATAATTGCTTCCGAAATTAAAAATCGAGCAGCTTTTCTTCGAGTTGTTCAGCACTGCTTCGCAGTTTATCGAGAAAACGGAGTTTGCGCACAGTATCTGCCGCCACGTCCCAGGTCTCGTTGTTCAGTTGCTCCACCATCTGCTGATGGCGGGTATCGAACATGCCCTTCACGCGCGTAATAAAGCTTTCCAGACGCGCTTCGTCTTTGGCCTGTTCAATCTCATCGAGCTCTTCGCGAAGCTCCAGCTGCTCCATCAGAAACGCCGTGTCGCGCACGGTGTGCTGCTCGCTCGCCAGATCAAAACCGTGGAGCGAGAGCAGATACTCAGCACGCGCCAGCGGATGGCGCAGCGTCTGCCAGGCCTGGTTGATGGTGGCAGAGTGCGATACCGCAGCCAGCTGCTCTGCCTGAGTACCGCTCGCGAATTTGTCCGGATGGTACTGACGCTGAAGATCCTGAAAGCGGATCGTCAGCGCCTGGAGATCAATCGGGTATTGAGCGGGTAGTCCGAAGAGAGTGAAGTAATCCATAACAATCTCAGGGGTAGCCTGTTAAAACAAACCCCACGCGTAGCGGGTAACGCCACGGTGGGGTTTCGGATGACGCGCGGTTAAACGTGGAAGCTTTCGCCGCAACCACACTCGTCTTTGACGTTCGGGTTCGTGAATTTGAACCCTTCGTTCAGGCCTTCTTTAACGAAGTCCAGCTGAGTGCCGTTGAGGAATTGCAGGCTTTTGCCATCGACCACCACCTTCACGCCCTTGTCTTCAAACACGGTGTCGTCAGACGCCGGTTCGTCAACAAACTCCAGTACGTAAGCCATACCAGAACAGCCGGAGGTACGTACGCCCAGTCGCAGGCCAAAGCCTTTACCACGGTTCGCCAGAAAAGAGCTTACTCGCGCGGCAGCGCTGTCGCTAAGGGTAATCGACATACTCAAACCTCAATTATTTTGCTTCACGTTTGCTTTTGTAATCCGCAATGGCGGCTTTGATCGCGTCTTCTGCCAGAATTGAGCAGTGAATTTTCACCGGTGGCAGTTCGAGTTCTTCAGCAATATCCGTGTTTTTGATTGCCTGTGCTTCGTCCAGAGACTTACCCTTCACCCATTCGGTGACCAGGGAGCTGGACGCGATAGCAGAACCGCAGCCGTAGGTCTTGAAGCGCGCGTCTTCAATGATACCTTCATTGTTGACTTTAATCTGCAACTTCATCACGTCGCCACACGCCGGTGCACCGACCATGCCGCTACCAACAGATTCGTCGCTGTTGTCAAAAGAGCCAACGTTGCGTGGGTTTTCGTAATGATCGATGACTTTTTCGCTGTATGCCATGATTGAATTCTCCTTATGTACCGATTAGTGATGTGACCATTCAATGCTGTTCAGATCCACGCCCTGCTTGAACATTTCCCACAGTGGAGAAAGGTCGCGCAGACGGCCGATGGAGTTGCGAACCAGCTTGATGGTGTAGTCAATCTCTTCTTCGGTAGTGAAACGACCTAAAGAGAAACGGATAGAGCTGTGTGCCAGCTCGTCAGTCATACCCAGCGCGCGCAGCACGTAGGATGGCTCAAGGCTTGCAGAGGTACAGGCAGAACCGGAAGAAACCGCCAGGTCTTTCAGCGCCATGATCAGCGACTCGCCTTCAACATAGTTGAAGCTGACGTTGAGGATGTTTGGTGCGCCCTGCTCGAGATCGCCGTTCAGATACACTTCTTCCATATCCTTCACGCCGTCCCACAGACGGTTACGCAGCGTGCGCAGGCGCGCCATCTCGGTTTCCATCTCTTCTTTTGCAATGCGGTAGGCTTCGCCCATGCCCACGATCTGGTGAACAGGCAGCGTACCGGAACGCATGCCGCGCTCGTGACCACCGCCGTGCATCTGTGCTTCGATGCGGATACGTGGCTTACGACGAACGTACAGCGCGCCAATCCCTTTCGGGCCATAGATTTTGTGGCCGGAGAAGGACATCAGGTCCACTTTCAGCTGGCTCAGGTCGATAGGCAGTTTGCCCACGCTCTGGGTCGCGTCAACGTGATAGATGATACCGCGCGCGCGGCACATTTCGCCGATGGTCGCGATGTCCTGCACCACGCCGATTTCGTTGTTGACGTGCATGATGGAGACCAGAATGGTGTCATCACGCATGGCCGCTTCGAGCTCTTTCAGGTCGATGATGCCGTTGCTCTGTGGCGCCAGGTAGGTGACTTCATACCCTTCACGCTCCAGCTGACGGCAGGTGTCCAGTACGGCTTTGTGTTCGGTTTTGCTGGTGATGATGTGCTTGCCTTTTTTCTGATAAAAGTTGGCTGCACCTTTGATCGCCAGGTTGTCGGATTCGGTCGCACCGGAGGTGAAAACAATCTCACGCGGGTCGGCACCCACCAGGTCAGCAATCTGATTACGGGCGATATCAACCGCCTCTTCAGCATGCCAGCCAAAACGGTGTGAACGGGAAGCTGGGTTACCAAAGTTTCCGTCCAGGGTCAGACACTGCATCATTTTCTCGGCAACACGCGGGTCCACCGGCGTGGTTGCGGAGTAGTCGAGATAAATCGGTAATTTCATTGCTCTTTAAACTCCGTACATCGCTTCAATGCAAGGAATCAGGCAACCGGCTGGATGTACGACCGAGTACACGGGGCATGACCGCCCCGGCCTGATTCTGAAATACTTATCGTTTTATTACGCGCGCAGTTTGACGTCGATAGCGTCCTGCGCACGGGTGCTGCGTTGAGAATCCTGACTGTGCTGACGGCCCGATACATCCAGAACTTCCTGGTTATTCACCAGTTCACCCAGGGTGATGTTGTTCAGGAAGCCGGTCAGACGGTCGCTCAGATCGCGCCACAGCGCGTGGGTCAGGCACTTATCGCCGCCCTGGCAGCCGCCTTTACCCTGGCAACGGGTCGCGTCAACGGATTCGTCAACGGCGCTGATCACTTCGCCAACTGCAATACTGCCCGCGTCTTTACCCAGCAGATAACCGCCGCCCGGGCCACGAACGCTGGAAACCAGTCCATTTTTACGCAGTCTGGAGAACAGCTGTTCCAGATAAGAGAGGGAGATCCCTTGTCGTTCAGAAATATCAGCCAACGGAACCGGGCCCGCTTCGGAGTTGAGCGCAACGTCCAGCATCGCGGTCACGGCATAACGCCCTTTAGATGTCAGTCTCATGTCTTACTTAACCTCAAACTCGCCCCTGCCCGGGGTTTTTTATTGTAAAATGGGGTATTGCATAGCAGGGCCAAGTCTGACATTCCTGACTAAAATGGTCAACTATTTACTTGACTGTTTTAGTCAGGTATTTAACCTTCTGTGCCGTTTTTTGTCGGGTGGCGCTTCGCTTACCCGACCTACGGTTTTGTAGGCCAGGTCAGCGAAGCGCCACCTGGCAAACAGACGACGCTACGCTTTATTCTTCTGCTCAATCGACGCCAGGATCCCGCGCAGGATGTTCAGCTCTTGGCTTTCCGGACGCGCGCGGGTAAACATACGGCGCAGCTTGTTCATTACCTGTCCCGGGTGGCCTTCGCGGATAAAACCGGTTGAGAGCAGCGTCTGCTCCAGGTGACCGTAGAAGCGCTCAAGGTCGTCCACCAGCGGGTAGGCCGTCTCTTCTTTCGGCTCGACCTGTTTCTCCTGCGTTGCCAGCCACGCCATACGCACTTCGTAAGCGATAACCTGCACCGCCATCGCCAGGTTCAGCGAGCTGTACTCCGGGTTTGCCGCAATCGCGACGTGATAATGGCACTTCTGCAGCTCGTCGTTGGTCAGGCCAACGCGCTCGCGGCCAAACACCAGCGCAACCGGTGCCTGTTCTGCCTCCGAGACACTTTTCAGGCCGCATTCACGCGGATCGAGCATTGGCCACGGCAGCGTGCGCGAACGCGCGCTGGTACCCACAACGAGGCTGCAGCCGGCCAGCGCTTCGTCAAGGGTATCGACGATCTGGGCATTGCCGATCACGTCGCTGGCCCCGGCCGCCAGCGCGATAGCCTGCGAGTCAGGTTTCACCAGCGGGTTAACCAGCCACAGGTTCGTTAAGCCCATGGTTTTCATAGCGCGGGCAACGGAGCCCATGTTGCCGGTATGCGATGTTTCGACCAGCACAATTCGAATGTTTTGCAGCATAATTTTTAATGTCTGAATTCAGTGTCTGAAGAATATTCGGGCATATTATCATAAACGGGAGACATAATCCGATCCCGCTGCTATACTCTGCGCCGATTTTCCTGTTCTTTAACATCCAGTGAGAGAGACCGATGCATCCGATGCTGACCATCGCCGTGCGCGCAGCGCGCAAGGCGGGTAATGTAATTGCCAAACACTACGAAACGCCAGACTCCGTAGAAACCAGCCAGAAAGGCAGCAATGATTTCGTGACGAACGTTGATAAAGCCGCAGAAGCGATTGTTATCGAAACGATCCGCAAATCTTACCCACAGCACACCATCATCACCGAAGAAAGCGGTGAACATGAAGGTACCGATCAGGATGTTCAATGGGTTATCGATCCACTGGATGGCACCACCAACTTCGTCAAACGCCTGCCACACTTCTCTGTGTCTATCGCAGTACGCATTAAAGGCCGTACTGAAGTCGCCGTTGTGTACGATCCAATGCGTAACGAGCTGTTCACCGCGACCCGCGGTCAGGGCGCACAGCTGAACGGCTACCGTCTGCGCTGCAGCAACGCACGCGATCTGGACGGCACCATCCTGGCGACCGGTTTCCCGTTCAAGGCGAAACAGCACGCGACCACCTACATGAATATCCTGGGCAAACTGTTCACCGAATGCGCGGATTTCCGTCGCACCGGTTCTGCTGCGCTGGATCTGGCCTACGTGGCCACCGGCCGCGTTGACGGTTACTTCGAGCTGTCACTGAAGCCGTGGGACTTTGCTGCGGGCGAGCTGATCGCGCGTGAAGCAGGCGCCATTGTTTGCGACTTCACCGGCGGCCATAACTATATGTCTACCGGCAACATCGTTGCGGGTAACCCACGCGTTGTTAAAGCCATGCTGGCAAACATGCGTGACGAACTGAGCGATGCGCTGAAGCGTTAATCCCGGTAACTGCATCCAGCGTTTATTTACCCAATGCAGTCTGTGTATATAAATCCCCGACATTCATCATCGGGGATTTTTTATTAGTCGTTCCTTTTACACCTAAATAATAATCAGTATTTACTCCGTAATTTGATTTATAGCAGATTGTCTTTTCAACTTTATCATTACGATACTTCCTGACTAAACGCCTCACGCAGGAAAAATAAATGAGCAACCTTATTTATTTAACGCTTGAGGGCGATATTCAGGGCAAGATTTCTGCTGGCTGTGGTTCTCAGGCTTCAGTCGGCAACCGCTATCAGCTGGGACATGAAGATGAAATCTTTGTTTTCAGTCTGACGCAGGAAGCGGGCAGCACCGGTGGCCGGATTCACCATCGCGGACTGCAATTCTGTAAGCTCCTGGATAAAAGCTCTCCGTTACTCAGCAACGCCATTAATAATAATGAACGTCTTAAGCTTACCTTTGATATTTACCGCACCAATCGATACGGTCATATGGAGAACTATTATCTTATCGAATTACGTGGTGCATCAATACGGTCCATTCAGCTGCATTCAGATATGAATGATATGGACCATGAATATATCTCGGTGGATTATGATTATATTCTGAGTCGCCATCTTATTGCCGGTACCGAATTTGATTATCTGCTGACGCCTGAAAATTACAGCCGTCTTTTTCCGGTGGTCCAGAAGACTATCTTCCCAGAAGAGCAACCTGAGCGGAGAGTGACGCTGGTGCTGGGGATATTCTTTGACGGCACCGGTAATAACGCGGTGAATACAGGCAAGATGCTTGAGGCACTCACGGCGCAGCACTTTGATATCAACAGCCCGGATGCGGCAACCATTCTCGCCAGAAATGCATCGGAAAAGATGGGGATTAGTGGGATCGGGGCGGGAAGTTATCTGGGATATTACACAAACATTTACTGGTTGAATAAATTGTATGAGCAAAACTTTCCGCCAGACAGTCGCTATATACAGGACGTTATCTATGTTGAAGGCATTGGCACGCGGGCAGGCGAACCCGATAATCCGATAGGTCTCGGGCTGGGTACCGCCGAAACGGGGATCATTGCCAAGACTGACGATGCGATAGCGCAACTCGAAGCCGGGATAAAGAAAGCACTCACCCAACTAAACGGAAAGTTTGTTGTCGATTCCCTGCTGTTTGATATCTTCGGCTTTAGCCGTGGCGCGGCAGCGGCCCGTCATTTCGCCAACCGCGTACAGGCGGAAGACCGAGCCATTGCTGACGTCATTTCAGCGGGCTTAGGCAAAATTAACTATCGTGGCGCTCCCGCAGGCAAAACCCGCTTCCTCGGCATTATGGATACCGTGGCGGCCGTCGGCACGTTGGCGAACGGGCTTAATCCACACAGCGCCGATACCGGCAATGTCAATATCCACCTGCGTCCCGGCGTGGCGCAGAAGGCGTTTCACATTACCGCCCAGCACGAGTGCCGCTACAACTTCGCTCTTAACAGCGTCGCCCCCGCCTGGCCAGAGCTCTCACTCCCCGGCGCCCATTCCGATATCGGCGGCGGCTATCTGCCCCAGCTGCGGGAAGACCTCTTTCTCACCCGCCCGCTGGTGGAAACCCTGCCTCACAACCAGCCCGGCACACAATCGCATGTTTACCAGCAAACGATGGCACAGCTACGCGCGCTGGAGCATTCACCGGCGATCGTGCCCGTTATTCGTACCAACGCTATCACTCCGGACGTCTGGGAAGACGATTTCGCCCCGCCTGACCGCTACAGCCAGCCGCAGAAGCGCGCGTTTGCCGCCCTGACGCTACGCCATCGCACGGTCCTTTTTGACTGGTCAAAGGTGGCGCTGCGGGTCATGGTCGATGCGGCAGTGGAGGCAGGAGCGTTATTTACTGACGTAGACAGCATCAAAATTCACGCCTTACCTGATGAGCTAAAGCCGTTGTCTGACCACGCTCGTGAAATGGGAAAAGCAGCCCGTCAGCACAGAAGCGTAACCGGCTTTAGGCCTGAAGAGGTGGACATAATTGCCCGGAAATATATCCACTGCTCGGCCCACTGGAACGCCGTGGAGCTTAAACAGTCCGGTGAATTACAGGGTGGTGCCTCAGTGTCCGAAACCGTCGGCTTTGTCAACAGGCCGGACGAGAACTGGATCAGAACGATTTACAACATGGATGAAAATAAACGATGAAAAAACGCAATCTACTGGCGCTAGCCCTGCTGCTGACGGCTGCAGGCTGCAGCCCACAAAAATCCCACCCGTTACAGTCAAAACAGGCCGCCAGCGGGGACTGGACGCTGCCTTATGGCGAGTGGAGTTTTTCTTTTATTACCCCCTATGAACTACCGGCAAAAGCACTTCATGCCCGCGTGATCGACACGGATGGTTACTTGTATACCTTTAACACACTTGACACGACGTCTCGCGACTCCGAATCCGTGAACAAATGGACTGAAGTGGCCTATGGCGGTAGCGTCGTTTTCGACAAAGTCAAAAAACCCCCGCAGTACATTGTCTTCTGCTGGGAGTCCTATATTGACCAGCAAACCTATGAAACCAGCGCCGTCTTCGGACCGGATACCTGGCTGCGCATGAAAACGCCTGCCGATCATACCTGGTATGGAGATACTGTCTGGTACGACAACATGACCTTCGGCCTGTCCCCCGGCGGCAAAGTCAAGCTCTGGTTCCCGGATGTCGCCGGACGCCCCAGCCTGCCCGTTAAACCATTGAAGATGTGGACCCGCTCCGGCAACGACCTGACGCTGTGCAAAAACTACGTCGTCCCCGGCGGTACGTTCAACGTTATCCAGTCAACGCAGGATTTCATTAAAGGCAAAACTTACCCTTACGGGAACTGGGAATGACAGGGATGAACAGGAACAAACTGCTGATACTCTCATTACTGCTGACCGCCTCTGGCTGCAGCCCACAAAAATACCAACCTTTACAGTCAAAACAGGCCGCCAGCGGGGACTGGACACTGCCTTCTGGCGAGTGGAGTTTTTCCTTTGTCACTCCTCATGAGCTACCAGCAGAAGTCATTCACGCGCGGGTTATTGATACCGATGGTTACCTATACACCTTTAACATGCTTGACCAGACTTCTCCCGGCCCTGATTCTATCGACAGATGGGCTTCAGCAGTTCATGGCCCCAGCATCAATTTCAACAAAGTCAAAAAGCCCCCTCAGTACATTGTCTTCTGCTGGGAATCCTATATTGACCAGCAAACCTACGAAACCAGCGCCGTCTTCGGACCGGATACCTGGCTGCGCATGAAAACGCCTGCCGATCATACCTGGTATGGAGATACTGTCTGGTACGACAACATGACCTTCGGCCTGTCCCCCGGCGGCAAAGTCAAGCTCTGGTTCCCGGATGTCGCCGGACGCCCCAGCCTGCCCGTTAAACCATTGAAGATGTGGACCCGCTCCGGCAACGACCTGACGCTGTGCAAAAACTACGTCGTCCCCGGCGGTACGTTCAACGTTATCCAGTCAACGCAGGATTTCATCAAAGGCAAAACCTACCCCTACGGTAACTGGGATTAGCAATAAGCGGCAGCACCCGTGATGGAGGGGGAGCAGACCGTACGTCGCTAAAACGGCCGCAATCCTCTTCCCACCGGCACCGCACTCATCCACATCGTCACCGCCGCCACCAGCAGAATCACCCCGCCCGCCAGCGCGAGCGTTGTCCAGCCAACCTGCCGCCACAGCACCGGCGTTTTATTGCCGCTGAGTTTGACCGCCAGCTGACGGAAGCTGTGTACCAGCAGCGCTAAAGACGAAATGGTGAGAGAGGTTCCTGCCGCCATCGCCAGCGCGGACAGCATTCCCCAGCCGAACACGCCGATGACCTTACTGAACAGCAGCACCATGATGGCACCCGAGCACGGGCGCATGCCCATCGAAAGCACAATCATCAGCCGCGCGCGCCAGTCGTCGCCGTTCTGTAATTGTTCCTGCGTGGGCAGATGCTGATGCCCGCAGCCGCAGTGTTCATTATGAACGTGGTGCGGCGTAAAGGTTTTGAATTTCGGCCTTTGCAGCAGCACGCGCAGCTTTTTCAGCGCCCGCCAGCAGAGGATCAGCCCCAGCACACCCACCAGCGCGTAGCTCCCTTTCTCCAGCCAGAAGCTGCTCATGTGCAGCTGGCGCGCCGGAAGCTGCAAAAGTGAAAGCACAACAACGACCAGCGCAATCGCCACGCCGCCCTGCAGCAGCGAGGAGGCCAGCGTCAGGCCGATGCTCGATTTTAGCTTTGACGGATGGGTAGCAAGCCAGGTGGTGATGACGATTTTGCCGTGCCCCGGCCCCAGCGCGTGCAGGACGCCATAAATAAAGCTAAACGCCAGCAGGGAACCGCCCGCTTTGGTCGGGTTTTCCGCCACCGCCTTCAGCAGCCCGCTCATCTGCTGGTTGACCTCACGCTGCCAGATGATGCTTTTCATCATCACCTGCGGCCAGGCCTGCCACAGCCAGAGCGAACCGCAAACGGCGAGCAGGAGAAAGAGCGCCAGCGGCCAGAGATGAAGCCAGCGGCGCGTTTTTGGGTGCGAAGAGGAGATCACTGACATTGTAACGTCACCTCCTGCGCAAACTGTTTACCCAGCTCCATGTCCTCTGGTGGCGCATCTTCTTTGTCGAGAGAGACCGCAAAGTTCAGCGTCTCTTCGCTGGGCTTTGGCGTATGGACGGTAAGCTTACATGTCTTTTGTAGCGATGCCGGAAGCTGCACGTCGCTGTCCTCGGCGTAGCTCATATCGACATAGTAGGTGGGATCAAAGGTGGAGAAACGATACTTTTGCCCTGCCAGCGGCTGAGGGTGCGCCAGCGGGAGAATAAATGTCAGCACCGCCTGATGCCCGTCTCGCGTCATACCGTATTCCGTGGGCCGGTTAAGAAATTTGACCTTTTGTCCGTTATGCCAGAACTCGGTGAAGTAGTGCTGACCGAGCACGTTGGCCATCACTTCTGCCGCCAGCTTTTTCCAGATCTCATCGCCAGGCTTTGCGTTTCCTGCATCATAGAGCAGATCCGCCGAGGTGATTTCATCCATCGTCCAGCGCATCTTCAGGCCGCTCAGCTGCGTGCCGTCCGTCACAAGCTCGGTTTTCAGGCTGATAAAACTGTGAGGATGTGCGCTGGCGGTAAAGGTGATAACCGCCAAAAATAACGCCATCGCGCTTTGTTTAACTATTTGCATCAATTCCTCACGTCAAAAATTCTGTGATGTTCCCCAGCAATCCTGAATGAAAGGCCTGCCGGCGCGCTTTTCAGCGCCCATCCTTTAGCTATTCTTATCAAACATTCACACTGGATACCCGACAGATGATGACGACGCTTGAAATTCCATCTGTGCTTTCCAGTTCGCAGCGCCGCTGCCAGGTGCTTTTGATGCTTTACCTGCCCGATGCTGCCGTCACCGCACAGAGCATAATTGCTGCCAACGGCGTGGACGACGCGATGGCACGGCAAGATATAGCCGAGACGCGTGATGAAATCCAGCGCTATCATCGGCTTGATATCGTCACGCACCTCGACGGCAGCTACCGAATTGAAGGTTCGGTCCTGAATCAGCGTTTATGCCTGCTGCACTGGCTGCGCCGGGCGCTGCGGCTTTGCCCGCAGTTCGTCTCTCAGCAGTTTACTCCCGCACTTAAAACCGCACTTAAACAGCAGGGCATCGCTCGTCCACTCTATGATGACACCAACCTGCGAGCATTGATCAACTTCTGCTCGCGAAAGCTTCAGCGTCCGTTTGACTGCCGTGACGTTCAGTTTTTACAGCTGTTTTTGCAATACTGTCTGATTCAGCATCATCTGGGCAATACGCCGCAGTTTTCCCACGTTCAGCGCAGCTGGACCCAGTCGAGAGGGGAATATTTCACCGCGCAGGAAATCGTGCGCCACTGGAAACGGCGCGTTCCGCAGGGAACGCACAGCGATGAACAGCTGTTCCTCGCGCTGCTGTTTATGATGCTGCGCACTCCCGATCCGGTGCTTGACAGACATCAGCAGGATCAACGCCTGCGTCGCGCCATAGTGCGGATGATCGCGCGCTTTCGGGCCCAAACCGGGATGAATTTTAGCGATGAACAGGGGCTTACCGACCAGCTTTATATCCATCTTGCTCAGGCGCTAGATCGCTCACTGTTTGAAATCGGCATCGATAACAGCCTGCCGGAAGAGATCCATCGGCTTTATCCGCGGCTGTTACGCACCACCAAAGAGGCGCTGTTTGAGCTGGAAGCGGAGTTCGGGCTGCGTTTCTCCGATGAGGAGATGAGCCTGGTGGCGGTGATTTTTGGTGCCTGGCTGATGCAGGAGACCGATCTGCATGAAAAACAGGTGGTGTTACTGACCGGAGAAGATAAAGCATGTGAAGCGTTGATTGAGCAGCAGCTGCGCGAGCTGACGCTGTTGCCGCTCAATATTCGTTATCTGACCCTGCACGCGTTTCAGAAGGAAGGTGCTCCCCGTGAAGCTGCGCTGGTGATCACCCCTTACCCAACCGCCCTGCCGTTGTTCTCACCGCCGCTGATCCATGCCGTTGAGACATTGAACGCGCAGCAGCAAGAACATATTCGCGCGATGCTGGAATCCTAGCTACGCGCGTGCCGTCACTTTTGGGCGAACGATCGTTGCAGGTAGCGCAACGAGCGCCATCACCCAGAACACGCCGTGCCCCAGGTGCTGATACAGGAAGCCTGCAAAGACCGTCATCACCGCTATGCTGCCGCCCATTGCCACCGCAGAGTAGACCGCCTGCAGTCGAATTACGTCCCCGCCCTCACGCGCAGAGATGTAGCGCATCGCCGCCAGATGGCACACGGTAAAGGTGCCGCAGTGCAGAATTTGCGCCACAATCAGCCACGGCAGTTCGGTCGTCCAGCCCATGATTCCCCAGCGCGCTACGCCGCAGACGGCGGAAAGCAGCAGGAGGTCTCGCGCGCCGAAGCGACGGAAGAGCTTTTTGCTGAGCGCAAAGATGATCACTTCCGCTACGACGCCGAGCGACCACAGGTAGCCTACCGCAGAAGCAGAGTAGCCCGCCCCCTGCCAGTAGATGGCGCTGAACCCATAGTACGCCGCATGCGCCCCCTGAAGCAGGCAAACGCACGCCAGAAAGCGCCAGCTTTGTGTGACCAGGCTCCGCCAGGCCGGCCAGCCTGCGCTCTCCTGGTGACGGCTTTCGCCCTGCGGCATTACCGACGGACGCAGCAGCATCCCCAGCAGCATGGAGGCAATCCCCACGCTCAGTAACGCCAGGATGGCGCGATAGTCGTACAGGCTGACCAGCTTACCCACCAGCGCCGAGCCGATCACGAACGCAATCGATCCCCAGAGACGCACGCGGCCATAGTCCATGGTGATCTGCTTTTGCCAGGTGTTCGCCAGGGCATCCGTCAGCGGCACCAGCGGTGAGAAGAACAGGTTAAAGCCAACCATGATCACCATCAGCCAGGCAAACTGCTGGCTCACCCAGAAGCAGGCGACAAAGACCAGAGTGAGCAGCGCAAGTATGCGCACGGCCTTGATCAGCAAGGAGGGATCGCTGACGCGCGGCGCAATCAGCAGGCTGCCCAGGAAACGCGCCACCAGTCCTGCACCAAGCAGAACGCCGATGGACTCAGGGGTGAGGCCGATTCCCTTGAGCCAGACGCTCCAGAAAGGCAGAAAAATACCGTAGCTAAAGAAGTAGGTGAAGTAGCTGAGCGCCAGCCAGCGCGTGGAATGCAAGACCATGAATCCCTCCCGAAATGGAGGCGATAGTCTGGCGCTTATCCTGCACTTTAGCAAGTCGTTAGCGCGCTATAAATTAACGATAAATTAACATCATGGACAGCCGGTCGGCGTATGGCGAGAGCGGCAAAATTGTATTACGTTTAAAGAACATCGCCTGAAGAGGTCGTTTGCCATGAACAGCTTACGTTATTTCGATTTCGGCTCCTCACGTTCTTTCCTGCTTTTGATTGCCCGTATTGCTATCGTTGTCCTGTTTATTATTTTTGGCTATCCCAAACTCACGGGGTTTAGCGGCACCGTTCAGTATATGACGTCGCTCGGCGCCCCCATGCCTATGCTGGCGGCGATTATTGCGGTGGTGATGGAGGTTCCCGCGGCAATTCTGATCGTGCTGGGCTTTTTCACCCGCCCCATCGCGGTGCTCTTTGTCTTTTATACGCTGGGAACGGCGGTAATAGGCCACCACTACTGGGATATGACCGGTGATGCGGTTGTGCCGAACATGATTAACTTCTATAAGAATGTGAGCATTGCCGGTGCGTTTATTTTGCTGGCGATTGTGGGACCGGGAGCCATATCTCTTGACCGACGTTAGCCCATAAAAAAGGCCGCAAGCGCGGCCTTTTTTTATTTCTGCAAAGCAGAGGGATTATGCGTATACCGGGAAGCGCGCGCAGATATCCAGAACTTTACCTTTGACGCGCTCGATAACCGCTTCGTCATTGATGTTGTCCAGAACGTCGCACATCCAGCCCGCCAGCTCTTTCACTTCCGCTTCTTTGAAGCCGCGGCGAGTCACGGCCGGAGAACCGATACGGATACCGGAGGTCACGAACGGGCTCTTCGGATCGTTTGGCACGCTGTTTTTGTTCACGGTGATGTTGGCGCGGCCCAGGGCTGCGTCAGCTTCTTTACCGGTCAGGTTCTTATCAACCAGATCCAGCAGGAACAGGTGGTTTTCAGTACCGCCAGACACCACTTTGTAGCCACGGCTCAGGAACACTTCCACCATCGCTTTGGCGTTTTTGGCAACCTGCTGCTGATAAACTTTGAACTCTGGCTCCATCGCTTCTTTCAGCGCTACCGCTTTTGCGGCGATAACGTGCATCAGCGGGCCGCCCTGCGCGCTTGGGAACACGGCAGAGTTCAGTTTCTTATACAGATCTTCGTCACCGCCTTTCGCCAGGATCAGGCCACCGCGTGGACCCGCCAGGGTTTTGTGGGTGGTGGTGGTCACAACGTGAGCGTGTGGAACCGGGTTCGGGTAAACGCCTGCCGCGATCAGACCCGCAACGTGCGCCATATCAACGAACAGGTAAGCACCGATGCTGTCTGCGATTTCACGCATTTTTGCCCAGTCAACGATACCGGAGTAAGCAGAGAAGCCACCGATGATCATCTTCGGTTTGTGCTCTTTGGCCTGCTTAGCCATGTCTTCGTAGTCAATTTTACCGGACTCATCAATACCGTAAGGGATGATGTTGTACAGTTTGCCGGAGAAGTTAACCGGGGAGCCGTGAGTCAGGTGGCCGCCCTGCGCCAGGTTCATACCCAGAACGGTATCGCCCGGCTGCAGCAGCGCGGTGTAGACCGCGAAGTTAGCCTGAGAGCCAGAGTGCGGCTGCACGTTCGCGTAGTCTGCGCCAAAGAGTTCTTTCGCACGGTCGATAGCCAACTGCTCAACGATATCAACGTACTCGCAACCGCCGTAGTAGCGCTTGCCCGGATAACCTTCAGCGTATTTGTTGGTCAGCTGAGAACCCTGCGCCTGCATCACGCGCGGGCTGGTGTAGTTTTCGGAGGCGATCAGTTCGATGTGCTCTTCCTGACGTACTTTTTCCTGCTCCATAGCCTGCCACAGTTCGGCATCATAATCGGCAATGTTCATTTCACGCTTTAACATCCGCATCTCCTGACTCAGCTAACAAGTAAATTTTGGCCTGAAAAGGCAGTCCTGTTGGACGACGGGCAACAGTATAACTGAATAGTTCTGCGATAACAGGTCTTGACAAACGATTTTACGCAAACGTTTCCCTCCACGCCACGAAAGGGTTTGAGGAATAAAGCTCTCATCATTTTCAACGGATTTCTTTTCAGGTTTGTGATGCATATTTTTCATCTTGCAAAGAACCATTTACAACGCAGGGTTATTTTTTATAAGATGTATTTAAAATACATCATTAAATGTGACATCAGAAGGACGCGCTCATGCTCGACGCTCAAACCATCGCTACCGTTAAGTCCACCATTCCCCTGCTGGTGGAAACCGGCCCTAAACTCACCGCGCATTTCTACGATCGCATGTTCTCGCACAACCCGGAGCTCAAAGAGATATTCAACATGAGCAACCAGCGCAATGGCGATCAGCGTGAAGCGCTGTTCAACGCCATCGCGGCCTACGCCAGCAATATTGAAAACCTGGCTGCACTGCTGCCCGCGGTGGAAAAAATCGCGCAGAAGCACACCAGCTTCCAGATCCAGCCCGAGCAGTACAACATCGTTGGCGGCCACCTGCTGGCCACGCTGGACGAAATGTTCAGCCCGGGCCAGGAAGTGCTGGACGCATGGGGTAAAGCCTACGGCGTGCTGGCAAACGTATTCATCAACCGTGAAGCGCAAATCTACAGCGAAAATGCCAGCAAAAATGGCGGCTGGGAAGGGACGCGCGCGTTCCGCATCGTTGAGAAAACGCCGCGCAGCGCGCTGATTACCAGCTTTGAATTTGAGCCGGTGGACGGTAAACCTGTGGCCGAATATCAACCGGGCCAGTATCTGGGCGTGTGGCTGAAGCCTGAAGGCTTCCCGCATCAGGAGATCCGCCAGTATTCCCTCACCCGCAAGCCAAACGGCAAAGGCTACCGCATTGCGGTGAAACGCGAAGATGGCGGTCAGGTCTCAACCTGGCTGCACAACGAAGCCCGCGTGGGCGACGTGGTTCATCTGGCCGCGCCGGCGGGCGATTTCTTTATGGCCGTTGGAGCGAATACGCCAGTGACGCTGATCTCTGCGGGTGTTGGTCAAACGCCAATGCTGGCGATGCTCGATACGCTGGCAAAAACACACCACAACGCGCAGGTAAACTGGTTCCACGCCGCAGAGAACGGCGACGTGCACGCCTTTGCGGATGAAGTGAAAACGCTCGGGGCATCACTGCCGCGCTTCACCGCGCACACCTGGTATCGCCTGCCAACGGACGCAGACCGCCAGGCCGCACGCTTCGACAGCGAAGGTCTGATGAATTTAAGCCAGCATGAAGGGGCGTTTAGCGCGCCGGATATGCAGTTCTACGTCTGTGGGCCGGTGGCGTTTATGCAGTATGCCGCGAAGCAGCTGGTTGAGATGGGTGTGAACAAAGACAGCATTCATTACGAGTGCTTCGGCCCGCATAAAGTGCTGTAATCGCCCGGCGGCGCTTCGCTTGCGCGGGCCTACGAAGCGTTTTGTAGGCCGGGTAAGCGCAGCGCCACCCGGCAAGAACGTTAAATCGCCGCGTCGTCTTCTTCGCCGGTACGGATACGGATCACGCGCGCCACGTCAAAGACGAAGATTTTCCCGTCACCGATTTTCCCCGTCTGCGCGGTACGGATGATGGTATCTACGCAGGTATCCACGATATCGTCGCTGACCACGATTTCAATTTTCACTTTCGGCAGAAAGTCGACCATGTACTCCGCGCCACGGTAAAGCTCGGTGTGGCCCTTCTGACGACCAAAACCTTTCACTTCCGTTACTGTCATCCCGGTGATGCCGACTTCCGCCAGCGCTTCACGTACATCATCCAGTTTGAAAGGTTTAATAATCGCATCAATCTTTTTCATGGTGGGTCCTTAAACTCATGCCTGTAAGCTGCCTCGTAATCGATTGCTCACAGTACCATACGGCATTACTCTTTAAAATCGTTTGCTTCCAGCTCGTGGCGCGACAGCAGCTTGTAAAACTCGGTGCGGTTGCGTCCGGCCATGCGCGCCGCGTGGGTCACGTTACCCTTCGTAATCTGCAGCAGCTTGCGCAGGTAGTTCAGTTCGAACTGGTTACGCGCTTCGGCAAAGGTCGGCAAGGCCGTGTTTTCCCCTTCCAGCGCCTGCTCCACCAGCGCGTCGCTGATCACGGGCGACGACGTCAGCGCTACGCACTGCTCAATCACGTTGACCAGCTGGCGCACGTTGCCAGGCCACCCGGCGGTCATTAGCCTTTTCATTGCATCAGTGGAAAACGCGCGCACGAAGGGTTTATGGCGATCCGCGGACTGGCGCAGCAGATGGTTTGCCAGCAGCGGGATATCTTCCGCACGCTCGGCCAGCGCTGGAATTTTCAGGTTCACCACGTTCAGGCGGTAGTAGAGATCTTCACGAAACTCATTGCGCGCCATCACTTTTGGCAGATCCCGGTGGGTGGCGGAAATAATACGCACGTTAATGTCGATATCGCGGTTGCTGCCGAGCGGACGTACCTTTCTCTCCTGCAACACGCGCAGCAGTTTCACCTGCAACGGCGCAGGCATATCGCCAATCTCGTCGAGAAACAGCGTGCCGCCTTCCGCCGCCTGGAACAGCCCTTCGCGGCTGCTCACCGCGCCGGTGAAGGCGCCGCGCGCGTGACCAAAGAGTTCGGATTCAAGAAGCTGTTCCGGCAGCGCGCCGCAGTTAATGGCGATAAAGGCATTTTTAGCGCGCGGGCTGGCGTTGTGGATCGCCTGCGCCAGGATCTCTTTCCCGGTACCGCTCTGGCCGTTGATCAAAACGCTGACGTCAGATTGCGCCACCATTCGCGCCTGCTCAAGCAGACGCAGCATGACAGGGCTTCGCGTCACGATGGAATCGCGCCAGGCGTCATCACCAGAAGGCGCGGCATGCTCCAGCGCGCTGTCGATGGCTTTATAAAGCGCGTCTTTGTCCACCGGTTTAGTGAGGAAGCTGAACACCCCTTGCTGGGTTGCCGCGACCGCATCCGGGATCGAGCCGTGGGCGGTCAAGATGATAACCGGCATGCCGGGCTGCTGCTTTTGGATCTCTGCAAAAAGCTGCAGGCCATCCATTTCGTCCATCCGCAGGTCGCTGATCACCAGATCAATCTTCTCGCGGCTGAGCACTTTCAACCCCTCCTGCCCGCTTTCCGCCGTCACAACGCTGTAGCCTTCACTGACCAGGCGCATTCCCAGCAGCTTTAACAGCCCAGGATCGTCATCGACCAGTAAAAGATGGGCAGGTTTACGGCTTGTCATGGCTTCACATCCTCTTCTTTCTGCGCGTCACCGTCCGGCGATGCGGCAGAATTTCCTTTCGACGAATCCGGCAGATAGCTGCCTGCGGGTTTTCGCGTCGACAGTTGCCTTTCAATATCGGTCAGATTTTCAAGCTTGCGTGTGGTGGTCTCAAGCTGGGTGCGCAGATAATTCTGCTGCTGGCGAAGCGTATCAAGCTCGCCGTCCGCTGACTGCTGTAATTTGCTGTAGCGGGAACGCTCTTCAGATAGCTGAAGCTGTAATGCCTGGCCGTCCCGCCAGAGTTGATATATCGGCCGCACCTGCGCAGGAATGCTGGCGCTGAACCTGTCCAGACGCGTGATATTCGTGCGGCGCTCGACGGGCGTGATTTTGGCATCGCCAAGCAGAATGGCACGTTTAAAGGTCGCCTGCCATGCGTTGTCGCCCCACATCGTGGCCTGCGCCCGTGCCTCAACGGGTTCCAGACGCTGCGCACAATCGATGCCACGAAGCCAAAACAGCGGGTTGGTATCAACTTCATGTCCTGACAAATGCCAGATGCCCTCGCAGGGGGTGGTCAGGAAATCCGCCAGCTGATTTTCAGGCCATTTCTCTTCCGGCTTTTCACTGATTGCGCTCTTCGGGGCATGGGTAACACACCCTGCCAGCAATAAACACGGCAGACTCAGACGTACGGTATTGCGGGAAAACACCGCGCGTGCGGCGCGGAAAAAAACGTGTGACATACTCACCAGACTTAGATTCATTTTATAGATTTTCCGGCTTAAGAGGCAGTTCGATACGAAAGCACACATCCGACCGTTCATCACTGACGATATTGAGTTCACCGTGCATGCGTCGTATGCCGTCGCGGGCAATACTGAGGCCCAGACCACTTCCTTTAACCGCACCTTTTCGCTGATGACTGCCCTGGAAAAAGGGTTCAAAAATCATCGTTTTTTCTTCATCCGGAATCGGGGTGCCCGTATTCGCTACATCAATAAACACCCGGGAACCCGCCCTGTAGCTTCGAATATAAATGTTACCGGATTCAGTACCATAGTGCACCGCATTGGAATAAAGATTATCCAGAACGCTCATAAACAGCATGGGCTCAGCAAGACAAGCGGGCTCGCTAAGATCGACCTCGGTATGCATCATTTTAGCTCTTGCTGGCAGGCTATGGGCGGAGATCACCATATCCACTATCGGTGCAATCTCCACGTTTTCCAGTACCACCGCCCCGTCCGCCAGCTTACGGTTGTAGTCCAGCAGTTGCTCAATCAGCTTTTGCAGATTGCGGCTGCTGTCATCGAGGATCTCGACAATCTCTTTTTGCTCAGAGGTCAGCGGGCCAGCCACTTCGTCCGCCAGCAGCTCGGTGCCTTCTCGCATGCTGGCGAGAGGCGTTTTAAGTTCGTGGGAAATGTGACGGAGGAACTGATGACGCTGCGTTTCCAGCCACGCCAGACGTTCGGAAAGCCAGATGATCCGCTGACCCACCGAACGCAGCTCGCGCGGCCCGGTGAAAACAACCGTATCACCGAGAGACTTCCCCTCACCCAGACGGTTAATCATTCGCTGTATGCCCTTCACCGGACCGATAATCATGCGGGTGAACAGCAGAACCAGAGCAAGACTGACAAGGAACAGAACCAGCGCCTGCCAGCCGAAGAATTGACCGCGCTCGGCGATTTCCTGCTGCAGCTGCTGCCCGCGAGAGAAGATCACCGTGCGTGTGGACTGGACCATTTCCGTATTGGCATTAGCAAAAGCTTCCAGCCGCGCGGCGGCGGCGGCATCCGGGCCGCTATTTTTACACTGTAGCTGGGCCAGATCGTTCAGGTCCTGACGTAATGCCTGGTAGAGTTTGTCGTCCGGCAGCACGCCCGCGTGGGCATCCAGCATTTCGCTGTAGCGTTTACGTTGATTCTGGTAAACCCGCTCCAGGGTGCGATCGTCCAGCACGCAATACTGGCGATAGCTACGCTCCATCTCCAGCGCGGCGTTAGTCATTGCCTCGCTTCGCCTTGCATCAATCAGCGTCGTGCGATTCGTCAATGCCGCCTGCGCGCTTAGCGCATTGAGACTTTGCCAGGCCTGCCACGCCAGTATCAGTAAAGGGAGCAGGATCAGCAGGAATGCCATCATGACGAGCTGTCGCAGGGAGCGAGGGAAAACGGACCAGCGTTTCAACGCATTACTCTCTTAATGGGGGTTTACGCAGAGCGTAACTGAGTCTGCCCTTCAGATACAACAAAGCCGGGTAAAAACCCGGCTTTGTTGCGGAATGAGGCGGTGCCTAACTCGACGTTTCGCCCTGTCCTGATAAAGCATCGCTATGATCAGTAGTTGGACGGCAGGCACCTTTTTGTGCGTCATTCTAAGTTTATGTAGCACGTCCCGAAGGGGCTGACATAAGAAGGTGAATGAGCCACTGATTAATATTATGCAACAGCCGTGCCAGTTTGCAAAACAATAAATTAACATGATGAATTAAAAGGATTTTATACATTCAACCTATTACTTGTTGGCAGAATGATTTTCAGGCTAAGTGTCGCTATTTAACTACACCTTTAGAGCACGATTTTTCTACCGATATAAATCAACAGGTTAAGTGTCACCTTTTGGAGACACCGAAGGAGCGGGATTGTCGCAATTTTGCGACACGCATAAAAAAGCCCGGTAGCGCTCACGCTTACCGGGCCTACAGGGTTAGGGTGCTAAAACTTAACCCAGCTGCTTACGCGCGTTGCGGAAGATACGCATCCACGGGCTGTCCTCGCCCCAGTTTTCCGGGTGCCAGGAGTTGCTCACGGTGCGGAACACGCGTTCCGGGTGCGGCATCATGATGGTCGCACGACCGCTTTCGCTGGTCACTGCCGTAATACCGTTGGCGGAGCCGTTCGGGTTCGCCGGGTAGGTTTCTGTCACCTTGCCGAAGTTATCGACAAAGCGCAGCGCCACCAGGCCTTTGCTCTCCAGCTGAGCCAGATGCGCGGCATCACGCACTTCGACCTGACCTTCGCCGTGGGAAACGGCGATTGGCATCTGTGAACCCACCATTCCCTGCAGCAGCAGAGACGGGCTTTGGGTCACTTCCACCAGGCTGAAGCGCGCTTCGAAGCGGTCGGACTGGTTGCGCACAAAGCGCGGCCAGGCTTCGCTGCCCGGGATCAGCTCGCGCAGGTTAGACATCATCTGGCAGCCGTTACACACGCCCAGCGCCAGCGTTTGCGGACGGTGGAAGAAGGTTTCGAACTCGTCGCGCACGCGGCTGTTGAAGAGGATGGACTTCGCCCAGCCTTCGCCCGCGCCCAGCACGTCTCCGTAGGAGAAGCCGCCGCACGCCACCAGCGCCTGGAAATCTTCCAGACCGGTACGTCCGGCCAGCAGGTCGCTCATGTGGACGTCGATGGCGTCAAAGCCCGCGCGGTGGAAGGCAGCCGCCATCTCAACGTGGGAGTTAACCCCCTGCTCGCGCAGCACGGCTACCTTTGGACGCGCGCCTGTCGCAATGTACGGCGCGGCAATGTCTTCGTTGATGTCGAAGGAGAGCTTCACGTTCAGGCCAGGATCCTGGTCATTGGCCTTCGCGTTGTGCTCCTGATCGGCACATTCCGGGTTGTCGCGCAGGCGCTGCATCTGCCAGGTGGTTTCTGCCCACCACATGCGCAGCGTGGTGCGGCTTTCGCTGAACACCGCGTGGCCATCGGCTTCAATGACGAAGCGGTCGCCCTGAACGGCTTTACCCAGATAGTGCACGCAGTCTGCCAGACCGTGCTTCGCCAGTATCGCTTCAACCGCGTCGCGATCTCCGGCGCGTACCTGAATCACCGCGCCCAGCTCTTCATTGAACAGCGCCGCCAGACGGTCTTCGCCAAGCGTTGCAATGTTCGCTTCAACGCCACAGTGGCCAGTGAAGGCCATCTCTGCCAGCGTCACCAGCAGGCCGCCGTCGGAACGGTCGTGGTAAGCCAGCAGCTTACGCTCCGCCACCAGCGCCTGGATGGCGTCGTAGAAGCCTTTTAGCTGCGCGACGTCGCGCACGTCGGCTGGCTTGTCGCCGAGCTGACGGTAAACCTGCGCCAGCGCGGTGGCACCCAGCGCGTTGTGGCCTTTACCCAGGTCAATCAGCAGCAGGGCGTTGTCTTCTGTGGAAAGCTGCGGCGTAACGGTGTGGCGCACGTCTTCCACGCGGGCAAACGCGGTGATCACCAGCGACAGCGGCGAGGTCATCTCGCGCTGCTCGCTGCCTTCCTGCCAGCGGGTTTTCATCGACATGGAGTCTTTACCCACCGGAATGGTCAGGCCGAGAGCAGGACAAAGCTCCTCGCCCACCGCTTTCACGGCTTCATACAGGCCAGCATCTTCGCCCGGGTGACCGGCTGCGGCCATCCAGTTTGCGGAGAGCTTGATACGTTTGATGTCGCCAATCTGCGTCGCGGCGATGTTGGTCAGCGCTTCACCGACCGCCAGACGGGCGGAGGCGGCGAAGTCCAGCAGCGCCACCGGGGTGCGTTCGCCCAGCGCCATCGCTTCGCCGTAGTAGCTGTCGAGGCTCGCGGTGGTCACGGCGCAGTTCGCCACCGGGATCTGCCACGGGCCGACCATCTGATCGCGGGATACCATACCGGTCACGGTACGGTCGCCGATGGTCACCAGGAAGGTTTTCTCAGCAACAGCTGGCAGGTGCAGCACGCGGTTAACGGCTTCAGCTACGGTAATGCCCTGGCGATCCAGCGCTTTGCCCGCCGCTTTACGGGTTGTTACGTCGCGGGTCATCTTCGGCGTTTTACCGAGCAGGACGTCCAGCGGCAGATCGATAGGCTGGTTGTCGAAATGGGTATCGCTCAGAGTCAGGTGCTGCTCTTCGGTCGCTTCACCGATGACCGCATACGGCGCGCGCTCGCGGCGGCACAGCTCGTCAAACAGCGGCAGCTGATCCGCGGCAACGGCCAGCACGTAGCGCTCCTGGGATTCGTTACACCAGATTTCCAGCGGACTCATGCCCGGCTCATCGCTCAGGATATCGCGCAGGTTGAAACGACCACCGCGGCCGCCGTCGCTCACCAGCTCCGGCATGGCGTTGGACAGACCGCCCGCGCCCACGTCGTGGATGAAGAGGATCGGGTTAGCATCGCCCAGCTGCCAGCAGCGGTCGATCACTTCCTGGCAGCGACGCTCCATCTCTGGGTTGTCACGCTGCACGGAGGCAAAATCGAGGTCCGCATCAGACTGGCCGGAGGCCATCGAAGAGGCCGCGCCGCCGCCCAGACCGATGTTCATCGCCGGGCCGCCGAGCACGATCAGCTTCGCGCCAACGACGATCTCCCCTTTCTGCACGTGATCGGCACGAATGTTGCCGATCCCCCCCGCCAGCATGATCGGTTTGTGGTAGCCGCGCAGCTCTTCGCCGTTGTGGCTGTCCACTTTCTCTTCATAGGTACGGAAGTAACCGTTCAGCGCCGGACGACCAAACTCGTTGTTAAACGCCGCGCCGCCCAGCGGGCCTTCGGTCATGATATCCAGCGCGGTGACAATGCGCTCTGGCTTACCGAAATCTTCTTCCCACGGCTGTTCAAAGCCCGGGATGCGCAGGTTGGACACGGAGAAACCGACCAGACCCGCTTTGGGTTTTGCACCACGACCGGTCGCCCCTTCGTCACGGATTTCACCGCCGGAGCCGGTCGCCGCCCCCGGCCATGGAGAAATCGCCGTCGGGTGGTTGTGGGTTTCCACCTTCATCAGGATATGCGCGGGCTCCTGATGGAAGTCATAGCGCCCTGCTTCGCGATCGGCGAAGAAGCGGCCCACCTCGGAACCTTCCATCACCGCGGCGTTGTCTTTATAGGCAGACAGCACGTGGTCAGGCGTTTGTTCCATGGTGTTTTTGATCATTTTAAACAGCGACTTCGGCTGCTGTTCGCCGTCAATAATCCAGTCGGCGTTGAAAATCTTGTGGCGGCAGTGCTCAGAGTTCGCCTGCGCGAACATGTAGAGTTCGATGTCGTTCGGGTTACGGTTGAGCTTAACAAACGCATCCTGCAGGTAGTCGATTTCGTCTTCTGCCAGCGCCAGGCCGAGACGCAGGTTGGCGTCAATCAGCGCCTGACGGCCCTGCCCCAGCAGATCCACGCTCTGTACCGGCGCAGGCTGATGGTGGGAGAACAGCTTCTGCGCGTCATCGAGAGAGGCAAATACGCTCTCCATCATGCGGTCGTGCAGTTCAGCCGCAACCGCCTGCCACTGCGCGTCGCTCAGGGTAGAGGCTTCCACGTAGTACGCCACGCCGCGCTCCAGACGGTTAATCTGGCTCAGGCCACAGTTGTGGGCGATGTCGGTGGCTTTGGAAGACCAGGGGGAGATGGTGCCCGGACGCGGCGTCGCGAGGATCAGTTTGCCGGTTGGCGTATGGCTACTCAGGCTTGGACCATACTTGAGCAGGCGTTCCAGCTGTACGCGCTCCTCTGCATTCAGGGGGGCATTCAGGTCAGCAAAATGGACATACTCAGCGTAAATATTGCTTACCGGAAGGTCGACCGCCTGAAAACGTGCCAGCAGTTTGGTAATACGGAAGGCAGACAGTGCAGGCGAACCACGCAGAATTTCCATCATAAGTCTCTCGTCTTCGAAGCGCCGGGGCGCTTACAGTGTGCGCAAGGGGGGAAAACGGGCGTCATTATAGAGAATCCTGAGCGCCGACGAAACCGTTTGCGTCGAAATAAAATTTACCCGGAGGTTTAACAATAGGTGTGACCTGTCTCTCTAATTTGTTGCCAAGTGGCGTAACTTTGCGCAAAATGCCGCTCATTCAATGGCAATCCTTATTTTTAACATGGCTACAGCATACTGAGGCAACCGGCGTCGCAGAGAATTAACTAATTGAAAAAATTAAAGATTAATTATCTGCTCATCGGCATTGTTACGTTGCTGCTGGCAGTGGCCCTCTGGCCTTCTATCCCCTGGTTCGGTAAAGCCGAAAACCGTATCGCCGCCATTCAGGAGCGGGGGGAATTGCGCGTCAGTACCCTCACCTCTCCGCTGATTTACGGCGACATCAACGGCAAAACCATTGGTCTGGATTATGAACTGGCCCAGCAGTTTGCCGACTATCTGGGGGTTAAGCTCAAAATTACCGTGCGTCAGAACATCAGCCAATTGTTCGATGACCTGGATAACGACGACGCCGATATCCTTGCAGCCGGGCTGGTGTACAACAGCGAGCGCAGCAAGAACTACCAGCCAGGCCCGACCTACTACTCTGTTTCCCAGCAGCTGGTTTATCGCGTGGGAAGCGCGCGCCCGCGCTCGCTCGCCACCATTAACGAGCAACAGCTGACAATTGCCCCCGGCCATGTCGTGATTGACGACCTGCGCGCCCTTAAAGAGAAAAAGTATCCTGACCTGAGCTGGACGGTTGACCCAAAACTGGGCACCACAGAACTGCTCGATCGGGTCAAAGACAAAAAGCTGGCCTATACCATTGCGGATTCGGTGGCCATCAGCCTGTTCCAGCGCGTGCACCCTGAAATCGCCGTGGCGCTGGATGTGACTGACGAACAACCTGTGACCTGGTTTACCCAACTGGATAACGATCAGACCCTCTCTGCGGCCATGCTCGATTTCTATAACGCCATCAATGAAGACGGTACGCTGGCGCGCCTGGAAGAAAAATACCTCGGCCACGGTGATGACTTCGATTACGTCGACACCCGCAGCTTCCTGCGCGCAGTTGATAGCGTCCTGCCGGACCTGCAGCCGTTGTTCGAAAAATACGCCCAGGAGATTGACTGGAAGCTGCTGGCGGCCATCTCGTATCAGGAATCCCACTGGGATACTCAGGCTACCTCTCCGACCGGCGTGCGTGGTCTGATGATGCTGACGAAAAATACCGCGCTGAGCCTGGGCGTCAATGACCGTACCGATGCGGAGCAAAGCATCAGCGGCGGCGCGCAGTATTTACAGGATATGATGGCCAAAGTACCGGAGACCGTGCCGGAAGAAGAGCGAATTTGGTTTGCGCTGGCCGCCTACAACATGGGTTATGCGCACATGCTGGACGCGCGCGCGCTGACGGCAAAAACCAAGGGTAACCCGGACAGCTGGTCTGATGTAAAACAGCGTCTGCCGCTGCTGAGCCAAAAACCGTGGTACAACAAGCTGACCTACGGGTATGCGCGCGGGCATGAAGCCTACGCTTACGTGGAAAATATTCGTAAGTATCAGATAAGCCTGGTGGGGTATCTGCTAGAGAAAGAGAAAGAAGCGGCAGAAGCTAAACAGCTGGCTCAGAGCTACCCGGTGGTCGCACCGGACGAACTTAATCGTCCACCGGCTTCAATTCTGCCTTTTGTTGCTTTTTCTGCTGCCGGCGCATTCGAAAGAAGTCACTCAGCAGACCCGAACACTCTGGTGCAAGTACCCCACCGATAGTCTGCACCTGGTGGTTCATCCCCGGATGGCCTAGCACGTCCATTAGCGAACCGGCCGCGCCTGTTTTTTCATCCCGCGCACCAAACACCAGCGTACCGATACGACTGTGCACCATCGCGCCTGAACACATGACGCAGGGTTCAAGGGTGACGTACAGCGTGGTATCGAGCAGACGATAGTTTTGCAGGACCAGCCCGCCCTGACGAAGCGCCATAATTTCGGCGTGCGCGGTAGGATCGTGGCGGCCAATGGGGCGGTTCCACCCTTCGCCAATCACCTGATTATGATGAACCAGCACCGCGCCCACGGGCACTTCGCCCTCATCCCAGGCGCGTTGAGCCAGCGTCAGCGCATGGCGCATCCAGTATTCATGATTGTGTTCAGGGTTGGACAAGGGCTGATACTCCAGTCGAAAAGCGGGCGGCATTATACACAGCCGCTATGGATAAGACTATTCGAGTTGCTGAAGTTCCCCTGATGGCGTGACGCGCCAGCGGTGCTGGCAAAAATAGAGCAGCGGGTTGTCCTGCTTGCTGTCGCTGTAGCCGCTGTACAGGCGCAGCGGCGTGCCGATGCGCTTCTCCAGCTGGACCACTTTTTCATGCCCCAGGCAGCGCATAGTCAGCACCCAGCCGCCGTAAGCGCGGGAAATTTGCGTGGCGATAAGATTTACGCGCGGCAGCCAGGGCGTATCAAAATAGACCTGCTCCACCAGCGTCTGCGGGGAGCCGGTAATCAGCCAGATGTCGGCATCGTTCGCGTCGAGGTAGCTGGTGAGACGCGCCTGCACCACGGGAAACGCGGCGACATGGCCGCGAAACCAGTGCGCAAAATCCTGTTCGAGCTGTTTAAGCTGTGCTTCGCTGTGACCAAAGGTGCATCCCCAGAGCAGCAGGCTCATCGGCCAGCGCGCTGCACGGCCTTTCACCAGCAGCGCGATGCCAATCACGGGTAAGAGCGGTAAGACGAGCAGCGCATTCAGAGGCTGGCGCCGCAGCAGGTAGCGCATAAAGGTGCCGAACATATCCTGCTGGTGCAGCGTGCCATCCAGGTCGAAAAAGACAACGCGACGCGCGTGATTTGCCAAACCTTACTCCTCTGGGTCGTTGAATCCTAACAGCCAGGTAAACAGGAACCCGGCGATTACCGCTACTAAATAGCCTAACAGATAGAGCATCACTTTTCCGGTCACGATGGTTAATGCCAGCGGTAAACCGGAAAGTCCAAAGGTGATCACCGTCGCCACTTTCCAGTAGCTAATGAGCGCCCCGCCCACCGCGCCGCCCAGGCAGGCCGCGAGGAAAGGTTTACCCAGCGGCAGCGTGACGCCAAAAATCAGCGGCTCGCCGATGCCGAGCAGTCCGACCGGGAGCGCGCCCTTAATCACTTTTTTCAGTCGCGCGTTGCGGGTTTTCATCAGTACGGCAATCGCCGCGCCGACCTGCCCCACGCCCGCCATCGACAGGATAGGCAGCAGCGCGTTATAGCCGTGCGCCTGCACCAGCTCGACGTGGATCGGAACCAGCCCCTGATGCAGGCCGGTCAGAACCAGCGGCAGGAATGTACCCGACAGCACAGCGCCCACTAACAGGCCGCCGCGATCGATCGCCAGACTCGCACCGTGGGCGATGGCGTCAGAGATCCAGCCGCCTAACGGCTGAAGGACCACAATCGCTACGCTACCGGTAATCAGCGTGGTCAGCAGCGGGTTGAGGATAAGCTCAATCGAGCCGGGCAGAACCGCGCGCAGCCTTTTCTCGATCCAGCACATCAGGATGACCACCAGCAGCACGGCGATCACCCCACCGCGGCCGGGCTGAAGCGCCTCACCAAACAGCGTGATCTGCGCCAGCTGCGGGCTGGACAAGATGCCCGCCATCACGCCGCCCATCGCCAGCGACCCGCCAAATACCTTCGCGGTATTGACCCCGACCAGAATGTTCATGATGGCGAAAACTGCGCTACCGAAGATCCCGAGGATCCCCAGCAGGTTTGGATACTGCGTGGCAAAATCCCCGACGATATCCGGCCGCTTGAGGATATTGATAATCCCGGTGATCAGGCCCGAAGCAATAAACGCCGGGATCAGCGGGATAAAGACGTTTGCCAGCTGTCGCAGCGCATCGCTCATTGGCGCCTTGTATTTGGCTTTTGCCTGCGCTTTGGTGCTTTCGGCATCGTCAAATGAGGCCGTAGCCTCACCGCCAACCATCAGCGCGCGCATGGCATCAACAACCTGCGCCGCTTTTCCCGGCCCGACAATGAGCTGGTGCTGCTGTCCCTGTTTGACGTATCCACTAACGCCGGGGAGTTGCTTCAGGCGCGGTAGATCAAGCTCGTCGTCGTTATGCACCTCGACGCGCACGCGCGTCATGCAGTTTTCCAGACGCTGGATATTCTTTTCTCCGCCGATCCCCTGCAGGATGCCGCTGGCGAGCGCTGCTGTCTTTTCCATACACGCCTCTGTTAGTTTTCTAATGCAGCCCGTAAGAACCCATTATGCGCATCGAGTTTGGCTCTCGCCGCCGCGGCGTCCAGCCCGCTCAGGATCATCAGAATGGCCGGTTTAACATCATGATCGGTTTGTTTCAGGACCGCTTCCGCCTCTTCACGGCCTGCGCCCGTCGCCTCCATCACCATGCGGCAGGCTCTGTCCACCAGCTTGACGTTGGTGGCCTGCATATCGACCATCAGGTTCTGATACACCTTGCCGAACTTCACCATCGCGCCGGTGGAGATCATATTGAGCACCAGCTTTTGCGCGGTCCCGGATTTCAGGCGCGTGGATCCGGTCAGCGCTTCCGGCCCGACGACCGGAGAGATGGCGATAGCGGCCATCTGCGCAATCGGCGAGCCCGGGTTGCAGGAGATGGCCACCGTCGTGCAGCCGGTCTGGTTAGCGTATTCCAGGCCACCAATGACGTACGGCGTGCGTCCGGATGCCGCCAGCCCAACCACCAGATCCTGCGCGGTCAGGTTTAGCGCTTTGAGATCATCTTCACCGAGCTGTTTGTTATCTTCCGCCCCTTCAACGGCTTTCAGCAGCGCGCCTGGGCCACCGGCAATCAGCCCGATCACCAGACCGTGCGGCACCCCAAAGGTTGGCGGACATTCGGAGGCATCCAGGACCCCAAGACGCCCGCTGGTGCCCGCGCCCATGTAAATAATGCGACCGCCGGCCTTGAGGGCTTCCGCCGCTGCATCAACCGCTTTCGCCACCTCAGGTAATGTCTCTTTCACTGCCTGCGCGACCAGCGTATCCTGTTGATTAAAGCGGTTAACCAGCTCCAGCGTGGAGAGCGCATCCAGATCCATGGTTTGCGGGTTACGCGTTTCAGAAACAAGTGAGCCAAGATTCATTTTTGTACCTCAAGAATTTTTAATTCATAATAATCACACTATATTGGAATATAAAATTCATTCAGGCGAGCAAAATTCGTATTTGAGCAGATAGTCACATTTTCGCCAGGAGACCGTATGAACTGTTTAATTCGCATTCGCCAGCGCTACGCAGGCTTTGCCCAAAGCGACAAGAAGCTGGCGGATTTTCTACTTTCTCAACCCGACCACGCGCGCCATCTCAGCTCGCAGCAGCTGGCGAGTGAGGCCGGCGTGAGCCAGTCCAGCGTGGTTAAGTTTGCCCAGAAGATTGGCTTTAAGGGGTTCCCAGCCCTCAAGCTGGCGATCAGTGAAGCGCTGGTCAGTAACCCCAACCCGCAGTCGATGCCGGTGCATAATCAGATCCGCGGAGACGATCCGATGCGGCTGGTCGGCGAAAAGCTGATCAAAGAGAACGTGGCGGCCATGCATGCGACGCTGGATGTGAATACGGAAGAGAAGCTGCTGGAGAGCGTGGCGATGCTGCGCGGCGCGAGGCGGATCGTTCTGACCGGCATCGGCGCGTCCGGACTTGTGGCGCGTAACTTTGGCTGGAAGCTGACGAAGATCGGCTACAACGCGATAGTGGAGCAGGATATGCACGCCCTGCTCGCCACCGTTCAGGCAATGGATCCTGAAGATTTGCTGCTGGCGATCTCCTATTCCGGTGAACGTCGAGAGATCAACATGGCGACCGATGAAGCGCTGCGCGTCGGCGGTAAAATTCTGGCGATCACCGGTTTTACGCCAAATGCGCTCCAGCAGCGGGCCACGCGCTGTTTATATACCATTGCCGAGGAGCAGGCCACGCGCAGCGCGGCTATTTCGTCCACCAGCGCACAAATGATGCTGACGGATCTGCTGTTTATGGCGCTGGTGCAGCAGGATCTGGAGCGCGCGCCCGAACGCATTCGCCACAGCGAAGAACTGGTAAAGAAACTGGTTTGACGCGTATAATGCCCGCCCAGTTTGTGTTGTTTCTGAGAATTTCCTGATGGCGCTGTTAATTACCAAAAAATGCATTAATTGCGATATGTGCGAGCCCGAATGCCCGAACCAGGCCATTTCGATGGGCGACAGCATTTATGAGATTAACAGCGACCGCTGCACCGAATGCATCGGCCACTATGAGACGCCGACCTGTCAAAAAGTGTGCCCGATCCCGAATACCATCCTGAAGGATCCGGCACACGTCGAGAGCGAAGAGCAGCTGTGGGATAAGTTTGTCCTGATGCACCACGCGGACAAGCTTTAACTTTCGATGATCACCGTCGCGCTGGCATAGTGGCGTTCATCGGCGATCGTCACGTGCACGTGATTCACGCCCAGCTTTTCCGCCAGCTTTTGCGCCTCGCCCCATAAACGCAGGCTTGGCTTACCCAGCTCGTCGTTAAACACTTCAAACTGGTTGAACGCCAGACCGTTACGAATTCCGGTCCCGAAGGCTTTGGCCGCCGCCTCTTTTACCGCAAAGCGCTTTGCCAGAAAGCGCACCGGCTGCTGATGCGCTTCCCAGATGGCCCATTCGTTATCGCTCAGCACGCGTCTCGCCAGGCGATCGCCGCTGCGGGCGATCGCCGCTTCTATGCGGGCTATTTCAACGATATCGGTGCCTAAGCCCAGAATGGCCATTACTGACGCGCTTCCTGCATCAGGCGTTTCATTTCTGAAACCGCCTCTTTCAGGCCGCTCATCACCGCGCGGCCAATGATGGCGTGGCCGATGTTCAGCTCGTGCATTTCAGGCAGGGCGGCAATGGCCTTCACGTTGTGGTAGGTCAGGCCATGACCGGCATTAACCTTCAGCCCCAGGCTCGCCGCGTAGGTGGCCGCTTTAGCAATACGCTCCAGCTCTTTGGTCTGCTCTTCATCGTTTTTGGCATCGGCATAGCAGCCGGTGTGAATTTCGATATACGGCGCGCCCACGTCGGCTGCCGCTTTAATCTGGGTGAAATCGGCGTCAATAAACAGCGAAACCAGGATACCGGCATCCGCCAGTCGCTTGCAGGCATCGCGCATTTTGTCGAGCTGACCGGCCACATCCAGACCACCTTCGGTGGTGACTTCCTGACGTTTTTCCGGCACCAGGCAGCAGAAGTGCGGCTGGGTCTCACAGGCAATCGCCAGCATCTCTTCGGTGACCGCCATCTCCAGATTCATACGGGTATCCAGCGTCTGGCGCAGAATGCGCACGTCGCGGTCGGTGATGTGGCGACGGTCTTCACGCAGATGAACGGTAATGCCGTCGGCGCCAGCCTGTTCAGCGATAAACGCCGCCTGAACCGGATCGGGATACGCCGTGCCGCGCGCATTACGCAGCGTGGCGATGTGATCGATGTTGACGCCTAACAGTAATTCAGCCATGACAATCCTCGGTTTTCTTTTCGATTCTGTGGTCTAACGTTTCGGTACAAACTGCCTGAATAATTCGCGGCTCTTTAAGGGCTTGCCGCCAAGATACGGCTTGAGGGCAATCCGGGTAAAGCGTTTTGCTGCGCGCAGGGTGTCCCGATCGGGAAACTCGCGCTCATACAGCGCCCGGAGCTGGCGCCCGGTAAAGGTGCTGTTGTCGATAACGATGCTGGCAATGAAGCCTTTTTCTTCGCGGTAGCGGTATGTCATGGTGTCTTCTACCTCGTCCCCGCTGCCCGCACAGTGCAGAAAATCGACTCCGTACCCGAGATGGCCCAGCAGCGCCAGTTCGAAGCGGCGCAGCGCAGGCTCGGGCGTGCCGGTTGCGCCAGCCAGCGTCTGGATACAGTGCAGATAATCAAAGAAAAGTTCAGAGAAGCGAGTCTCATGTTCAAGAACGCGTGAAATGAGTTCATTGACATACAGACCGCTGTAGAGCGAGATGCCGGAAAGAGGTAGCGCCAGGGAGACGGCTTCGGCGCTGCGCAGGGTTTTGACTTCCCCTCGCCCACCAAAGCGAACCAGCAGCGGCGTGAAAGGCTGTAGGGCGCCTTTCAGATTAGAACGTTTGGAACGTGCGCCTTTCGCAACCAGGCGCACGCGACCCGACTCTTCCGTGAAGACGTCCAGCATAAGACTGGTTTCGCTCCAGGGGCGACTGTGCAGGACGAAAGCGCGCTGCCATCCATCCATATGCTCGTCGTCTTGCGTTACTGGTCTTCGCCGTAACCGAGGCTGCGCAGAGCACGCTCATCATCGGCCCAGCCAGATTTCACTTTCACCCACAGTTCGAGGTGAACCGGCGCTTCGAACATCTCCATCATGTCCTTACGGGCTTCGATACCGATGGTTTTGATCTTGGCCCCTTTGTTGCCGATCACCATCTTTTTCTGCCCTTCACGCTCAACGAGGATCAGGCCGTTGATGTCGTAGCCGCCACGCTCGTTGCTCTGGAAACGCTCGATCTCCACCGTCACAGAGTACGGCAGTTCAGCACCCAGGAAACGCATCAGCTTTTCACGGATAATTTCAGACGCCATAAAGCGCTGAGAGCGATCGGTGATGTAGTCTTCCGGGAAGTGATGAATCGCTTCCGGCAGATGCTTACGCACGATGCCCGCGATGGTATCCACGTTCAGGCCGGTCTCAGCAGACAGCGGAACGATGTCGAGGAAGTTCATCTGGCTACCGAGCCACTGCAGATGCGGCAGCAGGTCGGCCTTTTCCTGCACGTTATCAACTTTGTTGACGGCGAGGATGACCGGCGTTTTACCGTCGCGCAGCTTGTTCAGCACCATCTCGTCGTCCGGCGTCCAGCGGGTGCCTTCCACAACGAAAATCACCAGCTCTACGTCGCCAATCGAGCTGCTCGCCGCCTTGTTCATCAGGCGGTTGATGGCACGCTTCTCTTCCATGTGCAGGCCCGGGGTATCGACGTAGATCGCCTGATACGCGCCTTCAGTATGGATACCGACGATGCGGTGACGCGTGGTCTGCGCCTTACGCGAGGTGATGGAAATCTTCTGCCCAAGCAGATTATTCAGCAGGGTGGATTTGCCGACGTTCGGGCGGCCGACGATGGCAATAAATCCGCAATAGGTCTTTTCTTCGCTCATTCCAGCTCCAGCATTTTTAACGCCTGTTCGGCGGCAGCCTGTTCAGCCTTACGACGGCTTGAACCTGTGCCCACCACCGGTTCACTCAGGCCACTGACCTGGCAATGGATGGTAAATTCCTGATCGTGCGCTTCGCCACGTACCTGCACCACCAGATAGGATGGCAGCGGCAGATGACGACCCTGCAAATATTCCTGCAGACGCGTTTTCGGATCTTTTTGTTTATCGCCCGGGCTGATTTCGTCCAGACGGGTCTGATACCAGTTCAGGATCAGCTTTTCAACGGTCTGGATATCGCTGTCCAGGAACACACCACCAATTAATGCTTCGACCGTATCGGCAAGAATAGATTCACGACGGAAGCCGCCGCTTTTCAGTTCACCCGGCCCAAGACGCAAACATTCGCCCAGTTCAAATTCACGCGCGATTTCCGCAAGGGTATTACCCCGAACCAGCGTGGCACGCATGCGGCTCATATCACCCTCGTCCACGCGCGGGAAACGATGATAAAGCGCATTCGCAATCACGAAACTTAAAATAGAGTCACCTAAAAACTCGAGGCGCTCATTATGTTTGCTGCTGGCACTGCGGTGGGTTAATGCCTGTTGCAACAACTCCTGATGATGAAAAGTGTAGCCCAGCTTCCGTTGAAGCCGATTAATTACGATGGGGTTCATGCGATACCAATAAATGAATGCGTCAAAAATGCAGCACACGAAACCGACCTGAGAAAACCAACGCGGTTTCGTGTGCCGTGGCTCCCTTGCAGGGCCAACCTTAAACTTCGGGGGAATATTCTATACACAACGACAGGGGATGTCGTTAGTTCGAAGAGATTTATCGTGGAAATAATTCACGTAGCCGCGAAATAGTGCGGCTACGTGCTCTTTTATTGAGAATTAATGGATCCCGCCAATACGATTCAGGCGTACCCCGGTCGGCCATTCGCCTTCCTGCTTCTCAAAACTCATCCAGATCGCGGTCGCTTTACCCACCAGATTCGCTTCCGGCACAAAGCCCCAGTAGCGGCTATCGGCAGAGTTATCGCGGTTATCGCCCATCATGAAGTAATGACCCGGTGGTACGATCCAGCTGGCAAGCTGCTGTCCCGGCTGCTGGTAATACATACCCACTTGATCCTGCGCGATTGGAACCGTCAGGATACGATGGGTGACATCACCCAGCGTCTCTTTACGCTCAACCAGGCGGATACCGTTCTCTTTGGTCTCGCCTTTCGGTACCCGGAAGAATCCGCTGGTCGCTTCGCCGCCGTTATGACGGGCAAAGGTCTGCACAAAATCACTTGGCTCAACGTTTGAGTAGGTGATAGGCAGCGCGTTTTCACAAGCGGTACCGGAACTGCAGCCAGGCTGAACGGTGACTTCTTTCGCAACCGGATCGTAGGTCACTTTGTCACCCGGCAGACCTACCGCGCGCTTGATGTAGTCCAGGCGCGGATCTTCCGGATATTTGAACACCACGATGTCGCCACGTTTCGGATGACCGGTTTCGATCAGCGTTTTCTGGTAGATCGGATCTTTAATGCCGTAGGCAAACTTCTCTACCAGAATAAAATCACCAATCAGCAACGTTGGCATCATTGAACCTGATGGGATCTGGAACGGCTCGTAAATGAACGAACGCACCACCAGCACAATCGCCAGCACCGGAAATACCGATGCACCCGTTTCCAGCCAGCCCGGTTTCGGGCCGACTTTCTTCAGGGTTTTCGCGTCAATCCCATCGCCCGTGGCTGCCTGTGCGGCAGCCTGACGTTCACGACGTTTTGGGGCGAAGATAAACTTATCCAGACACCACAGCAGACCTGTCACCAGGGTAGCGATGACCAGGATCAGGGCAAACATGTTCGCCATGCCAACTCCTTAGGGTTATTTGCCGTCTTTGCCAACATGAAGGATGGCAAGGAATGCTTCCTGCGGCAGCTCGACGTTACCGACCTGCTTCATACGCTTCTTACCTTCTTTCTGCTTCTGCAGCAGCTTTTTCTTACGGCTGACGTCACCGCCGTAGCATTTCGCCAGAACGTTTTTACGCAGCTGTTTCACGGTTGAACGCGCGATAATGTGGTTGCCAATGGCCGCCTGAATCGCGATGTCAAACTGCTGACGCGGGATCAGATCTTTCATCTTCTCAACCAGCTCGCGACCGCGGTATGGCGCATTGTCGTTGTGGGTGATCAGCGCCAGCGCATCGACGCGCTCGCCGTTGATCAGCACGTCCACACGCACCATGTTGGAGGCCTGGAAGCGCTTGAAGTTGTAATCCAGCGACGCATAGCCACGGGAGGTGGACTTCAGACGGTCGAAGAAGTCGAGTACCACTTCCGCCATCGGGATTTCGTAGGTCAGCGCCACCTGGTTACCGTGGTAAACCATGTTGGTCTGCACGCCACGCTTCTCAATACACAGCGTGATGACGTTGCCCAGGAACTCCTGCGGCAGCAGCATGTGACACTCGGCAATAGGCTCACGCAGCTCGTGAATATTGTTCAGCGGCGGCAGCTTGGACGGGCTGTCGACGTAGATCACTTCTTTCGAGGTGGTTTCCACTTCATACACTACGGTCGGCGCTGTAGTGATCAGATCCAGATCGTATTCACGCTCCAGGCGTTCCTGAATGATCTCCATGTGCAGCAGGCCGAGGAAGCCGCAGCGGAAGCCGAAGCCCAGCGCCGTTGAGCTTTCTGGCTCGTAGAACAGGGAGGCATCGTTCAGGCTCAGCTTACCGAGCGCATCACGGAAGTTTTCGTAGTCGTCAGAGCTAACCGGGAACAAGCCCGCGTAAACCTGCGGCTTCACCTTTTTAAAGCCGGGCAGCGCTTTGTCCGCCGGGTTACGCGCACCGGTCAGGGTATCGCCCACTGGCGCACCGAGGATGTCTTTGATGGCACATACCAGCCAGCCTACCTCGCCGCATTTCAGCTCGGTACGGTCAACCTGTTTTGGCGTGAAGATACCCAGACGGTCGGCGTTGTAGACCTGACCGGTACTCATCACCTTAATTTTGTCGCCTTTACGCATGGTGCCGTTTTTGATACGCACCAGCGAAACAACGCCAAGGTAGTTATCGAACCAGGAGTCGATGATCAGCGCCTGCAGCGGCGCTTCCGGGTCACCTTCCGGTGGCGGAATATCGCGCACCAGACGCTCCAGCACGTCGGGAACACCGACGCCGGTTTTCGCCGAGCAGCGAACCGCGTCGGTCGCATCAATGCCGACGATGTCTTCAATTTCTTCCGCCACGCGCTCAGGATCGGCGGCAGGCAGGTCAATTTTGTTCAGAACCGGCACAACCTCGAGATCCATTTCCATCGCGGTGTAGCAGTTCGCCAGGGTCTGGGCTTCCACGCCCTGCCCGGCATCGACCACCAGCAGCGCGCCTTCACAGGCCGCCAGCGAGCGTGAAACTTCATAGGAGAAGTCAACGTGGCCTGGGGTGTCGATAAAGTTCAGCTGGTAGGTTTCACCGTCCGTCGCTTTATAGTCGAGCGTCACGCTCTGCGCTTTAATGGTGATACCGCGTTCGCGTTCCAGGTCCATGGAGTCCAGTACCTGGGCTGCCATTTCACGATCAGACAGGCCACCGCAAATCTGGATAATACGGTCAGACAGCGTCGACTTACCGTGGTCAATGTGAGCAATGATCGAAAAGTTACGTATGTTCTTCATATAGTTAAATAATTATGCCTTACGAATTCCTGGAGGCCGCTGTTCTTAGCCTGACGTTTTTCAGTGCGAAAACGCAGCATTCTACACTACATCCCCGCAACCTGGAAATGCACTTAGAGCCAAGCATAGCGCGAAGAAACGGCGTTTTCTTTTTTGAGATGTAAATAATGATAAAGCCCGGTGGATCACCGGGCTTCAGAAGAGAGCGTCTCGACACGAAGCTGGTCAGGTGCAAGCGCAACATTGAGGATAACGGGTTGCCACTCTTCACGTGCAGCGAGCTTTGGCGACAGGCCTTTGGCAAGCCAAAATCCACCTACGCCCCCCAGTGCAGCACCACACATGGCAGCCACATCGGTGCCAAACAACATCTGGAAAATACCGCCCATCGCAAACAAACCAACCAGTGGGGAGAGATAAACCAGCATCGCGGAGGTCAGCAGACTGCCCTCTGCAATGCCCAGCTCCACCTTCTGCCCTGCCACCAGCGGCTGTTCGCTCGGGACGGCGATCGTATGCGACGTCTGCGGCCCCAGCTTGTTGAGCACGCGGCTGCCACAACCTGCTCTGGACGCGCAGCTGTTGCATGAAGCTTTTACATCACAGCTTACCAGCGCAACGCCATCCTGCCACGATACGACCGTAGCCCACTCTTTAATCATTGCGCAGCCCTGAATTTAATGCTGTCGGAAATGCGCTTCGCCGTTTGCGGCGGCAATTCCCCGACGATGGTGATCTCGGCGTTATCACGTACCGTGGTACTCACCGTACGGCGCCCGGTACGAAGCATTTGTTCAGAACTGTTTGCCGTTGCACGGTTGATATTCACCGAGAAGCTGAACAACCCATCTGAATAAAGGCGTGATTCGACCGGCGTTTCAATGGTCGGCAACTGGCGACGGCTACTGGAGACTTCACTAAATCCTTGCGGGATCCAGGAAGGAACCCAGTTAAAGTTCACAGAATCACCGGCAGGAACCGAAAGCAGCGGCGGCAGGCTGGCTTTGGCCAGATTCTGCATGCTGTTGCCCACCTGATTATTCACGCTGAAGGAGATAACGCGGAACTGTTCCAGCGTTTCACCGTCACGGTCGAGCAGGTCAACGCGCATTGGCAGCTTGGTTTCTGCGTCAACCCAGACGATGTAGCTGTAACGCGTACCGTCTCTGGCAACAACGCGGATAACCTCACAGAGTCTGTCTGCGATGCGGGTTTTGCCGACCGCGATAAAATCGTAGAAAGGCGCAAGACGCTTGAAATCGGTATAGATAAGCGATGGCAAGGAATCAACGATATAGTCGCCATTCAGAGTGAAAGGTTCCAGGCCAGGTTCAAAGTAGCTGATTTCATTGCCATGCTGAACCACTTCCCGACGTGGACCATCCATCTGTAAAAGCTGGGCGAGCGGCTGGTTATCAAGACGGGCATGGCGGTAGCGTAACGATTCGACGCCCTGCTTATTAATGCTGATAAATGCCAACTCGTAATTGAGTGACTGGCTGGCCAGATTCATTTGCTGCAACAACGCCCCGGATGAAACATCAGCCGAGGCGTTGGCAGAGAAGAACAGGCTACCTGTCATCAGAGACATGGCGAACCAAAGTTGCTTCATTACTGCGATTGCGTTCCTAAAGTTTGGTTTCCGGGCACTTGCACAGCAGCCTGCTGGGTTTGTGCCTGCTCAAACTGAAGCTGTTCGGAGTGCAGACGACGCTGCAACTCATAATCCTGCAACATCGCATTGATGCGACGGCGCTGCTCTTGTACCTGCTGTTGCTGACCGCCGCTTGCGGAAGCATCTGCCGGTACGCCCAGGCTAACCGGGCTGGCTTTGCCCATCATCGGCAGTGTATTAAACACTGGCGCTTCAGGCTGCTGATTGACTTCAGACTGAGTATTATAGTGCTGGACGCCAACGATAACTGCAAGCGATACGCAAGCAGCCACGCCCATTTGGGTAAGCTGGCTGGCCCACGGACGCACCTTTTGCCAGAACGGCATTTTCTGCCACTGGTGAGGCGCGGGCTGAGCTTCAGGAATCAGCGGAGTGGTCTGATGTACTGGCTCGTTCTCAATGGCCGCCATGACGCGAGCCGAGATATCGAAATGGAGAACCTCGCCGGTATCACCACGTAGGGTGTCACGGATGAGATGATAGCTCTCCCAGGTCTCTTGCATTTCGGGAGAATGAGACAACTCATTGAGCAGCTCACTATCCAGCGTTTCACCATCCATTAAAGCGGAAAGTTGTTCTTTCTGCATGCCTAATACCTTTTCCAGTATCCCGCTATCGTCAACGCCTGATAAGCGGTTGAACTTTATTATCAATGGCTTCTCGCGCACGGAAAATTCGTGAACGAACCGTGCCGACCGGACAATCCATGATGGCTGCTATCTCTTCATAGCTTAGGCCATCCAACTCCCGTAACGTAATTGCCATGCGTAAATCTTCCGGGAGCGACTCGATCGTGCGAAAAACGATTTGTCTCAGTTCTTCTGACAACATTAAGTTCTCAGGGTTCGAAATTTCTTTCAACGCGCCGCCACTTTCGAAGTTTTCGGCGTCGATTGCGTCCACATCACTTGAAGGAGGACGACGACCCTGAGCGACAAGATAATTTTTTGCTGTATTCACGGCAATGCGATACAGCCAGGTATAAAAAGCACTATCTCCCCGGAATGAATCCAGCGCACGATAGGCCTTAATAAAAGACTCTTGTACCACATCAGGAACGTCTCCCGAGGGTACATAGCGAGAAACCAGACTCGCCACCTTATGCTGGTAGCGAACTACCAGTAGGTTAAAGGCTTTCTGATCTCCCTTTTGGACCCGTTCAACCAGGACCTGGTCCGCTAACTGCTCGCTCATCCGAGGTAATGTCTCCCCAAACCTAAATTCCACGCGCTATCGAAACGCCACTCTAACAGCTTTGTACTTTGAGCAAGCACTGGCTTAGAGCGTCTATTCTTCAATAAGTTCCGTCACGCTTTTGTTTTTGTTCATCGCGCCGCAGACCGATCATTTTCTCTCATTATAAGTCTGATCACGATACGCACCCACTTTCTGACAAGAATCATCAACTTTATCGTCAGAAGAGTAACGCAACACCGGCTTTATTTCACCACAAAATCTGAAGCTAACGATCTGCTTCGCAAAATATTTTCGTTCATTTACCTCTTGTTTAGCTCTGACTTTACGTTTAGTCACCATAACAACATACAAAAAAAACGTGCGGAACCTCTCAGCCAGATGCTATTCTGGCCAAACACTGTTTAGTAAATTAAACAAACATCATGAACACAACACCTGAACTCCATTGTGATGTACTGATCATCGGCAGCGGCGCTGCCGGTCTCTCCCTTGCGCTGCGTCTTGCTGAGCATCAGAACGTGATCGTCTTGAGTAAAGGCCCGATGAGCGAGGGTTCAACTTTCTATGCGCAAGGCGGAATTGCGGCCGTGTTTGACGAAACGGACAGCATTGCCTCACACGTTGAAGACACCCTCATCGCCGGGGCGGGGATTGTGGATGAACATGCCGCAGAGTTTGTCGCCAGCAACGCCCGACACTGCGTACAGTGGCTTATCGATCAGGGGGTGCTGTTTGATACCCACGTCCAGCCTAACGGTGAAGAGAGCTACCACCTGACGCGCGAAGGCGGCCATAGCCACCGCCGCATCCTGCACGCAGCGGATGCCACCGGTAAAGAAGTGGAGACCACGCTGGTCAGCAAGGCGCTGAGCCATCCTAATATTCGGGTGCTTGAACGAAGTAACGCCGTCGACCTGATTATCTCCGACAAGATTGGCCTGCCGGGCACGCGTCGCGTGGTGGGCGCCTGGGTCTGGAACCGCAATAAAGAGAAGGTAGAAACTTGCCAGGCGAAGGCTGTGGTGCTGGCCACGGGCGGTGCCTCTAAGGTGTATCAGTACACGACTAACCCCGACATTGCCTCCGGAGACGGCATCGCGATGGCCTGGCGCGCCGGCTGCCGGGTGGCGAACCTCGAGTTTAATCAGTTTCACCCAACCGCCCTGTTCCACCCTCAGGCGCGCAACTTCCTGCTGACGGAAGCCCTGCGCGGTGAAGGTGCTTATCTGAAACGCCCTGACGGCTCCCGCTTTATGCCGGACTTTGACGCCCGGGGTGAACTGGCCCCGCGCGATATCGTTGCCCGCGCCATCGATCATGAAATGAAGCGTCTTGGCGTGGACTGCATGTATCTCGATATCAGCCATAAGCCAGCAGCGTTCATTCGTCAGCATTTCCCGATGATCTACGAAAAGCTGCTCAATCTTGGCATCGATTTAACGCGCGATCCGGTGCCCATTGTGCCAGCGGCCCACTATACCTGCGGTGGGGTCATGGTTGACGATCATGGGCGTACCGATGTCGATGGTCTGTATGCTATCGGTGAGGTCAGCTATACCGGACTACACGGCGCGAACCGTATGGCCTCTAACTCGCTGCTTGAGTGCCTGGTGTACGGCTGGTCAGCAGCGGAAGACATCGCGAAGCGCATGCCTTATGCCCGTGAAACAGAGCATCTGCCTGCCTGGGATGAAAGCCGCGTGGATAATCCGGACGAGCTGGTTGTGATCCAGCATAACTGGCATGAGCTACGGCTGTTTATGTGGGACTACGTGGGGATTGTGCGGACCACGAAACGCCTGGAGCGCGCCTTGCGCCGCATCACCATGCTGCAGCAGGAAATTGATGAGTATTATGCCAATTTCCGCGTATCCAATAATCTGCTGGAGCTTCGCAATCTGGTGCAGGTTGCCGAGCTGATCGTTCGCTGCGCGATGATGCGTAAAGAGAGCCGTGGACTGCACTATACGCTGGACTACCCGGATCAGCTTGCTGAATCCGGCCCGTCGATCCTCGCCCCGCAGGTTTACATAAACAGATAAAACGCCTGGGTCAGAGCAGTGTAATCTTCGGAATAACGCTGGTCTGGCCCACGGATCACCATTCGGTCATTAAAGCATTCCCCCTCTTTTGGCGAGAGCGCCAGCAGCACGCGGTGCGGCAGTCGTCCTTCCGTATCCGAAATATCGGTACGCAGACGTAACGTCCAGCCGATCTCCTGCGCGATACCGATGAACGTGTTGCCGGTACTCTCAGGCAGGACCACACAGAAAAAACCTTCTTCGGAGATGAGTTCCGCCGCACTGGTGAGCAGCGCTTTATGATCGAGGGAGCCGGTATAACGCGCCTGTTCACGCTCGGGTGTCCCGCACTCAACGCCGGGCTCGTAGTAGGGAGGGTTACTGACGATCAGATCGTAACGCGCGGTTTGTTCAGGTGCCCAGGCCAACACATCTGCGCATTCCACCTTCATTCGGGCTGCCCAGGGAGATTCGGCCATATTGTCACTCGCCTGCCCTGCGGCCTGCGCATCCAATTCGACGGCATCAATGGTGACATGCTCTTCCGTGCGCTGCGCCAGCATTAACGCCACCAGACCGCTGCCGGTACCGATATCAAGAATACGCTTAACACCTGCGACAGGCGCCCACGCGCCCAGTAAAATACCGTCTGTACCGACTTTCATCGCACAGCGATCGTGCGCCACAAAAAACTGCTTAAACGTAAAACCATCGCGGCGCAGCTGCGCTTTGAGTTGAGACATGTCAGGGCAACCTTCTAAGTGAAACTGGAGTAGCATAGGGGAAAGCGAAGTGGCCGAAAAGCGATATCCATACAAACAGATGAAGATTACAGCCGTAACGTCTATAATCAGCGCCCCACACAGAGGTAGAACATGACTGTAACGACTTTTTCCGAACTTGAACTCGATGAAAGCCTGCTCAATGCACTTGAGAGCAAAGGCTTTACACGCCCGACCGCCATTCAGGCAGCGGCCATTCCGCCTGCGCTTGAGGGCCGCGATGTGCTCGGTTCTGCGCCAACCGGCACGGGGAAGACAGCAGCCTATTTGCTGCCTGTGTTGCAGCATCTGCTCGACTTTCCACGTAAAAAATCTGGCCCGCCGCGTATTTTAATCCTGACGCCTACGCGCGAACTGGCCATGCAGGTGGCCGATCACGCGCGTGAACTCGCGGCAAATACCCATCTGGATATCGCTACCATCACCGGCGGCGTGGCGTATATGAACCACGCCGAAGTGTTCAGCGAAAACCAGGACATCGTCGTTGCGACGACGGGCCGCCTGCTGCAGTACATTAAAGAAGAGAACTTCGACTGCCGCGCGGTTGAAACGCTGATCCTCGACGAAGCCGACCGCATGCTGGACATGGGCTTCGCGCAGGATATCGAACACATTGCGGGTGAAACGCGCTGGCGTAACCAGACGATGCTGTTCTCTGCCACCCTGGAAGGGGAAGCGATCAAAGACTTCGCGGAACGTCTGCTGGAAGATCCGGTGGAAGTGTCGGCGACCCCGTCCACCCGTGAGCGCAAGAAGATCCACCAGTGGTACTACCGCGCGGACAACCTCGAGCACAAGGTCGAATTGCTCAAACACCTGCTGAAGCAGGAAGATGCGCTGCGCACCATCGTGTTTGTGCGCAAGCGCGAGCGCGTGCACGAGCTGGCAGAAATGCTGCGTAACGCCGGGATCAACAACTGCTATCTTGAAGGCGAGATGGCGCAGATCAAGCGAACTGAAGGCATTAAGCGCCTGACCGACGGTCGCGTTAACGTGCTGGTTGCAACAGACGTTGCCGCTCGCGGGATCGACATCCCTGACGTCAGCCACGTCATTAACTTCGACATGCCGCGCAGCGGCGATACCTATCTGCACCGTATTGGCCGTACCGGCCGCGCGGGCCGCAAAGGGATTGCGATTTCACTGGTCGAAGCGCATGACTACCTGCTGCTGCAGAAAATTGGCCGCTATGTTGACGAGCCGCTGAAAGCGCGCGTTATTGACGGCTTGCGCCCGACCACACGTGCGCCGAGTGAAAAGATGACGGGTAAACCGTCCAAGAAAGCGCTCGCGAAACGTGCTGAGAGAAAAGAGAAAGAAAAAGAGAAGCCGCGCGTGAAGCAGCGCCACCGCGATACCAAAAATATTGGTAAGCGCCGTAAGCCAAGCTCTGCCGCGCCACAGACGAAAACTGAAGAGTAAAAAAAAGCCGGGAAATTTCCCGGCTTTTTTATTCCACCCCCGTGACTGAAACCCTTACAGGCTTTCAGTAAAGGTACGGGCGATAACGTCGCGCTGCTGTTCTGGAGTCAGTGAGTTAAAGCGAACCGCATAGCCGGACACGCGGATAGTCAGCTGTGGGTATTTTTCTGGGTGTTCAACCGCGTCCATCAGCGTTTCGCGGCGCAGTACGTTTACGTTCAGGTGCTGACCACCTTCCACGCGCACTTCTGGTTTCACTTCCATTGGGATTTCACGGTATTCGATTTCGCCCAGTTTGCTCACCGGCACGATTTCATCTTCAGCAAAACCCGCTTTCGCCACGACGCAGCGCGCTTCGTTTTTCTCGCTGTCCAGCAGCCAGAAAGAGTTGAGCAGATCGTCATTTGCAGCTTTAGTAATCTGGATACCTGTAATCATGTGTTGCCTCCCTAGGCTACATTAACTGATGTCGGCCTCACGCGGCCAATTGGTAAAACCATTGTTTCTTGTGTGTATATATATCATTCACACCCCGGTGATTTATTGATTTAAATCAACAAAAACACCAACCACATAAAGAGTGTGGTTTGAATTTATTGTTTTAGATCAATTTAACAGCCTTACCAATTCAACTTGCCCTGCATCTTTTCAAAATAAATTTAGCCACTTAGCGCACATTTCAGCGTGTCATTTTGATCACCGGGGTTAAACAGGTAAGCTAGTCACAGATTGAGATTCGCAGGAGAGCGAGATGACAACACCTTTAACCTGGCATGACGTGCTGGCAGAAGAAAAGCAGCAGCCTTATTTTATCAATACGCTCAGCACCGTTGCGGCTGAGCGCCAGTCCGGACAGACGATTTACCCGCCGCAGAAAGATGTGTTCAACGCCTTTCGCTATACCGAACTGAGCGATGTGAAAGTGGTTATTCTGGGCCAGGATCCCTATCACGGCCCGGGACAGGCGCATGGACTGGCGTTTTCCGTCCGTCCGGGCGTGGCGATCCCCCCTTCTCTGCTCAACATGTATAAAGAGCTTGAGGGAACCGTGCCCGGGTTTACCCGGCCAAACCACGGCTACCTGGAAAGCTGGGCGCGCCAGGGCGTGCTGTTATTGAACACGGTACTCACCGTAAGGGCGGGCCAGGCGCACTCGCACGCCAGCCTGGGCTGGGAGACGTTCACCGATAAAGTCATCAGCCTGATCAACGAGCATCGTGAAGGAGTGGTGTTTTTACTCTGGGGATCGCATGCGCAGAAGAAAGGAGCGATTATCGATCGCCAGCGTCATCACGTGTTGAAAGCACCGCACCCGTCACCGCTGTCTGCCCATCGCGGTTTCTTTGGCAGTAATCATTTTGTTCTGGCGAATGAATGGCTGGAAAAACGTGGCGAAACGCCCATTGACTGGATGCCTGTGTTACCGGCAGAGAGCGAGTAGGGTTTGAATGTGCCGGGTCAGGCCCGGCACATGAAGAGGCTTATGCCTTATTCTGACGCCACCACTCGGCCAGCAGCACGCCGGTTGCAACGGAAACGTTCAGACTTTCCACGTTGCCTGTTCCGTCGATAGAGACGCTCAGATCCGCACTGGAGAGCGCTGCATCAGACAGACCATCGCGTTCCTGACCTAACACCAACACCATCTTACGTGGCAGCGTCGCTTTAAACAGCGGCGTACCGGCGTGGCTCGAGGTGGTCACGATGGAATAGCCCGCTTTACGGAACTGCTCAAGGGCATCCAGCACGCTGTCGCCGGTGATCGGCTGTACGTGCTCGGCTCCGCCTTCCGCAGTACGGATCGCGGCGCCGGATTCCAGCAGCGCGGCATCCTGCAGCAGTACGCCTTTCACGCCAAAGTGCGCGCAGCTGCGCATCATCGCACCCAGGTTGTGCGGGTTGCCCACGTCTTCCAGCGCCAGCACGCAGTCATCGGCATCCGCCTGGCTGACCCACTGCTGAACGGTGGTGCCGTTACGTTTTTTGATCAGGAAGCAGACGCCGCCGTGGTGTTCGGTACCGGACGCTTTGGTCAGCTCGGCATCATCCACAACGTGGTAGGCTTTGCGGTTCGCGGCCATCCAGCGCAGCGCTTCTTTGAAGCGCGGAGTCACGCTCTGGATAAACCAGGCGCGGACGATACACTCAGGACGGCTCTGGAACAGGGCCTGACAGGCATTCTCGCCGTACACGCGGGTCTCTTCCGCACGCTGACGGCGCAGCACTTCCGGGTCGATAAAGCTCTTACCGCTGATACCGCCGTGATCGGCTTTTTCTGGCGCCTCATCGCCAGGGGCGCGAGAAACGGTGCGCCACGGGGAGGCGTTATCACGTGAGAAGTCATCCCGCGGACGGTCATCGCGTTTGCGATCGTCACGCTTGCGGTCATCACGTTTGCGGTCATCACCGCGGTTGTTTCTGTCATCGCGGGCGGGGCGACGGCCACCGTCTGCACGAGAAGACGCCGGACGCCCGCCACCTTTTCCGGTACGCGGATTTTGGGTGCGTTTATCAGAGTCATCATCACTGCGGACATACATCACTTTGACCTTGCCGCTTTTATTTTTCATTTCGTCGTTCATGCTTTTCTCCACCAGCGCTGCGCGAAGCGCGCAGATTACCCGATGTGCCAGCGCATAGCCATAATTTCGTACAAAAGCCTGTGACTATTGTTCTCATTGAATAAAACGCATTGTTGTTTCAAACAGGCTCATTGATAATATGTAACATATTAGAAACATTATCGGCGTTCTGCCGCTGTCCCACGGCTCTATCAGAGGTTAGTTATGAATACCGTATGTGCCAACTGTCAGGCTCTTAACCGCATTCCGGACGATCGGATGGAAGATGGTGCGAAATGCGGACGTTGTGGCCATGAATTGTTTGATGGCGATGTCATTAACGCGACGGGTGCTACGCTGGACAAACTCCTCAAGGACGATCTTCCTGTGGTGGTCGATTTCTGGGCACCGTGGTGCGGCCCCTGCCGCAGCTTTGCACCGATCTTCGAAGACGTGGCCGAAGAGCGTAGCGGAAAAATGCGGTTCGTTAAGGTGAACACCGAAGCCGAGCGCGAACTGAGCGCACGTTTTCGTATTCGCAGCATCCCGACCATTATGATTTTCAAAAATGGTGAAGTGATCGACATGCTCAACGGCGCAGTTCCGAAAGCGCCATTTGAAAGCTGGTTAAACGAGTCGCTGTAACATTCGTGGGGCACATCTTGTGCCCCGTACTCGCCTCTGCGAAAATAGGGTTTTTCCTGCATTTCGCCCATGACTGATAACGCTGTTCTCCAATTACGCGCCGAACGCCTTGCGCGCGCCACGCGCCCGTTCCTTGCCCGCGGCAACCGTATCCGGCGCTGTCAGCGCTGCCTGCTGCCGCTGAAGGTTTGCCTCTGCGAGACGCTTACCCCGAGTACGGCGGAAAGCCGTTTTTGTCTCGTCATGTTCGATACCGAGCCGATGAAGCCCAGCAATACGGGGCGTCTTATCGCCGATATTTTGCCGAATACCGCCGCGTTTCAATGGTCTCGTACAGACCCCCCTCAGGCACTGCTCGATTTAGTCACAAACCCCGACTATCAGCCAATGGTGGTTTTCCCGGCCTCCTACGCGGGAGAACAGCGCCAGGTTCTTTCTGCGCCGCCATCCGGTAAGCCGCCGCTGTTTATTATGCTGGACGGCACCTGGACCGAAGCGCGAAAAATGTTCCGCAAAAGCCCCTATCTGGATGCTTTACCGGTGATTTCAGTCGATTTGTCTCGCGTCTCGGCCTATCGCCTGCGTGAAGCCCATGCTGACGGGCAATATTGCACGGCGGAAGTGGCAATTGCGCTACTGGATCTGGCCGGAGATACCCAGGCCGCCAGCGCGTTAGGCAGCCATTTTTCCTGTTTCCGCGAGCGTTACCTTGCAGGAAAAACCGTTCATAAGGGCAGCGTCACAGCAGCCGAGGCAGAAAGCGTTTAAAATCATCAGGCCGCTTGCATTCACAGGAGAGTTGCATGAGCCAGCGAGGGTTAGAAGCGCTACTACGACCTAAATCCATTGCCGTTATTGGCGCCTCCATGAAACCGGATCGTGCGGGTTACCTGATGATGCGTAACCTGCTGGCTGGCGGATTTAATGGCCCTGTCATGCCCGTCACCCCTGCTTATAAGGCCGTTCAGGGGGTACTTGCGTGGCCAGATGTTCAGAGCCTGCCCTTCGTTCCCGACCTCGCTATCATCTGTACGCATGCGCAACGGAATCTGGACTTACTGGAGTCGCTTGGCCAAAAAGGGTGTAAAACCTGCATTATTCTCTCCTCACCTCCTGAACAGCAGCGAGAACTCCTGGCCTGTGCCGGTCGCTTTCAGATGCGTATTCTGGGGCCAAACAGTCTGGGACTGCTCGCACCATGGCAAGGACTGAATGCCAGCTTCTCCCCGGTGCCAATCCGCAAAGGCAAACTCGCCTTTATTTCGCAGTCGGCAGCCGTATCGAACACCATTCTCGACTGGGCGCAGCAGCGTGAGATGGGATTCTCCTACTTCATCGCTCTGGGTGATAGCCTCGATATCGACGTAGATGAGCTGCTGGATTTCCTGGCCAGAGACAGTAAAACCAGCGCGATTCTTCTCTACCTTGAGCACTTAAGCGATGCCCGTCGCTTTGTGTCAGCTTCGCGTAGCGCATCGCGCAATAAACCGATCCTGGTCATCAAAAGTGGACGTAGCCCGGAGGCGCAGCGTTTGCTGAATTCGCATTCAGGTATGGATCCCGCGTGGGATGCCGCGATCCAGCGTGCCGGTTTACTTCGGGTGCAGGATACGCACGAGCTTTTTTCCGCCGTTGAGACGCTGAGCCATATGCGTCCGTTACGCGGCGAAAAGCTAATGATTGTCAGCAATGGCGCGGCACCTGCAGCGCTGGCACTGGATGAGCTTTGGCTACGCAACGGTAAGCTGGCTACGCTCGGCGAAGAGACGCTGCAACGTCTGCGTGAGGCATTACCCGTTAGCGTCGCTCCAGGCAACCCGCTGGATTTACGCGATGATGCCAGCAGCGAGCGCTATATAAAGGCTATTTCTATTTTGCTGGACAGCCAGGATTTCGACGCGCTCATGATCATCCACTCGCCCAGTGCGGTTGCGCCTGGTACTGAAAGCGCGCGAGCGCTCATTGACGCTGTGCGTAATCATCCGCGCGGCAAATACGTTACCGTGCTCACCAACTGGTGCGGTGAATTTTCCTCTCAGGAGGCACGACGGCTTTTCAGTGAATCCGGGTTGCCGACGTATCGCACACCAGAAGGGACTATCACCGCATTTATGCACATGGTGGAATACCGTCGTAACCAGAAGCAACTGCGTGAAACCCCGGCCTTACCGGGTAACCTGACTGCGAATGCCGTCGACGTCCACCGACTGCTGCAGCAGGCTATCGAAGAGGGGGCGACCTCGCTCGACACGCATGAGGTACAGCCCGTTCTCGGCAGTTACGGCATGCAAACGCTGCCGACATGGATCGCCAGCGACAGCGCGGAGGCCGTCCATATCGCTGAGCAAATTGGCTACCCGGTTGCCCTGAAGCTTCGCTCGCCGGATATCCCACATAAGTCGGATGTTCAGGGCGTAATGTTGTACTTACGCACGGCAGTGGAAGTGCAGCAAGCAGCAGATGCCATTTTCGACCGCGTCAAAATGGCCTGGCCGCAGGCCCGGATCCATGGCCTTCTTGTGCAAAGCATGGCTAACCGAGCAGGCGCCCAGGAGCTCCGCGTGGTGATTGAACACGATCCGGTCTTTGGGCCGCTGATTATGCTGGGTGAAGGCGGCGTTGACTGGCGACCTGAAGAGCAGGCGGTGGTAGCATTACCGCCGTTGAATATGAATCTGGCACGCTATCTGATAATACAGGCGATAAAGAGCAAAAAAATCCGTGGCCGGAGCGCCCTGCGCCCGCTTGATATTGCCGGATTAAGCCAGTTCCTGGTGCAGGTGTCTAACCTGATAGTGGATTGTGCGGAGATTCAGCGGTTGGATATTCATCCCCTGCTCGCCTCCGGCAATGAGTTTATCGCGTTGGATGTCACGCTGGATATTGCGCCATTCACAGGAGACAGGGAGAGCCGTCTGGCGATCCGCCCTTATCCCTTACACCTCGAAGAATGGGTGGAGATGAAAAACGGCGAACGCGCGCTCTTCCGCCCTATTCTGCCGGAAGATGAGCCGCAGCTGCGCACATTCATTTCTCAGGTGACCAAAGAAGATCTTTACTACCGCTACTTTAGCGAGATCAATGAATTCACTCATGATGATTTAGCCAATATGACGCAGATCGACTACGATCGAGAAATGGCGTTTGTGGCCGTACGGCGTTCCGGGCAGAGTGATGAGATCCTCGGCGTGACCCGTGCTATTTCGGATCCGGATAATATCGATGCGGAGTTTGCCGTACTGGTACGCTCTGATCTAAAAGGCCTGGGCCTGGGGAGACGGCTGCTGGAAAAACTCATCAGTTATACGCGAGATCACGGATTGCTACGCCTGAATGGCATTACTATGCCCAACAATCGCGGTATGGTCACTCTGGCGCGCAAACTGGGTTTTGACGTGGATATTCAGCTGGACGAAGGGATTGTGGCCTTGTCACTCCCCCTGACATCAGCAGATAAACAAGAGTAACCTACTGGAAATGTTACCCACTTTTGATAGCACTGGGGTATCATTGTCCGCTTATGTTGTTTGCATGCTACAGACAACCCTTCAATGAACAGAGAAGAAACGCACTGTGATGTTGTCAAAATTCAAGCGTAATAAACATCAACAACACCTTGCTCAACTACCGAAGATTTCTCAGTCAGTTGATGATGTAGAGTTCTTTTACGCTCCCGCTCATTTTCGGGAGACGCTCCTGGAAAAGATCGCCAGCGCTACGCGACGTATTTGTATTGTGGCGCTGTATCTTGAACAAGATGAAGGCGGGCGCGCGATCCTGAACGCGCTCTATGAAGCTAAGCGTCAACGTCCGGAGCTGGATGTTCGCGTTCTGGTTGACTGGCACCGTGCACAGCGCGGCCGTATTGGTGCAGCGGCGTCTAACACGAATGCTGACTGGTATTGCCGCACGGCGCAGGAGAACCCTGGCGTTGATGTGCCGGTTTATGGTGTACCGGTCAATACCCGTGAAGCACTCGGCGTTCTGCATTTCAAAGGCTTTATTATCGATGATTGCGTCCTCTACAGCGGCGCGAGTCTGAATGACGTTTACCTCCATCAGCTCGATAAATATCGATATGACCGCTACCATCTGATTCGTAATGCGCAGATGGCGGATATCATGTTTAATTGGGTTGACAGACACCTGGTCCATGGCCGTGGCGTGAACCGTCTCGACGATCCTCATCGACCTAAAAGCCCCGAAATCAAAAATGATGTTCGCTCTTTCCGTCAGGAGCTGCGCGATGCGGTGTATCATTTTCAGGGCGATGCCAATAACGAAGAGCTTTCCGTTACGCCATTAGTCGGTTTAGGCAAATCGAGCCTGCTGAACAAGACCATTTTCCATTTGATGCCGTGTGCGGAGCAGAAACTGACCATCTGCACACCGTACTTTAACCTTCCTGCCGTGCTGGTGCGTAATATCATTCAGCTGCTGCGTGAGGGTAAAAAAGTGGAAATCATCGTGGGTGATAAAACGGCAAACGACTTCTTCATTCCCGAAGATCAGCCGTTCAAAATCATTGGTGCACTGCCTTATCTCTATGAGATTAACCTTCGCCGTTTCCTGAGCCGCTTACAGTATTACGTCAACACTGACCAGCTGGTTGTGCGTCTCTGGAAAGATGAAGACAACAGTTACCATCTGAAAGGCATGTGGGTCGACGATGAGTGGATGCTGCTGACAGGCAATAATCTGAATCCACGCGCCTGGCGCCTGGATCTGGAAAATGCCATTTTGATCCACGATCCGCAGCATGAATTAGCCGCGAAACGCGAGCGCGAGCTGGAATTGATTCGTACTCATACCACCGTCGTTCGCCATTACCGCGATCTGCAGAGCATTGCCGATTATCCTGTGAAAGTCCGTAAGCTTATTCGTCGTTTACGTCGGATCCGGATAGATCGCCTTATCAGCCGTATTCTGTAATGTTCAGGCCCTGTCATTAGCAGGGCTTTTTTATGGAGTTCGTTAATGCGCATCCCTCTCTTATTCGCTCTCCTGTGCCTGACAGGATGTAGCCACATGGCTAACGACAGCTGGTCGGGTCAGGATAAAGCCCAACACTTTATCGCTTCTGCCATGTTGTCCGCTGCCGGTAATGAGTATGCGCAACATCAGGGATACAGCAGGGATCGGAGTGCGGCAATCGGCCTTATGTTTTCAGTAGGCCTGGGAGCATCAAAAGAGCTTTGGGACAGCCGCCCCGCAGGGAGCGGCTGGAGCTGGAAAGATTTTGCCTGGGATGTTGCCGGCGCAACGACCGGCTATGCCGTGTGGCAGATGGCGCATTATTAAAGTCGAATGCCTTTGCCCTTGCGGTGCAGCATCAGGGACACGATGAAAGCCAGAGCCCCCATTACCGTGACATACCAGAAAAACGTTGTTTCACTGCCCCATGATTTAAGCGACAGGGCAACGTATTCCGCAGACCCGCCAAAAATCGCATTCGCCACTGCATACGAAAGCCCAACCCCCAGCGCACGAACCTGAGCCGGGAACATTTCCGCCTTGAGTATGCCGCTGATCGAGGTATAGAAACTGACGATCACCATCGCCACCATCACCAGCGCAAATGCCGCATACGGTGAGGAAACATGCTGAAGCGCAGTCAAAATGGGGACGGTACATAATGCAGATAAGCCGCCAAAAATAAGCATCGATGTACGTCGACCCATCTTATCCGAGAGCGCTCCGATGAGCGGTTGTATGAGCATAAAGACAAATAAAGCCACCGTCATGACAACGCTGGCGACATTCGCATGCATACCTGTAGTGTTCACCAGATACTTCTGCATATAAGTGGTGAAAGTGTAAAAACTGAGAGAGCCGCCCGCAGTAAAGCCCAGCACCATCAGGAAAGCTTTGCGGTTACGCCATAACCCTTTGAATGTTCCCGCCTCCTTCAGCGTTCTGACTTCCTTCTGAGAGGTTTCATCTAACTGACGACGCAGCCAAAGTGCGACGATAGCCAGTACAGCGCCCATGGCGAAAGGAATTCGCCATCCCCAGGTGTGAAGCTGTTCATCCGTCAAAATCTGCTGCAGGATCACCACGACAAGGATGGCCAACAGCTGACCACCAATTAGCGTGACGTACTGGAATGAGGCGTAAAAACCTTTACGGCCTTCCAGTGCAATCTCACTCATGTACGTCGCGCTGGTACCGTATTCGCCGCCGACAGATAGCCCCTGGAATAAGCGAGCCAGCAATAGTAGCGCTGGTGCCCATGTACCAATCGTTTCGTATCCTGGCAAGCAGGCGATCACCAGAGAACCAAAACACATCATACAAACTGAAATCAGCATGGATGCCTTTCGGCCACGGCGATCCGCTATGCGGCCAAACAGCCAGCCCCCGATGGGTCGCATCAAGAATCCTGCAGCGAATACCCCTGCCGTTTGTAGCAACTGCGTTGTGGTGTTTCCCGAAGGAAAGAAGATATGTGCGAAATAAAGCGAACAGAATGAGTAGACGTAAAAGTCGAACCATTCAACCAAGTTCCCTGAAGAGGCACTGACGATTGCCCATACCCTTCTGCGGGTATCACTGTTGGCCAGCGTCCCGTTTGATGCAATGCTTTCTGTCATTGTGATTATGCTCCTGCCATAAACAGCGGCGTGTTGAGTCCAGAAAGACTCGCTCGCCTCGTAAATGAAATGTTATAATTTTGTTATAATAGAAATTGCGATGAAGATCACACATTCCATTAGCAGGATAAGCGATCAGGTGAAAGGATAATTAAGAGAAGATCCAAAAGCAAAAAACCCCGTACCTTTCGGTACGGGGTTCTTCTTAATTGATGCCTGGCAGTTCCCTACTCTCACATGGGGAGACCCCACACTACCATCGGCGCTACGGCGTTTCA